>JAFEGH010000005.1 GCA_018240065.1 Verrucomicrobiota bacterium | reverse complement strand
TCGGCTAGGGTGCGTTTGACCTCGCCTGTGAACGGGTTTTCCCTGATGCTGGGCTACCATGGCGAGTACGGCGAGGATTTCACACTGAACGCCGGCGAAGCTGAGGTCAGGTACTCTTTTTAATTTGGATACACTTTCATTGAGAATTGTTTATGATTTTTTATGTTTCTCAATCAGATACAGATCAGCTCTGGATTACGGATCTCTTAGCAAGGTAATTGAAGATCGCCTCCTCTCTTTGCTCTGGAGTTGAACTCTGCCCATTTTGATTATGGAAGGCGTCCTTCGCACATCCGGGGTAATCATTTGCGAAAGGCGCCATGATGGAATAGAGCTCGCCATAGATGGCGTTTTTAGCTTTAGTTGGCATCCTGTCAAAGCGATCCATGGCATCTTTTACGATGGCAGGGGTTTCGCTTTTTAGAGAATCAGCAATTTCATGGAATACAGCCTCATCAGGTGCATTAAAATCCCAGATCTTGATGGTCTTGTATGAGCCGGAAAAGAGCCTCTGTCCGTCGAGAGCAAGGCTGAAAACACTACTATCGTGCCCTTTAAGAGTTGCGGTACAGGTATTTGTATTTAAATCCCAGATCTTGATCATGTTGTCATAAGAGCCAGAAAAGAGCCTCATTCTACCCAGTGCAAGGCTGAAAACACTACTATCGTGCCCTTTAAGGGTTGCGGTGCATGTATTTGTATTTAAGTCCCAGATCTTGATGGTCTTGTCTAGAGAGCCGGAAAAGAGCCTTTGCCCATCCACGGCAAGGCTGTCAACACGATGACTGTGCTCTTTAAGAGTTGCGGTGCATGTATTTGTATTTAAATCCCAGATCTTGATGGTCTTGTCATAAGAGCTAGAAAAGAGCCTTTGTCCGTCCAGAGCAAGGCTTAAAACACTCCCATCGTGCCCTTTAAGAGTTGCGGTGCATGTATTTGTATTTAAGTCCCAGACCTTGATGGTCTTGTCTGCAGAGCCGGAAAAGAGCGTCTGTCCGTCTAGTGCAAGGCTGGTAACAGATTCACTGTGCCCTTTAAGAGTTGCGGTGCATAGAGTTGAGGTGAATTTACTTTTATTTAAATCCCAGACCTTGATGGTCTTGTCCTCAGAGCCGGAAAAGAGCCTTTGCCCGTCTAGAGCAAGGCTGGTAACAGATCCACTGTGCCTTTTAAGAGTTGCGGTACAGGTATTTGTATTTAAATCCCAAATCTTGATGGTCTTGTTATGTGAGCTGGAAATGAGCCTTTGCCCGTCCAGAGCAAGACTGTTAACAGTTCCACTTTGCCCTTGAAGAGTGTGCGCACGATACACTCCGTTTGTTAGATTTGAATTAATACGGTGTTGTTCTTTTAGTGCTTGCAAGTCTGTCTGACTGGGATCTGTTTTTCGAAAATTGGGGAAATATTGGCTCAATAAAATAGTCAGAGGATTGGTCGTCGTGATCAAGCGAGATTTCCTGCAGGTTTGATTTAAGACGCCAAAATGTTGGATCGAGAGCATGCCCAAGATTTTGAAAATTACCTCTGAAGAGAGATTGACCAACCCTGATGCCTGCGGGGCGGGTGTTTGAAAGGTTGTTGTTTCACTAGTATTTATTGGTTTTGCTGTAACGTTAGTCCTAGTGGTCATTTTTTTTCTCAATTTTTAATTCAAATAAACGAAATGAAGACCTGCAATAACCAAAGCAGTTATCTAATTCGACTGCTTGCAATTTTTTTTTGGAAAATTCTACTTTCAGAATGAGTGCTTTAGCAGCACTTCCTTCATGAAAGAGTCAGGTTTAAAGAGCTCGTCTTTATTCCCAAGACCACATTTAGATTCAATGTAGCCCGAATTATTTATTAGCGATTCATTATATATGCTAATTTAATAAATGCAATATTAAAATTACTTTTTTTTAAATAAAGAATTACACGCAACTACGTAGAACAGGATAAACAAGTTAATGTTTTTTTAACAGAATATTGGACAGCGCCCGCTCCAGTTCAAAAATCGATTCCTGCAATAGGTTCACTGCTTAATCATCCTATAAACTTCCGCTATGTCATCATAGCGAACCCAATCCTTAAAGCCGCTTTTCCTTGAGAGGATCAGTATTCATTGAAAACTAACGAAGTTCAAAAAAAAGAGGGTCGGAGAACCCGTGCATAGCTTTGATTGAGTAAAGAGTGAATCACTGCATTCATATGATAACCCATAGATCTTGACACATTCGCACAGGACTTGCGCCCTATTCGGCTCTCCTTCTGAATGAGATAGATTGACTAGTTAAACCGCCCACAAGAGATGTTGACCGATAGGCACGTTCAATAGAGCCTGGTATTTGCTCCAAGTCCTCCGTTTAATGCGGTTTATCAGCCTGCTTCTGCGCAACTTTGTAGCATATTTAAAAAGATAACCACAAGTCATTTATTTCCAAATAATTAAGATTATTATAGTGCGCAAGGCTCTATCTTTTTTTAAAAAATAAATAATTTATTTATCCTGCCTAAATAACATATATTAATTTTTCATTAAATTGCATTTACACTGTTTTAAGTAATCAGGAAAACATATATAATGTAACGCAAATTAATAATTCGGGCTACATTGAATCAAAATGTGGTCTTGGGAATAAAGACGAGCTCTTTAAACCTGACTCTTTCATGAATGAAGTACTGCTAAAGCACTCATTCTGAAAGTAGAATTCTCCCCAAAAAAATTGCAAGTTGGCGAATTAGATGACTGCTTTGGTTATTGCAGGTCTTCATTTCGTTTATTTGAATTAAAAATTGAGAAAAATATGAGCTTTACGAATAGCGTTATAGGAATACCAATAAATACTAGAGGAACAACAACCCTTCAAAGACCCGCTCCGCAGACATCCGGGCTAGTCAATCTCCCTCCAGATGTATTTCTCAAGATCTTGGGAATGCTTCCGATCCAACATTTTGGCGTCTTAAATCAAACCTGCAGGCAGTTTTGCTTTATCACGACAGTCGAACCTCTGACCATTTTATTGAGCGACTATTTCCCCAATTTTCAAAATAAAGATCCCCATCAGACAGACTTGCAAGCACTAAAAGAACAGCACTTTAATAATTCAAATCCAACAAAAGGGGTGTATGCTTCGCATACTCTTCAAGGGCACGATCGCGCCGTTCGCGGCCTTGCTCTGGACGGACAGAGGCTCTTTTCCGGCTCATATGACAAGACCATCAAGATCTGGGATTTAAATAATAATAGATGCACCGCAACTCTTGAAGGACACGATCGCGCTGTTACCTGCATTGCTCTGGACGGGCAAAGGCTCTTTTCCGGCTCTTTAGACCAGACCATCAAGATCTGGGATTTAAATACAAATACATGCACCGCAACTCTTGAAGGGCATAGTGGACATGTTTACAGTCTTCTTTTAGACGGTCAGAGGCTCTTTTCCGGCTCTTCAGACAAGACGATCAAGATCTGGGATTTAAATACAAATACATGCACCGCAACTCTTGAAGGGCATAGTGGACATGTTTACAGTCTTCTTCTAGACGGTCAGAGGCTCTTTTCCGGCTCACATGACAAGACCATCAAGATCTGGGATTTAAATGCAAATACATGCACCGCAACTCTTGAAGGGCACGATGACCATGTTTGGAGCCTTGCACAGGACAAACACAAGCTCTTTTCCTGCTCTTCAGACGAAACTATCAAGATCTGGGATTTAAATTCAAATACATGCACCGCAACTCTTAAAGGGCACTTGGGCTTTGTTGTAAGCCTTGCTCTGGACGGGCAGAGGCTCTTTTCAGGCAGTTCAGACCATACAATCAAGATCTGGAATTTAAATACAAATACATGCACCGCAACTCTTGAAGGGCACATTGGCCATGTTCACAGCATTGCTATGGTCGGAAAGAGGCTCTTTTCCGGCTCTTCAGACCACACCATCAAGATCTGGGATTTTAATGCACCTGATGAGGCTGTATTCCATGAAATTGCTGCTTCTCTGACAAGCAACACCCCTGCCATCGTAAAAGATGCCATGGATCGCTTTGACAGGATGCCAACTAAAGCTAAAAACGCCATCTATGGCGAGCTCTATTCCATCATGGCGCCCTTCGCAAATGATTACCCCGGATGTGCGAAGGACGCCTTCCATAATCAAAATGGGCAAAGTTCAACTCCGGAGCAAAGAGCGGAGGCGATCTTTAATTACCTTGTTAAGAGATCCGTAACCCAGGACTGATCTGCGTGTGATTGAGCAGCATTAAAAATAATAAACAACTTCTTGGCTGCAGAGAAAATTCAGACGGCTGGCTGTTCCCTGGGAGAGAAGAACGCATTATTGGAAAGGATTTTGACATTCGGCCTGATCACTTTTTCGATGAACAGATTGCTCACAAAGAAGGCTTTGAAAGCAAATTTCAAGAATTTCTATATCATCTTAAGAAATCAAAATAGGATCAAATCAACTGCATGCGGATTGAGCGACTTTGCGATCGTCGAAGTCGATTGTCTGGTGGGAGAAGATCTGATTGGTCTCGTGCCCTTTGCCTGCGATGAGAATCACGTCTTCCGGCTTTGCCATCTGGATAGCGCGTTGGATCGCCTCTTCCCGATTGACGATGACGCAGGCTTTGCGGGAGTCTTTGAATCCCGATAAGATCTGACGGATGATCTCTTCAGGATCTTCGTTGCGGGGATTGTCGGAGGTCACGATCGCGACATCGGACAAGCTTTCCGCGATGGACCCCATCATCGGGCGTTTGCCCTGGTCGCGGTTTCCGCCGCATCCAAAAACTGCGATGATCCTCCCTTTCACAATTTCTCTCAACGTCGAGAGGACATTCGACAGCGCATCTACTTTATGCGCGTGGTCGACAAAGATCTTCAGTCCCTTGTCATTGGGGACGCACTCGAGCCTTCCCGGGACTTTGGAAAAGGTAGAGAGCGCTGCGGCGATCTCTTCCAGTGCAAATCCTCTGGCAAGCCCAGCGCCGGCGGCGCCAAGCAGGTTATACACATTGAACCTGCCGATGAGGGCTGACTTGAAACGGCATTTCTTTTGCTGGTATTCCACATCGAATTCCATGCCGGACGAGCTGAGAGAGATATTGGATGCCCTGAGGTCGCAGGGCTGATCGATGCCGAATTTCAGGACTTTGACAGCACAGTCGGCGATCATCTGAGAGGCGTAAGGGGAATCGGCATTGACGACGGCAGTCTTTGCGAACTGCTTTTTCGCTGCATCTTTCGAGGGTTTTAAAGAAGTGAAGAGCTTTTTCTTTGCCTCGGCGTATTCTTCCATCGTCTTGTGGTAGTCCAGATGCTCATGGGAGAGATTGTTGAAGATCGCGACATCAAATTCGACCAGATTAACTCTTCCCTGCTCCAGTGCATGAGAGGAGACTTCCATGGCGCAGGCTGTGCAGCCTGAGGCAATCATTTCATAGAAGAGCTTGTAGTTGGTGAGCACATCAGGGGTTGTGATCGAGGAGGGAAAGACATGGTTTCCGAAGACCCACTCGACGCCGCCGATCAGCCCGCACGGCTCTTTGAGTTTTTCAAAAAGATGGCGGACGAGATATGAGGTCGTCGTCTTGCCGCTGGTGCCGGTGATGCCGACGAGGAACAGCCGATCGCTGCAATGGCCGTAGTATTCTTTGGCCACCGCCGCTTCGATGGCTGCGACATCGGGATGGATGATCTGAGTGATCTGGGGAAAAAACGGATCGTAGAGGTCGGTCAATAAGGCGGAGGCTCCTGCAGCCACGGCATCGGGGATATAGCGGGCGCCGTCGACGGTGAGTCCTTTTTTGGCGATGAAGAGGTTGCCCGGCGCGACGAGTTTGGAATTGGAAGCGATCCCGGTGATCTCGACGTCTTTATTGCCCTTGATGGCCTGCACAGGAATGTTCCTGAGGAGCTTTTTGATCTTTATCCGTTCCATTGTTGGTAGAGCTCCCGCAATGCTTTGGTTTCTTTGATCCAGTCCGCTTTGGTCTCGTCGCGGCGGGGATCGCCTACAGGATAGCCGTAGGGGTCGTCAGGCTCCACGCCAAGATACTGGAGCGTGCGCAGTCCGATCTCTCGGAAAGCGGGGGCGCAGCAATTGCCGCCGTGCTGGTTCTTCCCGATGCCGGGAATATACTTGAACTCCGGCTCGTCGATGGCGATGAGGAGTACAAAGCGCGCGTCCTTTGCGGGGGCAAATCCGATGAAAGTCGAAATATGGTCCTTCTTGGAATAGGTCCCTCCGACGATCTTTTCTGAGGTGGCGGTCTTGCCCGCTTCCGTATAACCTTGGATGTCCCCTTTCGTCGCCGTTCCGCCCGGCTTTGTGACGGCCTTCATCGCTTTGATGACTTCACCGGCAATTTCCGGCTCGAGCACACGACGGAAACTTTGTACTCTTTCAGGAGAAGTATTGTCAAGAATGACCTCTTCGGTCCCGTCCCTTTTCTTGCGGACGACTTTGCGCACCAGGGTCGGCCTGACCTCATAGCCGCCATTGGCGATCACCGCATAGCTGCGGAGCATTTGCAGGCTGCTGACGAGGATGTTGTGGCCGAAGGAAATAGAGAACGGCGTCGGAGTCGACCATTCCATCTTGCCGTTGGGATGGATCTTCCCGGGAGTGGGAAGCACGCCGGGACTCTCGGAGGGGATCTCGATTCCGGTCTTCACTCCGAATCCAAAAATTTCCTGCAAGGCGCTGCGGTACCACTTTTCTCCGAGAGTGTCGACGATGCGCTGCACCATGCGCGCCATGTAGATGTTGGAGGACTTTTGCAGAGCAAGGTACATGTTGAGGTAGCCGTGGGTCTTGGTGTCGTGGATCGGCTTGGAGCGTCCCGGGAAGGAGCCATTTGCGGTCGCGACTTTTTCATGGGGAAAGAAGATCGGCTTTTTACCCTGTTTCTTAAGCTCCGCATTGGCCTTGAGGGCAAGCGCGATCGTGAGGGGCTTCATCGTCGAGCCGGGCTCATACGGATCAGTGATCGCCTTGACTTTGGTATTTTCCTGCAGCTTTGGGTTGTTGAAATAGGAGCGGTAGTCCTGCGGCTCGAAATAGGGATATTGCGCCAGCGCCCAGATCTCTCCTGTCCTGGGGTCCATCAGAACCGCCCAGCCCCCTTTGGCGTTCGAACTCTTGACAGCTTTGCAGATCTCTTCCTCGGCGATCGCCTGGAGATAATGGTTGATCGTCAAGTGGACGTCTGCGCCGTCTTCGGGATAAGACAATATTTTGCCCGTTTCAAGGGGGTGGCGCGGCGAGCGGAGGATGAGCCGTTTGCCCTCTTTTCCCTGCAGGACCTTGTCGAAAATGAGTTCCAGCCCGCCGGTCGGGATCGACTGGCGGGTTTTAGCGTCTTTCTCTTCGCGCACAGTGTGCAGCACCTGGCCGAGGAGTTTGCCGAAGGGATAGGAGCGCTTGTAGTCCTGGACGAAGAAAAGGGCGTTGCGAGCGATTTTTTTCGATCTGGCGTATTGGAACCACCATTTGTTGAGCACATCGCACTGCTCTTTATCGATCCAGAGCGCCAGTTTGCGGGACCTGCTTTTGCGGTCGATGTTCTGGCGGATTTTTTGGGCGTCGGGGCCTGCGATGTTCAGGAGGGAGCAGACTTTCTGCGCCACTTCCGCTTTACAATCAGCCGGGATGCTGTTCGGGTCGGCATAGAGATGAAATTTGGGAACGTCGATGACAAAGGCCTGGGGCGTCTCGGGATGGCCGAGCTTGAGGGCTGTGTTGGAATAGAAAAGGCCGCGTTTAAAAGGCTCGGTCACCACTAGCTGATGCTGGGCTTTGGCTTGCCTTGTCCACTTCTCCCCTTCGATGATCTGAATTCTGAAGAATTGGACGATGAGCAGGCTAAATAGCGCAAAAACGAATAGGGAAACCCAGACCAGACGCTTGCGGGCTGAAAGTGTCGGCGCCCCGCCAGGTCTCTTTATCATTTTCAACCTCAATTTTGCGTAAATATAGAACCTGCGGCCATTTTTTTGAAAAAACTCCGCACTCTCATCGAACATTCTTATTGATTCAGAGGGAATGAACCCAAAACCGGGGTCCTACTGTTTAGCACCAATGGCGAACTTCACTTTGGGGCGCGCAGCAGCCTTTTCCTCTTGGGCTTCAGAAGAAACGTCAAGGGCAAGGCCCTCCTGCATCGTGAGGATCTCTTTGAGCATCGGCTGCTTCAGATGGCTGTACTCGCTGTGGCGGGCCAGCTCCATCAGATGCTCCGGACTCTCGAAGAGGTCGATCTCATATTGCAAGTGGGTGTTTGCTTCTTTCAGGTCTTTGATCTCTTTGGCAAGCACTGGGATTTCCAGCCGGCGGCGCGTCACGGCGTTCTGCTTGTCGATGTATGAATACAGGAACAGCCCGAAAGCGCCGATGCACACCAGAATGCGAATCAAAGGTGCTTTATCCCACATAATTCATCCCATCATAGTTTCTCGGCAAAGCGCAGTTTGGCGCTTCGGCTGCGAGGATTTTTCTTAATCTCAGCAAAAATGGGCGCCAGCGGTTTCTTGGTCAAAAGACGCAAGATCGGGAGCGGAGCGCCGGGAGTTGCTTTCTTGGGCCCCGTAGAGCCTTCTTTGAAGATGTTCTTCACAATTCTGTCTTCGAGGCTGTGGAAACTCATCACGCCGATCCTGCCGCCCTGGGAGAGCACATGAATTGCCTTGGAGATTCCTTCAGCGATCGAATCCAGTTCGCGGTTAACGCACATGCGCAGCGCTTGAAAGATCAAGGTCGCCGGGTGCCATTTGCCTTTCAGCGGTGTTTTTAAAGCTGTCACGATCACCTCTGCCAACTGGGTCGTGGTTATTATCGGTTTTTTACGTCGGGCCTCGACGATTGCCTTGGCCGCTCTTTTATGTCTGGGCTCTTCACCTAAATCGCGGAACAGGTTGGCCAGTTCTTGCTCGGGCCAACGGTTGACGATCTCTTTAGCAGTCAATTCGGAGGTCGGGTCCATCCTCATATCGAGGGGGCCTTCTTTCGAGAAACTGAATCCTTTGTAATCCTGGTCTAGTTGCATCGATGACACTCCCAGGTCAAAAAAAAACCGTCGACTGATCGGACCTTCAATTTTTTCAAATGCTCGTCGAGCCGGCTGAAGTCGCCCTGCACGAGTTCGAGCTTGTCCGCCCACGGCTCTAAATTTTTTCTGGCGATCTCGAGCGCTTCCGGATCTTTGTCGCAGCCGATGTAGCGCTTGATCTCAGGGTGCGCTTCGAGGATGGCTCGCGCATGGCCGCCGGCGCCGAGCGTCCCGTCGAAAAAGACTTCGAGGTGGGCGTCTTTCAGACAGCTGAGGACCTCATCGACCATGATCGGGATATGGGGAGCGGAGCTATTCTTGGCCATCTTGATCCCCCATTGCGTCGCATTCGAGAAGGGCAAACGCCTCTTCAGTCAATTTCGCCAAATTCATTTCCGGGTCTTTTCCGCTCAGCGCCGCATCCAGCTGGGACTCATAGCGGTCTTTTGGCCAGATTTCGATCTTGTTAAGGACTCCGGCAATCATGATCTCTGTCTTGATGCCGACCGCTTTCTTCAGAGTCGGAGGAATGATGACGCGGCCGATCTTATCGCAAGTGGTCTGGTGGAGGGTCGAGAAGAACAGGGTGAAGAACTTCTGGTATTTCCCGAGGTGCTGCTTAGCTTGGAACTTTTCGACGATCTTCTGGATGTCGCTCTGGCGATAAATGGCGAGGCACCCGCCGAGGCCAAGAGCCAGGCTGAACTCCAAAACGCCCTCTTCCACCAGGCCAAAGCGCATCTGCTGAGGTAGGACGAACCTCCCCTTATCATCGAGCTTGGCTAATGTAGAACCGCTAAAGAAGAACTTGCCCATAACTTGTGAAGACAACCTTCCCACCTTTTCCCACAATTTAACACCGAAACTACAAATCGGCAATCATTTTTGCGAATGACGTCGCATATAACACCGCTGCCGTCGCGTTTAAAATCCTCAAATTCAACGAGCTTATCAGGCAGAACAAAAAGTGGGAATTGGTGGGAATTGATCCATCCAAATGCTCTGAACACCCCTTTTTCTGTCCTTAATAGGGGACATTTCCACCTCTCTTTCGGCATATTTTCCGCGCGCGCGTATACGCGTATAATATGGTTGAAAAAATAAGTCGCAGCGTGGCAAATGCAAGATTAGGGACCGCCAAAATTCACGAGGAGCTGTTATGCCGCCGCGCACAATTGACAATCTGGGAGTTGAAGTCTCGACACGCTACGCGGAAGACAAGAAGATCCTGGATGAGACTTTTATCAAGGAATCGCGAGCGATTCCGTCCCAGACCCAGATCGACGTCACGACCCCCTTTGTCTCGGAAGAACTCGAATCGCTCCTGCATTTACAGCCCACCGGAATCACCTGGGCCTCGTTCATTCCCCCTTCCAAGTATTTCGAGCAGAGAAAACTTCTTTTTACCTTTCAGCTGATCCCGTCGATGGGCTCGGAAGACAAGAAGGAGTCCCAGGCCCTTAAGATCCTCGCCAAGCTGAAATCGCTGGCGGAAAAAAGGGTCGAGAGGGAAAAGGAGCATCAGGACAAAAAACAGCGGTACGAGGACGAACGGGCTTTGGAGGAAGAGGAAAAAGAAAAAAAAATTCTTACCTCCCTGCTGGACACCATCGCCCTATTCGACAAGCTGATCGTTGAAATTAATTCGCGCAGAAGCCAATATCAGAAAGGTTAGGGAAAGGTATGAGTCAGGCAGACTGGTTATCAATATTAGGATGGGATAAGGAAGAGCTCGAGGATTTGCGCTTTGTGGGCTATTCCTATATCAAGCAGGGAAAATACGACGTCGCGATCACCTTTTTCGAGGCCCTCGTCATCCTCTCTCCCGAGTCCATCTACGACCTGCAAACTCTCGGCGCCCTCTATCTTCAGAAAGGAAACAACCTCATGGCGCTCAACTATATTGAGAAAGCCATCAAACTCGATGCTGCTGACCTCCCCACTCTTCTCAACAGGACCAAGGCGCTCTTCGCGTTGGGTTATAAACGCCAGGCGCTCTCCCAGGCCAAAGCGTTGGAAAAGTGTCCTCAGGAGCAGATCGCAGGCCAGGCCCAGGCGTTGATCCTGGCCTACAGTTAAAGTCCGGCTCTATTTCTTCTTCCCGCCTTTGCGCATTTCTTTCAGCATTTTATTCTGCAGGACGATGATCATCGCAAGGCCGGCGATCACTAAAATTCCGAACAGATACATCGTCGTGCAGCAACCCGGCTTCATCATGCAGGAACTTTCCATGCAGCATTTGCCCATTTGCTCCATCATCATCTGACTTTGTTGTGCGATTTCCTGATTTTCCATAAAAAGACTCCCTTGTTGAATTTACTTAGCTTGGGTTTGTGATCCTGGCTGCCTCGTCTACAGTTCCGAGCGGATTATTATCCCCCCGCGGTTTTGATAGTCGACGTCCCCTTCCCGGTGTCCCAAAGGGGCCGGGAGAGTCCAGCGAAAACAGGTTCGAGATCCCCATTTGAGATTTTCCTCCCATCGAAGGCATCAACCTAGGCTCCATTCCACTGGCGGCAGGGTGGGATTTGCGGCAATGCAGCAAACGGGACAGCGGTCATTTTCATATTAAGGAGGATTCCGTTTAAAAAAGCCGATTCTTGTCTGTGTATAGAACGACTGCCCAGAAAAATGCAACTGCTTTGAAAACGAACTCTACTCCGCCATTGACAGGAAAACTATTCACTCGTAATTTGCACTTATATGTGCTTTTCAGCTCCTGCCAGTTTTGTCGCAAGCGGCGCTTTGGCTGTTGTCGGTGCAGCGATCGTCGCGGGCATGCCTTCCAAACGGCTTTTACCGCTCGCCTTGATCCCCTGGCTCTTTGCAATCCAGCAGGCGGCGGAGGGATTTGTATGGCTGAGCCTTCCTGATTATTCGATCGCGCAAGCAGTCTTTTTGTTTTTCGCCTACAGTTTCTGGCCTATATGGATTCCTTTTGCTTTGTGGCGAGCGGAAAAACAGGACTTGCGCAAACAATTTCTGGCATTTTGCGGGGGCATCGGCACAGTCATTGGGCTGGCTCTGAATTTCATGATTCCCGAAACGACGGCCACATCCTATCAATGCAGCATCCACTACGCGCACAAATCAGGATCGGCTGCGATCGACTGGCTGGGGATCATTTTTTATGGCGTCGCGACCCTTGTCCCTTTCTTTCTGTCTTCGATCAGACGGATTTGGATTCTGGGTGTCATCGGAGCCATTGTGGGCATATTGATCTTCTGGATCGATCAGCTTCTATTTGTGTCGATGTGGTGTTTCTTTGCAGCTCTTGTGAGCTTGAGCCTGCTTTTGATTCTGAAAAAAAAGAACCTATCCGGATAATTCTATATCCAAACAACTTCGAAACTTGGATTTCGGCTGCGCCAAAGCGACGCGATTGTGTGATCGCAAGTGAACAAACATTAGCCTAGGCGATCACTTGCGATCATGGATTGGAAATATCCGTGATCTTTTGGAACGCTGCCTAATCATCAAGAGTTTAGAAATCGTTGTCGATAACTCCCCCTTTTCATTTCAACAACTTAGGATAATTCCACACAACGCCCGCTTCCATTTTTCGCTTTAACGCATGCCTTCACTTTTTTTTGCATCCGCTCGTTTTGACATTCAATGATTTAACATCGAACTGAAAAAAACGGACCAGAAAAATGTTGCTAGCTTTGAGTCGCGATGCTAATTTGACGGCGATAAAAAAGCCCCCCAAAACATTGTGGAAAGTTTGTTCACAAATTGAGAGAGTATGCTGACGAAAACGCCCCAGGACACCTGGTCTGAGTTCTTAGAGTTCATCGGAGAGCGCTGCTCAGCTACCGAGTATGAGAACTGGTTCTCCCCGATCCGCGTCATCGAAGGAAATGGATCGGGAATCTGCCTGGAAGTGCCTAACATCTTCGTTCAGGAATACCTTCTCGACAATTACAAAAAAGACCTGTGCGCTTTCCTTCCCTTAAAATCTTCCGGAGAGCCGGATCTGACTTTTGTGCTGGCTGAAGTCAAGAAGAAAGCAGCTCTGCCAGCCGCGGCGTCTGCTCCTGAACCCATGAGCGCTCCCTCGCAGGAATCCCATCCAGGCATTGCCGAGATCAAGCTCAATCCTCAATACACGTTCGATAACTTCATCGAAGGCCCTGCGAATCAGTTTGTCAAATCGGCGGCGATGGGAGTTGCCAGCCGCCCCTCCAAATCCTACAATCCCCTCTTTATCCATGGCGGTGTCGGACTTGGAAAAACCCATTTGTTGCATGCGATCGGACATCATATCCGCCAGCACAACAAAAAACTGCGCGTGCATTGCATCACAACGGAAGGATTCATCAACGATCTCGTCGACAATCTACGCACCAAGTCGATGGACAAGATGAAACGCTTTTATCGCTCGCTCGACGTCCTGATGGTCGACGATATCCAGTTTTTGCAAAGCCGGCTCAATTTCGAAGAAGAGTTCTGCAATACGTTCGAAAGCCTGATCAACCAGAGCAAGCAGATCGTCATCACCTCGGATAAACCGCCCGGCCAGCTCAAACTCTCCGAACGGATGATCGCGCGGATGGAATGGGGTCTTGTCGCCAACATCGGCATTCCAGATCTGGAGACGCGCGTCGCTATTTTACAGCACAAAGCGGAACAGAAAGGTTTTAGGATTCCGCAGAAGGTGGCCTTTTTTATCGCCGAACACATTTTCAACAACGTCCGCCAGCTCGAGGGAGCGATCAACCGCCTGGGCGCCTACTGCCGACTGATGGGGATCGACATCACCGAAGAGGCGGTCGAAAAAACATTGAGCGAGCTTTTCCAGTACGCCCCCCACAAAAAAATCAACGTAGAGAGCATCCTGAAAAGCGTCGCGACGATCTTCGGCGTCCGAGTCAGCGACCTTAAGAGCGCCTCACGGACCAAAGACGTCGCCTTTCCTCGCCAGGTCGCCATGTACCTTGCCAAAGAAATGATCAACGATTCTCTGATGCGCCTCTCTTCCGCCTTCGGTGGCAAGACCCACTCCACCCTCCTCCATGCCTGGAAGAAGATTGCCGGCCAGGTGGAAAAAGACGAGACCCTCCGCCGTCAAATCGATATGGCCAGACGCAATCTGGAAGCCTGAAAATGTGCTGATCATTGATTGGATTCCCCTCTGCTGCTATAAGAAGGATAATACTCGGGGAGGCCCCATGTTCAAGAAGTTCGGAAAAAGCATATTCGATAAAGAGACCCAACCGCCTGTGCACACTTTTCCCGACCTCGCCAACCGCCCCCCCAATCCCTTTGCCACCGATCTCATGAACGCTCTGGATCCGCACGCCTTTGAAATTGCCGATGAAGAAGCTTCTCAGGATGAAGAACCGGAGACTGTGATTGCCGAAGGAGTATCGATCAAAGGGACGATGTCGTTTCAAAAACTGGTTAGGATCGACGGCTCTTTCGAAGGCGAGCTCCTTTCGTCAGGCAAAGTGATCGTCGGACCCACAGGCTCGCTCAAGGCCAACATCAATCTCGAAGAAGCATTCATTTCCGGAAAAGTTATCGGCGACATCACTGTCAAAAAGCGGCTCGTGCTGCGAGGACGTGCGGAAGTGCGCGGAGACGTGACAGCCCCGCTGCTCAGCGTCGACGAAGGCGTCTCGATCATCGGCATCCTTAACATCGCGCGTCCGGAAACTCCGATCCCAGATCCGATCGACGACGATCATTATTCAAGCGATAATTGAACACTGACAAATTTCTTTCGCCGGTATTAAACTGACATCGCTCTAACCACGGAGGGAGCTATGTCTATCTTTGATAAACTGACCGCACTCGCCTTAATCGCCCTTCACAGCTTCTCTTTTTCGGAAGAGAAGAACTTTCTTCTTTATGATCTGAATACAGAACAATGGCTCCAAGAATCAGGGACTCTTTGCGACGATCGGGTTTCCCCCTGTTCTACTTTTAAAATCCCTTTAAGCCTGATGGGATTCGACTCTACGATCCTAATCGATGAGAACTCGCCTAAATGGCTTTTCCAAGAAGGCTATGTCGACTATTTACCCATTTGGAAAAATCCGCAAACTCCACAACTATGGATGCGCAATTCGTGCGTTTGGTTCTCGCAGGTGCTCACCTCCCAGATGGGAATGCAGCGCTTTCAGTCTTACGTCGACGCCTTTGACTACGGTAACAAAGATCTCTCAGGCGAGCCTGGCAAAAACAATGGGCTGACGCATGCCTGGCTGGGATCTTCCCTCAAAATCACTCCACGCGAACAGATTTTCTTTTTATCCAAACTGGTCAGAAACGATCTTCCCGTTTCTCCCCACTCTCTTGAGATGACAAGGCGCATTCTATTTTTGGAGGAGTTTCCGGGCGGCTGGAAACTGTATGCAAAAACAGGATCGCAAGCTCTGGAAAATCCCGACCTAAAAGCCGGATGGTTCGTCGGCTGGCTGGAAAAGGAAGCGAGGAAGGTTCTCTTCGCCTTTTATTTGAGAGACACAGAGGTGGTGGGAGGAATCGGAGGGTACAGAGCAAGGGAAGCGGCTAAAAAACTGCTTCTGGAATTTTGCAGCGCAAATTCCCTATAACCGTTTGATCATTGTGGGCAGGCATAGGGGCGAGGGATCTACCTCGCCCTCTCCATGGACTAAAAGAAGATTACTCCAAAGCAGCTAAGATTTTTCTCTGAATGCTAAATAGGAGATTAAGGTCATTTTGTACGGAAGCCTCTACATCCGAAATAGTCTTTCCGATCCTGCCGGCGTAGGCATAACCAACTAAAGGAAGATCGGAGAAGACGTGCCCTTTTAACTTATTCGCATCATCGAGGATCTCCTCAACCTCTTTCATTTTTTTAGGAGCTCCAGAGCGATATTGACTCTTATAGCTGCTTGTATAACGGCATAGGGACATCGTTTCTCTGCCCCGGCTTAAGAAGTTCAGCTCATCGAGGCTAAACAGCTCCTCGTTGATTCCGAGTGTTTTGACCATCGCAAGCAAATCATGAGGGGCGATCTCCACATCCGCGACGACGCCTCTTGCATCGATAACGTTCTGCAAAAAATGCTCAGCAATCATCTGATCCAACAGGAGCACATTGGAATAATGCAGAGAAGCTTCAGCCGGATGCAATTTTCCGAGCAGTTGGACTTCATTCTCTAACCGAACAAGAAGATTGCTTAAAATGTTGCCATAGCTCGCCTTAATCCCTTCCGATGGCGCCGAATCGCGCAAAGAGATCAGTTGGGAACGTATCTCGCTAATCATAGGATGAGGGGCATGGAGTTGCATTGAGGAAGAAGACTGATCCTGTATCCGCAGGGAACCGATCCTAGCGCCAAGTCTGCGTCCCACGCTGGTAAAAGCAGATTGGATCTGTTCAGCCTTTTCTTTATCAACATTGACTTTCCTTGTTTTTGCCATTTGGAGAAGCTCGGAATATTCACCGCAGAATGTTCCAATGCCATTGAGATAGGATGCCATGTCATCTCCAATATCCCCGAGGCCGAAAGCTTCGCTTCCTGTCGAGTAAAGCCACGCTTTGACAAGCAGTTTCTGCGCAAAGTTGCCATCGATCGGGCAGAGGGTGACCTCTCTGGCGGACAGTTCTCCGCGATTGATCGAGGAGATCCATTGTCTGACCTGTGGAGAAAAATCCTTGGAGGCGAATTTGCAGTTGAAGAGGATATCGATAAGGTTATGGGAAAGATGGGCATTGAGTTCATCGCGGTTTGATAAACTATTGCTTTCGCGGTCAAGCGCGCTGAGCATCTGCTCTACGCCTAAGTTGCCATGTTGCACGCAATCTGCCACAAGCGAAAACAGTTCAGCTCTTGAAATCGCCCCTTCCGCTTTTCTCGAAAACCGATTAATAGCAGAGGCAAGCGCTGTGAAATGTTGGTTCGCGCTATCTAATGCTGGAACAGTTTCGAAACCTGTGCTTCCCGACCGAAGCTGGCCAAAATAGTCACTCGACCCTCCCCTAAGGCGTTCAAGAAATACATGCATCGGCTCGAGTTTTTGTCTGGAAAGAGGAACAGAATGGGTTGTCTCAGTTGAAGAAGCAGCGGTCTCTGGTCGATCCGAATCTACGGTACGCTCTTGACCAAGCGCCATCATTTCGCCTCTGTCAGAAGCAACCTGGTGCTGGGCAAGAGTAGATCCGGAGACCGTTTCCAATGGGACAGGCGTTAATTTCTGAACTGCTTTGGATCTTTTAGAAGCAGCCTTTGAAGGAACTTGTTGCACTGATGCGGCTTGGGGAATGGGGGGGAATAAATCTTGTGATTTTCTTTCTGCCATTTGAAGCGGCATTTCCAGGGCCGTATCGATATTCAACTGCGCACGGGAATAAAACCGCTGCAGCTGGCCTAAAAGGCCTTGGTATTTTCTTATCGGCACTCCCTCTTCTGTTTTGAGGAAGGTAATCACTTTAATCAAGAGATCGCGATCGGCATTCTTTTGAATTGAAAATTTTAGAATTTCATCAACAAGGATATTTCGAAAATTGCGGGCTGAGTATCTGACGCCATCAAGCCTCCTTTGAAGGAGTTCGAGATTGCCGAATTTCAAATAGAGCGAAAAGTTGCTTAAGACCTCGCAGGTCTGGGCTAAAGAGGCGCACCGCTCGGAGAGATAATTCTTATTTTCTTTAATATGGGGCAGAAAAAGTCGATAGGTCTCAGCTGCTTCCCTGACATAGCGGGGATGGCAAACGCTAAAGTCGGCGCCTCTGGAAATGATTTTCCTCATTTCCAAAGAGTGTTCGCTCGCCAGAATATTCCCCATATTGTTGAAAAAGCATTTGTTCTGTTCAGCGAGTTCTTTCCCTAGATTTTTATATAAGCGATAGATGTCGATTTTATAGGGCCTGGGAAAATCGGGGCGGCCTTCGAAAAACTCTTTCTTTAGCGCCTGGGAGACGGCGGGCATCCCGGAGAGAGTGCAGGAGACGCTTGAACTTTGTTGTTCTGATTGGATCGCGCCAGTAGTTTGCTGATAAAGATGCGCTGTGAGTGTCGTTAAGTGATCAAGAGAATGGGCCAGATGGGCATAGCTATTGGCCGCCACGTGAAATTTAAAGCCCGATGAATCGGGGGCCTGTTCTCTATATAAATGGAGAACATTTTCTCTCATCAAGTGGCAATTCTCAGAAGAGAGCATTTGGAGGATCTGCTGAATATTGTCAGTGAGAGTCTTGATGAGTTTGGGGTCGGCAGGCCTTTTGATCTCGGCAATAGATTTGAGGCAGCCATTCAAAAAGTGAACCAGCTGCTTCGGATTTCCCTTTTTCTCAAACTCATAGCGGGCAAGGATCAGTTCCTGCAGGGCGTCTTGATATGTGCCCGTGCTCTTGTTACAAAGCAACTCAAAGTTCGCTGGGCATTTCTTGCCGATAAATGGGAGTAAATTCTCGGTAAAATCCATCACCAGCTCGGTGACAGGGAGCAACATCTTCCAACCCATCGCTTCAGGAACGGCTTCGATAAATGAAAATTGCGCAGAGGAATTTTCTATAGGAGAGGGTGCGCGCTCATGGCTCAAAGTGGAGCTTGCGACGGGCATCACTTCATAATCATCAGCGTCATTCAATCCAAAGTAGCTTTCTATGAATTTCTGGTAACACCCGGGAGTCGGGTTTACATGGGCGGTCTCGGGAACCTGTACACTGGATGCCACTACAGATGAATCTGCTCCAACAGTCAGTTCCGAGGAGAGGGCTGTTGTTAACTCTGATCTAACAGACATAGTACACGCTCTAAATAATCAGTTTTTTTAAATAGGTATTATATCATTAAACATAAATAACGTCTTTTCAAAATTAACTATTAAATGAAACTAAATACTATACATCAAAACAATTTATTAAATTACAACGCATAACTTTATTAATCAGTAATTTGCAATTAAAATAACTAATTTACATTTTCCGATAGACGGATCAAATCAAGCGAGTGGGTCAACACTTACTGTTAGAAGGTAAAGATGAAAATTGATAGACTTCATCGATTTTTTATAAAAAAACAGGGTGCATTCATGTCTGTTCAGCAACTCAATTCACAATCCGCATTTTGCCTCCCTCTGCCCGGCAAACCAAATCCTTTCGAACCCTCATCCCCCGATAGCGCGCGTTCCAGAGTGGTCCAAAAAGGCCAGACGGGAGACGACTGCTCTTACTACGCACTCCAGATCTTACGCGATGAAAGAAGGATTGGGAAAAAACCCCATGAATCACAAATGAAAGAAAGAGAGTGTGAAATTGCTTTTTCCACACATCGCAAAACGATGACGCGGATCACGGCAGAGTTACAGCCTCAAGTAGATCTCGCCATAGAACTCTCAAGGAGTCAAGGAACACCCTGCACCAAAAAAATAGCTGCAGCTCTACTTACTTTAAAAATGGATCAATTTCTTCCGGCCTCTAGAGAAATCGCGAGACAGGCCCTCAAAGACTTTTGCGCGCAGAATAAATTTGATGTCCTTACCTCTTATACTGAGAATGCACTGAGAGAGGCCAAGATGAAAAATAATATCCAATTATTTGTAAGTCTAAAGGTGCCCGGCCTCAAACTTGCAGACGCATTAGCACCTTCTTATTTTCAAAAACCATGGGAAGAACTAACCATCGATCAGAAAGAAATACTTGAAGAAAATGTGATTTTTTCGATTCAACAACAAGCCTATCAGACTCAATCTTCTTCCTGGCATCCTGATCAACCCCCTGATCAACTTCTTAAGCAACTTCAAATGCATGGGCCCCATCTTATTAAGGGAATCATTGGGCATGAAGCCTATGAAGAAAAACCCATCAAACTGGAAAAGACAATTGAAGGAAGAGATGTTTTTACTTGGGACCCAAATGCAAAAAAGAAACCATTTTCAAAATTTCATTGCGTGGTGCTCGTTGGCGTAGAAATCGAAAATAGCGAAGCATTCGTCTATTACGTGGATCCTGAAGACGGCTCTGATCCAAGTGACATCAAATCACAAAAAATCTACAGAATGTCTTACGAGGTACTGAAGTCCGCTATCGCTTCATTGAATGGAATGAAAATGGTGGCAAAGGACGGAACTCCGGTTTTTCAGGAAGAAAGCGGAGAAAGCAATAATTATGCCCTCTTTATTTCACACAATGAAAAGACTGATTGATTACAACTGGCAGGGCGGGACTCAAGTTCCGCCAATCTCAGATATCCCAGGCTTAACAATTCCTGGGTTTTCTGCACAAGATTCCAAACGCCCCCTAGTACGCAGCAAAAGCCAGCGCATCGATTTCCGCAGGAAAAAAAGATGCCAGCTCTTCCCCTGCTCTGCGAAAGAGAGAATCTTCCATCTGCGGGGCAACAAGTAGAATCCTTTGATCGCAGAGAATCCGGGCTTTTTGTTCATCCGCGGCAATAGCGGACCCTAACTCCCCTTTCGTGAAAAAACGGGGCCAGTCGAACTTTCCCTTCAACGCATCCACCACGGGCACGCCGAAGACTTTCCCGAGTTCTCGAGCGAGCAGTAGGTTGACATCGAAACCATACCGCTGTTTTTGCCAGATAGAGAAGGGCAAAGGGATGAGCAGTTCAGGCAGAAGCAACTTCTGCTCAAGCCATTGATAGGCCATTAGAGAGGCCGCCGCTGGAATGCATTCTTTTTTTCCGTTGTGGATCCCTTTGAGTATTGATAGAGCCGGTCCCATCGCCTCGCAGGCAGCGAGCTGCCGCGAGATCACCACAGGACGGTGCATGCACCGTTCGCAGCGCCCTTTATAAAATTCTCCAAAACAGGTTCGGCATCTTTCGCCGGTCTCAAAGAGGCACATCTGTCCCAGACAAGGAGAACAAAACAGAGGCCCTCTATTCTGGAGCGCGCATCCGCAATGCAGACATAGAGGCGGATACAAAAGAGAAAGCAGAGAAGATACAAGAGCCTTCAACCTCAGTCTTGGGTTCATTTCCCTCAGAATCAATAAGGATTTTCGATGGGATCACGGATTTTTTTCCAAAAAACATAGCCGAAGGCGCTATATTCGAGGAAAAAAATCCGCAAGATCGCGAAAAGCACTTTTACTCGAATCTCGATACGCCCTAGTATTGGAGTCCATAGCGCGGTTTGTCCAGCGTTCCCCGAATGGTGAGCGTAAAGGGCTCTGTGATCTTCAAGACGACATCCTGGCGCATCTTGAGGTCGATGTGCACTTTTCCATCGAGATCGATATAGGAAAGATCCTTGTCGGGCACGAGATAAAACTCAGCCCTGTCTCCTTCGCTAAATGAATTGTCAAGAGAGACAAGGTAAAACTTATCTCCGCGCAGTTCCATTTGCAATTCGCCCTGAACCGGCGTGAGAAGACCAATATCGAGTCCGATCTTTTTGATCATTTCCAGAGGCACATCGAGGATCGAGGACTCTTTCTTGAACTGATTGACGAACATCAGATGGCCGGATCCTTCGAGGGTCGACTTGTCTCCGAGTCTGCCGCGTATATCGGTCAGGGTGAAGTTTTTGATCGTGAAGGGTTTCACGGTCGTTGGTTCAGCGCCGATCTTGCGCAAGAGGCTCGGCTGCAGCTGCCGCACGAGGACTTGCGGGATATGCAGGTCCCAGCCGTCCGTCTTGTTCAGCTCGACTTTCCTGATGGTGATCGTTCCTGCTGGATCGTCGATCTTGAGATTGGAAAGGACAATATGCTCAGAGCTTGCTTCAAGGGTTCCTTCCAGGCTGCGGAATTGATAGCCCAGCGCTTCGAATTCCCTTCCCAGGAGCGCGCCGCTCGCCAGATACCCTTTCTTCCCTTCGTGGAAAATCACGAGGTCTCCCTGCCATTGATAGCCGCTGCCGAACTTGAGGTTTTGCAGCCCCTCGCGCACTTCTTTCGGCAGAAGCGCTCTAAAGGAATTGCCGTCCACTTTGATCTCTCCTGTGAGTACGCTGGCAAGCGGGATCCTGCGCTTGGTGTTCTTCGCAAGCGAGCAGGTCAATCCGTAACAACTTCCTTGAGCGCTTTCCAAGACATATTTGCCTGCCTGGCTGCTCACAAGGAATTTGAGTCCTTCCGCTTTTGGATTGTCGAAGAGTTTGAGAATCCCGTAGGGTTCTTTTGACAGATCGACCTGAAGAGACGCCCATAGGGGCTGCTCTTCGACGAGCGTCCTGGCGCGCAAGAGTACGATTTCCTTCTCATACCGCAGTTGAAACTGCTCGAACTGGAGGCTCTTGCCGCCAAATCCATAGCGGCCCGGTTTCAGTGTTCCCTGAAAGGCGGTCCCCGCTTTTGAAATCTGCAGCTCGCCGCCGCCCTCGAGGCTGCCTTCCCATTCAAGCTCTTTAAGAGAATCAGGAACGATCTTGGCGTCGATAGCATAGCCAATCATCGCAGGGGTCAATGAAAATTCCATTAGCTTTAGCGAAAGATCGGATCCCTGCAGCAGGTTGAGAGAACCTACCGAAAGTTCCGCCAGATAGGCTCCCGTGAACTTATGCTTCAACTGAAAATCGATCCCCTCGCAGACAAACCCTTTTGAAAGAGCGTAAGAGAACTTGACGGGCCTTTGGCTGCTTGCAACGATTGGGAGCGGAGATTGGAGGTCGATAAAGAGATTGGCCTCCCCCTTCAATTGCAGCGGAGCTTTGGGATCGGAGAAATCCCCTGCAAGAGCAATGCCTGCGATAAAGGTTCCTTTGGGAGCAAGAGGCGCAGAGGTCTTGGGAAATAGGCTAAGCGCTGATAAATCTCCTTTCACAGATTCCAATGTGCATGCGAAACGCTTCTTCTCAGTTTTAACATAACCGCTGCCTTTCATCGTCATCCCTTCCCAGGATCCTTCAACTTGCGGGAATGTGAGTCCCTCGGCGTCGACGACAAAAGCCCCTTTGAGTGATAGCCCCCCGGCCTCCAACCTCTCAATCAGCCACTTCTCTCCCATTCTCTGTGCACGCAGATGGAAGGAACTCCAGGGCTGGCCTTTGACCTTCAGATCGCGGCTTTCCGCATGGAAGGAAAATCCTTTCTCCATGTCGTCGGAAAACAGCTGCGCCTGCAGCGTTCCTTCGAGCTGCCACTCCTTAAGATTTTGAGGAGAGAACGAGGGAGGCAGGAAGCCGGCGTTCTGCAAAAAGGAAGCCTGTGCATGCAAGTCCTGGCATTTGAGGATCGGTTTCATTTCAAAAGAGCAAAGGCGCATCCGGTCGCTCAATTTGCAGCGCGTGATATTTAAACGCGTGCCCCCGAAATGGGTCGCCTGGGACTCGAATGCAATCTCCCACTCGGCCGCCTTGCGGTTGGCTTTTCCTTCGAAATGGGCGAACTCCTTTTTCCCATCGACCACTTTCAGGGCAAAGTCCAGAGCGGAATCTTCTGATAGCTGCGTAGAGAATTTTTTCAGCTGAACAGTGAATGGAGTTCCATCCATCAGTTCCCAGATCCCCTCCCCTTTTTCAACCGTGAACCGCTGGCTTTTGGAATCGAAAACGACATCGCATTTGCCCTCTGTGATCGAAGTGGCGCTGTTGACCGGGAATGACAACCCATCGAAGCTGCCTTTAAAACTCCACTCCGCGCGCCCCTCCGCCGCTCCCATCGGGATGCTGAGAGCAAACCCTTTTTCGCCGCTGGAAAAATTCCCCGTTGCGGGAATGTCGAAATGAGGCAGGGAGGGCAGCTTGCCGAGTATTGCCAGGAGTCCGTGGACGTCTCCTGCGATCTGGGATGTCGATAGAGTCAGGCGGCCGGCCTCGCCTGCCGCAAGGTCGAGCTCCATGTTCCCGCGGAGGGCCAGCCCCTCGCATTCAGCATAGAAGGAGGGAGCCTTCAAGCGGTTTGCTTCCCACTTCAGGCTTCCCTCGATATTGTTAAAAGTCAGGTCGAGATCGAGATAATGCATCTGGGCATCGGCAAGAGGAAGCTCTCCGCGCCACTGAGCGCTTTGAGAGTCATAGAAAAATTGCGCAGGCCTGTCTTTGAGCTGGGGCAGTGCAAGTTCCGCAAGGGGATGGGACAAATGCAATTGCTCTCCGCCGATTTTCACTTGCATGCGCGAGGATGAAAAAAGGGCCTCGCACTGAAAAATCCCTTTTAGGCTCGATCCTGCGAGGAACAAAGGAACAAAAGCGCCATAGCTCTTTTCAGTGAGGCGGTCAGCTTGTAATTTCCCTTCTTTCAAACGAAAGACAGGCAGCTTGCCTGAGAGTAAGTCGGTCGCCGACCTTGTCGCAGTCGAGAGAGAAGCTGCCCCTTTGATTTCCTCGCCGGCAACAAGAGCATTTCCTTCCAGACTGACAACTCCCCCTTCCATTTTCAACGCAACCTGTAAGTCGAGCGGGAGGGCCTCATCGATCTTTTGCATTCCATCGGATAAAAACGAAAGCAGCTCCTTTGCATCGCCGCTGACTTTCAGGTCCGCAAAATGGTCAGCCTGGGAACCCAGAAAAGAGATCTCGGCGCTCAACCCATTCCACTCTCCTTTGCATTGCGAGGGCAATAGAGCGCCATTTTCAAATGCGATTACGCTCGCCAGTCCGTTCAAATGCAAATGCGGATCCAGGTAGTCCCCGCCGTCTACTTTGACATGCAGAGCATCCAATGCGAATTTCTGGCCAGCTCCCAAATCAAGGCAGCAGTCCCCTGCGATCTGTTCGGAGTGGACCGTGATCTTCTGCTCAGGGAAATACCAGCGGACATTCTCGATGAGGCAATTTTCTACAGAGGCCTTTTGGCAGTTTCCAGATTGAAAAAGCAGGGTTGCTTCGGCCGCAGCGACACCTTCCACACATTGTCCAGGCAGTCCCGCTGCCGTGCGCAAAAAATCGATATGCTGGAAGTCGGCGTTGTCGATTTTCATGTGAAGGGCAAGGTCTCCTCCTTCATTGCTGCAAAGTGAAAACAGGGCTTGGGCCTGATTGCCCTTCTGCGATGTGGATACAAGGGCCATCTCGGACCAGAACGTCGAGTCTTCCTGAACTCCCCCTTTGCCGGAAAGATTAAATCCAATTTGATTCTGCTCTTGAAAGATAGCGCCGCTCAAAGTTAGATGGGGCTCGGTCCCAGGTTCGAAGGAGAATTCACCCTTAAGACCTCTCAATCCAATGGCGCTGCCAAACTGGACTGCGCTCAAACTGCACGATCCGTTGCTCACGGAGATGAATGCTTTGAGCTTGTCCCAGAAAAACCCTTGCGCGTCTTCAATCGGATAGGACAGCGAAGATTGCACTTCATCGCAGCTGACGTCGACCCCCATTTTAGGTCCAAAGAGCGCGATCTTATTTCCAGAGCCTTGAAAATGCACTTCCTGAATGGCAAAAGAGGAGTCGAGCGAGATCAGTCCTTCCAGTTCCACTTCTCCGGCCGCCTTTTCCCAGTCTCTGTGGACCTCCGATTGAATCAGGGCGGTCAGCGGGAGCAGCCGGCTTAGATCGCTTTCCTGCAGTTTGAATCCGACCTGCAGATTTTTATCCCTCATGGAAAGATCCGCGGAGAACATCGGCGTGACTTCCGGATTCGGATCGTATGAAAAGAGCAGCGTGCCGATCGACTCAGGATAATCTTTCGGCGCCATGGAGAAATAAAAACGGGAGGACGAGGGAAGCTGCAGCACCCCGTTCTTCACCGTCCAGAGAGGCTGGAAAAAGCGCGTACGGTACAAAAAGGGAAGGGCGGGAGCGGAAGTTTCCTTGGAAGAAGAGAGTAGTATCTGAGGATGGATGACATTCACCTGGGGAGAAAATCGCAAACGCAACGGGTCGCCCGAGAATTTAAATTCAATCCTGTCGATCATCA
The DNA here is from genome assembly GCA_018240065.1 of Verrucomicrobiota bacterium. Taxonomy (GTDB): domain Bacteria; phylum Chlamydiota; class Chlamydiia; order Chlamydiales; family Rhabdochlamydiaceae; genus CAJCIW01. The sequence continues at coordinate 80,570 of JAFEGH010000005.1, read as the reverse complement.
GCTCGGAACCGGGAGCTTTAAATATCAGCCCGGAAATCGCAATGGCGCCATTTTCCCACTGCATCTTATCATAGGAAAGAACTCTTCCTTCTCCCTGTGGAAGAGCTTGATGGAGCGCCGCTTTGCAGCCCAGAATCAATAAGGGTTTATGAAAAAGGGCGGCGCCGACGCACAGGAAACCGAGGGCAAGCCAACCTTTCTTGAATTTTTTAGCGCCGTAGCGCGGATCGTGTGCCATGTGGAATGCATGTTGGATTGGTGATGGTTTGTTTAGTTATCTCAAATTCCTACAAAAAAAATAAGAGGCGAATGTGGACGTCGATGCAAAATCGCTTGTCGGAAAGAGTTCGATTAATTAAGTTTTTGTTAACAATTCTCCCAAGGAATGCTCACATGGCCACAGCGACGACACTCTATGTTCCACCGGTAGCGCTCCATTCAACCGGAGCATTCAAAAGCGCTTTGCCGCCTGGAGACTATCTCCCCTACGAAAAGTTCGCTCCCTTGTTCCAGCTCGGAAACGCGTCGACGGAACAATATCACCCGGCAACTAAAAACTTAAGCCAGACGATGAGAAAGGATTTGAGAGCAGGCTTACAGCAACTCCTGGCAGTAGATGAGAGCGTGATCGGAGGATACCGCAAATTTGTGGGCAAGATGCCTGAACTGGCAACGGAGTTCGTTGAGAAATTGGAAAGCGGAGGACGCATCATTATCGTCGGTTCCGGCACGAGCGGCCGCATCGCCAAAGATCTCGCCGCAAAATGCGCCGCAACCTTCCCTGAGCGCAAAAACCAGGTCATTGGCGTGATCGCCGGAGGCGACTCGGCCATGGTGCGCGCGAAAGAAGGATTTGAGGACTCTGTAAAAAACGGAGAGAAAGCGCTTGAAGCGTTGAAGGCCGGTCCTAAAGATATCGTCATCCTCCTTTCCGCCAGCGGCTCTTCCTCATTCAACGTCGGGGCCGGCCACTATGCGGCTAACAATGACTCCAAAGTCTTATATTTCTACAACAGCGAAGAAGTCCCCGATCGCACAATGGAATTGTTCTCACGCCTGAACAACCCCGTCCAAAAACTCCTCTTCGATACCGGACCGCAAGCGATCGGCGGGTCGACGCGCCTGCAGGCGGCTTCCCTGGCAGAGGCCTGTTTGGGAGTCCTTCTTGAATACACTTTGTTCGCAAGCGTTGAACAAGCAAGCCTAGGGCAAAAGGCTCCTCTGCAAATTCTCAAAGGACTGGAAAAAAGCGGGGAAGCGATCCAAGCCAATCTCACAGCGGTTGCGCAATTCATAAAGACCGAGGACTCCATTATCAACTCGGAGCTGGCCAACACACGTCGGCAGCGCGATGAAACCTCGATGGGCTATGTGACGCTTATCGGACTGCAGGACTGCTTTCGCGAGTGCTGCGTCGATACCACCGAGGTCCCTCCCACCTTTTCGATGCCATTTTATCGACGCGAAGGAGAATCCCAGCAGAAAAGACCTCCCTTTCAGGCTTATGTATTGGGACAGCCCGACAACATCGATGCCTGGCAGTCCACTTTAGGGGGGAAAGTAAATCAGGACGATCTTCAGGAAATCAGCCGCTTCCTGCTTTCCACCGAGGTTGATGGGGAAAATGCTTATGCCAAGCGTCCCAAAGGAAAAGGAAACATGGTGATCGGCGTCGTCAAACTCAGCGACACGCAAAAAGAGATCCCCTCTTCCATTGAAGAAACATTGGAAAAAGCAAGGAAAGAGGGAGGCGAGGTCGGCCTAATCGTCGTCAGCAGTTTCAAGATCGGTGCAGAGATCAAGCCTCGGCTCGAATTCGAATACCCTTCGCTCATCCTGCTCGAAGAGATCCCTCAGGACCCGATGGGAATCACTCACACTCTCGCGCTAAAACAGGTATTGAACCTGATTTCCAACGGAGTGATGATCCTCGGAGGAAACGTCTATGGCAACCGGATGATCAACGTCAGCGCGGCAAACAACAAGCTCATCGATCGGAGCATGCGCGAGGTGAAGGAGATCTGGGCTGAGTCTTATGAGAATGATGAGATCGATCCGAAAACTCTCTACCACTTCATCATCCATAATAAAGAGTTGATCAAAACTTGCAACGCTCAGGGCAAATACACGCCGTCAGTAGTCAAGATCACGCTTGCGATGCTCTACCTGGAGAAAACGCCTGCAGATTTCGATGAAGTCGTCCGTTTCCTGATGGAAAGGAAAGAAAGCCTCTCCTTCCTGCCGGCTGATCAGTAAAGAGTTGAACGCCGAATCCCCAAGCGACATCAGAAAAGACCCATCACTGGACGAGGCCGAGATAATCCTCTTTTTTCAGGAGCTTCTCGGTCTCGGCATTGTCGGCCAGTTTGATTTTAAAAAGCCAGCCATCCCCTTCAGCAGAAGAGTTGATCTGGTGGATGAAGTCGCCGAGCTTTTGATTGATTTCGACGATTTCTCCTGAGACAGGAGAATAAATATCGGCTGCAGCCTTGGTCGATTCTAAAACAGCGACCTCGTCGCCCGCTTTCACGCTCTTTCCGACAGAAGGAAGCTCGACATAGACAACTTCGCCAAGTTCTTTTTGAGCGTGGTCAGTGATCCCAACGGTGCCAATTCCGTTTTCCACTTTGATCCATTCATGCGACTCAGTGAACCTCATCGTGGTAAACTCCTGTTTTGGGCTTGATTCAAGGATTCGCAACCCATGCTTTAACCATGCCCTATTTTATAAACTTAAAACTTGCCCAAAGTCGGGGATGTTGTTCAAGAGAAAAATGTTGCGAACTTAACGCAAAATGCTGCGGCATGCCTTTATAGCGATGGATCCGGTAGGTAAAACCGATCCTCTCGAAAGAAGAGGGATCGAAGCCGTGAAGACAATGCGCCGGAATGAAGATCTGCAGCTCATAATTCTTTTTTCCGATTTCGGAGACGACTTGAAGATCGGCAGCGTCGCAAAGCGGATGAACGTCTTCGGTCCGGAAATGGGTCACTTCCTGTGCGATGATTCCCTGGACTGCCTGGGGAAGAAAGACGAATTGGTGGCAGAACCGCGTTGCGAACCCCGCTGTCTTTAAATCGCGTGTATCAAAAAAGAGTTCGATCGCGTCGCCATCTTGATATTTGGGATAGAGGGCCTCTTCGAATGGCTTGTCGACAAGCGCATCGATATAGATCCCCGCTTCGCTCCACGCGAGCGCGACGCCTGCAAATCTCTCTTCGGCCAGCCACTCCGATGTATCGGGGAGCATATACTTTCTGCTCATCGTCTTTGACGAGGGCGGAGCCTTGGAGTAATTAAGCTGGCCCTCCAGAGTGAAAAACTCCAGAGGGGCCAGCGCAGGCAGCTCTTCTAAAACGTCGCGGTTCATCGACGTTCCTCATGGGACGCAAAAGAGAAGTCGATCGCGTTTTTGTTCTGAATCTTCTGGAGGATCTGCAGCATCATGTCTCTCCTTGCATCAAACGAGAGGACCTGGTGGCCATAGGCGACACTCTCGACTGGAGGTTTTGCGGCAGTCCCTCTCTCCTGTACAAAATAGAAAGCGAGAGCTCCTCTTTCGCCGATTTTTACAGACGACCATTGCTGGGATCCAAGAGTGAACATCTCGTCTTTGGAGAAAGAAACTTCTGTGCAGCGCTCCAGCGTCTGGTCGGCCTTCTCCAAAAGCCATTGAGAAGCGAGCCCCTGCGCACTTGCTTCCGAATTGATCCAAGCGGAATCTGCAGGGTTTGCTTTAAGGCTGTTTTGCGCCTCTCTCATATAAGTCAGCATGCGCGCATTGCTGTAAAACCCAAGGGGCATCTCGCCCTCTTTTCCAGGCAGGAACCCAAAATGGGCGCGGTAGTTGTCTTCGATTGATTTGAGAAGGTCGGCAAATAAGTACTTGCCGATCTGGTCTCTGACTTCCTTGTAGGGTTTCCACTGCCCGTTGCTTTGCTGGAAATACTGGACGTCCCGACGACGGACGTCAGGATATGCCTCTTCGAGACGCTTATCCAGGATCTTGTCCAATGTTCCATCTTTCGAGGCCGCGTCGAATGTTAGGACTTTCTTTGCATCATCGCGGCGCAGAACTTGGATGCGGAAGAAATTCACGCCGTCTACTGAATAATAATTGAGGCGCTCGCTGGCCGTGTTTGGAGCCTCTCCTTTCAAAGCGGCATTTTCCAGCAATGCGAAAAGCTCTGGGCTATCGGTAACGCCGGGAAACGGAAAAGAAGTTCCCTTCATTCTGAGTCCAAGAGTAGATGTTTTTGGAGAAACATTTTCCAATGCGGTCCTGATTTTAGCAGGCTGCTCATCGACCATTTTGGCTCTTGCAAACTGGTCCACTTTGACGCGGAGTTTTTCATCCAATGTATTTAATAGCGCAAGACGCAGCTGCCTGGAGTCCGATTTTCCTTGGGCCAGCTCAGGGAAGTTTTTCTTCAAAAGATCCCAATGGGCATCCGCTGTTTCCCAATCCCATGTGTCTTTAACGCTGATCCCGCGGCAGAGGTCCTCTTTACTGATTGACGCCCATTCGACTTCAAGCCCCCTTTCGATCAGCTCGGGAGACCTTTTTTCGATCTGTTCCAACGAGGCAACCTGCTTGGGCATGCGCAAATCGCTCTTTACGCGGGCGGTATCCGCAGCGATCGACTCTAGATAGACTTGGAACTTCATCATCGAGCGGAAGTCAGCCAGTTGGAAAGCTGAGGGCAGTTGGTAGAGGGCCACGCGGACATTCTCTTTGGCGAAACGCTCAAACTGCTGAAAAGCGAGCGGGTCGACGAGGACGCTCCCACTGCCATCTTCAAAAAGTCTGCGGAAGAGCATCACTTTTCTCCATGCGCCGACAAGCATGGTTTCATCTAATCCAAGCGCCCGCATTTTAACCTGGTAGTAATGATCCGCCTCATCCGGACTCAGATGCGTATTTCGGGAAATCTGCTGGTATCCCTGATAAATATTTTGAAAGAGATCTGCTCGGACTTCTTCGGTTTTGACTTCGTATCCTTTTTCTTCCGCGATCTGTGCTGCATTCACGATAAATTGAGAAATCAATGAGATGAATCGGGGTCCGAACCAGTCTTCCATCGACTTGAATCCAAACAGCGTCAGATCTGAATTTGCCAGGACTGGATCAGGTGAGACTCCTTGTTGGTTTTGCTGCATGACAAGAATCTGTTTGAGCGTATCGGGGGGCAGCATCGCCTGATCAATATAAAGCTGGCTCATCAAAGCGACAGTTTCCGTCGTCGACTGATCGCTTTTTGTCTTTAACATCTGATAGCGCTCGAGCAGATTGGGAGAGAATCTGGCCCACGCGACTTCTGCGCTGATCTGTGGTGCGCGCGGATGCACATAAGGACGAAAATGATGGATTTTTTTTACTCGTTGATCGAGATCGGGCTTCAGCTCATCGAAATAGCGTTTGACCAGCATGACTCCCAGGCCGCTCGACAGAAAGTCCTTTTCGACCACCCCATCATTGAGAAAGTTGGGCATGCCGCCTTTTTCCAGGGCCATCCTGTCAAAGGGAGAGTTTTCGATGAGGCGGGATAGAGCGGCCAGTTCCTGCTGCATGATCGGCTTGCCGCAGACCCCTTTCCCTACCTCTTTATCGGGAGCCTGTTCGGCCCTGGCCATAGTGCTGTAGGTGCCGAAGAAAGAAAACGAAACGACAATGGCCGCAGTGATGAAAATAAAGAAGATTTTCTGGTGTTTCCGCAAGAAATTAAGCATCGATTTCCCTCATGTCAATTTATAGGACGAGAAAGTCCCTTCCGTAATGAGATAAATCGGGGATGATACAAGGAAAAGCTTAATTTCTAAAATGAAAAAGAGCCGGAAAAATCATCCGGCTCCCACTAGAATTCAGAGTTATTCAAAAAGGCCAAGAACTCTATCAAAGACAGTTTTTCTTCTAAATGGAGCTGAAATTGAATCCATTACTTTCGAGAAAACACTCTTTCTTGGGAATAACTCACTAACGGTCTTCATAAATTTGTTAAACATTTCACATACCTCTATTTCCGCTTAATTATATCTTATCATCTGGACAATTGAATGTAAATAATTTCTTTACACTAAAGATGTAAATAATTGCAAATGAGCATGTTGCCGACAATTTTACAGGGAAAACATCTAGTTTTCCCTGTCCTATAAGGGGGTATTAATAGGCTTTAGCGTAAATGACGCGGCGAGCGCTCTTCTTGCCCGTGAACGGGCAGACTCCTTCCTCATGCGGGGCGTCAAGAGGGATGCAGCGGATTGTGACGCCGAGGTCCTTCTTGATCATCTCCTCTGTGGCCGCATCTTCGACCCAGTGGCACAGGGCGAACCCGCCATGGATCTCGGGATTCTCGGCATTTTTGGGAGTGAAGTAGGCGTAAAATTCTTCTTTGGTATCGATCTTTTTGATATGACTGTCGCGGAAGGCTTTCGCGCGGTTAAAGATAGTCTGCTGAATGTCTTCGAGCTGATCGACGATCGTCGAAAGGATCTCCTCTCTGGATTGATGGGAAAAATCGCGGTGGCCGCGGTCGCGTCTTGTGACAGGGAGTTTATTTGCGGCAATATCCCGAGGGCCGATCTCGATGCGCATCGGAACGCCTTTCTTGACCCACGACCAGAGTTTGTCGCCGCCGCGCATGTCCCTTTCGTCGACAATGACGTTCAGCTGGCGTCCTTCATAGTGCAGGTGGCGTAGCTGTCCTGCAAGGGAATGGCAATAGGCAAGCACTTCGGCTTTTGTCTCTTCCTTATGGATAACCGGGAGGATGACGATATGAGACGAAGCGACGCGCGGAGGCAATACCAGACCGTCGTCATCGCTATGGGACATGACCATTGCTCCAATAAGGCGTGTCGTGGAGCCCCACGAGGTCGTCCAGGCGAAGCGCACTTCCCCATCGACGTCGCGGAATTTGATCTCGGAGGCTTTGGCAAAATTCTGACCGAGGAAGTGGGATGTGCCTCCCTGAAGGGCTTTGCAGTCCTGCGTCATCGTTTCAATCGTATAGGTATCGACAGCGCCGGGGAATTTTTCACTGGGGGTCTTCTCCCCTTTGATCACCGGGATCGCGAGATACTTTTCGACAAAGTTGGTATATACCTCTAACATGCGCATCGTCTCTTCGCGCGCCTCCGCTTCCGTCGCGTGCGCTGTATGTCCTTCCTGCCAGAGAAATTCGGTTGTGCGCAGGAACATGCGCGTGCGCATTTCCCAACGAACGACGTTGCACCATTGGTTGATCAGAATAGGTAGATCGCGATAAGACTCGACCCATTTGGCGTACATCGCGCCGATGATCGTCTCGGATGTGGGGCGGACGATGAGGGGCTCTTCGAGTTCGCCTGCCGGAACGAGTTTGCCGTCTTTTCCCTTTTCAAGGCGGTGGTGCGTGACAATGGCGCATTCCTTGGCGAACCCTTCGACATGGGATGCTTCCTTCTCGAGAAAGCTTAAAGGGATGAACAGGGGGAAATAAGCATTGGTGTGGCCTGTCGCTTTGAACATGCCGTCGAGGACGCGCTGCATATTTTCCCAGATGGCGTAGCCCCACGGCTTGATGACCATGCAGCCGCGCACCGGTGAATGCTCAGCGATATCGCTGGCCCGGATGACGGACTGGAACCATTCTGGATAATTTTCTTCACGTGTCGGCTCAATGGCCGTCTTCGGCTTGTTGCTCATGGGCTTAATTCCTCTGGGGATTCAAGGGGTCAATGATAGTGAGGATTGAGTTAATTGTGTAGCCAAAAGAGAGCGCAGACGCAGCTTGGCGGCGTCCATCTGCTCTTTGGAAGCGTTCTTGCCGAGGAGAGGGCAAGTGTGGGCCAGCATCGCCTCTTTGACCTTCGTACCCGGTTGCAGGATCTGGTCGAGATAATCCAGAGGCGGCATGACAAGCGCGATGGTGCCCTGATGCAGGTAGCCCTTCCTGGTCTTCCGCTGTGCGGCGCCGGCGACTTTCCTCCCCTCCCACATCACATCGTACTTGGTGGGCTTGGCCATGCAGAAATGGAAACAGTCCTTGTCCCAGGGGGAAAAGTCGTCGGGGGTGAGCGATAAAGGGGGGATATTGCCGAGAAATTCTTTCACGCTCGCGAGGACTGCATTGTTGACGAAGGCGTAATTTTCTAACGTGTTCGTCGAAAATTCCGGGCAGCTTGCCGGGACGAGGACGGAGAAGGCCATGTCCCAAATGTGGAATACAATCCCTCCGCCGGTTGGACGGCGGGCAAGGTGCAAAGAGAGAGTTCCAGCGTGATCGAGGTTGAGAAGTTTTGCGGGGTCGGTGAAATAACCATAGGTAGCGCTCTCCCCTGTCCACTCATAGAGATGGAGAATCGGGCGAGAAAGGGTATCCGCGTTTTCCAGCAGCTCGGAGTCAAAGCGCATGTTCTCTTCGGCGCTATGAGCGCCGGTATCGATGATCTCCCACATTAGCGCGCATCCTCGAAAACCCGGCGAAATCGGGGCACTTCTTTTCCATCGACGACAACAGTCCCTAAGAACATTTCGAGCGGTCGGACCCACATGGCATGGTCGCCATAGACGGGACAATTATAGAGAGATTGGTAATAGACGCACATCTCCAAGGTCTCGCTGTGGCGACCGACCCCAAAGACCTTGTATCTGGGGCCTTTGTAATGCTCAAATAGCGCCCCTATGGGCACTTTAGCGATCAGTTCATTTTCACGGCTTCTGTCGGCTGTTGAATCGGTCATCGCATTTCCTTCAAAAAAAAATTGTCGGAGGTTCGGTTAATGCTCTCATCCAAAGCATCGCCAACCAAGAGGACTAAAATCAGTTTAATCAATTACAGGAATGCACGCAAATGATACCCAAACAACTTTATAACCTGGTTTCGGGCATCGCGAAATCTGGCGGGATTCTAGGATCAAAAAAAAGTCTGTCTGCAACATTTCACAGACAGACTTTTAGAAGTGGGGATGCGGATACTTAGAGGCCTTGATTTTGATTCATTTCAGTCCGGACAAACTTCACGCAAGCGAGCGCCTTTTCATCGGCAGTCGATGTCAAATCATCCTCATCAAAAAAGGCTTTTTCTCCATATTGATTATGAATGCCCATAGGTTCCTGATGCACTTTCCAAAGCTGGAAGTAGATCCCATCCGCATTAGGTTCGTTCATCCCTCTGATATAGTCGACGGGAAGCAGCGCCCTGGGCTGGAAATTTCCGAGAGCATGGGGAGGAATTGGAGTGTTCCCATTTTGCTTTAGCCACTTCGCCACCTGCAACACTGTTTGTAGGGTGAAACCTTTGTTAGGTCCTGGCAGATTAAAGTCCGACGGGCTGAGAAAACCTCGATTGATATAGACGACCTGGCCGGAGGCCCATCGATGCAGGTCAAGCCTATCTTTAGATTTCCCTTCGCCTACATCCCCTTCAATCAGTTCCCAAAACACTTTGCAGGATGTTCTAAGATTCGATAAGTCTCTTTCTGAAAGCAGCGTGAGCATGTTTCCTCTCAACGGATGGTTTGTTGCTAAAACCATCTCATTAAATTCTGAATTAACCTGCGATAAACCTGACATTACAACCTCTTTGTAATAAATTAATTTTCCATTTAATTATACATATAACAAACTTAAAACTAAACGTGTAATTATTTAGTGAATTAATATAATTAATTTTTCAATTCAAGCTAAGACATTAGTATATCTAGAGTTAGAAAAACCTATCCATTCCTTGACGAAGGCAGCGTTTCATTTCCGCTGGATGGCTGAAATTTTGCATACTCATCTTAAAGCACCTACATTAAATAGTTTACATCAAAATAAAATAAACATTTACCAGTAATTGGGAAATTTGCCAAAAAAGGAAAAAGCGCCTACAATTCGTAAAGAGGGTAACCCTCGAGAGGAAACCGTATGTTTGACAAATTTACCAATCGCGCCAAGCAAGTCATCAAGCTCGCCAAGAAAGAAGCTCAACGGCTCAATCACAATTATCTCGGTACTGAACATGTCCTGCTCGGCCTGCTCAAGCTGGGCCAGGGGATCGCTGTCAACGTCCTGCGCAATTTCAATCTCGATTATGACACGGTCCGCTCGGAGGTAGAGCGACTGGTCGGGTTTGGCCCGGAGATCCAGGTCTATGGAGATCCTGCCCTCACTGGCAAAGTGAAGAAGGTCTTCGAATTCGCCAACGAGGAGGCCGCCAGCCTCAACCACAATTACGTCGGCACGGAACACCTGCTGCTGGCGCTGCTCCGCCAGACAGACGGGGTTGCCGCCCAAGTCCTGGAAAACCTCAACATTAACCTCAAAGATATCCGCAAGGAAGTCCTTAAAGAACTCGAGACATTCAATCTCCAGCTCCCTCCGATGGGTTCGGCAGGAGCCGGCCCTGCGCCCTCTTCATCCTCTTCCAAATCTTCCGAGAGGAGCGGGATTTCCGGCGACAAGATGCCAGCCCTCAAGGCTTATGGACACGATTTGACCGAGCTGTGCCGTGAAGGCAAACTCGACCCCGTCATCGGCCGCAAAGAAGAAGTCGAAAGGCTGATCCTGATCTTATGCCGCCGCAGAAAGAACAACCCTGTGTTGATCGGTGAAGCAGGCGTGGGCAAAACCGCCATTGTGGAAGGGCTTGCCCAGGCGATCGTCAAAGGCGACGTCCCTGACCATCTGGCTAAAAAAAGACTGATCGCCCTTGATTTGACGCTGATGATCGCTGGAACGAAATACCGGGGACAGTTCGAAGAGCGCATCAAAGCTGTCATGGACGAGATCAAGAAGAACGGAAACGTGCTTCTATTCATTGATGAACTGCATACGATCGTAGGAGCCGGCGCCGCAGAAGGCGCGATCGACGCTTCCAATATCCTGAAACCCGCTCTCTCCCGCGGCGAGATCCAGTGTATCGGCGCGACGACCATCGACGAGTACCGCAAACACATTGAAAAGGACGCCGCGCTGGAGCGCAGGTTCCAAAAGATTCTCGTGGCTCCCCCTTCTGTCGACGAAACGACCGCTATCCTGATGGGGCTGAAGTCCAAATACGAAGAGCACCACAAGTGCATCTATACGGATGCGTCGCTGAAAGCGGCCGTCTATCTTTCCGACCGCTATATCACAGGACGTTTCCTGCCTGATAAAGCGATCGATCTGCTCGACGAAGCCGGCGCAAAAGCCCGCATCGCCATGATGCATCAGCCGCAGGACATCACCAAGTTCGAAGCAGAGATCGAAGAGGTGCGCCTGGGTAAAGAAGAAGCGATCGGCAAACAGGAATATGAAAAAGCCGCCAAGCTGCGAGACAAAGAAAAGACGCTGCGCGAGCGGTTGGCGCAAATCCGCTCGGAATGGGAAAGCAATAAAGATGAGCACCAGGTGATCGTCGACGAGGAAGAAGTCGCCGCCATCGTCGCCAAGCAGACCGGCGTTCCGCTCAACCGCCTGACAGAAGGAGAGACCACCAAGGTCCTCAAAATGGAAGAGGCCCTCAAGGGCAACATCATCGGCCAGGACGACGCTGTCAGCACTGTCTGCAGAGCGATCCGCCGGAGCCGCGCTGACATCAAGGACCCCAACCGCCCCATCGGCGCATTCCTCTTCCTGGGACCCACGGGCGTCGGCAAGACGCTGCTTGCAAAACAGCTTGCCGTCAATATGTTCGGCGGAGAGGATGCTCTCATCCAGGTCGACATGTCCGAGTACATGGAGAAATTTGCGATCAGCCGCATGACAGGCTCCCCTCCGGGATACGTAGGGCATGAAGAAGGCGGCCAGCTTACCGAACAAGTCCGCCAGCGCCCCTATTGCGTCGTTCTGTTCGATGAAATCGAAAAAGCCCACCCTGACGTCATGAACCTCCTTCTTCAAATATTGGAAGAGGGAAGGCTCACCGACTCTTTCGGGCGCAAGATCGACTTCCGCAACACGATCATCATCATGACCTCGAACCTAGGCGCGGACCTGATCCGCCGCTCGACAGAGGTCGGATTCGGCGTCACAGAAGGCATGATGGACTACAAAGGGATGCAGGAAAAGATCGACTCTTCGGTCAAAAAAGCATTCAAGCCGGAGTTCATCAACCGTCTGGACGGAATCATCATCTTCAAGCCGCTTGACCGCAATCACCTCTTCCAAGTCATCGACCTGGAAGTCAAAAAGGTCAAAGCGCGCCTGGCGCGTAAACAGATCGGCATTTCTCTTGACGAGAAGGCAAAAGAATTCCTCGTCAGCAAAGGATTCCAGCCTGAAATGGGCGCCCGTCCTTTGCGCCGCGTGATCGAACAGTATCTGGAAGATCCTCTCGCTGAAAAGCTCCTGATCAATCCCGGCAAGGGGGGAAGCTGGCACATTTCCGCTGAGAACGACAAGCTCGTCTTCATGGAAGAGGAAAATCCCACGGATGAGGCCAAGAAGCAACTGGCGCTTTCAGGTCCGACCGAGCCCAAAGAGAAGACCAAAAAGTAATTCCTAAGATAAAGAGGCTTAAGAGCTTATCACTTAAGCCTCTTTCTTTCATTTCCTTCTAAGATTTAGCATCTTACCTTTCCCATTGTAAATCAATAACTCATTTCTAATACTAATAAAAATAAAATCCCAATTTTATTTAACAATGAGATATAATATACCATTATAACAATTAATTTAAACTAGGTAACAAAATGGCATCAAAATTAGAATCCGTTAATTCTGGCCCGCTTCTTCAAATGAAGTTCCTTCCTGACCAAGGTCCGCGGAACATCGAACAGGAACTGCAGATCGACGCAGCTGCAAGGCAAATCATCTCGGCACCAATGCCAAGTGCAGAAAGGCGACTACTTCTTTCTGAACTGCTCCGACGCAGGGCAGAGCTTCTGACCCACGTCCCTGTTCAGGGCCTCAAAGGCACCGTTGTCTTTTTCAATGTGCAGCAAATCGGGCTGCCCCCTACTCCCCTTTGCCCCGCCTACAACAAAATGCGCCTTCCGACGATCTCCTCCTACCATACCATTGGCTCCAACATCGCCTCGATTCGATTAGACCCGAGCGCATTGCCGCATGTCCCCAAGGAAGTCCTGGAAAAAGCCGGCGACCTTTCTGGAAAACAAGTCGACCTGTTCTGGACGGCGATCGACGGGAGGCCTTTTGCTAATCTACAACGCCCTATCAACTTAGACACCCATCCCTGGTCGCATCCCCACGCGCTCCCTGGCCATGATGTGAAATATGATGTCAATATGGGGATCTTTCCCGAGGTCGGCTTTAAAAAAAGCAATTGGGGCGGTTCATTAGAAATGGGGACGATCAGCCCGATGCAGGTCCATACCCACGGCCACCCAAAAAATATGCTCTACTCTCCGGACAATGCCCATTTCGAAGTCATCCCTGATTCTCCATTTGGAATCCTCTGGACTGTGAGCCAAAAAGACAACCGGATCGCCTTCACAAAGATGCTCGTCGTTTTTGATTATGCCCATCCCGTTTGCAGATCCATTGATAGAACAATCCGAGGCTGCAACGACCTGGACACACACGTCACGCACCTAGAGGGGATCAAAAAAGGGATTCACGAAACATTCGGCCCTTTGATCGAGCTCTTCGAGCAAAACGATCCGCACGCGATGGAAGAATTTAATAAGCTCCCCCTTGCTTTTCAACATGGGATCTTCAAAGAAACATGGATCATGAAAGACTCTCCGCGTGGAATCCATGGCGATTTTGGAAAGGCCTCCTTTATGAATGAAGGCAGTCTCGATGTGAAACACCATTGCGACGCCGCAGCAAGGGCCGAGGCAGTAAAACGCTATGCGATGAGCCTTGGGCATTTGCTGTGCGATTCTCAGCGCGAGCTATTGCTTAATTCCCAATCTCTTGTCAAAGGCGACAATGTTCTGAAGATGATGCGCTGCGCCCAGTTGATCGATAACAAGCAGGACAAAGAGGCGATGGAGCTGTTCCAAACATTCAGCCAGAATGAGCAGGAAGCGGTGTTCTTTGCAATCTGGGAGCTAAGCGACTGCCCCCGCGGCAATCCCAATTTCGGCAGAGATGCATTCCTGTCGCAGGCGACCTTTTGGGAAATGAAAAAGGACGCCCTGCTGTTTGCGGCTTCCCGTCAAACGCCTCAATTCGACCGTCCGTTGATCGAAGCGCCCGAGCTTCCTCAGGAACTGGAAAAGATCGAAATTCCGCAAGCTGTCATCACGCCCAACATCGATTCCTCTACTCCCGTCATTCCAGGCGAGACTACAGAAACCAGTACTCCTGTTGTTGTAAGTGATACTCAGGTTTCAACCTTTAACTCTTCTACTACTACATCGGATCTCATCGCAAATAATGAAGAGCCGCTCACTCCACCGCAGGTTCTGGACGCTTTGATCGAAATGGCATTCGACTCAGACTTCGCCCTTTTAAGCAAAGAAGAGCAGAAAGCGCGAATCAGAGGACTCTTTGAAAATCTTCCTGTTTCATTAAAGAACAACGTCTATGGAAGAATTTATGACAACTCGATTGATCCCCACAAAGGAGGTCCTTCCTGGGCTGAAATCCATGTGGCTGACGATTTGAACGTATTGATTCTCTCCCTTCAGGAATTGCTCGGTTGATTCTTTAGAGAAATGATCCAACCCCTTCAAAACCCAAGATTTCGAGGGGGTTGGACATACTTACAGATTTTTGGGAATCCGCCTTAGGGATTGCCCACAAACTCAAGCTTCGTTGATTTTGCGGATTGTTTTAGTCGATTTTCGATTCAAAAGAATTCCAAAAGCAAAAATAGCTGAGTTCGTGGACGGTTTCTTAATCCCAGGTCTCCTCGAAGACCACAACGGACAGAGGGGGCAATGCGATGCGGAAATGCGTTGGCGCGCCGCGTTCATTTCTTAGGATCGTTGCCCAAGGGGTCTTGAATTTGCCCGTTCCCCCATATTCGACGGAGTCGGAATTGAAGATCTCCCTTGCTCTTTGGACATATCCCAGCTCCGGATCGGATTGAATCGAGGGCATCGGGAAATCATACTTATCATATCCTTTTGTCGAGAAATTATAAAAGAGAGCCAGCCTTCCCCCTTGAAAATCCAGGCGGTGATAACCGACGACGCAGTTCTGGGCATGATCGGAGATCGGCCGGTACCCCCAGTCGGCGTGTTTCCAGAATGCAGGTTTGGATCGGTAAAGGCGGTTCATATCTCCGACATACTTAAGAAGCCCGCGGCGAAAAGAGGTCTCCGGGCATTCTTTATCGAGAAGATGCCATTCGACCGCTCCTTCCTGAGCAGTAAGCCGCTCATTCCATGGCCAGTCCTGGCCGATCTCATCCCCCATATGGATCATATGGCCGACTCCAGGAGAAAACAGATTCCAGGCATGGAAAAGACGTATGTCAGCAAACTTTCTCCATGTGTCCTCAGTCGGCATCCCTCGGTATAGCGTGGAATGGCGATGGGGAGAGCCGACCGCGGCATCGTCGTGGGAGTGGGCGAGCATCCACCTCTCATGACCGCCGACTTCTCCTAAGTTGGAGAGCAATTTTCCGTGGTGGTGCTCTGAGGAGCTGCGATGTTGGTAAGGAGTGCGGAAATAGCTCCGCGTCCGATATTGCATATGGACGCCGACTTTAACGTCGAACCCTAGGCCGCCTTCGTCGACAGGACGTGTAACATTAGGAAATCCATCCGTCTCCTCGGCGATCATCAGGACGCCTGGATACTGTTGATGAGCTGATCGATTGAGCTCTTTTAAAAAATCAACGGCGTGCTTTTGTGTGTGACCGTTGCGCCGCACCATCGGGCCTACCGCATCGACGCGCAGTCCGTCGACATGCATCTTCTCAAGCCAATAGTGAGCGCTGGCCATCATGAGCCGGCGCGTTTCTTCTTTGCCATAGTCAAAATAGACGGTCTGCCAGGGGGATTCTTCAGCTGCAAACAGGTTTGTTCCGTCATAATTGTGGAGAGATTGGGAGAGATCGCCGGCATGATCATTTTTGTAATGCGTGGGAATCCAATCGAGAATGACGCCGATCTTATTTTGATGAAGGATATCGACAAGGGTTTTAAATCCTTCGGGACCGCCCATCCTGCGATTAGGAACGAAAAAATGATCGGGTTGATAGCCCCAGGACCAATCGTGTTTATTGTCGAGGACTCCATAGAGTTCTACATGGGTAAAAGGGACATTTTTGTGGTGTTGAACGATGAAATGCGCAAGCTCTTGGAACGTGAGCGTCGCTCCATCTTTCTTTTTCCAGAAATCGACGTTCATTTCGTATATCGAAAGAGGCTTCAGGATAGGATTTCCTTCTCCGCGATTCTTCAACCACTCCCCGTCATTCCATTGGAAGCCGTCCATTTGGCAAACGACAGACTCCGCGATCCCTTTGTCCTCATGCACGGCAAATCCAAAAGGATCTGTCCGCTCGCTCCATTTTCCGTGGCAATCTTCAATGAGATAACGGTACGTCCTTCCCAGGCGGGCATGTTCGGTAAAAACTTCCCAGACGCCATACTGGTTGCGGGTCATTGGAATGTTATGTTCGACCGTTCCAAATGCCGTTAACCTCAAAATGACATTCTTTGCGGCAGGAGCAAACACCTCGAAATGGGTTCCATTGCATTTTGGGTGAGCTCCCCTCCACTGGTAGAGATGGCGTGTATCCGATCTTAGTTCGACCTGGCGGAGAGAATCCTTTTCAATGGCGCAGTAAATGCTTTGTGCTTTTTTAGAGACTTTGCCCAAAACGGCATCCAACTGAGCACGGCTGGCCGATTTACTTAAGAGCGTCAATCTCTCGACCTCTTCAATCTCGGATGCTTTGATCAGATTTTGCAGAATAGCATGCTGCGCGTCCAAATGGCTATCTAGCTCAAGGGGGCCCTTTGGACCTCCTCTTCGCGCAGTAAGCAGAAGTTTAGGATTGGCCATTAGGTTTGATTTCCCATTTGACGCATAGGTGCCCCAAAGTGGGAAAAAAGAGGTAACGGACATGTACATCGAATACTGGATCGCTGCCGGAAGCTGCAGAATGATCGTTTTCATTTTCTGGAGATCGACGAATACATTTGGCAATTGCTCGCCTAAACTCAGCAGAAGAGATAGCGTTTGCTTCTGCCTTTCGAGAACCAGAAGACTTTCGAAGTGTGCGAGAGCCTGTTCGCAGAGGGATCCTCCATTGACATTGAGGATGGGAACCGTTTTTACAAGCAAGGGAGCAAAACCTTTTGACAGCCTCTTTTCCCCGCATTGAGATTCCCTTGGAACGCCCGCGTCCACCCAAACGGCCCAGTAAAATAAAGACTTCACATCTTCAGGCAATTCATTAAATATTTTTTTACAATTTACGCTGCCGGGTTCTTTTTTTAGTAGATCGCCCAGCAGCTTGAGCATCGCTACTTTGTCTTCAAACGCTCTGACTGAGTCACTCGGAAGCGAAGGCGAATGTATACTTTTAAAAATGTTTTTATGTCTTTCAAGCGCGAGGTCTTGGATAAGGCTTACCCGTTCCGCTTTCAAGTCATAGGAGTCGCTCAAAAAAGGAATTCTTCTTTCGAGTTCCGCAAGACGGACAACCCGCATATCCTCATTGCCAAGGAGTCCCCATTTTCGCACATCGCGGGCTAGGTCGGCATATTCTGTTCTAATCATGAATTTTCCTGTCTGATAGGCCAATTATTTTAGCACAAATTGTGAAAAATTTCTATATAAATTATTCCTTACAACTGCTAGAAAAGTGATTCGCATTAAAGATTTGTTTTAAGGTGGACACTATGCACGCGGCACCCTTCTGGAAGACCCCCTGTACCCTCGCCCTCTGTCTGGCTTCTTCATTTACAAATGCGGATGAACTAAGCTCGCGCTTAAGCGCCCTTGAAACGCGGATGGCGGCGATCAAAACGGAGACTGTCAAGAAAACGACCGGCGTCCAACTGGCGTCTGCCAATCCCCAGTACGACGGCTATGGGCTTTTCACCACAGCTGAGCTTCTCTTCTGGCACCTCTATCAAGGAGGATCAGATTATTCACTTTCGCACAATGGGCCGATCAACCAGGGTCAACCGGTAAAAGGAGAATCCAAACACTCCCATTTCGACTGGGACTTCGGTTTTCGAGCAGGCGCAGGCTACAACTTCGAACATGACGGATGGGACGCCTATATCAACTTCACCTGGTTCCAGACCGACGCCTCTAATTCAGCGCATGCGCCGAAAAACGGCGGTCTTGTGCCCCTCAAAGGAGACCCATTTACTCTGTCCGCAAAAAAAATCAACAGCCACTGGGATGTCCACTATTATGTGCTGGACCTTGAACTCGGAAGGAGCTTCTTTGTCAGCAAATTCCTCTCCTTCAGACCCCAGTTTGGCATCGAAAGCGCATGGATCTGCCAGCGCCGCCGCTATGAAACGCGGCAACCTCCCGATCCTGCCACGTCGCTCTCAGGGCAGAACATCTATGGCAAGAACAACTTTTGGGGGATAGGGCCAAGGGCCGGCCTGGAAGGGAGCTGGTACCTGGGGAAACATTTCAGCCTTTTAGGTTCCGTCAACGGCTCCCTGCAATGGGGCCACTTCGATGCGCACACGAAAGAAACTGACTATCTCTCGACAGGCAAATTACCCATCTTTCACATCGACGGCGATTTCCACAGGCTGGTGCCCAATGTCCAGATGAAGCTCGAGATCGGTTGGGACGCGAACATCAACAATGACGAAAACCATCTTGGAGTCATGCTGGGATATGAATTCCAATACTGGTGGCGGCAGAACCAGTTTATCAATGAACCATTCCAGGGGTTTACTTTTCAGCACGAATCGATGGATCTGTCCATCAACGGCCTGACCCTTGCCGCCCGATTTGATTTTTAGAGTTTAGGAGAAGGTCAAAAGATGAAAAAAGAATTCGCACTCTCCACTGTAGTTCTCATGACCCTTCCAGCGATGGCTGCATGGGCTGTCGAACCTGATTCCCGCGTCACTGTTTTGGAATCACAGATGAACGAGATCAGCATGCGCACGGCCCATGGCAACATCGGAGCAAAAACAGCCTCTGCATCGCCGCAGATCCAGGGCGAATACTGGTATTTTACAGGCGACATGCTCTGGTGGCATGCCGACGAGGGGGGAATGGATTACGCCGAACTTTGGGAGAATACCCCAACCAGAGCCCCTGCTGTTGCGGTCGATAACCGCAGGCTGAATTTTAAATGGGATTATGGTTTTCGGGCTGGAATCGGCAAGATCTTTGCGCACGATAAATGGGACCTCCAACTCAACTTCACGTGGTTTAGAGCAGAAAATTCCTCTGCTTCTTCTCTTCATGGGCAGTCATTCCTTGTTCCCCTGTTCATTGCCCCGAATTTCTTTAATGCCTCGCAAGTCAAAGCTCATTGGAACCTGCATTTTTACACCCTTGACCTGACTCTTGGCAGGAATTTTTTCGTGAGCCCCAAGCTCTCTTTCCATCCTTACGCCGGAGTGAAGACAGCGTGGATCGATCAGAGCGCGCGTTCGAGCGCAAAAATTTTCTCGCCCGCTGCGTCGAGGCTAAAATCCAAAGACCGCAACGATTTCTGGGGAATCGGACCCTCTGCGGGATTTGAAGGCAGGTGGTTTCTCGACTACGGCTTGCACCTGATAGGTTCTGCCGGAGGCGCGATCCTATGGGGAGACTTCGATGTCCGCCATAAAGAGAAAAACGTATCGACCGGTGGTGTGATCAATGACTTTGACCTCGATCTTCATCAAGTTTCACCCATGGTTCAAACTCAAATTGGAATCGGGTATGAGACTAACCTCTACCACAACAGCTATCATCTCTGCGTGAACGTCCTTTATGAAAATCAGTATTGGTGGGGGCAGAACCAGATGCCGAACTTCTCGAGCTTCCTTTTCGAGCGATTCCGCCGATTCAACGAAGATTTAAGTTTGCAAGGAATCACCGTCGATGTGAGATTCGACTTTTAATTGAGAGAAAAAGATGAACTTGAATTTCTATCCGTTTATACCTGTCGCAAGCGGCATCCTATTCGCCTCTGTCCAAGGTCATTGTGATGCGGACGTCGAAGCACGGATCGGGCGTTTGGAAACCGACATGAAAAAAGTCAGAGGAGAGACCGCTTACGGCAACTACGGCGCGAAAACTCCCTCTGCCGCTTCCCAAATCGACGGCTACGGCCTGTTCATCACCGCAGATTTTCTGTGGTGGAAGCTGTATGAGGGCGGGACAGACTACGTCTTCGTAGACAAAAAAGCTCCCGCTGTCACTCCCAACATCGGACCCATGAAACATTTCAACTTCGAATGGCAGCCGGGTTTTAAAGTCGGAGTGGGGTATCTTTTCGAACATGACGGATGGGATGCGTACGCAGATTTTACCTATTTCAAAACTGAAGCTAGCCATTCCTTCGACTCCGACGTTCTCCGCTTTTATCCCCTTTTCGGGCAGGAGTCGTTTCCCTTGTTTGATCTGCACGCGCATTGGCATGTCGATTTCTACGATATCAACCTTGTCCTCGGACGAAATTTCTTTGTCAGCAAATACCTCTCTTTGCGCCCCTTCTTTGGACTTGCCACAGCGTGGATCGACCAACATCGAAGATTTAGCGGCCACAGGATATTCGACAATCTCATCGTTTTGAAAGGGAAAAACGACTTCTGGGGCATCGGCCCCCGCCTTGGACTTGACGCGCAATTTTTCTTTTGCGAGAACTTCAGCCTATTCGGGAATTTCTTTGGAGACTTGTTATGGGGCGACTTCCACGTCAAGGAATTTGAGGATAATAAAACCAGCGATTTCGAGTTTTACAATCTCCGCTATAACTTGCACCGAATGGTTCCTGCGATCGGCTTTGGCTTAGGGGCAGCTTATGAGACCAATTTAAATGGCGACCGGTATCATTTCATGATCAAGGCCGGCTACGAGAACCAGTATTGGTGGAGACAGAACCAGCTGCCGATTTTCGATTCCCTGTCCACTGCTTTTGAGCGATGGTCGGAAGATTTGAGCCTTCAGGGCCTAACCGTCGAGTTCAGACTGGATTTCTAACCAGCCGGCCCTGAATGATTGCTTTCACATCGCTTGAGAAGATGATTCTGTGAAGAACTCCTCCTAAAAAAAGCCTTCCAAATGGAAAGCCCGTTTCTCAAGGAATCTTCCAGGTCAGCCTCTTTTGATTCCTCAGTTCTTTCCACTTTGGATATGCATAGAACATCTTTTTGGCAACCTCAGCCGAGAAGATATAAAGCATGACGATAGCCGCAATGCACGAGTAGAAGCGCATCGGCAACGGGACAAAGCCGAAGGCAGAAGCCAAAGGACTAAACGGTAGAAGCAGAGTGACGATCACAATGAATGCGACAGCCGCCGTCAGCAAGGGGCCGGGCCTGGATGAAAGAAAGGGTTTTCTTGTACGCACGACAAGGACGATCATGGAAGCGGAGAGCACCGATTCGATGAACCAGCCCGTTCTGAAAACATCGGGGGACGCCTTCATCACATAAAGAAGAACTCCGAATGTCATGTAGTCGAAAATGGAACTGATGAGTCCGAAAACCATCATAAATTTGCGAATGAATTGCATATCCCACTTGACCGGGCGGTCGACTGTATCGGCGTCAACGCGGTCGGTGGCAATTGTCATTTCCGGACAGTCGGTAAGCAGGTTTGTCAGCAGGATCTGCTTAGGCAGCAGCGGCAGGAAGGGAAGAAAAAGGGAAGCTCCCGCCATGCTGAACATATTGCCGAAGTTGGCGCTTGTCGCCATGAAAATATACTTCATCGTATTGGCAAACGTGCGCCTTCCCTCCTGAATGCCGCGCAGAAGGACCGAAAGATCTTTCTTCAAAAGGACGATGTCCGCGACCTCTTTGGCCACATCGGCAGCCGAATCCACAGAAATCCCCACATCTGCAGTATGAAGTGCAGTGGCGTCGTTGATCCCGTCGCCTAAAAAGCCCACGACCTGGCCTGACTTCCGAAGAGCCAGGATGATCCTCTCTTTCTGATTCGGCTCGACTTCAGCAAAAATCGTCCTGGACTGGACCTGGCGGATGAGTGAGATATCGCTCATCTTGCGGATTTGCGCGCCTGTGAGGACGTGATGCCTGATCCATTCCTGAAGAAGCTGGGAGGCATCCCTCTTGGGGAGAAGAGCGAGTTCCTCGGCGATATGCGCTGCCACGAGATGGTGGTCGCCGGTAATGATTTTGACATCGACCATCGCGCCTTTCATTTTAGCCAGCGTTTCTTTCATCCCCTCTTTGGGAGGGTCGAAAAAGAGGAGGAATCCTACGAAGATAAAACCATTTTCATCTTCCATGCCCACAATCTCTTTATCGGTGAGCTTATAGGCGACTGCAATAACGCGAAACCCTTGTGCGCAAAAACGCTCAAACTGCTCCTGCAGGGTAGTCCTAAGTGCAGCTATTGGACGTTTCATCCCATCGATCTCCACCTCATTGCAAATGTCCAGGAGGGAAGTGAATGCCCCTTTGGAAATCAACAGCTTTTCCTTGGGCCCGCTAGCGAGAACAGTTAAGCGCTTGCGATTAAAATCATAAGGAATCTCATCGAGTTTCCTGTAAGCGGACACGTCAATCTTTTCTTTGGCCACAATCGCTTTGTCGATAGGATTGTCGTAGCCTGATTGAAAAGTGGAATTGAGATAGGCGTAAAGGAGCACTTCTTTAGAGGGGCGCCCCTGGGCATCCATCACGCCGGACAGTTCAATCACCCCATGCGTGAGAGTCCCCGTCTTGTCAGCACAGAAGACGTTCATGCTTCCGATGTTTTCAATCGAAGAGAGCCGTTTGACGATCACCTTTTGTTTGGCCATTCTTTTGGCCCCGTGAGAAAGATTGATGCTGATGATCGCCGGCAGGAGCTGGGGAGTGAGTCCGACGGCAAGGGCGAGCGCGAACATGAAAGATTCGAGCACTGGGCGCTGCAAGTAGACGTTGAACGCAAAAATCGCAATGACCATCATCAGTGTGACTTCCAGAAGCAGGTATCCGAAATGCCGGATCCCCTTCTCAAATGAGGTCTCAGGAGGGCGGAATTTGAGATGCTCCGACACCTTGCCGAACTCTGTCGATTTGCCTGTGTAGATGACGAGCGCCTTTGCTGTGCCGCTAACGATGTTGCTCCCCATGAAAAGCGCATTGGAGCGGTCTCTGAGCGGAGTTGCCGCTGCCACTATCCCCTCTTTTTTTTCGATATGGAATGTCTCTCCCGTGAGAGTAGCCTCATTGGCATAGCAATCCCTGGACTCAAGGATCCTGCAGTCCCCTGGCACGATATCGCCTGCGGATAATAGTACAATGTCTCCTGGGACGACCTCTTCCAGGTCAATCTCGCAATTTTTCCCTTCGCGCAGCACCATGGCCCGCACCTTTACGAGCGCGACCAGTTTCTCGACCGCCCTGACCGCTCCTTTTTCCTGAAAGAAACTCAGGATGCCGCTGGCAAATACGATGAGTAAAATGATGAGAGCGTCGGTCTTGTCCCTCAAAGACAGCGACAGAATCGCCGCGGCAATCAGAAGAAGAATGAGCGGGCTTTTGAATTGCGAGATGAACAGAGAGAACAGAGTGTGCTTTGCTTTTGACGCAAGGAGGTTTCTACCGACTTTTTTTAGTCTGTGCGCGGCTTCCGCATGGCTGAGTCCGCCAGAAGTTGAACGGAGCTTTTCCAAGAGTTCTTTCTCGCCTAAATGCCAGAATGCAAAGCCGGAATGATTCATGAGTATCACCTAGTAGAAAATCATGGCCAGACCGGAGGCGAAAACGACGATCAGGGTCACCCTCCGGATCCAATCCGCCCCCTTGCGCATCTGATAAAGTCCGCCAAAATATTCGCCGAGGCCATCGGCGATCAGCACTAAAACCATCAAACGCCAATCGATGGTGCCATGGATGAAAAAAATCACCGACGCGCTCAGAGCGCTTCCAAAGTTGGCGATCTTACGAATGGGCGCAGAAGCGAGATAGCTTTTATCGTAATTGAAAATGAGAAGATAAGCAAAAAGGATTCCGGAGCCACCGACGAAAGCCGCGAAGATCCCGATGATCACCGTTGATACCGCGCCGATCCATTTGTTGAGCCACGTCATCCGGTGATGCAGCGGGATAATCCCTAAATCGCGTTCGATGAGCATGACCGCCCCGATGATGATCACAAAAATCCCCAGCAGGGTTCGGATGAGGGGAGGATTGACCGTGCTGACAATTTCGGCTCCGATCATGCCCCCGATCAGAGACGGGGTGAATAAAAAGAGAGCGAGATGCCAGTCCATTTCGACTTTTTTTCCCTGAACAAGGGAAACGAATCCGGCGATCCTTGAAAAGAGGTTCGCAATCCGAAATGTTCCGATCGCAATCTCCGGCGGGTATCCAAAGAGGATCAGTATGGGGCGGGTAAGCAGCCCAACTCCACCTGCGACCACGCTGAAGAAACTGACGATAAAGATCACAACGAATAATAGGAGTTCGTACCAGGCGATCATTTCCCCTCAAAATGCGCGCTGAACCAGTCGAGGGCCAGGCGAGCGACCTCTTCCAGCTTTCCCGGCTCTTCAAAGAGGTGGGTGGCGCCGGGAATGAGCACCATTTTTTTCTCGCACTTTAACTGTGTGTAGGCCTCATCATTCATTCCGATCACAGGTCCGTCATAGCCGCCGACGATTAGCAGCGTCGGCGCTTCGACATCCTTTAAAACAGCACGTGCAAGATCAGGCCTTCCTCCTCTTGAGACCACCGCCGCTATCCCGTTCTTGAGTTCGGCGGCGGCGCAAAGGGCGGCCGCAGCCCCTGTGCTAGCTCCAAAATAGCCGAGCAGTAGATTTTTTCCCTCTTTGGACGAGGCGAGCCATCTGGTCACCAGGCAAAGCCTGTCTGTGAGCAGATCGATATCAAAGCGGAGTGCAGACGTGACGTCATCAATGGCCCCCTCTTCTTTTGTCAGAAGATCAATTAAAAGAGTGCCAAGACCTCCTTTCTGCAACAAGCCTGCCACAAAACCGTTGCGGGGGCTGTGGCGGCTGCTGCCGCTGCCGTGCGCAAAAACGACGATCCCCTTCGCTCCCATGGGGATTTGCAGATCTCCTTCGAGATCTCCCTTCCCTTTGACAGGGACGCGGATGAGATTTTCCTTTACCGATGACATAACCCCTCGATAGTATGTTCCAACCCATTGATTACCATAGATTCCCAAATTCTCTCTAGGGATATCCCTTCCGAGTTTAAAATAATATTTATTTACTCATTTAATAGCTGAATTTATCTCCATAATTTAATATGATGCTTCTTTTGAAAAATGGCTCGTTTAAATGAATAATAAAACAGTCGTCGTAGGCATGTCGGGAGGAGTAGACTCCTCGGTAACGGCGCTTTTGCTTAAACAGCAAGGCTGCCGCGTGATCGGCATGTTCATGAAAAACTGGGAAGAAAAGGATGAAAGCGGCGTGTGCAGGTCCACTCGGGATTACGAAGACGTAGTCAAGGTCTGCGAACAGCTCGAGATCCCCTATTATTCCGTCAACTTCGTCAAAGAGTATCAGGAGCAGGTCTTTTCCCACTTCCTTTCCGAGCTCAAGCAAGGATTCACCCCAAATCCCGACATCCTCTGCAACCGCGAGATCAAATTCAAAGTCTTCCTGGAAAAAGCGCTCTCCATAGGCGCCGACTTCCTGGCGACAGGGCACTACTGCCAAAGAAGCGAGGGAGGTTCTCCCCAGCTCTTAAAAGGCGCCGACCAGGGCAAAGACCAAAGCTACTTCCTTTACACAATCCCCTCGACGGCTTTGCAAAAAGTCCTCTTCCCCATTGGACATCTGCAAAAGTCTGAAGTCCGGCGACTGGCTAAAGAGCACAACCTTGCCACCTCTGAAAAAAAAGACAGCACCGGCATCTGTTTCATCGGGAAAAGAGATTTCAAGGAATTCACAGGGCGCTACCTGGGCTATCAAAAAGGCAACTTTGAGACTCTTTCCGGAAAAGTCGTCGGCAGGCACGACGGGATCGCCTTTTATACGATCGGACAGCGCAAAGGGCTAGGGATCGGCGGGCCTGGGGACGCCTGGTTTGTCGTTGGCAAGGACATTGCGCGCAACGCGGTGATCATTGAACAGGGAGAGGACCATCCTTCCCTTTATCGAAGCGCGCTGATGGCGACCGACTTGAGCTGGGTCGCAGGTCACCCGCCGGCCCCTCTTCCCTACCATTGCGCTGCGAAAGTTCGCTACCGCCAGCCCGAACAGCCTTGCGTCATTGAGAAAATCGAGAATGGGCGCGCCATTGTTCGCTTCCTTGAGCCGCAGAGAGCTGTCACTCCTCGCCAATCGATTGTCTTTTATCAAGGCGATATCTGCCTTGGCGGCGGGATGATCTCCGATTGCGAATGCATTGAATAATTCCGCTTTCCTCTTCTGAATAGTTCATAAAAATAGTAAGATTAAAAAAAATTCTCCTATGAAATGCAAACTATTTCAGTAAATTTTTGTCGAATGGCTCTTGCCATAAAATAAAATAAATAATACAAGGAAAAAAGAACAAACCGTTCCTTTTGGAGGATTCAAATGCGGAAACAACTGATTGCAGGATTTCTTTTTTCTTCTCTCATGTTAACAAGTTTACAACAGGCCCAAGCTGATCAAGCATCAACTGGCGCACCAGCTGCACCCAAAGACCAAATGGGAATGGCTCCAAAGTGCGACAATCAAAGGGCATGGAATTTCAATGCTGATTTTCTCTATTGGTCGACAAACTTTAACTCGCTTTCTGGCCTCGAAGCGGAAGTCACAAGCTCAGACGAGTACAATGCGACAATCGAACTCGAACGCCCAGACGCAGAGTGGGATCCAGGCGTCAGATTGGCGCTGGGCTGGAATACCGGCTACGACAATTGGGATATCCAGGGGATGTGGACCTATTTCTACAACTCAACAACTGGCCATGAGACTCCCATCAAAATCGAATATTTAGGCCAGGATGTCGGCTTCGATGGCGGACATACAAAGTTCAGCTTCAGATACAATGCCGCTGACTTTGAATTAGGAAAATCGTTCTATGTCAGCCGCCACTTTTTCATCCGTCCGTTCACTGGCGTTCATGCCATCTGGACAACGGTCAGAAATTTCCTCGAGCTCGATTCAGATGCCGATGATCTCGTTGGCGATGTCGATGTCGAAGGTTCAATCAGACAGAGCGCCTGGGGCGTTGGACCAAGAATCGGCGTCAATACCAACTGGGGGGATTTCAGAGGATTTAGCCTGATCGGGAACGTTTCCGGATCTCTTGTCTATGGAAAACACCTTGGCAAAGGATCTTTCGATGTCGAAGTCGATGAGACAGAAGTCGATGTCAACATCAGAGGCGAAGAGTACTGGCAACTGATGCCTACAATGCAACTCCAAATGGGCCTTTCCTATGGATGCTGCTTCGGAAAAGATAAAAATCAGTTCCGAGTCAACGCAATGTGGGAAGCGAACTTCATTTCGGAAGCTGCTAATGGGCCTGGCACTGATAAAGCCATCAGCATGCAGGGTCTGACATTAGACTTTGGGTTCATTTTCTAGTATTCCCAGTTATTTTGGACTCCAATTCAGATACCCCTGCACGGGGTATCTGATTTTTTTTAAACACGTCTTTCCCTTTATCTACTTCCATCCTCGTCTCAAGCCCCCTCAACTGCTTTAAAACTTTTGGCTGCCAAAATCCAAGTTTTGAAGCTGTTTAGGCAGATCGTCGCTTTATAATAAATTCTCTCTCGATCGTTATTTTTGATGATAATAATCTAAATTTAATTTATTTGTAAAAACAAGCGACAAAATCGAATTGTATACTTATGCGATCAAACCATCTTAAAAGCATCTTTGTATTTCTCTTGCTTTTAGGATCCTGTGCGCGCGTTCCCGACGGCGACCTGGCCCATCTTTCTGATCCTATCTCGTTAGATTCTTCCCGGGAAACAGCGTTGGCTAGAGAGTTCTTTGAGGAAGGGGGCTGGCCGTCGGAGCGATGGTGGGAGATGTTCGAAGATCCCCAGCTTGACGCTCTGATCGAACAGGCGCTGAAAGAGAGTCCGACGATCCAGCAGGCGCTCGCGAAGGTCGCTGCTGCGGAGGCTGAGGCCAGAAAAGAAAGGTCGGCGCTATTCCCCACTTTATCCGCTGACTATGAAGAGCAGTGGCAGTACTTCAGCAAAAACGGATTTGTCCGCTCCTTTTATCCAACCGCACCCCCCGTTGTCGTTCCAGCCACTGCCAACCAGCTCGATCTCACCTTGAACTTCAACTATGAGATCGACTTTTTCGGGAGGAATCGCAACCTCTTCAAGGCAGCTCTTGGCAAAGCCCGGGCTGAGCGCGCAGAGGCCAAGCAGGCAACGCTAATCGTCACAACGCTGATCGCGCAGACATATATTGAATTGCAGACCAAGCTCGCGCAAAAGGAAGTGCTCAGGGACAGACTGGACCAGCGCAACATGCTCTTTGAGCTGACGACCTCGCGAGGGGCCAATGGACTGGATCCGGCCCTTCCTTTGCTGGAACGCGAGCAAAGCATTTATGAGGTCGAACAGTCGCTTATCCAGCTCGAAAAAGAGATTACCCTCGACAGGCATATGCTGTGCGTCCTTGTCGGAATCGGACCTGATTCAGACATCGTCCCTAAACCCCTGTCTGTGATCTTCGAAAGGCCTGTCAGTATACCAACCGACCTTTCGAGCGATCTTCTTGCGCGCAGGCCCGATCTGACCGCGCAGATCTGGCGCGTAGAGGCCGCTGCGAAAGAGATCGGAGCTGCGAAGGCAGACTTCTATCCCCGCGTGAACCTAATGGCGTTCGGCGGGCTTGAAAGCCTCTCCTTCAACAAGCTGCTCAACTTTGGAAGTAAAGAAGGAGGACTCGTCCCCGCCGTCCATCTTCCGATTTTTACCGGAGGCAGGCTCACGGCCAATTTGAAGAACAAAGTCGCCCTCTTCAACGAAGAGACCTACAGATACAACGACCTTCTCCTTACAGCTGCGCGCGAGGTCGCCGATCAGATCGCAATTTTAAGTGCGACGTTCGACACCTTGAACTGCCAGATCAACTCTTTAGAAACTGCGGAAGACCAGCTGGAACTGCAATTTTCCCGCTACAAACAGGGGATCAACGATTTTCTCTCCGTTCTGGAGCGAGAAGACAACCTGTTCACCCAGCGCTACCAGCTCTACGGCTATGAGAGGGACTACCTGCTGGCCGTCCTCAAGATGATCAAAGCGATCGGCGGCGGGTACCGCGCCGATCAACGACTACCCTACCAAGGAGGATGAGATGACGGCTCCAGCGACAACGCCTCCTGCGAACAACCATAGAAGGAACAAATCGATCCTTATCACCGGGATGGTCTTTCTCGTTCTTGGAGCCGCCTGGCTCACCTACTGGTGGACCTGGGGAAGGTTCCATCAGTACACCGATGACGCCTATGTCGACGGGAACAATGTCGTCCTGACCCCTCAAGTGAGCGGGATCGTGGAGTCGTTTTCCGTCATGAATGCCGATTTCGTCCCCGAAGGGCGCGTACTTGTGGAGCTCGACAAGACCGATGCAAGAATCGCTTTGGACAAAGCGGTGGCGGAATTGGGAAATGCAGTCCGGGATGTCATGAAGCTTTTCGAACAGGTCAAACAGTATGAGGCGATGATCGAAGTGAAAAAAGCGGAGTTCGTCAAATCCGCCCAAGACTATGAGCACCGAAAAAACCTGATCGACGAAGGAGGCGTCTCGCTTGAAAACTACGAGCACGCCGAAGCGGCTCTCAAAGCCAGTTTTGCCGACCTGATCGCGACAGAACGCCAATATATCGCTGCCCTTTCTCTGGTGGAGAATACGACAATCGATAACCATCCAAAGGTCGACGAGGCTAAAAATCGCGTCCGCGACGCCTTTGTCTTCTATCAGCGCTGCACGATCAAGGCCCCCGTCTCCGGGATTGTCGCCATGCGCACAGTGCAGGTGGGAGAGAGGGTCCAGCCCGGTCAATCGCTCATGGCGATCGTCCCTTTGGATCAAATGTGGGTCAACGCCAATTTCAAAGAAGTGCAGCTGAGTAAAATGAGGGTAGGCCAGCCAGTGAGCATCACCTCCGATATGTATGGCGGCGATGTCGTCTATAAAGGCAAGGTTGCCGGCATCGGCGGCGGGACAGGGAGCGTCTTTTCCGTCCTTCCCCCGCAGAATGCGACCGGAAACTGGATCAAAATCGTCCAGAGGATCCCCGTCAGGATCATCCTCGACCAGCAGCAGGTCGAGCAGCACCCCTTGAGACTAGGGCTTTCACTCGAAGTAAACGTCGACATCCACGATGTACAGTTGCCGATGCTGCCAGAAATCAGACCGGACGGCCCCCTATTCGCGACTGACGTCTTTGCCACACAGGAAGAAGGCGCCGAGCCTTTGATCGCCCAGGTGATCGCGGAGAACCTCTCTCCGACTTTCCTCGAAGACAATGCGATGCCAAACAATGACCAAAATGAGGAGTGATTTTGAAACCCCTATCGGGAATCCTTCTCTTCATCATTACTTTGGCACTCTCGACTGCAACGTTCATGTTCGTCCTCGACTATTCGATCGCAAACGTCTCGATCCCCTATATTTCAGGGGACATGGCAGTGGCCACAGATCAAGGAACTTATGTCATTACCTCGTTCGCAGTCGGCAATGCGATTGCGCTTCCCATTACAGGCTGGCTGACTAAAAAAGTGGGCGCTGTCAAACTGATCTGCCTTTCACTGATCTTCTTCACAATTTTTTCCTGGACCTGCGGCGCCGCGTTCAATTTTGAAATGCTGATCGTCTCCCGTTTCTTACAGGGACTCGCATCAGGCCCAATGATCCCATTAAGCCAAACTCTTCTGATCATGAGCACTCCCCCGGAAAGGAAAAATGCGGCGCTGGCCTTTTGGAGCACGATTGTGATCACAGCCCCGATCGTGGGTCCTATCCTCGGCGGATGGATTTCCTATGATTACGAATGGCCCTGGATTTTCTATATCAATATCCCTGTCGGGATCCTGAGTGTGCTGGCCATATGGCTGATTTTAAAGAAACGGGAAACGCCCCGTGAAAAAGCGCCCGTCGATTGGGTCGGACTGGGACTTCTTGCCATCGGGGTGACCTGCCTCCAGTTCCTCCTCGATAAAGGAGAGCAGTATGACTGGTTGAATTCTAACTTGATCCTCTGGTGCGCCATTATTTCATTTGTCTCGTTCACTTTTTTGCTGGTGTGGAGCTTGACGACAAACAACCCCTTGATCGAACTGAAGCTATTTAAGGTCCGCACATACGCTATCTCCGTTTTCTACATCGGGATCATGTACGCGATATATTTCGGTTCCGTGGTCCTGGTCCCCCTTTGGCTCCAGACCAGTATGAACTACACCTCGATCTGGGCGGGACTTGCCGTCGCGCCGATCGGGATAGCTCCCTTCCTTTTAGGCCCCCTGATGGGGAAAGCTGTAACACGCTTTGGCACTACCAGGCTGCTGGGCATTTGTTTCATCCTGTTCTCGTTTGCCTGCTTTTATACCGCTTTTTTCGACACGGACGTCGACATCTGGCATGTCGGGTTCTCCCGTTTCTTAATCGGCTGCGCCCTTGTCTTTTTCATCACTCCCCTCTTCTCATTGAGCATGAGGGACGTCCCCTCTGAGAGACTGGCCAGTGCAACAGGCATCTTTCACTTCGTGCGCGCCATGTCGGGAGGAATAGGGACTTCGATCTTTACAACGATGTGGATCCGGCGCAGCGCCTATCACCATGCGACGGTGGGGGAAAACCTGACCCCTTATTCCAATCAGACGACAGCTTATCTGGATAAGTTGGGAGAATTGGGGCTTCAGGGAGAGAGCGGACTGGCGCAGCTCAATGTCGCTTTAAGTCAACAAGCCGATGTTCTTTCGATCAACGACTGCTCATTTTTAATGGGGTGGATATTTGTAGTGCTGTTGCTGGTCCTGCCGATCGGCAGAGAGAAAAAAGGCTCGTCCGGAAAGGAAATCCAGACGAGCCCTGTGGGCGAATGATCTGTTATTTCTTCTTAACAAGCGCCAGTCGCGCTTTGCTGTGCTTGACGCTGTATCCGAAATAAATCACACATCCGATAAACATCCAAATCAGGAACTGGAACCAGGTCACGCCTGGAAGCATGATCATCTGGATAACACAGACCAGGGTTCCTGCCAGCGGAATCCATGGCACAAACGGTGTTTTGAACGGTCTGTGCAAAGTTGGCTGCTTGTAACGCAGCACGAGGATCCCGAAGCAGACGATGGCGAATGCGAGCAATGCTCCCATACATGTCAGCTGTCCGAGGATCCCGACCGGGAAAATCCCAGCCAGAAGCATGCAGACCACAGTGACCATGATCGTGGAAAGAAACGGGGTTTGGAATTTGTCGTTGATCTTGGCAATCGGCTTTGGCAGCAGTCCATCTTTTGACATCGTGTAGAAAATGCGGGACTGACCCAGGATCATCACCAAAACGACGGAAGTAAGACCTGCCAGAATCGCCAGTTTGATCACAAATCGCAACCAGACGAAACTAGGCCCGAGCGCATTGACGGCAACGGTGATCGGGTCGGGGACGTTCAGCGCTGTATAGCTGACAACGCCGAGGAGGACGAAACCGATCACGATATAGACCAGAGTCGAAATCCCCAAAGAGCCGATCATCCCGATCGGGAGATGTTTCTGGGGGTTGCGGCACTCCTGGGCCATTGTCGAAAGAGCATCGAAACCGATGAAGGCAAAGAAGATTACACCGGCTCCGCGAAGGACGCCGCTAAATCCGAACTCTCCGAAGGTCCCTGTGTTTGCTGGGATGAAAGGAGTCAGGTTGTCCATGTTGACATAGGCAACGCCGCACGCAACGAAAAGAGCGATAGCGCCCAGCTTGATGATCACCATCAGGTTGTTGAAGCTGGCCGCTGCGCGGATGCCCACAGCGACGAGCGTTCCGATCAGAGCGACGATCAGCATCGCAGGGATATTGACCATCGAACCCGTCATGGCCCAGCCGGTCGAGAGTTCATAACTCATCGGAGCCGCGGCAAATTTCGCCGGGATCACAATTCCCATGTCGCGAAGGAGGCTGACAAAATAAGCGGACCAACCGACCGCGACGGTCGACGCCGAAAATAAGTATTCCATCGTAAGACCCCACCCGATGATCCAGGCGGTAAACTCACCCATCGTCGCATACGCGTAGGTATACGCGCTGCCCGAAAT
Organism: Verrucomicrobiota bacterium; assembly: GCA_018240065.1. Lineage (GTDB taxonomy): Bacteria > Chlamydiota > Chlamydiia > Chlamydiales > Rhabdochlamydiaceae > CAJCIW01. The sequence goes on along the minus strand of JAFEGH010000005.1, from coordinate 47,357 downwards.
CGGGATCAACGAGGCGAACTCGGCATAACAGAGGGCGGCGAAAACGCAGATGATCGCAGCAAAGACAAATGAGAGGAGGATACCGGGGCCGGCATACTCTGCCGCGGCGGGTCCGGTGAGGACGAAGATACCTGCGCCAATGATAGCGCCGATCCCCATCGCAGTGAGAGTGACTGCGCCGAGAGAGCGTTTCATCCCATGTCGGGATTCCTGCGCCTCATCAAGCAAAGACTTGATCGTTTTCTTAACAAATAATCCTTTTTCTTTTGCCATACATCCTGTCGGGGTCATAGAAAGACTCCTGCAAATTAAATTTTGCAGATGTTCCTTCTTGGGGTTCATTTCTACCAGTTCTCCTCAGATTCAGGGCATCGTTAATACGCCCTGGGATCCGATTAGAAAATACGAACACACTGGTACAGCGAAAGAGGATAAAGGGAACTAGATTTTTAGAGTAGGAAAATGATCCTGCCAGACAACCCGCATTCTCCCCATCCTCATTCGCAAATTTGGAAAGTACTACCTACTAATAACTGTTTGAATGTTTTTGGGAAAATGATAGTTTGCTTCCTCTCTTTAACTTCGAGGTGAAGATGAAATGGCGACTGCTTCCACTCCTTCTTTTTCCCATCTGCGCCTGGAATGCAGACTGTGAGACCGTCTGCGCCAAGCAGCTTCCTCTCTACTATTGGAAACCTGCCCCCTCCCAGGGCTTCATCAATTTTGGCGATGCTCTTTCTGTGAATATCGTCGAAAGAATGATCGGACGTCCTGTCGCGATTGCAGAAAGCCCATTTCGCGGTGAAAAGAAATTTTTGGCCATCGGATCGATCATGCATTATGCTGTCGATGGCGACGTCATATGGGGAACCGGCGTGAATGGCAAAAACCTGCCAGCAGAATATCGCTTTAACCGGCTGGACGTGCGGGCTGTCCGCGGCCCTCTCTCAAGAAAGTTCTTGATCGAAAGAGGCGTCGCCTGTCCTGAGATCTATGGAGACCCTACCCTCCTGCTTCCTCGGCTCTTCCCTGAATTTCAAAAACAGGCAGTTCCCTCCAGGGACTACGTCATTATCCCTCACTTTTCCGATGAGCGCTTGTTCCAGGAAGAGTCCAACCTGGTCAGCGTCAAAGAAAATTGGGAAGGGGTCGTCAGAAAAATCCTCGACAGCAAATTCGTCATCTCGACATCTCTTTCCGGAATCATCGTAGCAGAGGCCTTCGGAATTCCGGCACGCCTGCTGCGCATTGCCCACGCTGACAATACAGAGGACATGTTCAAATACCGGGACTATTATTTCGGGACAGGTCGCTTCGACTTCCATTACGCGGAAACGCTGGAAGAAGCTCTGCAAATGGGAGGAGAGTCCTTGCCGGAGTGCGATCTCGATAAGCTTTATCGAGCATTTCCTTTCGAATATTATTCCGATTAAACCCGATGGACCTCCTATCTCTTTGCCATCTGCGGCTGAAGTCTTTAAAAATTGCTTCCCGCTTGCCAAGATCTGAAGGCAAGATAGAAGGCCTACTGGATTTAAAGATGTTTAGAAGCTTCTCGGATGCTCAAAGCAGATAAGCGCGACTCCTGCTCGACAATGAATTTCTTCACACAGGAAGGATCGGTTTTCGCGTATTCTCTTAAGACCCATCCGATCGCCTTCCGAATAAAGAAATCCTTTTCTTCCATCCTTTTCTGACAGAAACGCAAGAGTTCCTCAACGTCTGTCTCTGCCTTATACTTGAGTTGGTAGAGAAGTGCGGAACGGCGGATCCAGAGATAGGGATCATCAATCCAATCCTCCATCTTGCAGCGAAGATCGGGATGGCGCAGCAAAAGGGATCCAAGGATGTTGGCAGCCAGATCGTCTACCGTATCCCACCACGACCTCGTCCGAACCAACAACTCGATGATGGAGAAACTCTTTGGAGTGATCAACCGGCTATATTTTTTTCCCAGGTCGAGAGCGGCATACTGAAATTCTCTCTCTGGGAATTCCCAGAGCTTCAGCAGGACATCCTGTAGTTCTTCTTCCGATCGCAGAGGGAATTCAATAAAAAGAGTCTTTTGCAGCTTGGCCCGCAAGGGCTTTTGCAACCCCAGAAAAGGAAAATGCGCTTTCATGTAGGCATGCTGCCAGAGGGCAATTTTTTCATTGGAATTAGCGCGAAAGGCATTCTGGAGTTGTTCGATGAGAGTCATTAGGAAACTGTACGAACCTGGCCTTCCCAGCCTCTGATGAAGTCGAGAAGTTCCTTTTTGTTCGGTTTGGTTCTCAAGAACTCAAGCGCTTTGGGGCTGCTGCTCAAATGGGCCAGTTTGGCAAGAAGCTGCAGATGTCCTTTGTCGTTGCTGGCAAAGAGGAAGAAGAGAGCATGGACGGGCTTGCCGTCGAGGGCTCCGTATTCGATCGGCTCCTTGGGGAACACGACAAAGACCATGTCGAGCGGGCCTTTTCGCAAGAAATCGCGGGTATGGGGAACGGCAATCCCGTTGTTGAGAGCCGTCGGCATCAATTTTTCCCTGTCGATCAAGAGTTCGGAGAGGACTTCTGCATCAACATTGAGTTTTTGAGCGATGGCTTTAGTCGTTCCGCGGATAATCTCTTCTTTTGATTTGCCGGAAATCGATGAGAACACGTCTCCCTGATGGATAGCGCGGTAAAGGCAGAAGTGGTGCATTCCGCCGCGGGAAGAAGCCTCATGGGAGTCCATCTCTTCGATCGGAGGGTAAATTTGAGTTTCGTTCAAAGCAGAAGGGCCGACTTCGCTCGACTTGAGCTTGCAGCGCATCATCCAGTTTTCAATCTCGATCCGGCTGAAGCGATATTGATGATTGATCCGGTAAGCGGGAATCTTTCCATCGGAGAGCCAGCGTCGGATGGTGGTCTCTGAAACATTGAGCAGTTCAGCGACATCCTTGATTTTCAGATCCATAGCAACCTTCCTTGAGCTTGAGGCCTTAGCAACCAGCGAATAAACTGATCACTTCTCTCGCATCATACGTCTTGAGCAGTTTTTTGCGCCTCTCTTCATTTTTAATGGCCATCGTGAGATGGGACAATATTTTCAGGTACTCAGTCTGTTTGTTCTCCGGTCCGCCGATCAAAAAAATCAGACGGACGGGAGAGCCGTCGAGGGCATTCCACTCGATCCCCTTTTTCCCCTGGACTCCGATGGCGATGAAAAACTCATTATACCCATGCAATTTGGCGTGAGGAATGGCAACGCCGAGGCCAATCCCTGTAGAGACGATCTTTTCACGCTCCAAAATAGCATCGTGGAAAACCTTGGGATTTTTTAATTTTCCCGCTTTTTCCAGAACATGGATCAATTGGTCGAGAGCATCGTCGCGCGAATCCGCATTTAAAAACAGGACGAGACGCTCATCCAAATAATTGGAGATCGCCACACACTCTCCTTTCTTGAACAGTTTTTTTAAATCGCCAAGACCCATGGCGATTTGGTGATTAATGCGTGCCAGTATGGCCAAATCCGCCCTCTCCTCTTGAAGTTGACACTAGTGCCCCCTCTAACAGGAAACGGGCGCGTTCGACCTTCGCCAGAACAATCTGCGCAATGCGCATGCCCGGCGTGACGGCAAAGGCGCTCTTTCCGTGGTTGATCAAAATAACCCCAACCTCTCCGCGATAATCCGCGTCGATGGTGCCAGGTGTATTCAAAACGGTAATTTGATTTTTCAGGGCCAGTCCGCTTCGGGGGCGAACCTGGATTTCATATCCTTCCGGGATTGCAAATCGGAGTCCCGAAGGGATCAGCGCGGACGCGCCGGGCTCGATGACGATAGGTTCTTTGATGCAGGCTTTGATATCTGCTCCGGCGGCAAGCTCTGAAGCATAAACGGGAATAAAATCAGGATCGGTCGGAACAGTTTGGATTTCGATCTCTTCCATGGCACTTCGATTAGTTTAGAGTTTCCGCTTCTGGGTTCTTTAAGATCACTCAGTCAAGGTCAACAATTCCTTAAGTTTCTGCGGCAGCTTGCCGAGCGATTGTCCATACATCACCCGGAACGCGGTGTTTTCTTGATAAGCGCGTTCGTTGCCGGTCAGAAAATCTAGCAGTTGGAATAATTTCTGTTTTAATTCATGGCGATTAACAATGCAATCGATCATTCCTCTTTCCAGCAAAAATTCAGAACGCTGGGCGCCGGGAGGAAGTTTTTCCCGCATCGCCTGCTCGACGACGCGAGGGCCGGCAAAGGCAATCAAAGCATCAGGCTCCGCGATAATCACATCGCCCAATGTCGCAAATGAGGCCGTGACTCCTCCTGTGGTCGGATTCGTCAGAACGGAAATATAAAGAAGCCCTTTCTCGTGGTGCTTGGCCAAAGCCGCTGAGGTCTTGGCCATTTGCATGAGGGAAAGGGAAGACTCCTGCATGCGCGCTCCGCCGGATGCGGAGATGAGAATGAGAGGGAGTTTCTTGAAAGTCGCGTACTCGATGATCGATGTGAGGCGCTCGCCGACGACCGATCCCATCGAACCTGCCATGAAGGAAAAGTCGAGAACTCCGAGAGCGACGTCCTTGCCGAGGATTTTTGCAGTCCCGACCATCGCGGCCTCATCCCGCCCCGAATTCTTCTTGGCGCTCTCAAGACGTTTGACGTAGGCTTCCGTATCGACGAATTGAAGAGGGTCTAGAGGCTTGAATTCCGTGAACAGTTCCTTGAACGATCCCTCGTCCGCCAGCAACTGCACGCGCTGGGACGCAGAAAGGCGGTAATGGTAACTGCACTTAGGACAGCAGTGAAGATTCTGCTGAAGCTCGCTCGCATGCACCATATCGTTGCAATGGGTGCATTTAACCCAGCCGCTGTAGCCGTCCTTCTTTGTCGATTGGACTTTAATTTTCGGCTTATTACGCGAAAATAATCCCATAAACACCCATCGTTAATCTTTTCAAAATTTGATCAAATATAACATAATCGAATTTCCAGCATCAATAGCCAAAATCAAACGCGCGCACTTAATTCAGCCCGGCTCTAAAAAAATCTTTCTCACCTGCGCGAAGCGTTACAGATCTCTCTAAAGACAAGGAACTTGATACTCCAGCAAGGGATTAATTTTTACGGACAATTCGATTTAAAATTATTTTTTAGCCTGAGAGAAACGCTCTTCGACGTTCTGCCAATTCACTATTTTCCAAATATTTTTCACATAGTCTGCGCGCATGTTCTTATATTGCAGGTAGTAGGCATGTTCCCACACGTCAATTCCAAGCAGAGGGACAAATCCAAGAGTGCTGAGAGGGTCCTGATTTGAACAGCTGGCAATAACAAGACGATTCGCCGCTTTATTGAATCCGAGCCATCCCCATCCGGAGCCTTGAACGGCAACAGATGCCTGGCTCATCTTCTCGATCAGAGAGTCGACCGATCCGAACTCAGACTGAATTGCCTGGGCGAGATCCCCTTTTGGAGCCTCTCCCCCTCCTTTCCCCACAGGCGCCAGGTTGGTCCAGAAAATCGAATGGTTCACATGGCCGCCGCCATTGAACTTGATCGCGGACTGCAAGGCGATCATCGCTGCGACATCGCCTCGGCTTTCCGCTTCCTGGTATTTCTCTAAAGCGGCATTGAGGTTGGTGACATAGGCGTTATGGTGCTTGGAATAATGCAATTGCATGATTTCAGCTGTAATGACCGGCTCCAGCGCGGAGAAGTCATAGGGAAGATCTGGCAGTTTGTAAGGGGTAAAATTAGACATGGCGGAACTCCTTTTCAATTGTCATCAAAATCATACTTTTCCGCACATATTTTGTAAAATTTAAGTTGATCCGGAGAGGAATTAAGAAGAAAGATTATTACGGCAGTCATTAACTTTCACTAATCAGATCAATTACATCAGCCGATTACCGATTCGCCAATTTATTAGACGGAAATTACAATTTTATGTTAAAATATTCCGGATTATTAAATTTTATTTTAGGAAGCTATGACAACGACAGTGTCTCCCCAATCCCCCTCTTTTACCGCTCCTTTTATTGATTTAGTTCAGCAGAACCCCCGGATTACCGCTTGCACTGCAGCAGCTTTTGCCGCTCTTGGCATTGCCGCTTCCGCCGGAGCCTCCCTCCTTGTCGCATCCGTTCCTTTGGCCGTGATTCTGGCGATCGCATCTGTCGTCGCCCTTTCGACATCCGCCATCCTCTCCTATTTTGCAGTCCAGAATGCGTTTGCTTCTCGAACAAACGGGACAACGGCCAATCGGACTGACCTTGTCGATGTCATGAAGGAAACCCTCACCGATTTAAAGGCCGGGTTCTACACTGCTCCGGATGGGACTCTGCACAACTTCGATCTTTCAAGAGCGATCTCGGGCGCAAGCCTGCTTCGATCTGCCGGCGCCGTTTTCCAACGCCCGGGCGCAGAACGGACCCAGCTGGTCGTTAAAAACCTGGATTGTCTCTACGCCGCCAAAGAGCTGCACGACAAAGGACTCAACCCCCTCGTGCTTGATATGGCCAGCGACGGCCACTTTGGCGGAGGCTATATGCAAGGGGCAAGAGCCCAGGAAGAAGATTGCTGCCGCAGGTCGGGACTCTGCATGGCTGCAGATACCCAGCATGGATTGCAGAGCCGCAATTTCTATCCTTTAAGCAGCCAATCAACTTCTGCCGGACTCTATGTTCCTCACGTCCCTGTCTTTCGCGCTGCAAACGACAAAGGCTACCAAAACCTCGACCAACCATTCGAAGTGGGCTTTGGAATCGTCGCCGCGTTCAATAGCCCTTCGCTAGATTACTCCACAGGAAGACCGCGTCTAAGAGAGAACGATGCTGCGATGACCAGAGAAAAGATACGTTCCTTCTTTGAAATGGCCTATCGGAATGGGCATAAGTCGGTCGTCTTTGGAGCGCTTGGCTGCGGAGCATACCGCAATCCTCCCGAGCATATTGCGCAACTGGCTGTCGACGTCATTAACCGTGAGTTCGCTCACTGCTTTAAAGAGATTGTGATTGCTGTCCGCGATGATCACAACGCAGGGCTTTCGCATAACCCCCAAGGCAACTTCGTCCCCTTTGCAAGGCAAGCATTGCTCCATGGGGGCAAAGCATTCGATGCGAGTGGCCAGGAACTAACAATCTTTTAATTTGAGAAAATTTATGTCTGCTTCAGCTGTCTCATTGGATTCAAACGATTCGGCAATGCGGTACTTCGAAGCCGCTAAAGAATCTATCGCCAACCCGCAAAATTGGCTTTATCTCGTCCCCACCATCGGGGCCCTTGCCATCGGCGTCATATTTGCTCCGAATTTTGCAATAGGAATGGCGGCAGGAGCCGGTATCTTGGCGGCAATGGCGGTCGTTTCGATCGTCATGAACGCAGCCGGCCTTACTCAAAAAGATGAGAACAGCGAGTATGAGAAAAGTATTCTCGAGAATCCTTGGCTGGGCACGCTGGTTGCCCCCATTGCGGAAGAAGGGATCTTTCGCGGATTGATCCAGCCTCTTGCGATGCGCTGCGTCCTATGGGCCATCCCCGCTGCGGGAGCCGCCCTTCTGGGACCTGGGATCACTATCGCCACCACTGTCGCAGTTGTTGCAACTGCTGCAATTTTTGGACTCGCGCATGCCTTCAACAAGCATAAAAATGCTCATATTCAAGCGATCACCACGACTTTCTCGGGAATCGCCTTCGGCCTTATAGCGGTGCAATTCGGTCTTCCTGCTGCCATCGCCGCACATATGGTCAACAACACTATCGCAATCACCTTAATGAAGTTGGGCAAGGGGATCGTAGGGCAAAGCGACCACATAGCGCCTCCTGCGCTCAATCTCCTCAATCGCGCATAAAGGAATACAATAATGAGCGTTTCCTCCGTCGCCCATTCAGAAACAAGCACCGCTTCGTCATCTTCAGCAATGGAAAAACTCAAAGATTGCGTCATCAATCCCAGGAACTTCCTCTTTCTGATTCCGACGATCACAGCAATAGCTCTTGGAGTTCTGTTTCTGCCTAACTTCGGACTTGGACTCGCGGCAGGAGCGGTGATGCTTGTCGTCACCGCCATTACAATGAGCTCACTGACATCTTTGGGAGTCATCGAAGATACAGAAGAGACAAGCAGCCAATACAGCAGACTACTGCAAAACGATCTTCTGTCCGGCGCCGTGTTTGCACCTCTGGCAGAAGAGGCGGTATTCCGCGGCGGGATCCAGCCGATGTTGACGAAGGTTTTTCAAATGATCGTTCCAGCTTCAGCAGGGGCCTTGATCGGCACCCCTTTGAGCATCGCTTCGAGCATTTCCATCGTCGCGACTGGAATTCTCTTTGGAGCCGTCCATTATTTGAACCCGCATAAGGGAGCCTTCCAGCAAGCCGTCATGGCTTCAGTGAATGGGGTCGCACTCGGCATCCTCGCTTCACAATTTGGAATTGGTTCAGCTTTGGCCGCCCACATGGCATTCAATACCGTCCCCTCCGCATTCTCGGCGTTCAAGCCATCTGCTATGGACACAAAAGAAGAATTGCGCGCTCAGAACAAGTTCAGATACTCTCCTTTACCTGCATAGCCTCTCTTAATGCCTGCTCCGTGATAGGTCCGATGGCCAGGCATTTTTTCCCCTTTGGCAGCTCCTGAAAAATTTCCATAAAGGCCTTCACCGTCGAAGGACTGGTGAAGACGATCTCGTCGACAGCGCTCAAATCGGGCCGCGGCTCGACGACCTGAGAGACGGTATCGTAAAGATCGCAAGCCTGAAAGCGGATCTCCCTCTCACTGAAAAAATTTGCAAGGACCGGTCTCGAAAGAGAAGAGCGCGGCATGAAAAAATAGGCGTCGTCCAGGTCCATTCCATTGAGCAATTTAATAACTCCCTCCTGAGTCTCTTCTTTAGAGACTAGGCTTGCGGGGAGTCCAAACGCCGCAAGATGGGCGGCTGTGACCTCGCCGATGGCGATCACGGTCTTAGATTTCAACTCCTCAATGTTTTTTTTCATTAAGGAAAGATGTCCGAAAAACACCTTCACCGCATTCTTGCTCGTGAATAGCAAATGGGTGTAATCTTTAAGATCGTCGTACGCGTGTTTAATTTCCGGATGGTCAAAAGGACGGGGAACGATTTTGATGACCGGATAGTGGATCAGGTGCCCTGAAGCGCGTCCTCTGCCCTCAAACTGCGTTGGATCGGTTCCCAAATAAAGAGTCGTCTTCATCGTGACCTCGAGTCGATGGATTGAAAAAAGCGGATCATCTCCTCATCTTCCTCTCTGACAAGAATAGCGAGCTGGCCTTGCAGCTCCGCCCTTTCTCCGGGAAGCGGAATGCGGTTGCGATGGGTAAGCTTGAGACGGATAAGCGCCGCTTCGGCCATCACGACACCGTCGACCGCTCCCTGGTCGAGGAGCGCAAGGCGCGTCTGGATGTTGCCGCGGATGTCGACGCAGTCCAAATCGCTGCGCAGCTGTCGAATGTTTTTTTCCCGGCGCACACTCGAAGTGCCGATTTTGGCGCCCTTTGGCAAACTCTCAAGAGATTCATGATCCCGCATAACGATCGCATCCGAAGGATCGACCCCTTTTGTCAGCGCGGCTAGAACCAGGCCTTTGGGAAGCGGCTCAGGAAGATCTTTTGCAGAATGGACGCTGACGCGGCATCCCCCTGAAAGTTGCAGAACATCGATCTCTTTCGTGAAAAAATCGGTCTTCTCAAGTGTTCGCAGGGAAGTCTTGAGATCCATATCTCCGGTAGTCTCGATAAATACAGGTTGAAAATCAACGTCGGGATGAAACTTGAGCAGCTCCTCCAACACCTCCTGCATCTGCGCTCTAGAGAGAGGAGAGCTCCGCGCCCCCACCGTGATCGTCAATTTAGTTGAGCAGTTCACGGATTGCCTCCTCGACGACATCGACGCCGATCAGGGAAATTTTTTTGGAAAGGTCAGGCGCTAGCCCCTTTAAATTGCGCTTTGGGAGCAGGCAGCGCCGAAAGCCCATGTGGACCGCCTCGCGGATCCTGTTCTCGATGCGCGGCACTCCGCGCACTTCTCCGCCAAGGCCGACTTCGCCAAGCACGACTGTTTCAGGATCGATGGGGCGGTTGCAGAATGAAGAGCCGATCGCCATCAGGACGCCGAGGTCGATGGCGGGCTCCGAAATTTTCAGTCCTCCGGCAACCGAAACAAAGACGTCGCAATGGTGCAGCTGGTAGCCCATCTTTTTTTCCAACACCGCCAATAGCAGCGCCAGGCGGTTTGGATCCAGTCCTGTCGATTTGCGCGTGGACGTCGAGAACGCAGAGGCGGCGACAAGCGCCTGAACTTCGATGAGCAATGCCCGCGATCCCTCGACAGTGGGGATGATTACGGAGCCGGGGATTTCTTTAAGTCTCTCTTCCAAAAAGATGACGGAAGGGTTGCTCACTTCGGAAAGACCCTGTCCTCCCATTTGGAACAGCGCGATGTCATCCGTGGGACCGAATCGGTTTTTGACGGAGCGGAGCAAACGGTAGCCGTGCTGCTTGTCCCCTTCGAAGTCTAGCACGGTATCGACGATATGCTCCAATACCCGCGGGCCGGCGATCTCTCCCGACTTGGTGACATGGCCGATTAAAAAAGTCGAAATCCCCATTCCTTTGGCGATATGCATGAACTCGGTCGCCAGCTCTCTGACCTGGCTGACCGATCCGGGAGCGGAAGGAAGTTCGCTTTTGTAGAGGATCTGGATCGAATCGACGATCATCGCGTCGGGTTTGAGGTGATCGATCTGCGCTTTGATGTTCGAAAACAGAGTGTCGCTTAAGAGAAAGAGCCGGTCGTCAGCGGCACCGAGGCGGTTTGCACGCAGCGAAGTCTGTTCGACGGACTCTTCTCCGCAGACGTAAAGAATTGTCAATCCCTGCTCTGCCAGATTTTGCGCCAGTTGAAGCATGAGCGTCGATTTGCCGATTCCAGGATCGCCGCCGATTAATGATAGAGAACCTGTGACGATTCCGCCGCCCAAAAGGCGGTCGAACTCGGGCATCTTGGTGGAGACCCTGCGAAATTCATTCGAGGTCACCTCTTTGACGCGCATCGGTTTCGCAGTCCCGGTCTTCATCGCCTCAAAGCGTTTGCCCTTGTCCTCGATCTCAATTTCCTGTTCGAATGTATTCCATTTCTGGCAGACCGTGCAGTTGCCTGTCCACTTTGACTGTTTGTGCCCGCAATCGCTGCAGCACCAAAGCACTTTTTGCTTAGCCATCCTGCACCACGCCTAGTTTTTTTAAAGCATCTTCGGCCGCCGCCTGCTCCGCCTCTTTTTTTGAAGAGCCTGCCCCCTCGCCGACATCGACCTCGTCGATGCAGGCCGTCACATGAAAGATCTTGCTGTGGTCGGGCCCCGATTCTTTGAGAATTTTATAGACCGGGGGCTTCTGATGTTTTTTCTGGGAATAGTCCTGCAGCTCAGCCTTCCAGTTGCGCAGCGGCTTTTTCAAATGCTCTTCGATCTTTTCAGAAAAATGGCTGAAGAAGAAAGCTTTGGCGGACTCCATTCCTCCATCGAGATAGATTGCTCCGATGAGCGCCTCGAACAGGTCGGCCAGGATCGTCTCGCGCCCTCTTCCGTCGTTCATCCTCTCCCCTTTGCCAAGCAGAACGTACTGCGCGATGTCGAGCTGTCCCAGCAGCTGTGCGCAGCTTCCCGCCTCGACGATATGGGAGCGCAGGTGGGAGAGGTATCCTTCCGACTCTGTGGGCAGATGGGCGTACAGATAGTCTGAAATGATCAGTCCGAGGACGGAGTCGCCGAGGAACTCGAGCCTCTCGTTATGCTGCGGGGCCAGATCGCGATGCTCATTGAAAAAGGAACGATGGACAAAAGAGAGGACGAGGAGCTGTTTGTTCGCAAAGGAATACTTGAGCTTTTCCTCGATCACTGGAGCCTTGGCGAGGAGGTCTTCGACTGGGTTCATAGGTGCTTCAATTTTTTCTTATAATGGCGCAGGTTAGTAACAACTTGTCCACATTGTGTATAAGTGGCGAAAGATAATCAAGGACGCTCAATACTGCAAAACATTTTTTCATGGCCTGCTGGCTTTACTTTATTTATTTCTCGACCCATACTTAGCCTCTACACCCAAGATTTATCATGGCCAATCTTAACCCTCATTTCAAGCGATTGAAGCGGGAATACATCTTCCCCGTCATCGAGCAGAAGCTCGCCGAGTTGAAACAGGAGTTTCCGACTGCCCAGATCCTGAATTTCGGCATCGGCGATATCGCCCTTCCCCTCGCCCCCTCGATTGCCAAGGCGATCGCAGACGGGGTGCAGGAAATGACTACAGAAAAAGGGATGCGCGGCTATGGGCCCAGCAATGGCTACGCTTTCTTGCGCGAGGCGATCTGCGCCCATGAGTTCTCCCATCTTGGGATCGCCCCTGATGAGATCTTCGTCTCCGATGGCGCCAACAGCGATACCGTCAACATCCTCGAACTGTTCAGCATTTCCAATGTGATCGGGATCACCGACCCGACCTATCCGGCCTATCTCGACGCTTCGATCCTCCAGGGTCAAAAAAAAATCATCACATTTCCCTGCCTTCCGGAAAACCACTTCGCTCCCCTCCCGCCGCAAGAGCATTGCGACGTGATCTTCCTCTGCTCTCCGAACAATCCGACCGGGATGGCGATGACGCAGAGCGACCTGAAAGCCTGGGTCGACTATGCGATCAACGAAAAAGCCCTGCTTCTGATCGACAACGCCTATGAAGCCTTTATCACCTCAAAAGATGTTCCGCACAGCATTTTTGAGATCCCCGGCGCCAAAGAGTGCGCTATCGAATTCCGCAGTTTTTCCAAGTCGGCAGGGTTTACGGGACTCCGCTGCGCCTATACGATCCTCCCCAAGACGGTCAAGGCCAGGCTCGGAAGAAAAATGCTCTCGCTGCATCCTTTTTGGGACCGCCGCCAGGCGACCAAATTCAACGGCGTCGCCTACCCTGTCCAACGAGGAGCGGAGGCCGTCTATTCCGATGAAGGGAAACAACAGACCCGCGCCCAGGTCCAACTCTACCTCTCTCAGGCAGCCCGATTAAAAGAGGGACTCTCCAAGCTCGGCTTCACCTGTTATGGAGGAGTCGATTCCCCCTATGTCTGGGTAAAGACTCCAGAAGGCCATAGCTCATGGGAATTTTTTGATATGCTGCTGAAACGCTGCCATCTGATCTGCATCCCCGGCAGAGGTTTCGGCTCCCACGGAGAGGGATTTGTCCGCTTCTCCTCATTCACTACTCCGGACAAAACGACCCTTGCCCTTGAACGCCTTCACCAAATGTAAGCCATGCGATTTGCCTTAACAGCCGACCACCGCGAATTTTTCAACAAGAAGAGCTACATCGAATTTGAACAGATGCTCTCTTCCGATCAAATCGCAGCCCTGAGAACGAACGCCGATGAGGCTCTCGCCAAACGCTTGCGTCTGCCAGTCGCGAAGCTGGCCGACAAGTCATCCGCCGAACTGTTCCAGGCTGGATACGACCTGTGGCGCGACAATGACGCGATCAAAAAAGTCGTCCACAAGAATGCCTTTGCAACCCTCGCATCCGAACTCTTCCAGATCACTCCTATCCGCTCCGGATTCGATCAGTACATTATTACTTCAAAAGGCACTGCCGCTCCTTTTGCCCAAGCTTTCTCGCTTCAAGACTCCTGCTGCTTGTCTCCACTGGCCGGCGCGCTGATCCTTCCATTGGACGACCTCATGGCCCCCCTTTCGTTTTTCCCGATGCCTCTCAATGCCGGCAACGGTCTCTTCATCTCTCCTTCTCTTCCTATCCCCTGGCCGGAACTGTTCTCCACCCCGGGCTTGCGTTTCATCATGATCGGCTTTGCGATCGAAAAGACATTCTTTCGCGCTGATACGCGCGATCCGCACGCCGTCAATTTGAAATTGCTCGGCTACGTCTTCAACGACCATCTCAAAGACTCTTTGCATCCCCTCATTTTGAGAAAGCACTAGGGCGTGTCGTCATTCGAGTAAAATCCCCTTTTCTGCCCTAGTTTTTAACTCTGTCCTACAAAATGGTGAAAAAACATCATTTATCCAATGTTGATATACCCAAACAACTTCAAAACTTGGGGTTCTAACCAAGCATTCAGCACTGCTTTCGATCAATTTTCTGTATACTTTTAACAACGTCGCGAAGGATATAGTTGAGAAACGTTGTAATGCCCTAACAGCTTCAAAGCTTAGGTTCTGGGCAAGGCGAAAGCAGGTGGGATCCAATCATCGGAAGTGATCTCCTATTGCTAATATTGGATCACTTCCGATGATTTGGACAGCGCCGCTTTGGCGCGGGTGAAAACCTAAGCTTTGAAGGGACATGAGAGCTCTATCAAGATGAGTGAAAAGCTCTATGCAAACTATCGAAAATGGCGATCAGACGAATGCTCCGCCCCCGAAGGGATCGTCGTCGCCACCGACCTTAACCAGGAGTGGCTGCTCTCCTGGTGGTGGGAAAACTATCGCCGCCACAATTCCTATCCTGTGGCATTCGTCGACATGGGAATGTCTGAAGAAATAAGAAGTTGGTGTCGTCAGCGAGGGGAATTGATCCGTCTGCAAGTAGCCGACATCTTCGTCGCTGAAAAAGAAAAGATGGACCCGGATCGCATCGCCGAGATCGAAAACGTCTGCGGAACTGAATTCTGGTCCTGCCGCAGCGCCTGGTTCAAGAAGCCGCTGGCCTGTCTTCAGTCTCCATTTCTCCGATCGATATGGATCGATCTCGATTGCCAGATACGCGGAAGCTTAAAACCCCTCTTCGATCTTGCGGACGGCAATCTTGCCATCGCAGCCGATCTGAGATTCACGGATTCAATTCCTCCGCTCTACAATTCAGGCGTCGTCGCTTTCAAAAGAGGGTTGAAAATCATCGAAGAGTGGGCTTCTCTATCTCTCGACAGGAACCGCGATTTTTTTTCGGACGACGACATCCTTAACGCCCTGATCCGGCAAAACAGGACCCCTGTTGCAGAGATCCCCTCTGTCTATAACTGGAGCAGGTGCTGCGCCAAGAACCCGGAAGCTGTGGTGCTCCACTGGCATGGCCCGCAGGGAAAATCGATCATTAGGCATCAAATCATGCAATCCAATCTATCCTCGCTAGGCCTCTTCAGAACCTATTAAATCTGCCAATGTTGGACGCGCGCAGGAGTGAGGTTGAACCAGACGTTGTCCAGGCTCTCTCCATAACGCTGTGTGAAATCCGCCTTCATTTGCATGATCCGATCGAAGTCCCTTTTATCTTCTTCGCCCTTAAAAAAACGTCCGAGGGTGGGGAGGTACATGTATTCGAAATAGGAAATATGGCCGCCTTGCTTTGTCAAACTGACGTACTTGTCGAAGACCTGACCGACAAAACTGGACGAGAACGCATTGAGAGGTAATCCCGTGACGAGGACATCGTATTGTGCGGCGCGATGATCAAGAATTGATTTTTCATGGATGGTCACATTCTTCAAGTGCCCGAACTTGTCCCGCAGAATTTGGCAGAACTCAGGGTCAATCTCGACGATGTCAAGATGATCGCAGGGTTTTAAGTTGGACACGATGTAGTCGGTAAATGAACCCGTGCCGGCGCCGACCTCTAAAATACGTCGAGGCGTTGTATCATTGGGATCGACCGGCGGAATATGTTTCACGATCGCCTGCGACAGAAGCGGCGAGCTGGGGAAAAATGAACCGACGGTTTTGGGATCCTGACAAAAGCGTTTGAAGAACAGCCAACTCTCCGCTGCCCACGCACGCGCGGGCTGGGATCCATGGGCCAGGAAGTCAGGATATTGCTGGGCGACGGATCTGCTGAATGTCCTTTGAATGAGGCTCAAGTCTTCGAGACAGTGGCGATAGCAGAATTCTAAGCAGGCGCTTTCGTTGATCCAGATTCCTGTTTTGCAATAATGGTTGAGCCGGACTGCGACAAGTTGCGAGATCTCGATCACTCTCTGAAGATAAGATAAGTTCTCAGAAGAAGGGAGAAAGTCTGAAATCCTTTGAGTTCCGCTCAAACGAAATGCATCCATATTGACAGAGACAGAGGTCATAGATTCCACCATCTTAATTAAATAATAAGTCTTTAAATTATAACAAATCAAACAATAACAAACAAAATTAAATTAATTTTAATCTCGCGCGAATATTAAAAATATAACACCCGTATTCCATTTGGATTCTCACATTCTTACTCCTCAAAAAAAAGGGAGATTCCCTATTGAACTAAATTTTTGAATTGTCAAAGATTCTCGAAGCACCCCAGAAAAGGGCATTGGAGCTTCTTAACAATAAACAAGGGAAAGACGATGACGAGCAACGGAATATTCGCCGCAATATCTTCCAGCCCACTTGAAATCCCCTCGCCGATCCTGACCTTAAGCCCGGCCCACGTAATCTGGCAGGGAAAAAAAGCACTCAATTTCGCCTCTCACGACTATTTGGGAATTTCTCAGCATTCCGACCTCAAGAAGAATGCGACAAAATCCCTTCTTCATTATGGAACATCTCCTTGCTATGCAGAGGAACGAAGAAGCTATGTTGAATATGAAAAACAACTCGAGCAGAAGTGCAGCCAGGCGCTTGGCGTGGCAGAGTCTCATTTTTTTTCATCCCGCTGGGTCGCGCTGTCGATGCTTTTGACCATGCTTGAAAGCGACAGTGGCGTGCTCGCTATCGACATCGATTGCGATCCCCTGATTCTGCGCGTTGCCAGCGGCTGGCGAGGAAAGACCGCCCTATTTTCCAGTGAAGATCCGTCCTCTCTTTCCAAAGCGCTAAGAGAAAATGCTCTTGCCAATGGTCCGAAGCTGATCCTTGTCGAATCCATCGGTTCACTAAGCGGCGCGGCATGCGATTTGAACTCCATCTATGCGCTTGCAAAACAGCATGGAGCCCTTGTGCTGGTCGATGACTCGAACAGCTTCGGGGTTCAGGGAATCCATGGACTCGGCCTCTGCTGCCCCAACGCGTCGATTGATTTTCTTCTGTGCTCTTTGGACCGCGGCGCAGGATCCACAGGCGCTCTTTTGGCCTCGAATTTCAAAATGCAGCTGCTCTTTAAAACCATCCCGTTTTCACCGAGGGAATGGGCTCTTCCCTACGCATCCCTTGGAGCGATCGACGCCGCTTTCGAATTGATCCCTCAGCTGGAAGGAGAAAGAAAACAGCTGCAGCAACGTTGCCACTGGCTCAGAACGCAGTTAAAGAAAATTGGAGTTGAAACGAGTAGCAGCTCCCACTTTTTTTGCTTTAGATTTGCCAAAAAAGAAGAAGCTTCAGAAATGTGGAGAAATTTGGCGGAAAAAGAACTTCTGGCAGAGCAGATCGAGACGGGCCGTCAGCATATCGTGCGTCTTTCGATCAATTCCAGCCATACGCCGGAAGACCTGGGCGAGCTGCTCCGTTTCTTTGAAGACAAGCAAACTCTACACCAGGGATGACTTCCATTCTTCGACAGCCTCTTTGGCCCTGGCGACGCACATATCGACGCTGACTCCCTGGAGGTAATTGCCGACGAGCTGACAGTTTGGAATCCTGGTGCGGAACCGCTGCTTGAGCTCAGCCATCTTTTCCAGATGCCCGACCCCGTATTGCGGGATGGCGCGCTGGGTGCGCTTGAACGAGATCGCCTTCGGCATCCTGGAGACGCCCAAGTGACGGCGGATCCCTTTTAGAGCAGCCTCGACGTATTTTTCTTCTGTGCGCCCATTATCTTCCATTTTGATCGTAAGACGCGTTTCCTGGGGCCTTCGGTTATGTTCCGAAAAGACAGAGGAATCGAACACGACCCCTAAAATATCCTCATGCGCATAGGTCGGCGTGAGATAGCCGAACCCTTGGACAGGCAGGACGTTGGCGTCGTAGCCGAAGTTGATCACGGCGATCCCCTCGGAAGGAATTTTGGAGAACTCCTTGGAAATATCAGGCACATGCGGCTCAAACAGGCGGCCCGTTTCTTTCACGGGAAGGGCGCAGAAAAGATAATCGGCTGTGAATTGTTCCCCGTCTGTCACGGCGATGACCCGGTCTTCTTCGAACTGGATCTCTTTCACTTCCTGGTTGTAGCGCACGGCAGCGGGAATCTGTCCGAGGATCGACTGCGGAAGCTGTTCGATCCCGCCGCGGAAGGAAAAAATTGCAGACAGAGGAACTCCCTCAATATCCTGGGAATATTTCGATTCCTTCTTTTTCTCCTGCATCCTGCGGTAGAACCCTTTGGTCACCGATCCGTATTGCTCTTCCCATGCTTTAAGTTTTGGAAAGCAGGCGCGGATCGAAATCTGACGGATATCTCCGCCGAAAATACCTACGACCATCGGATCGAAGAAAAGGCGGGCGACGTCGTAGTTGAAGCGGCGGAGAACAAATTCCCAAACCGTCTCGTCGCCGTTTTTTACAGGGCGCTTCCATTCAGTAAGAAGGGCGCGGATAAATCCTTTGGTCAGCGGAGAAAACAAGAATGAAATGGGATTGGTCGGAAAGCGCTGCAGCTCCCCGTCGAGCCATAAATAGCGATGGTGCGGCCTGGCCTCCGACCAGATCACTTCTTCTTGCAGGCCCAGTTCAGCGATCAGCTTCATCGTCGATGGACATTTGTCGACTTTGAAAGTGCGCGGTCCTTTTTCAAAATGGAATCCTGTCGTATGATCGGTGTGCATCCAGCCGCCGGCGCGGGGACTCTTTTCCAAAATGACGATATCCAGAGGAACTCCGGTCTTGCTCAAATACCATGCCGTCGTCAGCCCAGAGATACCGGCGCCTAAAATGATGACCCGTTTTCTTTTCATACAAACCAACAATGAAGAATATTTGAGGAGACAGTGTAGTGGATCAAAAGAATAAAATTAAAGACGAGATCGTTTTTTATCTGAAAGAACTGCGTGAAAAAATTATTACCGCATTTGAATCATTCGAAACATCTAAGCGGTTTGAGCGGCAAAACTGGAACTATCAAAAGGGAACCGGCGGCGGTCAGATGGCAGTGCTGCGCGGAGATGTCTTTGAGAAAGCAGCCGTCAATTGGTCCGGAGTTGCCGGAGATAAATTTCCTATGAATGATGCTGCGGGCGCATTCTTTGCCACAGGCGTCAGCCTGATCACCCACATGCAGAATCCGCACGCCCCCACGGTCCACTTCAACATCCGCTACATTGAAACTCAGGAGAAAACCTGGTTCGGCGGAGGCTACGATCTCACGCCGATGGGATTTCCCTACGAGGAGGACACTGAGCATTTCCATGCAGTTGCAAATTCAGCCCTTGGGCCTGACATCTATCCCGTCTTTTCCCAAAACGCTAAAGAATACTTCTACATCCCCCATCGTAAAAAAGAGCGGGGTGTCGGAGGAATCTTCTTCGACCATTATAACACGGGGAATTTTGAGCAGGACCTGGCCCTATGGAAACAGGTCGGCGATACATTTCTTGAAACGGTCCTTCCGATCTATAAGCGAAGAATGAATACGCCCTTCTCTTCTGCTGAAAAAGAGAAGCAGCTCGAGCTGCGCGCCCATTATGTGGAGTTTAACCTTCTTTACGACAGAGGCACGAAGTTCGGATTCCTATCGGGAGGCAACCCGGAGGCGATCCTCTGCTCGATGCCCCCGCTTGCTAAATGGTGATCACTGCATCTCGGATAAGACCTGCGAGATCTGCTCGACGGCCCAGTCGATTTCCTCGCGTGTGATGACAAGAGGGGGCGCCAGGCGCACCACGACCTGGTGCGTTTCCTTGGCGAGCAGTCCCTTTTCCATCAGCTTCTCGCAAACAGCGCGCGCTGAGGCTTTGGCAGGATCGATCACGATGCCGATCCACAGGCCAATTCCGCGCAAGGACGAGACAAGCGGGCTGCGCAGGTTTTTCAATTTCTCGAGAAAATAACTTCCCAGCTCCGCGCTCTTCTGAACGAGTTCTTCTTCCTTAAGAACATTGAGCGCCTCCGAGGCGACAGCTGCGGCAAGCGGATTGCCGCCAAATGTAGATCCATGGCTGCCAGGCGTGAACAGTTGCATGATATCGCGCCTGGAGAGGAATGCGGAAACAGGAAGCAGTCCTCCTCCCAACGCTTTGCCGAGGATCAATCCATCGGGCTTTATGCCGGCATGCTGAAAGGCAAACATTTTGCCAGTGCGTCCTAAGCCCGACTGCACTTCGTCGAGGATCAGCAGGACGTTGTGCTTCCTGCAGATTTTAGCGGCCTGCTCCAGATAATCAGCCGGCGGAATGATGATCCCCGCCTCTCCTTGGATCGGTTCGACGAGGAATGCACATGTGTTGGGAGTGATCGCTTTTTCAAGTGCGCTGGCGGAACCAAAAGGGACGAGCTTGAAACCAGGAGTAAAAGGACCGAATCCCTCTTTATACGCCTCTTCAGAAGAAAAACCGACGATCGTCGTCGTTCTGCCATGGAAGTTGCCTTCCGCAACGATGATCTCAGCCTTGTCTTTCGGGATCTCTTTGATCTGATAGCCCCAGCGCCGCGCGGCCTTGATGGCCGTCTCGACCGCTTCTGCCCCCGTATTCATCGGAAGCCCCATGTCCAGGCCGGAGAGAGCGCATAATTTCTGCAGAAGAGGTCCAAGTTTATCGGTGTAAAAGGCGCGCGAGGCCACAGCGATTTTTTCCGCCTGCTCTTTCAATGCTTTGACCAGGCGCGGATGGGCGTGGCCATGGCTGACCGCTGAGTACGCGCTGAGCATATCGAGGTATTTTTTTCCCTTCTCATCCCAGACCCAGATTCCTTTGCCCCGCGTCAGCACAACAGGAAGCGGATGATAATTGTGGGCTCCAAAATGTTCTTCTAGTTCGATGAAATCATCCATGGGAACATCCTTAAGATAGAACTGTTGCAAGGATCTGTTTGCAGAGGTTTAGCGTCTTATTCTCAACATCAAGATGGGGATTGAATTCGACAAGCTCGAAAGCTTTGAGACTAGGGTCTCCTTTAAGAAACTCAAGTCCCTTTAAAAGATCGCGGCCGCTGATTCCTCCCGGCTCGGGGCTGCCGGCGCCGGGCGCTTCGGAAGGATCGATCACATCGATATCTAAACTCACTCCATAGCCGACTGTATTTTTAGAAACAAGTTGGATCGCTTCTTGAAGCACAGTCTGAAAACCCCGCTTGTTGACCTCTTCCATGAAGTAAATGCGGACGTTTAACTTTTCGAGAAGCTTTTGCTCTCCCTCTTCATACGAGCGGACTCCGATCAGACAGACATTTTCTGGCATTAAAATCGGGGCGCTTCTCCTGGCCTCAGCAAGCTCTTTTGTCCCGTGGCCCATGAGTGCGGCAAGAGGCATTCCGTGCCAGGCGCCGGAGAGACTCGTCTCCACGGTATGCGAGTCCATGTGGGCGTCGATCCAGATCAGCCCGAGCGGTTTTTGACTCTGCTGCGAGATAGAACAGACGACCCCGTTCCAGGTGCCGACAGCAATGCTGTGATCTCCGCCAATGACGACAGGAAAGCGGCCTTGTCCAACGACTTCGAAGACTTTGTCTGCCAGACGATTGTTGAATTCCGAGATCAAAGGGAGGACGTCTTTAAGAGGAAGGTCTGTTTCTTTGAAAAGGACTTTAGGATAAAGAGATTCCCATCCAGCGACAGAAATGTTCTGCTTCTGTAGTTCTTCCTGGCATCCGGACTGTTTTATAGCATCCGGTCCGTCTTCACACGTTCTAATCTGCGCCCCCCAGCAAGAAGCGGCGCCGATGCAATGGTAAATCCTCTCCTGCACTTCACCCTCATTTGAAAAAGTTTTCCCTCGGATTCTATGCAGGAGAGAATAAATTTAAATCACAATCTTCACCCAGGTTCAACTTCCGCTCTCTCCCCCTCTGGAGCCACGAATAGCGGGAACTCAATTTCTTTGCGAAGCTTATAAATTCCGGTCAGGTTGAGGCATAGCAAAAGACATCCGGCAAGCGACATCGCAAGCAGGGCTTTGGACTGATCGAAAAATGAAAAGAACGCAAGAAACGCAATCGCAAAGACAAAATAGATCTTTTCTCCATGACGAGGATGCAGGAAACGCGCGCATTTAAAACCCACGAACAAATAAGAAATCAGCGTCGTATAGACCAGCACGAACAGAAAGATGGGCATAAAGACTGCCTGGCCCGGGAAATAGACGGCAAGCGCACTCTGCACAACAAGAGCTGGATCGAGCGTCGGCACTGCTTTCCAGAACCCCGATGTAAGCGCGATCAGAAGAGTGCATGTGCAGACCAGATTGTCAAGGAACACGCCAAGCATCGACAAGCGAGCCTGATTTTCGATCTGAGCGGCATTGGTCTCGCTCTGGATGATCGAATCGTAGCCGATCCCGATATCTGCGGCATAGACTGCCCTCGAGATCCCCTGCTGCATCGAAAGCATGATCGTACTTCCCGCGAATCCTCCTAACCCCGCGTGCCCTGTAAAAGCGGAGCGGAAAACGTCTCCGATCAATCCCGGCAGCTCAGGGATATGGTGAGCGATCACATAAATTCCCATGGCGATGTAAAGCAGAGTGAACACGGGCATCAGCGTGGAGCAGATTCTACCGACCCGTTTGATCCCCCCGAGCACGGTGTAAAGGATCAAAGCCAGAAAGCCGATGACGACATAGAGATGGTCGATTTGCCAATTCACCGAAATGCAGTGCGTAAGAACGGAAAACTGGTACACTTCCGCAGCGTAAATGCAAAGAAGAACGCAAGCGGCCATCCCGACAAAGCGGCTTTGGAAAGCTTTTTTGAGAAAATGGATCGATCCCCCGTCATAGCCTCCTTTGTCGTTGGCCACGCGATACTTTAGCCCCAGGTAAACCTCCGAGTATTTGATGAGCGAACCTAAAAAGGCGGCGATCCATACCCAGAACAGGGCACCCGGGCCCCCGATCTGAAGGGCTGTCACAATGCCTGCCACATTGCCGACGCCGATCATCCCTCCTACTGACGTGAAAAAAACTTTTAAAGGATGGGTGCCATTGCCCGATGAGGACTTGTATTTGAGGAAGTACCAGAAAGTGCGGAAGATGGAAGGCAGGGCGCGGAATTGGAAGAAGCCTGATTTGACAGTGAAATAACACCCCAGTATCGCAATGCAGGAAAAGCCGAGGTATCCCCAGAAAAACGCGTCGATGCGCGCTAAATAATCAAAGAAGGAAAGAAACATAATTGCTCTCAATATAAATTTTAAAAAACCGCAAAGCCTTCAAGGCTTAAAGCTGGAATCAATAGGTAATAGGAGGAAATTTAGAGGGTTACTTTCGCTTGAAAGAAACCTTGAGAGACTTACGTTTCAAAGACTTGGAGAGAGAAAGAAGGGATGAAAAAATCGACAATTGCTGCCCTGACGGCTCCGGGATAGACATATAATCTCCTGAATTTCTCTGTTAAATAAAGAGTCACCATTCGGTGAACTTAAGTTCATTATAAGAAAATAGAGTTCACTTTTCAACTAATACGAGGGAACGCACCTAAGAACCAGGACCGCTTGTCGCTTTCTCCGGAGCAGATTTGCAATCATTGGATCGCCCTGCTTTGACGCAGCCGAAAACCAAGTTTTGAAGTTGTTTAGGTAGAAGACTGCTTCACAGCTTCGACAAAGCAGCGAACGTTCTCAAAGGGAATATCGGGGGTCACCCCGTGCCCAAGGTTGACGATGAATCCCTTTTCGCCGTGCATCGAAGTTAAAAGTTCTTTTACACCAAGCTGGATTTCTGATTGAGACAATTTTAGGAATTCAGGATTGAAATTACCCTGCACGGCGATGCCGGCGGGTACTTTTTGACGCAGTTCTTTCATAGGCAAGTGCCAGTCGAAACTGATCCCCGCAGGTCGGATCTTAGAAAGCGCGTCGGATCGAAGAGAGGAGCTTCGGCAGAAGAGAATGACCGGAACTCCGGTTTCTTTAAGAGCGTCCACGATCTGAAGCAAGTAGGGGGCACAGAACACTTCGAACTCCGCATCGTCGAGCACGCTTGCCCAGGAATCGAAAACCTGAAGAGCGTCCACTCCCGCCTTCACCTGTTCTTTGAGGTAGGCGATCGTCGCCTCTGTGATCCTTGCCAGAAGCGCATGGAAGGATTGAGGATCCTCTTTGATCCACCGTTTGGTGCGTTCAAATGAATGATGGCTTGACGAATCAATGAAGTAGCTTGCCACTGTAAACGGCGCGCCGCTAAATCCGATCAATGGAACATCGATGCTCCCTTTGACAAGCCTGATCGTTTCAAAAACATAATGCAGAGAATCAGAAACGGGAATGTAAGGCAGAGCGGCAACCTGGGCAGCGGTATGAATTGCCGGTTCGACGCGCGGGCCTCCCTTATCGGGAAATTGAACGGTCAATCCGAGCGCTTCCGCAATGACAAGGATGTCAGAGAAGAGAATGGCTGCATCGACGCCTAAATATTCCAAAGGCTGGCGTGTGACCGCAGCTGCAATGTCGGGATGGTGGAACATTTCCCAAAGGGAATGTTTCTCTCTCAACGCTCGGTATTGCGGCATGTAGCGTCCTGCCTGCCGCATCAGCCACACGGGCGGACGGGGGACAGGGTTGCAGCCGAGCGCTTTTAGAAACAAATCGTTCATGAAAGCAGTCTATCTAAAATGGAGTCGACTGTGAAACCAAATTCAGCGGCCAGATCGCTCATCGGAGCAGACTCTCCAAACGTTTCAATGCTGATCGCGATCCCTTCCGGTCCGATCCATTTCGCCCATCCGAAGCTCACTCCCGCTTCGATGCTGACGCGGCGGCCTAAATCTCCTCCGACAACGCTACGCTTGTACTCATCGCTCTGCTCATCGAAGAGTTCCCAGCACGGCATCGAGACGACGCGGACAGCCTTCCCGATCTTTTCGAGCGCGGCGGCGACATCCATTGCGAGCGAGACTTCTGAGCCTGTCGCCATCAAAGTGAAGTCAGGCTTGGCCGATTCTTTTTTGATGATGTAAGCGCCTTTTCCCATCCCCTGATCGTAAGGAACATTGCATCCGGCGATATCGGGAAGATTCTGACGGGACAGAATGATCGCCGTCGGCCCCCGGTAGCGCAGGGCAGCCAGCCAAGACATCTTCACTTCGTTGTTGTCAGCCGGCCGGATGACATGCAGGTTGGGCATGGCACGGAGCGCTGCATAATGCTCGATCGGCTGGTGGGTAGGCCCGTCCTCCCCCAGGAAGATCGAATCGTGCGTGAACTGATAGATCACCTGCACTTTCGAAAGAGCGGCAAGGCGGACCGCATTGCGCATATAATCGGAAAAGGTGAGGAATGTTCCAATGTAGGGAACGATCATGTCCGTCTCGGCAAGGCCGGTGGCAGCTGTCGCCATCGCGAATTCACGGACGCCGTACTTGATGTTTCTTCCTGCGAAATTGCCTTTGGATATGACAGGATATTTTTTCATCATCGTCATGTCAGAGCCTGACAGGTCGGCCGATCCTCCGATGAGCTGCGGGAGCAGTTCCCCAAGTGTGTTCAGCACGACCTGGGATGAACTGCGGGTCGCCATCGGACTCTTGATCTCGATCTTTTTCAGCAGCGCTTCGATGTCGTCGGGCATCTTTTTCTCGACCATCTGCATGAATGTCTTGGCCTGATCGGGCTTTGCTTCAGAGAACCTACGGAACATCTCTTTCCATTTCTGTTCGAGGGCGCCGTCTTTTGCCAGCTTCTGTTCAAAGAAAGTGTAGACAGACTGCGGCACGTAGAATTCTTCTTCCGGAAGACCGAGGGCTTTTTTCGTCGCCTCGACTTCCTCGACTCCAAGCGGCGAGCCGTGGACTTTGTGGGTTCCCGCCTTGTTCGGCGAGCCTTTGCCGATGATCGTATGCATGATCACCATCGTCGGTTTCGTCTGGTGCTCGCGGATATGGTTAAAGACCTTTTCCATCTGCTCGAAGTCGTATCCGTCGAGCTCGACCACGTCCCACCCATACGCCAGATAACGCAGTTTAGTATCTTCCGAATCGGACTCGGCCAGGAAGCCGTCGAGGGTTACTTTGTTGGCGTCGTAGATCAAAACAAGGTTGTCGAGTCCCAAGTGCCCGGCGAGAGAGGACGCTTCGGCGGACACGCCTTCCATGATGCAGCCGTCGCCGGCAAGACAGTAAACCTTGCTGTTGAACAGCGGGTACTCATCGGAGTTGAAGCGCGCTCCAAGGATCTTCAGCCCGAGAGCTTGCCCGACAGCGTTGCCCACGCCCTGTCCCAGAGGACCTGTCGTCGCTTCGACGCCGGCCGTGATGTGGTACTCGGGATGCCCCGGAGTCTTGGAGTGGAGCTGGCGGAAACGTTTGATCTCATCCATCGACAGACCAAAACCCGACAGGTGCAGGAGGGAATAAAGGAGCATGGAGCCGTGGCCGGCAGAAAGAACGAATCTGTCGCGGTTCAGCCACTTGGGGTTTTTCGGATTGTGCCTAAGCAAAACACCATAGAGATATGCGCCGAACTCAGCGCAGCCCATCGGCAGCCCGGGGTGACCGGAATTGGCCTTCTGGACAGCCTCCATTGAGAGCGCTCGAATGGCGTTGGCGATTTTGTTAAGTTGTTTTTTTAACTCTGCATCCATGCAAAAAACTCCTGAATTTTCCTAAGAGACTATTGTTGAATATTGAGACGGCCTCCACACTCAGGATCGAAAATCGGCTCGAATGAACCCAAAAAATCGACAGAAGCTTAATTCGACAACAGTCTCTCAACGTCAAATGGTTTCTATTGTAAAAACGTGCATCATACAGAGAAAAGATAATATTTAGGAAGAAGACTCTTGTTAAGGCTGTCTAACCCAGCCTAGTAATAAGTTTCAGACGATTGATGGGTTCTTTCAAGCCGATTTGCATCGAAAATCGGCGAAAAATTTGATTAGGAGAGGTTCCCAGGTTTGAACTTTGACATTCTCTTCAGCTTTATGATAATCTTCTCTGCACATCAGCCCAAGCTGCAAGAACTTTTGATTCACAGTACCAGTTAGGAATTAGATTATGATTTCACAAGAGATCCGCCGCAATTTTCTCAAATATTTTAAAGACAACGGCCATGCTGTCGTCTCCTCATCCCCCGTCGTCCCCCATGATGATCCCACTCTGCTGTTCACAAACGCGGGCATGAACCAGTTCAAAGACGTCTTTTTAGGAAAGAGCAAACGGGAATATACGCGAGCGGCGACCTCTCAGAAATGCATCCGCGTCGGCGGCAAACATAACGACCTGGACAATGTCGGCCATACCGCGCGCCACCTCACTTTCTTCGAGATGCTCGGCAACTTCTCCTTTGGCGACTACTTTAAAAAAGAAGCGATCGCCTATGCCTGGGATGTGACGACTAAAATTTTTGAATTCGACCCTGAAAAAGTCTGGATCACCGTGTTCCGCGAAGACGACGAAGCCTTCGAAATGTGGAAAGCGATTGTCCCTGAAAAGAAGATTGTGCGGATGGACGAGAAGGACAACTTCTGGGCGATGGGAGATACCGGCCCCTGCGGCCCCTGCTCCGAGCTCTATTTCGACCGCGGCGAAAAATACGGCTCGGCGAAATCTCCGAAAGAGGACCTCGACGGCACCCGCTACCTCGAATTCTGGAACTTGGTGTTCATGCAGTTTAACCGCGACACTGCGGGAAAAATGGCGAACCTGCCCAAACAGTCGATCGATACCGGCTCAGGACTGGAGCGCGTCGCCGCTTTAAAATTAAATGTGGACACCGTGTTCGGCACTGACGTACTGCGCAGCATCATCGCGCAAATTGAGAACGTGTCAGGCAAAAAATACAATCCCGACGATCCCGTGATGGCCCCTGCCTTCCACGTCATCTCCGACCACATACGCTCCCTCTCCTTCTCGATCGCCGACGGCGCTCAGCCGAGCAACGTCGAGCGCGGCTACATCGTGCGCAAACTGCTCCGCAGAGCTGTCCGCTACGGACGCATGCTCGGCATGCAGGACCCTTTCCTTGCGAAGATCCTCCCCCGTCTGATCGAGACGATGGGCCCCGACTACCACGAACTCGTCAGCTCTAAAGACAGGATCGCCGAAATCCTCACCCTCGAGGAAGAGGCTTTCATCCGCACGCTAAGGCGCGGCGGCAATATCCTGAACAACGTCATCGAGCACGCCCAAAAAAGCGCAAGCAAGCAGATCACGGGGGAAGAGGCGTTCAAGCTCAAGGACACCTACGGATTCCCTCTCGAAGAGATCCTGCTGATCGCAAAGGACACCGGGCTGCAGGTGAACCTCGACGCCTATCAGCTCCTCGAAGAGCAGGCAAAGGAACGTTCCCGCAGCGCCCAGTCGGTCCACGTTCAGGAAGTCGAAGAGAGCCTGTTCAAAAACTACGTTGAAAAACACGGCGCCTGCGAATTCATCGGATACGACAAGACAAACGCCGAAGGCACGATCATGGCCCTTGTCGTGAACGGAAAATTTGTCGATAAGATGAATGAGGGCGATGAAGGGATGGTGATCCTCGACCGCACTCCTTTCTATGCGGAAAAAGGGGGACAGATCGGCGACACCGGCGCCCTCTCCCACCATAGAGCGCAATTCACCGTCACCGACTGCCACTCTCCCTATTCAGGCGTCATCGTCCATATCGGACGTCTGGAAAAAGGAGCGCTTGTGCTGGGGGAACCCCTCTCCGCGGCCGTCGACCCAACACGTCGGCAGCAGATTGCGAACAATCACACCGCGACCCACCTTCTGCACTGGGCGCTGCAAAAAGTTCTCGGAACGCATATCCGCCAGGCGGGATCGCTCGTGGAACCCGGTCGCCTGCGCTTCGACTTCAATCATCACAAGGCGCTGAGCAAAGACGATGTCCGCCAGATCGAAATGATGGTCAATGAAAAGATCCGCGAGGGCAATCCCGTCAAATCGTATGAACTCTCCTACGACGAGGCGCAAAAACATCCCGACATCAAGCAGTTCTTCGGAGAAAAATACGGCTCCAAAGTGCGAGTGATCGACATCGACTACTCCAAAGAGCTCTGCGGCGGCACGCATACGCATAACGTCTGCACCATCGGGTATTTCCGCATTGCCAAAGAAGGCAGCATCTCCTCTGGAGTGCGCCGCATCGAAGCGGTCAGCGGCAAAGAAGCGGAAAAATTCACTTATGAGAATGAGGACTTCGCTGAAAAATCAGCCGAGCTGCTGAAAGTTCCCGCCTCCAAACTGCTTGAGCGCACCACTGCCCTCATCGAAGAGAACAAGCAACTTTCCCACGAGCTCAAAACGTTCAAGCGCGCCTCTCTCAAAGTCCTCTCCAAGGAGCTTCTGGGAAAAGCGCAAATAACCGGCGCCCACTCCTGCATCGCCGAACTTGTTTCCGTCGAATCGGAGCTGCTGCCCGAGCTCGTCGAAGACCTGATCGCCTCGATCCGCTCTGGAGTCATTGTGCTCGGCACGAAAGCGGAAGGGCGCTGCCAGCTGATCGTCCGCGTCTCCTCCGACCTGACGCAAAAAGGGATTCAGGCTGTACAGCTGGTCAAAGAGATCGCGCCCAGCATCGGCGGGAGCGGCGGAGGAAAAGCGGAATCTGCCCAGGCCGGCGGTAAAAATCCAGAAGGGCTGAAAGACGCCTTTGAAAAGGCAAAACAATGGCTCGCCGCAAAGAATTAAGCAATGCTGCCTGCGACGCTCTTCTCAAGAGCGCAAGCCTTGGGGCATTCATGGAAATCGTTCAGAAGGAACCCTCCCTTTTGATCGAAGAGCTGTGGGAAGGCTCCAAGGCTGCGCTCATTTGGCTGATTGCCAAGGCCACGGGCAAACACGTGCTCGTCATTTGCGGATCAACCGACGACCGCCTCTATGACGACGTCGGATTTTTTCCCCTTCCCGCCGCCGTCGATTTCCCATCCTGGGAAACTCTCCCCGGCGAAGAGATCGCGCCAAGCCCCGACCTTGTCGGCAAACGGCTGCAGGTCCTTCATTCGATCATGAACAATCCTACCCCGCATGTGATCCTGGCCCCATTGCAAGCGGTGCTGCAGAAACTGCCGGCGAAAAAAAATCTTAAACCCCTCACGCAAGCCTGGAAAAAGGGATCGTCCCTCTCCTTTGCTGAAATCCCAAAACTGCTCTCCGAACTTGGCTACCGCAAATGCCCTGTCGTCTCCGATAAAGGGGAATACGCCCTTCGAGGCGGCATCGTCGACATCTTCCCCCTCTCCTCTCCCGACCCCTACCGGATCGAATTCTTTGGCGACGAGATTGACCAGATCCGCACCTTCGATCCGATCTCTCAGAAGTCGATCGCCAAAGTCGACGAGTTCTTTCTTCCTCCTGCGTCGGAACTTGCTCTCATTCAGAAAGAGAAAGACCTCTGCTCGATTCTCGATTACCTCGGAAAAAATACAGTTGTCATTTTCAACGATCTGCTCGCCATCGAAGACCGGTGGGTCTCGCTCAAAAATCTTCCCGGCGCAAAAAGCCCCGTCTTTTCCTCCTTTGACGAATTCCTCGAAGAAACTCATTCTCTTTCAAGCCTCTTTTGGACCGCGCAGCGCATGGAAGAACTCTCCGATGTCCAGATCGAAAAGAAAATGGGCAGGGCCTTTTACAGCGGCAAAGCGCCACTGCAGCCGCTCTCTTTTCAAATCCTGGACCGCTCTTTTGAGAGCAAACGCTGGCTCCACCCGTTCATCCCCATCTCCGATTTCTTCTCCCTTTCGGAAAACAAAGCGGCCGCAACGCAGGAAGAAGTGCTGCACGCGATGAACCGCTACTCCAAATCGGCCCTGGAAGTGCATTTTGTCTGCTCCACGGAATCCGAACAGCACGCCTTCACCGAAAGCGTGAAAAAAGACGACATCACACTTCCGCAGAATACCCAGTATCAGATCGGATACCTCTCGAGCGGATTTGTGCTCGACGACGCGCAGATCGCGCTCGTTCCGATGACAGAATTAAACCACAGATTGAAGCCGCGCCGGCAGAAGTGGCGCAACACTTATCATACGCCCGCCTCCGATTTCCATGAGCTGATTCCCGGCGACGTCGTCGTCCACTTCCATAACGGGATTTCGAAATACTTAGGGATTGAAAAACGACCCAATCATGTGGGCGCGCAAACGGAATTCATGGTCCTGGAATACGCGGAAGGATCGAAGCTCTTCATCCCCGTCTCCCAGTCCCACCTCGTCAGCCGCTATATCGGCACGAAAGAAGAAGTCCCTACCCTAAGCCAGCTCGGATCCAACCGATGGCTCAAGACGCGCAACGCCGCCCAGCAGGCGATCATCGGCTATGCAGACCAACTCATCCGCATGTACGCAGAGCGCGCCGTCCACGGCGGATTCAAATACCCTTCCGATTCCAAGGAATTCCAGGTCTTCGAGTCCGACTTTCCCTTCGTTGAAACGGAAGACCAGCTCAAAGCAATCGATGCGATCAAAGAGGACATGCAGTCTTCCAAAGCGATGGACAGGCTGGTTTGCGGAGACGTCGGCTACGGCAAGACAGAGGTCGCGATGCGCGCCGCCTTCAAGGCAGTCGTCGACGGAAAAAAACAGGTCGCCGTCCTCGTTCCCACGACAGTTCTCGCGATGCAGCACTACGAAACATTCTGCGCGCGCATGGCCAATTTTCCGATCAATATCGGCGTCCTCTCCCGCTTCCGCTCCCAAAAAGAGATCAACGAGACCCTGAAGAAAGCAGCGGACGGGAAAATCGATATTCTCATCGGCACCCACCGCATCATCAGCAAAGACGTCGTCTTTAAAGATCTGGGTCTTTTGATCATCGACGAAGAGCAGCGTTTCGGTGTGCGCGCCAAAGAACACCTCAAAAAAATCAAGACCGGCGTCGATTGCATCACATTGTCCGCCACCCCGATCCCCCGCACCCTCTACATGTCGCTGATCGGCGCCAAAGAGATCTCGGTGATCAACACTCCCCCGCAGGACCGCCTCCCAATTAAATCGTTGATCGCCGAACGGGATCTGCAGCTGATCAAGAATGCGCTGATGCGCGAACTCTCCCGCGACGGTCAGGCCTTCTTCATCCATAACCGCGTCGAATCGATCTTCCGCATCTCCGATGAAATCCAGCGCATGCTCCCCGAATCGCGCGTCGTCACCGGCCACGGACAAATGTCCGCCGATGAACTCGACACTGTTTTCCACGCCTTTAAAAGCGGACAGGCCGACATCCTCGTCGCCACCACGATCATCGAGAATGGGATCGACATCCCCAATGCCAATACGATCCTGATCGATCGGGCCGACACATTTGGACTTGCCGATCTTTATCAGATGAGAGGCCGCGTCGGAAGATGGAACCGCCCCGCCTACGCCTATTTCCTCGTGCCGCATGCCCGCGAACTTCCGGACCTCACGCGGCGGCGCCTCCACGCACTCACTGAATCATCAGGGTTCGGCGCAGGAATGAAGCTGGCGATGCGCGACCTGGAAATCCGGGGAGCCGGAGACATACTGGGCACGCAGCAGTCGGGACAAATCTCCTCGATCGGCTTCCACCTCTATTGCAAACTTCTCAAAAAAGCGATCGACGCGCTGAAGCGCAACAGTTCGCCTTCCTTTACCGAAGCCAAGATGGAGTTCTCCTTCGACGCCAGCCTTCCCGAAGAGTATATCAATGAAACATCTTTGCGCATGGAGATCTACCATCGCCTCGGCGAATCGGTTGAGATGGAAGAAGTGGACGCCATTCTTGCCGAGCTCAAAGACCGCTTCGGGCCTTACCCGCCTCAGGTCCTATGGCTGTATCACCTCACGCGCCTGCGCCTCTTTGCTTCGGCTCACCACTTCACGCTGCTTAAATTTGAAAATCTGACGTTTACAGCTGAGAGACAGAGCGGAAAAACCCTCGTCAAAAAAACCCTCGCCCTTCCCCGCACGAAAAAACCGGACGAGATGGAAAAGCAAGTGATTGCCGCCCTCACGGAAGCATTTCTCATTAAACATAAGAACAAATAAACCTGGCCTTGCTGGCCAAGTCAAGAATTTCAGCCTGCGCTTTTCTCACGTTCGCGAAAGTCATTACACAGAGAAGCAGGGTTCAATCTGTAGACAATAACCTAAGCGTTATTTGCTTCATGGGGGAGCTCATCCTTTTCTCTTTTGCGGAGCGAATCGGCATCGTTCATAACAGTATCATTCCAGCGTCCTCGCAAAGAGCCTTGGCAAGGGTCGATTTTCCAGGAACCCGAATACCCATTAAAAAAATCATACATCTATAACAAGCTGACCCTGAAAATCTTAAGGAAACATCTCTGTTTTAGGTGAATATTCATTTCAATGATTTACGGGCCTTTCGCATAATCAAATAATAATTTCACTCCAAGTCGGAGGAAAGCAAAGTATGATGGCAACATCTCCTTCCTCTCTAAAAGACACAATGCTTAGCCAGCAACTCCC
The DNA here is from genome assembly GCA_018240065.1 of Verrucomicrobiota bacterium. Lineage (GTDB taxonomy): Bacteria > Chlamydiota > Chlamydiia > Chlamydiales > Rhabdochlamydiaceae > CAJCIW01. The sequence continues at coordinate 13,997 of JAFEGH010000005.1, read as the reverse complement.
TACAAAGCTCTCCATGGATTTTGATTGTTCACCCGACCGCATCCGGGCGCTTTTCAAATCTCGCATTGGGTCATCCCCTGTTCAAGCGGAGTTGGTCCACCCTAAAGAGGTCCGCGCCCCACAGGCATATAAAAGATTTAACGATACTCTAAAGAAAGAAAACTTTCGCTTGCAGCTTATCGATGCTCTGCTGTCCCAATGGGAGGCCAGGTTCGGTATAGAAAAAGCGAGCGAACTGAAAGAAGCTTTTCTTGAAATAGCCAACCGGCTCGATGAAAATGGAGCGACCATCTTTGCCTCTGTTATCACTTCAGAAAATTTTCAAAAACTCATCGACGCCTACAATGAAGTCTTAAGAACTTCAGGGAGCAAAAACTGGATCCATGCGTTCCTGAATTTGGCAAACCACCCAGACTTTCTGACGAACACCGATTATAACGCTGCATTTATGCACAGCCTCTTGATCGCCCTTGTCTCGTACAGGGTGGGAGGACCTGTTCGCATGGTGGATGCGCGTGCGAAAGACGCGGAGCCTATTTCAGTTCTTGCCCAAGACAATATGCTTCATATTGACAATACTCCTTTCAATGATGAGTACAAAATCATCTTGGCTTGGGAAAAAGGAAAGCCAAGCGGTCCAAAAGGGCAGAACTTCGTCTTTCTTCCGGGCACCCAAAAAGGGGCAAGACAGTGCATGGAAGGAAATGAGGGACCCTATTCTTCCGAAAATGCAAGCATTTTCACAAGCCTGGACAGCATCGAGAAAGTCCTCTCCTTCCAAAAATCTGTGCTGGGAAGATGCTCTGTAGTAGAATTGACGCATGAGACAAAACCTCTGACGACCCTCTTTGCGGCAGGCTCGCTCGTCCACCACAGACACCGCACAGAAGATGGCTTTTCCAGAAGCTGTATTATTTTAGCCTTCCATAGAGCAGAGGACAACCCAGGCCAGCTTCTCGATTCCAGGCATCTGGAAAAAACAAAGGCCAAAACAGACCCTCTCTTCTCAGCTCTTTTCGGAAATCAGGGAATGAACGCGCAGAAGACATTCATTGACGCGCTCACCGATAAATCTGATGAGATAGCAGAACTCCTGTCCCATCTGCACGCAAACGATGCAATGGTTGAAGAAATCGTCCCTACCACTTGTGAAATAGGAGAGGAGGAACTCAAGAAATGGAAAGAGACCTGTACCAATGCTCCCACGGTGGAAGAAAAAAAAGAAAAAGCTGACATCGTCCCGCTTGGAGGGACATTTGAAAAAACCGAATTTGTCCACCGAATTGCTCAAATGATGATCTATGATAAGCATGGCCCTCTCGATCTTATCCTTTACTCCGATTCTCATGAGGAGATACGCAAATGGGCGCGGAATCAAATTCGAGAGAAAAAGATCGAGCTTCTCCACGAGCAGTTGGCGCAAACATGGTCGGATGAGGTAACCCCCCTTTGCGAGGAGGCCCTTCTCACACCTGAGGCATTACAGGCAATTGGATTCGAACTTGCAGCGATTGCTGCGAAAAAGCACAAGGAACATGGCGGCGCCGCTGTCCTGCCGGAGGGCGAAAAGATCTCTTCTTCGGATGCCTATCGGTCAGTCCGTCAACTTATATTAGATTTGAGGGAATCAATTGTTCGTTGTGAAGATAAGACGGCCTATCTGTCCACAAGCCTCTTTATGTTCTGGGCAACAGATACCCTCATGAGATTTGAAATTGCGTTCGACACAAAGACAAAAGAACTCGGAGCGCGTCTATTAAGAAACTATATCGCGACTGCGATCCTCGTCGCAAAAGCAAAACGGTCAGAACAAACTCCAAACAGCGAACTCAAGCCAAGGCAAGTACTTTTATGATTGGCGCAAGGATTCACCGTAGCCCGATGACTAAAAAACCTAAAGTCATCATTTAATATCATGCCGATGCACTCTATCGCAGGCCTTTCGGAGGTCCCATGCCGATGTTGCGGTGGTAAGCGCCTTTGATGTGCTGTTCCTGCATCGCGCGGGCCGTCTTCAAGATCGCCACCCCTTTTTCGACATGGTCGGCCATGTATCTTTCATAGACCGATTCCGAACTGCGCTTGGTCTTGACGCCGTCCGCATTGAGCGGAAGATCGGAGATCAAAAGTAGAGCGCCAAGAGTGAATTTGCGTTTGTAGCTGGCCGCAAATAAAGTCGCACACTCCATCTCAATTGCCTGCGCTTTGGTCGCCTTCAGGCGGCTCTTGAATTCTTCGTTGAACTCCCAAAAGCGCATGTTGGTCGTGTACGTGATGCCGATGTGGTAGACTGCCTTCTGCAGCTCGAGCACTTCGGTGACCGCCTTTTGCATGAGGAAGTTGGAAAGGGCCGGCACCTCGGGAGGAAAATAGAAATCGGATGTCCCCTCTCCGCGGATGCTGGCGACAGGGACCAGATAATCCCCGACCTGGTAACGGCGGCGTAGTCCTCCGCACATCCCGAGCAGCAAACTGGTCTTGATCGGAAGAAACGAGCAAAGATCGACGACGAGCGCCGCAGCCGGCGAGCCGATTTTAAAGTCGAGGATGCTGACGTCGTCTTTTGCCGAATGCGCGACTTTGAACATCGAGCCTTCGATCACTTTGATGTTTCGGCTCTGAGCAAAATAGTCGACGTAGCGGGGAAAATTGGTGAGCATCAGGTTGGAATGGAATTGGGAAATCTCGCATCCCGAATACCGCTCCAGCGTATCTCTTGCGAATTGCTCTTCCGTCACTTCTCCTGCCATCGCCAACCTCTCATTTGTTCCGATCATACTGGAAACCGATTCATTCTGCAACCTGAGGCCTCAGCCTGGCCAAATTTATTTGTCTAAATTATTCATAGAGTTTTATCATTTTCTTGTTTCATCGGAGGTTCATATGAGCGGCCTTAAGCCAATCCATCAGACCTTGAATATCTTTACCGACGACCTCTTCTCCAATTGTTCTTTCCTCGAACCCTACAAAAGCTCCATCTGCTCCAATCCACTGGTCGAGCGCGTGACAGCCAACTGGAAAGTCATACTGATGGACTCCAGCACGATCATTGCAGTCACATGCGTTGTAATTACGTTTTTAACCGGCTCGACGGTCCTGTGCTCGGCGTTCGCCGCCCTCGCCCTCGCGTCGGCCGTGTCTGCTTTTTACATGCGGAAATTTGCAACGATCACCGACCTTGAAGAAACCGCTCTAGGACTGCGAGTGACCAAGGAAAAATTTGAAGGACTTGCAAAAAGCCTCGAGCAAGAAAATAACCGCCTCACCGAATCCAACCGCGAGCTGCAAAGGAACAATGAGACATTCAGGGTAAGCAACCAGAACCTGATCCAGCAAGTCACCCAACTGACGCTCCAGGTGACCCAGCTTCAGGAAAGCGCCCAGAGGATCCGCTCCGAAGTGCTCCTCTTCCAGCAGCAAAATGCCCATCTGCATGTCAATGTCCGATCCCTAGACCAGCAGATCTTAAATTCCCGCGCATTATGCGAACAGATCGGGACCCAGCTCGGATCCCACGAGCGAGGAATCGGAGAACAGTTGGAGCAGTTAAGGCGCTATCTGGCCGACCTCAGCGCCGACAACAGGGTTCATGAGAGAATCCAGCAGTTGGCGACCCTGCAGCAGCAGTCCCAACTGGCTGCAAACCAGCTGCACGAACTGCAACTGCAATACGCAGCCGAGCGGGCCAACTTTCAGGCAATCCACCACGCCTTAGTCCAGCTGAGGGAACAATTCGATATCGCGATCAGAGACGCCGCCCAGCACATGCAGTCCAACAACCAACAGTTCCGGGACAACGTCTCCGCACTTGCCGCTGAAAGACAGCGGATCCAGCATTTGCTTAGCCGCCATTTCCCTACAACGCACGCAGTGTAAACTTTAAATTTAAATGAGACGCAAAAGAATCCACAACCCGGCAGAAACTCATTATTGGGATAGGTTCCAATTCCCTACAGAGCTTGCTTTTTAAACCTTTTGCCTTCAAAATTACCTCTATTTATTATCCACCCTATCTGAATTACTGAAGGATTAATCCATGGCACAATACAGCACTGGCGATGTTCGCAGCGGTTTTAAAGTTGAAGTCGAAGGGGAACCTTACACTGTCGTCGCCAACGAATTTGTCAAACCGGGCAAAGGCCAGCCTTTCAACCGGATCAAGCTCAAACACCTGATCACTGGGCGCGTCGTCGAGAAAACATTCAAGTCCGGGGAAAAAGTCGACGAGGCCGATGTCGAAGAGCACAAAATGCGCATGCTCTATAAAGAGGCCGACGGCGTCGTTTTCATGGACGACAAGACGTTCGAGCAGCTTACTCTTGCTAACTCCCTCATCGAAGGCAAGACGCAATGGCTCATGGAAGAAGTTCTCTATGACGTCGTCTTCTACAAAGGCCAGCCGATCGACGTCACGCCTCCGACATTCATGGAGATGACAGTCGTTGAAACAACGCCCGGAGCTAGAGGCGACACCTCCGGAAGAGTCCTCAAGGCTGCGACGACAGATAGCGGCGCTGTGATTCAGGTCCCCATCTTCATCGAGGAAGGACAAAAAATCAAAGTGGATACCCGCACTGGTGAATACGTCTCTCGCATCTAATCCGCTCAAAACCAAAGTCCCCTTTCTTAAAGACCGCGCGCTCATGCTCCAAAAAGCGCGCGCTTTCTTCGATGACAGAGGCGTCGTCGAAGTCGACTGTCCCGTCCTCTCCCATTCTGCTCCGGTCGATGAGCATATCGACATCATGAAAGTCCAATCCACCCATCGTCAGAACGGCTATCTCCACTCTTCCCCTGAGTACGGGATGAAGCGCCTTCTCTCTGCCGGGATCGGGGACATCTATCAGATCTGCCACGTCTTTCGAGACGGGGAAGCAGGCCCTCTGCACAACCCTGAATTCACCATGGCGGAATGGTATCGGCTGGGCTTTAGCTTTGATGAAATGATCGCCGAGACCCTCGACTTTATCCGGATGTTCGTAGGCGATCTTCCGCAAGAAAGGCTCTCCTATAGGCAAACGTTAAAGCAGTTCCTTGGCGTCGACTACCTTGCCGCCTCGACAGAAGATCTTCTCTCCTGCGCAAAGGAAAACGGCTTGGACCTCCCCTCAGACGCCTCTTCATGGGACAAAGACACTCTTCTGCAGCTCCTGCTCTCTTTCCTGATCGAGCCAAAGCTTGGAGATGGGAATTTATTTGTCCTGAGCCATTTTCCCGCTACGCAGGCAGCCTTGGCCAGGACGCTCCTGCTTCCCGACGGGGAAAGAGTCGGTTGCCGCTTTGAGATCTACTATCAGGGCATTGAGCTATGCAATGGATACCATGAGCTCACGGACTCCATCGAGCAGCACAGCCGCTTTGAAGACTCCAACCGCGCTCGGTTAAATGCCGGCAAGGACGCCTTAAAGATCGACGAGCGGTTTTTAGAGGCCCTTGAATATGGGCTTCCCGATTGCTGCGGCGTCGCCGTCGGTTTCGACAGGCTGATGATGCTCAAGCATAAACACAAAGAATTGAAGAATGTCCTTCCCATGATCTGGGAAGAGAGTTAAATGACCGATAAACAATCCCTCTTTCCTACCCTGCCCCAGCTCAATGCCTGCGTCAAAGCATGCACGCGATGCCCGCGCCTCGTCAAATTCCGCGAAAATGTCCCTGAAAAAAAACAGTTCGCCGACCAGACCTACTGGAAAAAACCGGTTCCCGGATTCGGAGACAAGGATGCCTATCTTCTCATTTTAGGGCTTGCCCCCTCTGCCCAAGGCGGCAATCGGACCGGCAGAATTTTCACCGGCGACGAATCGGCCCGATTTCTCTTTAAAGCGCTCCACAAAGAAGGATTCGCCAACCAGCCCACCTCGGAACACCTGCACGATGGACTTGAGCTGCATGACTGCTATTTGACAGCTTCGGTCAAATGCGTCCCTCCCGACAACAAGCCCACTGCTGCGGAGCAAAAGCATTGCTTCCCTTATCTGGTTAACGAGTTCTTCCTTTTGAAGAAGATCTCCGCGGTGCTTGTCTTGGGAGGTTTTGCTTTCGAAGCCTATCTGCAGTATGTGAAGGCTCATGGCGGCCCGAAAATTCCCCATCGCTTCCGCCACGGGGAGAAACATGCGATTCAGGGATTTCCCGACCTCTACACCTGCTATCATCCCAGCCCGCAGAACACGAACACGGGAAAGCTCAATCAACACATGCTCTGCTCTGTCTTGAAACAGATTAAGAAAGACCGGCCTAGCTCGTAACTGCGGCCGGGCGAGGGACTTTCGATAAGATCAGACCCAGCCCTGCACGATCGGATAGCGCCTTCCGACGCGGAACGCTTTTTTGCTCACACGGATGCCAGGAGCCGACTGGCGGCGTTTGTACTCGGCGCGGTGGATCCTTCGCACCAGATCGATCGCCACTTCGACGGGCACGTCGTATTTGCTCGCAATCTCTTCCGGCGACAAATACTCTTCCACATAACCTTGCAGGACTTTATCCACAATCGCATAGTCGGGAAGCGAATCGCTGTCCTTCTGGTTCAGCCTGAGCTCAGCCGATGGAACTTTATCGATGATCGCTTGAGGGATCAACTCCTTCTCTCTGTTCAACCAACGGCAAAGCGCGTAGACCTGCTGTTTGGTCACATCGGAGATGACTCCCAATCCTCCGCACATGTCCCCATAGAGAGTGCAGTAGCCCATTCCCATCTCGCTCTTGTTCCCTGTGCTCATGACAATATATCCCAGTTTATTGGAGATCGCCATGAGGATCGTGCCCCGGATGCGCGCCTGCAGGTTTTCTTCCGTGATGTCGGGTCCCTTTCCCTGAAAAAACGGATTGAGCAGATCGATGAAAGTTTGGAACGGGTTTTCAATCGGAATCTCGAGCAGCTGGATCCCCAAATTGTTTGCCAGCGCTTCAGAATCGCTGATGCTGCCCTTCGAGCTATAGCGCGACGGCATAGTCACTGCGATCACATTTTCTTTACCCAGCGCATCGACCGCAATGCAGGCGACAAGCGCAGAATCGATTCCCCCCGACAGGCCCAGACAGCCCTTTTTAAAGCCCGACTTGTGAAAGTAGTCGCGCACGCCTAAGACCAGCGCCTGATAGAGATCTTTCATCGGGTCGTAGGTAAACGGACAGGGACAGGCCGGCGCATCGAGGTCGACGATCATCTCATCCTCTTCAAAACCCTTGGCCATCTGGCGAAGGTGCCCTTCTTCATCGACGTAAATACTATAGCCGTCGAACACCAGCTGGTCGTTTCCTCCCACCTGGCAGCACAAGACAACTGGACAGTGGAGCGTCTGAGCGCATTTGGAGCAGACTTTGACCCGCATATCGGGCTTTTGAAATTGATAGGGCGAAGCGGAGAGATTGAGGATGAGGTCCGGCTTCATCGGCGCTAAGTCCAGCACCGGATCGCGGGCGTATTGCGTGTACCCGACATATCCCGCATGCTGCCAGATATCTTCACAGATCAGCACGCCGATCTTTTTGCCTTTCAGCTCCCAGATGCGCGTCGTCATCCCAGGCTCAAAATACCTGCGCTCATCGAAAACGTCGTAAGTGGGGAGCAACCGCTTGTCCTCATAGCCTAAAAGCTTGCCGTCGTGAATCACAGCTGCGCTGTTAAAGATCGGCTTTTCCCCCTTGGAAGTATTGCGCCTCACCACTCCCACAAACACCATCAGGCGGGCGGAGGCGCGGATGATCTTTTCCAAATACCTCTCTTGCGCATCGATAAAGGAAGGATGCAGCAGCAAGTCCTCCGGCGGGTAGCCGCACAGGGTAAGTTCAGAAAACAGAACAATATCGGCTTCTTTGGCTCTTGCCCTGTCGAGCGTTTCAATGATTTTTTGAGTGTTCCCTTCCAAATCTCCGACAATCGGGTTGAGCTGAGCCACAAAGACGCGCATAGTAAAATCCTGCTGTTATAGCCTTAAAATAACCATTGAACCTGTTTTTTAAAAGGAATCCCTCCACAGGACGAAGTTTGTAAATTTTTTACTTGTCACACCCCTTCCAAATCTTGCGCTCCATCTCGAAATTTGCTATCTTGGTCCTCCCCGCAAACAATCTTTTCAAAGAGGACGACATGACAACAGGCACATTGAAGATCCACACGGAGAACATTCTCCCGATCATCAAAAAATGGCTCTATTCCGATAAGGACATTTTTGTGCGCGAGCTTGTCTCCAACTCCTGCGACGCCATTCAGAAATGCAGGGTTCTTCGCGAGCATAATGAGCTGAGCACCCCCGATGAAGACTTCCGCATCGACATCCGCATCGACAAGCCGGCCCGCACCCTTACCTTCACCGACAACGGGATCGGGATGACGGCGGAAGAAGTGGAAAAATACATCGCCCAGGTCGCCTTTTCAGGCGCCGAAGAATTCATTGGCAAATACAGCTCTCAAAATGAAAAAGACCAGATCATCGGCCACTTTGGACTCGGGTTTTACTCCTCTTACATGGTTGCTGAAAAAGTCACCATCGACACAAGGTCCTACCGCGAAAATGGCGCTCCGGCCCTCTGGACCTGCGACGGCTCTTCCTCTTATACGCTCGAAGAGGGCGCGCGCGAGGCCCGCGGCACAGAGATCTCCCTCTTCATCGATAAGGACAATGACGAGTTCCTCGACGAGTCCCGCCTGCGCTCCATTTTACAGCAGTACTGCGCGTTCCTCCCGTTCCCGATCTATCTCAACGGCACGCAGATCAACAAGAAACAGCCCCTCTGGCTAAAAAATGCCTCCGAATGCACGGATGCGGAATATCTCGAATTCTACCGTGCGCTCTATCCTCTTGAGCCCGATCCTATCTTCTGGATCCACCTCAACGTCGACTACCCCTTCAATCTGAAAGGGATCCTCTATTTCCCCAAAATCACCCGGCGCTTCGACTGGAGCCACAACACCATCAAGCTCTTTTGCAACCGCGTCTTCGTCTCAGACAATTGCAAAGACCTCATCCCCGATTATCTGATGATTTTGCGCGGGGCCATCGACAGCCCCGACATTCCGCTCAACGTCTCACGCAGCACGCTGCAGATGGACCGGACAGTGCGCCAGCTTTCCCAGCATATCTCGAAAAAAGTCTCCGATCGCCTCTCCTCCCTTTACACCGCAGAGAGGGAAAAATTCCTCCAGTGCTGGCCCGATATCGAGATGATCATCAAGCTCGGCATGCTCCAGGACGACAAGTTCTATGAGCGCTCCAAAGACTTCCTCGTTTGGAAAAATTTAAGCGGGGAATGGACGACGGTCGCCGACTATCTCGAAAGAAACAGGGAAGCTTACAAAGGCAAAATCTTCTATACATCTGAAGATCAGCAGAGCCATGTCCTCGAACTCTATAAACAGAAAGGGATCGAGGTCCTCTCCGCCTCCTCGATGGTGGATACTCCAGTGATCAGCCTGCTTGAAGGGAAGTTCGACGACATCAAATTCCAGCGCATCGACGGAGCGATCGACGAGACAATCCTCGACGCCAGCCGTGAAAAAACGCTGCTTGACGCCGACGGCAAAACCGAATCGTTTAAGATCGCCGAGTTCATCCGCTCCAAACTGGGGATCGCATCCGTCGACGTCGAGGCCAAGAGCCTGCACGGCGACTCTGTGCCGGCGCTTCTCGTCGTCGATGAAGAAATGCGCCGCATGAGAGAGACGATGGCGCTAGCTCAACAGCAAATGCCGCCCGGCCTTGCCGCCAAACGCACCTTCGTCGTCAACACCAACAGCAAACTCGTCCAGTCGATCTATCAGCTGAAAGAAAAAGATCCCGCGCTCGCGCAGGAGATGGTCCACCATCTTTATGACCTGTCGCTGCTTTCACAGCGGGAGCTGGAACCTGCCGCGCTTTCTCAATTCGTCGCGCGCTCGAACCTAATCCTCGAAAAAATGGCGAAATTCATCTAACACAATGCCCGCATGGAAGAACTTCCATGCGGGCATTGATTATCAAAAATTAATAGCTTTCCAGCAACTGCCCTTCGTTCCAGGCGACCATCGATTGCGTCGGCAACGTCATCACGGAATCGATCACCTGCCCGGAGATGGTGAGCGCTTCGACCTGGCTTGCGTCGGGTTTCAAAGTCACAAGGCACACCGCATTGACCTGCGCGGCAGCATCGAGATACCACAGGTGCTTCGGTTTTCTCGGCGTCACTCCCCAGGAACCGTCACCCATGTAAATCACCCCGTCGGGATCGATCTTCGAAGCTTTCATCGGATGAGTCCGCTTATAGGCATGATTGTGATGCTCGAAAGCAACATTGAGATGGTATCGCTCGAATAAAGGCGACCACTCCGCACGGATCCTTTTCGGCCCGCTTCCTTTAAATGGATAGACCGAAGGATAACCGGCAATGTGATAGGCGGCCATTTTGTAAGCCACATTTTCCCGCGACGAAAGGGTTTTCTTCAGCCAGTCCGTCTGCTGCCCGCCGATATTGTAGCTGTGGCCGGTATCCAGTAAAAACAGGCTCAGGTAATTACCCGCATCGAGTACGCGATAGGGCATCCCCTTTTCTTCCATCGCAAACAAATCATAAAAATAGAAATGGTGGCTCATCGGCTTAAGCGTCGTCGCCTTGATGTCGTGGTTTCCTAGCACCGGCATGATCGGGATCAGGCGGCCGTCCGATGTCACCATCTGCGATTTCCATTCTTTAAGAAAAGTGCGCCAGCGCTTGAGTTCCCATCCCTTCCCCTTGAAGACCGCCCTCCGGCCATTGGTGTAGGCGATATCCCCGCCGACCACGACAAAATCGGGATCGCACGAGGCGATCTGCGCATTCATTTTGCGCATTGTCGCAAGATAAAAATAAGCGTCCCCGCCGATGACAAATTTGACAGGCCGCGACAAGTCATCGGGAAGCGTCCGGAAACGGTATTCCCCCTTTCTGCCGCCCAGGCGGAACTGGTATTCCCCATTCGGTACAAGTTCATCCAGCTCAACTGTATGGACAAGAAGATTTGTTTTAGGCAGCTGCTGGTAAATCCCCTCCTGCATCCGCCACTCCGCTTCGCCCACTTTCCTGTAATAGACCTGGGTGACGGGATCTTCTGTGGTTGTATGCCACTGGACAGTCATCGTCGTTGTAGGGTCATGCATCCAGGTCAGATAAAGGACAGAAGGCGCCTTGGCGATCGCCGCAGGAGCCGCGCCGATGAGCGACCACCCCCCGACAATCAAACACAAAATCCTGATCATTAATGATTTATGCACAGATCACACCCAAACAAAGATTTGAAAACCCGCCAACTTGCCATCAACTAACTAAAATTCAGTGGCTTGGCCAATTAAACTGGATTGAAAACCGCTACTTTAACATGCCCTCCTTTTTGCGACCAGAGCAGGGGCGGCCCTACCTAATATTTTCATTTTAGCTAGGTTATAATTAATTCAATTATTTTATACACTATCTTTATAAAAACCATTTTAATTATCAACGGGTTAAGTTGACATTTTAATTACTACATACTATAATTATTACAACTAAACAGTATAAATTTTGGTAATACCATGTCTTCTAATGTCAGCGCATCTGATGTAAGAAACGTCCACATTCACAGCAGGCGCGATAGAGATATTGCTCTCTGCAGAAGCCACCGTGAACAGCTCGGCAGAGATATTTCCGGCGACATCAACGACCTCGTCGCGACGACATTGTTCCAGGCGCATTTCAATGATTTTTTACCGCCGCATGAGGATGACGAGATCGACGTCAACATCCATGTGACAGAAGACACCATCACCGTAAGATCCCTCGACGGCAGAACCAAAACCATTGCACTCGACGATCTTCACGAGGACATTTCTGAAGTCGAAGAGATCAACGCAGAGATCATCAGAAAGGCCAACGGGATCTATCGCGAGTGCATGGACGATACCCACCACGCATCGCGAAGCCACTCTTCATTGCGCGGCAGAGCTTCAACAAGAGAATTTCACACCCACGAACGCGGCCGCTCCCACTCTCCTGTGCGAACAAGGCACACCCACTCATTGTCTCCCGTCTCTTCAAGACGCGCGCACAGAAGAGACGATACTACCCGTCGCGAACATGACCTTTCCGTCGACGCCCAGGCTAAACTGCTCCGCGAAGAAGCTGAGCGCCTCCGCAGACAATCGGCGTCTAATCCTCGCTTGGCAGAAAAACTCGCCCGCGTCGAAGAAAAATTAAGAGCATTGGAACAAAAGCTTGGAATCCCAACCCCTGTTACACCTCCCGAGTTGGAAGCGCGCATCGATGCACTCTTCGACCGCCTCGAAAGAGTTGAAACACAAATAGACATCCTGAAGGCTCCCCGCCCTGTCCCCGAAACAACTCTGCATACTGAGGAACTTCAAAGGCTCCGACAGGAAAAAACAGAATTGGAAAGCAGACTTAGCCAGGTCAGCTCGGAGAACGAAGTCCTCAAAGCAAGGCTTGCGACTCCCCCCCCTGACATCTCGGATGACCACTTTGACAGATTGATCACCATCTCGGAAAACCTGGCTACCGACATCAACAAAAGCTCGACAACATTCCCTGCGGACCTGCAAGCGGAATTTAACATGCTGCCTGAAACAGTCCGCAATGCCATCTACTACCAGACATACCTGCTCGTCGATCCGACAGGATTGCCCAACCCATGGCAGGTAGGTGAAAAACTCTTCCAGGGACAACCAGTCCAAGGCACAGAACTTTCAGCACAGAACCTCTGCCGATCCCATTCGATCCGCTACTACCTGCTCCACGCCCTTGCCACCGAGTTCGCAAAATCTCCTGGCGATGAGCCTTCACAGAAACTATTAGACCGCTTCAACCGACTGCCTAAAGAAGACAGAGAGTGGGTCCTCATCCAGCTGCAATTTGTCCAACAGCGCAAAGGGGGCGACGACACCCTCCAGACCGCCCATGACGCATTCTACGGCCTAAACAGCAAGACCGCGACCAATCAGGAGCGCAGCGCGGCCCTCGTCCGCTCGCTGCTCGAGCGCGTCGCCGAATACCACCGCCACAACTTCCAAACCAAGCTGAGAGAACTCGAGCATATCTATAGTGAAGCCTTTGAGAAATTCCAGGCCCACACCTCCGCACAAATTCAACATCTCTCCTTGCAAAACTCCGATCTCGAACAACAATTGATGGCAGCAACCAGCTCCCTGCGCCTCGTTGAACAAGAACGAGATGATTTACGCTCGCAGCTCTCTTCGAAAACACTCGAACTGACCCAGCTCCAAGAGAGATTCCGACAGGCCAATGATGATCGTCTGCTTGAAGTGCAGCGCCTAACTCAAATGATCCGCCAAGGCACTGAAGCCCTTGAGCAACTCCGCCTCCAAAAACAACAGGGCGACGAGCAAAACGCACGCAGGATCCAAGAGCTTGAAACTAACGTCCGCCAAGGCACCGAAGCACTTGAGCAACTCCGCCTCCAAAAACAACAGGGCGACGAGCAAAACGCACGCAGGATCCAAGAGCTTGAAACTAACGTCCGCCAGGGCACCGAAGCACTTGAGCAACTCCGCCTCCAAAAACAACAGGGCGACGAGCAAAACGCACGCAGGATCCAAGAGCTTGAAACTAATGTCCGCCAGGGCGCCGAAGCTCTTGAGCAACTCCGCCTCCAAAAACAACAGGGCGACGAGCAAAACGCACGCAGGATCCAAGAGCTTGAAACTAATGTCCGTCAGGGCACCGAAGCACTTGAGCAACTCCGCCTCCAAAAACAACAGGGCGACGAGCAGAGCGCACGCAGGATCCAAGAGCTTGAAACTAATGTCCGCCAGGGCACCGAAGCTCTTGAGCAACTCCGCCTCCAAAAACAGCAAGGCGACGAGAAGAGCGCTCGCAGGATCCAAGAGCTTGAAACTAACGTCCGCCAAGGCACCGAAGCCCTCGATCAGCTCCGCAGAGATAAACAGCAGGGAGAAGAGCAGAGCGCACGCAGGATCCAAGAGCTTGAAACTAACGTCCGCCAGGGCACCGAAGCCCTTGATCAGCTCCGC
>JAFEGH010000004.1 GCA_018240065.1 Verrucomicrobiota bacterium | reverse complement strand
GCGCCCGCCGCTGTCACGTCGTTCGCGCTGCTGAGAGTGAGCGCAAGCAGCGGCGTTGTGCCGCCGACGACTCCGTCAAAGAGGATATCCCCGGCCCCGGCAATCAGGGTGACGTTCTTTGCCCCATTCACAGTGCTGAAAAAGTGAATATCTCCCCCGGAAATGCTCGTGTCGGCAACTCCATCTGCAAGGAAGGTAACGGGAGAGTGAATGTCGATCCCTCCAGTGTCGGTCGTCACGGAGCCGCCAAAAAAGACTCCGGCGGGACCTGTTCCTGTCAGGCTTACCGATCCGGCATTGATCGGGAAAGATCCCAAGGCAGTGCTCGTTCCGGAGAAGGTGGCGGTTAAGGGGCCGCCGTTGGTCGCGGTAACCGATCCTCCCCGAACGATGTTAGTCGCGTGGACGGTGACCCCGGCTGCCGTATTCGTATTGATATTCCCATTGGACTGGACAGTGCCCCCTGTTTCCGTGATATTCAGAGAAGCTGCTGTCATGCCTGTGCCAGTAAAGTTTTTGCAACTGAAGACCGTGAGCGCGCCGATGCGGGTCGTCCCTCCGACAGCGGCGGAAAGAAGGATGTCCCCTGTCCCCGCAGTGAGATTCAAATCGAAAGCCCCATTGATTGTGCTCGAGAAGGTGATGTCACCAGCTCCGGCTCCGGTAGAAAGCGAAGCGATGCCTGTAAGTGTGACGGCATTTGCGAAAGAAATATTCGTGTTCGACGTAAGAAGCGTTCCCGCAAGTGAAACTGCCCCTCCGCCGCTTTGAGAGAAGGCTCCGCTAATAGATGTGCCGGCTCCGGCAGTAAGGCTCAATGTTCCCGAGTTGACAAAGGCCACAGGACCCAATGCGGTCGTGATGAGATTGCCATTAATTGAAAATGCGGTCCCCGAAAGGGAGATCCCGCCAACGGTGCTGGTATCGAGATTGCCAAGTGTTGTGGTTCCCATGCCCGCAGACTGGAGGATCGAAGCCGCTGTAATAGTGGGAACCGTAATATTATTGGCGTTTGTAAAGACAAGAGCCCCCATGCGGGTCGTCGATCCGATATTCCCGGAAACGGTGATATTTCCAAGGGTTCCTGCATTAAGATTAAGATTTCCAACCCCGCTGCTGCTGCCGTCGACAGTGCTGAGCAAGTTGATATCTTTGCCGGAAGCTGCAGTGCTCAAAGAGGAAGTTCCTGAAAGTGTGATCGGTTTTGCAAATGAAATGACATCCGCCGCAGTGATCGACCCGGATAAGGCAGTGGAAGCCGTCCCATTTTGTGTAAATCCGCCGCCCAAAGTGAGAACAGCTCCTGAACCGATCGTCAAAAGCCCCGAATTTGTCACTGTCGCAGGCCCGGCGCCGGTCGTCGTCGTGATCGGAGCATTGAGAGTAAATGCGGCGCCTGCCAGAGAAACCCCTGCCACGGCGGTCGTGGTGATAGCCCCATTGAAAGTAGATGTGCCCGTGCCGTTGGACTGTGTAAGGGAATTAGCGCTGATCGTTCCGTTAGCTGTGACATTTGCGGCTGAATTAATAGTCACTGCGCCTAAACGAGTTCCTGCACCCAGGTTACCATTAAGGTTAATGTTCCCTGTTCCGGCATTCAAAGTAAGGTCCTGGCTTCCTGCGACTGTTCCGTCAACAGTACTGGACAGAGTGATAGTCCCTCCGCCAGTTCCTGAGTTGAGCGTCAGCGCCCCTGTCTCTGTGATGGCTCTCAAGAAAGAGATATTCCCATTATTTGATGTGAGAATTCCTGAAATTGAGACAGGACCTGCTCCATTCTGTATAAACGACCCATCGACGGAAAGGTTGCCGGTCGAAGCGAGGGTCCCTGCATTTGTGAAGGTGCAGGAGCCTCCACCCGTCGTCGTGAGAGAACCAGACCGGGTGATGCCATTACCTGTAACCTGGATTCCTCCCGCGGCATTTGTATTGTAGTTTCCGCTGAGGGTCGCCGTGCCCGTGCAGGAGGCCGCGATCGAAGTGGCCGTCACCGCGTTTGTATTGATATTGGTAGCGCTATTGATCAGAAGAGGGCCAAGACGTGTATTCGACCCTACCGCGCCAGTAAGTGTAACATTGCCCGTTCCTGCTGTGAGGGTCAGCCCTCCAGGACCATCCACTGAACTGGAGAATGTGATATCCCCAATGCCGGCTCCTGTATTAAGAATGGTATTCCCCGTCAGCGCGAGCGCACCATTGAAAAGGATCGTATCATTCGTTGTCGTGACAGACCCTGCCGACTGTACTGTCCCCGCGCCGGACTGAGTAAAAGGGCCGTCCAGAGAGAGGGAGCTGCCGGAGGCCAGCACGAGAGTTCCCGCGACAGAAATGTTCGCAGGCCCGCTCAAGGCAGTCGACAAGGAGCTGTTGATCGTCAGGTTGTTGCCTGTGAATGCAAACCCGGCCGCCCCGCTCAAGGTTGCCGCAGCATTCATGGTTGTCGTTCCCGTTCCTGCAGCCTGACTGAACGAAGCCGCAGAAAGCGCTCCCAGCGTCACGTTATTTGCGCTCGTAATGGAAAGTACATTCAGAGGCGTCGTTTGGCCGATGCCTCCGCTGAAGGTGATATTTCCAGAGGCCGAAGCAAGGGTTAGGTTCTGAGTTCCGTCAACAGTGCTGCCGAAGAGGATATTCCCCACCTGGGCCCCTGTCCCTGTAGTGATAGAGGTACTTCCCGCCAAGGTAAAAGGAGTGTTGAACGTGACGTTGGAACCATTAGTAATGATATTGAAGCCACCCGAGTATACAGTAGCACCGGGTCCCAAATCCGTATAGGGACCAGAGATGTTCAGTGTGATCCCTGAGCCTAACGTTAGTGTTCCGGTATGGGAAACGGAAAGAGGCCCGCCGCCTGTCGTCGTGATGTTGTTATTCCAATTGAATGTGGTCCCTGTCAGGGAAATTCCTGAGGCGCCGTTGGTATTGATCAGTCCATTGAATGTCGTCGTCCCCGACCCTGCGCTCTGTAAAATCGAAGC
This sequence comes from Verrucomicrobiota bacterium, assembly GCA_018240065.1. Lineage (GTDB taxonomy): Bacteria > Chlamydiota > Chlamydiia > Chlamydiales > Rhabdochlamydiaceae > CAJCIW01. Next base: position 126,060 of record JAFEGH010000004.1, on the reverse strand, counting down.
GGACGTCATGGCCCCCGCGGTCCAATTGTTTGCGCTTACAACGGTGACGTTGCTCAAAGGAACTGTACCTCCCAGGGCACCGCCGAAGGTAATATTTCCTCCTCCAGCCCGAAGAGAAAAGTCCTGAGTATAGGCGGCCATGCCATCAATGGTGCTGCTGAAGGAAATCGAGTTCCCCGCAGGAGTGCCTCCGGCATTTGTCGCATCGAGGGCAATCGAGGCGTCAACATTGACAGGCCCTGTGAGTCCGATTGTTCCGCCGCTTGTCGTGATATTTCCAAAAAGATTGATCGCAGTGGATCCCGTGTAGCTGACGGTGCCCGTTGTTTTCACTGACGAATTCTGATTGACCGTTGCAGCTGTAGCGGTCAGAGAAGCAAGAGGCGTCGTCCCACCGACGGCGCCCGTCAGCGTCGCTGTTCCAGTTCCCGCTGTCAGCGTCAAGGATTGAGCGCCGTTTGTCGTTCCGGTGACGGTGATGTTCCCTGCGCCAACTGCACCTTGCGTCGAAAGAATGACGGCGCCGCCAAGCGATAGATTTCCGCCGATGGAAAGAGGCGTATTTGTCGTTGTGATATTGCTGGACAGCGAGGCGTCTGCTGTCGTGCTGAATCCGCCAGGTGCGACAATGCTTCCTGTAGAATTCTTCGTGAAAACCCCGCTGTTTGTAACAGCAATCGCACCTGTCGACGTTAGGCTGTTATTCACCGCAAAAGTCGTACCCTGAAGCACTGCGGACCCAACAGATACAGTGTTGCTGAATGTGGTAGCCCCTGTCGCCGCATTCGTCTGGGTCAGCGCCCCTGTAATATTGACTGCGCCATTAAAGTTCATCGCGGCGCTATTCGTAATCGTGAGTGAGGTCAGGCTGGTAGCGCTTCCAGAACCGAGAGCTCCAAGGTTGATGATCCCGCCCAGCGCATTCAAAGTAAGGCTCTCCGCAGCCCCGCCCGCTGTTCCGTCCGTTATCCCGGTGATGCTCAGTGTCCCTGATCCGCTTGTCAGCGTTGGCGCAGCCGCTTCAGCGATCGTCAATGCGCCGCCGATGCTGAGGGCCGTATTCGTTGTGGTAATATTGCTGGCCAGGTTGACAGCGCCCGTCGTGCTGAATCCTCCAGGCGCAACGATGCTTCCTGTAGAATTCTTGGTGAAAACCCCGCTGTTGGTAACGGCAATCGCACCTGTCGACGTCAGACTGTTATTCACAGCGAAAGACGTTCCTCTCAGCGTTGCGGACCCAACAGATACGGTGTTGCTGAATGTCGTCGCCCCTGTCGCCGCATTGGTCTGGGTCAGCGCCCCGGTAATATTCACGGCGCCGTTAAAATTGAGAGCGGAACTATTTGTTATCGTGAGCGCGGTCAGACTTGTAGTGCTTCCCGAACCGACAGTCCCAAGATTGACAATTCCGCCGAGCGCATTCAAAGTGAGGCTCTCCGCCACTCCACCCGCTGTCCCGTCCATCGTCCCGGTGACAGTCAGCGTCCCTGATCCGCTTGTCAGCGTTGGCGCAGCCGCTTCAGCGATCGTCAATGCTCCGCCGATACTCAGAGCTGTATTCGTTGTCGTGATGTTGCTGGCCAGGTTCACAGCCCCTGTTGTGCTGAAACCGCCCGCGGCGACGATGTTCCCCGTGGCAGACTTAGTGAGAAGCCCGCTGTTTGTGACGGCGATGGCGCCTGTCGAGGTCATGCTATTGTTCACAGCAAAAGTCGTCCCGCGAAGGGTCGCAGATCCAACCGAGACAGTATTGTCAAACGTGGTAGCTCCAGTTGCCGCATTGGTCTGGGTCAGCGCTCCTGTAATATTCACAGTGCTATTGAAGTTGAGCGCGGCGCTGTTCGTGACAGTCAATGAACTCAAAGCTGTCGTCCCGCCAACGGCCCCTGTCAATGTGACAACGCCTCCCGTGCCCCCGTTAAGAGTCAACGCTCGAGCCCCGTTGACAGTGCTGGAAAAAGTGATGTTTGATCCAGCGGGCGATCCCCCCGCATTTGTCGTATCGAGCGACAAGTTTGCACCCAAATTCACAACTCCTGTGAGGGAAATAGGCGCGCCTCTTGTCGTAATGCCCGCATTCAAATTGATCGCGCCCACGTTGGTCGAGCCAGCCGTCAAAGATATCGAAATGCCGGCGGCCATCCTAAATGCATTGCTGACAGTAATCGAGCTGTTGGTGGCATTTTGAGCGCAAAGGGCTACGTTCGTGGCAGCTGCCGCTAAGGTAGAAGTGCGAATATTGAGAGCGCCGGTTGTACCGCAATTGGGAGCAGAACCACTGGCGATCGTGCCGCTGGTCCCTCCCGATGCGATGGTGATGGAAGCTGGGTCGAGCAGCCAGTCGCCTACTCTGCCATAGGGGGCAAGCGTGTTCACATGACCGAACTCAACCCCTAAGTTTTGTTTGCCCGAGGTTTCGACAAATCCCCCGTTGCCCCCCTCCGAGCCCCCACGCGCATAGATCTTTCCGTCGAAAAGAGTTGTCTCGTCCGCCCACAGGATGACTTTGCCCCCATCTCCCTGCAGCGTCGCATCCGCGAGGATAACGGAAGATTCGTCCATCCGGGTCAGGTTGGCGTTGCGATGCGGACCCTTTCCTTGATAATCCCCGCCAATCAGCACCTCGCCGCCTCCCATCAATCCAGAAGCATCGATCTGCACGCCGAGCAATTGAATGTTCTCGCCTAAAATGTGGGCTGCGCCCCCTTTTCCCTCTGCGCTTGCGACATCGATCCCGCCACTGACGTCGACCTTTGAGCCGTCGATGGACACCTTATCGGCGGCTATCCTGCTGTTGCTCACAAGACGGATGATCCCGTCGATCTCTTCAATGCTATTCGCAGGGGTAATCCCATCGCTGTTGACAACCATTTTGATCGCATCGCGCGCCGTGCGCATCGAAATCTCGACATGGCCGCCTGCGGCTTCGATGTTCCCGTAGTTTTCAATGAGCGCCTGTTTCAATTCTCCGTCGACAGTGAATTGAATGAGGCCATCGCCTGAGAAATCGAGGATCACCCGCTCCCCCGCGCCAAAAAAGACCTTGCCCGCCTTCGCCAGAACAGAACCGCGGTTTTCGATGATGGGTGCCATGAACGCGATGAACCCTTCAGCTCCAGCGGAAATCATCCCCTCGTTGATGATCGAACCGGCCTTTGTCCCGGGTTCCTGATAGAACTCGAATTTGTCATTGAGAAAGTCATCGTCGCGGATATTTAAAGTGGAAGCCAGGAAGGACCCTGTATTGACGGAAGAATTAGGGCCGAAGTAGATCCCGCTCGGGTTGACGAGAAAGACCCGCCCGTTGGCGCTCAAGGTTCCCAGGATCTTGCTCGGTTCTCCTCCTCTAATCCTATTCAGGACAGTGGATTTTGAGGAAGGTTGAAGGAACTCGACAGCCTCCTTCTCACCGATATTGAACTTGCGATAGTTAATGATCGCCTTATCTGCGGCCTTGATCTTGAGCGTTTTGGAATCGGGAGAGTGAAATTCCGCCTGGCCAGCAGCGACCTCTGCGCTTTCGGGCAATGCATAAAGCAGCGAGCAGGCCAATAGAGGGGGAATAAATAATAACGCTCTTTTCAAAACGGCTGTCCGGTAACTTTTAAGTAATAAAACGCTCCATTCGTCAAACCTCTATGATTAAGCGGAAATCCGACGTCGACGCTTAAATTCAGTGTATAGGGCCCATTAATCCTTAATCCTAAGCCAGTTCCCCACAGGAAGGTGTTCCTTTCCGACTGCAGGAATACCCCCCCGGTATCAAGGAAGGCATCAAACTGAATAATGTCTTTCCATTTTTTATTTGTCTTTATAAACTTTTTATCCCCAAATAATGGAGGAGGAATTCGAAATTCGAAATTAACGTAATAACCACTGTCACCTAGCGCAACTGCAAGCGGGAACCCGCGGACCGTATCGCTGCCTCCGATATAGATCTGTTCAGGCAAGGTCAGCTTGCTAGGACTCAGCTGCCCAGACCCGTGGAAGTAAAAGTAACAATCTTTGGGCAAAGGCTGGATTCGGTCGTAATCGGCGTTGAACATGAAGAAGCGTCCCCCGCCCCCTCTTCGCGAACTGCGATGATCGACAGCTTTCAGTCCTCCGAGGAAGTCGGGGATCCCCGCCGCGACGCGAAGGACCAGGTAGTCCCTCCCCTTAAAGGGTCCGAAATGGTCGAGTACAGTGCCAGCCGTCAAGACCCGCAGCTTATCGTAAGAAGTGCTTCGGCCCAGGACGAAGTTTTTGATCTGCTTGTAATCAAAATAAGAAAAGAAATCGACGCTCAGAGTCCGCGTTCGGGTCAGTGCTTGGTTAACTTTAAGAGTGGCGATCTGGGAAAGACCTTTTAAGTGCAGACTTCGCAGCTCCTCTATCTTGAATTGCGAGTAGAGATAGCCAGCCTCTAAAGAAGTCCCGTTCCGATTGATCGGAATGTTATAGGTGACGTCAGTGAAGTAGAGCGCGTCGAACGGAAAGCCCACCACTTCTGCGACAGAGAACGTATCGCCCTGAGTGATCGCATTACCCCAGTCCAGCCTGCCTCCGACCCGGGCGTTCGTCGTCAGGTCCCGTCCATAGTTGTTTCCATTGAGATAAAGATGGATCGGCCGCTTGTCCTCGACCCGCACGATCACATCGGCGCAGCCGAATTCTTTCCCCTTTTCAAAGAGGGCCCCGACAGACAGATCGCTGTTCTCGTTGACCAGCGACAGCGCACGGAGGAATTGATTATACTTAAGCGGTTTTCCTAGAAGAGAAGTGAAGTAGCTCCGGATGAACGACTCAGAGTAGTGCTTGTTGCCCACCACCGTGACATTGCCCAGCTTCCCTTCCAGTATCTCGATGACCAGCTTATCCCCATTCACATCTTGCGGAGGGGGATAGGCCCTGGCTAGAAAGTAACCCTCTTTCGCATAGTGCTGGTCGATGACCTGGCAAAGATCGTAAATATCTTTGATCGACATCTCTTGGCCGAGATAACCCTTTGTCCAGCGCTGGATCTCTTTTGTCGGGATCGACTCGTTGCCCTGGATCTCGATCCAGCGGACCATCACTTTCTTCCCGTCCTCAAACAGGAGCCGCTCGCGAGGGATATCGATCTGGATCGCAGGCACCTGCTTGTCCGGATCAAGAGGTTTTCCCTCGTACTCTTTTTGGAGCTCGCGCTCGACAACGCCCGCTGATGGAACAGGAGGCGGAAACGCCAAAAGCGCAAGCGGAACCACACTCAAAAGAAATAAATAAAGACACTTCTTGTGCATCCCTGCAGGGATAACAAAAAATATCTTTATTTCACAAGCCCGGCAAGCGTATGCCCCCTTCCGGAGCGCGCTTTGAACGGCTCAGATTATTGAGAGATCCAGATCTGGCAGTCGCGCAGGATCAGCTCCTCTTTCCCATTGGCTTGCACTTGAGACAGAAGGATGGGCAATAGTTTCTCTTGAATGGAAGAATCCAGTTGATCCCAGGGAGCACGAAAAATAAAGGACAAGAGATTGATCCCCTCTTGATTGGGATTGAAACGGCCTTGATTGAAGCAGCTTGCGATATTGAGGTGGGATTCGGTGATCACGCACTTGTGCCGAATTCCCAGTCGGGAAAGTTCAGCAGCGACCTCTTCTCCAGCGAGCTCTGGTTTTAGGCCAAGGAGCGAGGCGTAAGTGGAGCTGAGAAGGAAGCGATCGCTTGTGCCCGAGTGCAGGGCGATCATTGCCGACCCCGATCGCTCAGATATCGTTTTGGCAAATTTGACAAGAGAATTGCCTTCTCCATCTATGCCTCTCCACTCATTGATATAATACCAGACGTGGGATGCCAATGCCAAATCTACCTGAGGAGGCATGTAAGAGGAATCTTCGAAGCAGTCAAGATTATATTCAACGATCTGGTCCTCGATCCTCCCCTTCTTTGCCGCGATAAAAAATGCCTCTTTCATTTGTGGCGATGGATCCTCGCAAAAAGTGACGAAATTGTCTTGCGTCCCGCGCGTCAAAGCAAATTCCTGTAGAAGAGGGATCTCCAGACCGCCGTTTCCAACTCCCACAAAGAGGCTTCTAAAGGCATACTTAGGATCTATAATCCGATTCCAGATTTGGGGTAAATTGGACTCCAGATAATGGAGGACTGTTCGTTTTAAGACCTCTTTTTGATCTGTATTTTTCAAAAAGGCGCCGAACCACTCCTTGTTCTTCTGAAAGGCAGCTTGAGAAGTGGGATTGACAACGTTCTGCGGCTCTCCTAGCAGCACAGACAGCGGGGCCAAAAAGCAGATAAAAGCAAAAAGACAGGCCCAAGAGATCCTACGGTCTTTAAAAACGCATTTCACGCGATCCTCTCCTTGCAGAAGGTCATTTTGGGAAACGAAGTGTGAATCTTTTAAAGGTATCTTTTCAAGGAAAAGAGCCAGTCAAATCAGAACCACATGAATCACCAGATCGGTGACCAAGTGGGCGGCCATCGCAGACCAAAGACCTCTGGACCAGTAAAGCCAACCAAAGACAACTCCAGCAATTCCATTGAGGAAAAGAACGCGGAAGACCTCAAAACTAGACGGTGCGGCCAGCTTTAAGGCCGCAGGCAGATGGCCCAGCCCAAAGATCAGCGCCGCTAAAACCGTGGCCGTCCAAAGAACAGGTACCCTCTTGGCCCGGCTCACCTTGAACCACTTGAAAATAAGGAAGTAGATCAACGTGAGCAGAAATAGTCTCATTAAAACTTCTTCGTTCACAGCGCCATAAATAGAGGCCAATGCCCCCGTCCAAAAGGGAGGATGCGCTCCTGAAAGCAGCGAGCTATGAAAAAGAGTCTTATCAAAAAAGAAAATCGCGACCCCCAGCGCCACTCCCGCAATCAGCGCAGGATAAACAACCTGCTTCAGGAAGTTGTGAACAGGAAAAGGCCGCAAATCTGTTTTAGGCAGAATCACATAACAGAGCCAGCAAACAATCCCAAATAACAGGGAGGACTGCGCCGTCACGAGGAGAAACAGCTCCAAAGACGAAACCGCCGCAGGCAAAATTCCTAAATGCTGAACATAGGGAAGGACTGCCCATGAGCCTGCGATGCACAGGATCCACAGTAGAAGGAATTTCTTTTTTCTAGCGGTCAGATGCAGGTCTACCATGTGAACATCCTTGATCCTGAATTCATAACTTCAAGAATTTAAATACTCTAATCTTTACATAATCTAAAGCAGCAAAATAGACCGCCACACTAACAAGCAGCCCTAAAACGATAGACGGGCTGATCGGAGCCATCAACACACCTTTGATTGCAAACATGCTGACAATTAAGATGTCCAAAACAGTGGCTCCTATCATCCAGATGCTGGGCATCGAATGCCAAAAATGCTTACGCTCGCGCACAAGGTAAACAGTGGCCTGTCCGGTAAAGACAAGCGTCAGGAACACCACTGTTCTCAATTCCAAGATCGAAAAATGAAAGAGGGAGCTCGCGGCAAAAAGAACGAAGAAAGAAAAGCCTAATACAAAAAAAGCAAATACCCCGCCGACGAACATCAACTTTTTGATGTCCCACTTGTCAGGTTGATGAGAAAATGACACCCTGTCGGTAGAGATAGACATCGTCACAAAATCATTGGCGAACAACAACAGCAAAATCAACAACTGGGAAATAATAAAATCGCCGTACAAAACCAATCCGAGAGATAATAGAACGGAAATCTCCAGCGTCTTGATGATTTTGTTTTTGGTATAAGTCAACATCCGCTGGTAAATGCGCCGGCTTGATCTGACAGCCTCTACGATATTGATGAGGCCCGGATTCGTCAGAACGAGGCTTGCTGAGGCTTTGGCCACATCAGTCGCATTGCTCACAGCAATTCCCACCTCCGCTTTTTTCAATGCAGGAGCGTCATTGACTCCGTCTCCCGTCATCCCGCAGATGGACCCTTCATTCTGTAAAAGCTGCACAACTCGATATTTGTCCTCTGGAAAAACTCCATAGACAACACCGCTCTGCACAATTTCTTTTTTTTGCGCTTTTTGGAGATCTTCTCTCGAAATCGCTTTTCCGAAGATTCCCACCTTGTCAGCGATAGAGCGAGCCGTTTCCTCCCCATCGCCAGTGATCATCATGATCCTGACATTCAGATCATGGAGCTCCTGTAAAGCCTCAGCAGAGGATTCCCTTGGAAGATCCTGCAAGGCGATCAGCCCTACTAAAGCAGGAGAGCCTTTTTCTCCAAAAAGAACAGCCAGTACGCGCGACCCATCAGAAGAAAGGCCTGCAAGATCATGAGATACTGCATGCTCTTGATCACTCGCTTTAAGGAGCTGGGAAGGAGCTCCTTTTAAAACATGCAGCGTTCGATGCTGGTAAAGAACGATTGCTTCAGAACTCTTCTTACTGGGGTCAAAAGGAATGAATAGTTTTCTCTTTGCTGTCAAAAACTCCGACTGGCATCTCTTTGCAGCAAGGATAATCGCGATATCGAGCGGATCCTGGGTCGCCTCGTCGCATGCCAATGAGGCCAAAGCCAAAAGATCATTTTCCGTGTAAGGCGAATAAGGCCTAAGGCCCGATACATTCAGAGAGTTTTGAGTAATGGTCCCTGTTTTATCGAGGCAGAGAACATCCATCGCCGCCGCTTCCTCGATGGCTGACAATCGCGTCACAAGGACTCCATCCTTTGCCAGTTCAATGGCACCTAATGAAGTGGATAAAGCATAAGTTGCAGGCAAAGCCACGGGAACAGAGGCGACGAGCAGAAGTAAAAAGAAGGGGATTAATTCCAGGAGTGGAATCCCCTGATATAAAGAATAGGCAAAGACGCAAAGGATCAAAAGGACATCGAAGACGATCAAATACTTGACGATGGAAAATATCGTCTTTTGAAGATGGCTCGGGGTCTTAGTCGAACGCATGACTTCGGCTGTTTTTCCAAAATAGGTATGCACCCCCGTGGAGACAACCTCGGCATAGGATTCGCCGCGCTTGACAATTGATCCTGCATAGATAGTCACCCCGACAGAAGGTTCGATAGGCATCGACTCTCCAGTCAAGGCAGATTGATCGATCAAAACCTCTCCATGAATAATCCTCGCATCAGCCGGAACGATGTCCCCCATCCGAATGCAAATAACATCTTCGGGGACAAGCTTCTGCGCCGATATGAACTTCCACTGCCTGTCGCGCAAAACCCGCGATTGGACATCGAGCTTGCTGCGCAATAACCTCAGGGCATTCTTAGCCTTTCCTTCCTGTACAAAACTAAGGGTAGCGTTAAATAAGATGAGGATTGCGATCACACATGCTTCGGCATACTTCCCCAGAAAAATTTCCAATAGAATAATGATTTCGAGCATCCAGGGAACCGGAGCCCAGAATTTACTCAGAAAAACAAGAAATGGATGATGCTTCTCCTCCGGAAAAGTATTGAGCCCATACTTTTCTAGCCTTACCTGAGCTTCCTCTGAAGTTAAGCCTTGCATCCCTTTCCCAACTTTGCTGACAATTTCTCAGATATAGCTTTTTTAGAGTCTGAGCGCAACAACCTCAAATGCAAATCTCCTTTCTGAAAATATGGAGCCACCTAAGAAATCAGCTGGCGCTGGAGAAAGTTTCGATAGGGTACCCCAGATGGCTGCTCGACGCAGGAGGCAAGTTAAAAGCACCTTGGCGACTTAAGGAGAGTCAGCCAGATGCAGTGCTATGTAGAGAATGTCTTAAGCGACAGCGAGATGCTCGGAGCCGCTCAGGGCATGAGCTGGCGTTTGAGAAATTCTCTGCAGAGTACCCCAGATGGCTGCTGGACGAAGGAGACAAGGTGAATACACCTTGCCGACTGAGGAGAGTCTGCCAGATGCGGGGCTATGTAGAGAATGTCTCAAGCGACAGCGAGATGCTCGGAGCGAGAGTCGAACTCGCACGCCATTGCTGGCAAGGGATTTTAAGTCCCTAGTGTCTACCATTCCACCATCCGAGCAGAATAAGAGGTGAAGGAAGAAGTTTAGCGGGGAGAGAGGCTTAAATTCAAGGAAGAACTCAGGGGGGCCCTGGCTTGGGCCCCGCTGAGAGGAAAACTAGTAGAAGAAGTTATCGTTCCCACCTTGGAGCGGCGAGAAGTTGGTCGAAGTGAAGCTATTGATCTCCAGATGCTCTGATACCAGCGATGTGGAAACGCGGTTCAGAGGAGCCGACTCGGAACCTGTCGGCTCTTCGTCTACGGGAGGCTCTTTCCTCTTTTTTTCTTCTTTAGGCTCTACTTCTTTCGAAGAAGACCCTTCCATAAACTCTTTATCTTTGTAGCGGCTGAGAGTTTCTGAAATAAGCGTGGGAGGAGGGGGGATGAGGGAGGAAAACATGGGAGATGAAACTTTCGCTTCATCTTCTGCACCACCTCCTTGTGCCTTTTGTTCGCCTTCGGTTGCTTGCTGACCTTCGTGCTGTTGTTGTTGCTGCTGCTGATGCTGCTGTTGGCGGCGGTCGCCCCAGTCCTGCTCGTCGCCGGAGCGGCGATGGCGGCGGCGGCGGCGGTCTCTGCGCTTGTCCATGCGAGCGCCGATGGCAGCTTCCAATCCGCCAGCTTCTTCGGCAACCGGCTGCTGCTCTTCTTCAGCGGATGCAGGCTCCTGCTCGCGCTCCTGAGGAGGCTCGCGGTGGGAGTGGCGCATGGAAGCGTCTCTTCCCCCACCGATCTTGATATTGCGATCGTGGCTGACATTCTTCAGCGCCACGCGGACTTCTTTAACTTCCAATACTTCGTAGTCGGAGGCGGGCACTAAAAAGGCCTTAGGGCGTTCTGTCGAGCGGAAAAAGAAGGCATGTCCAAAGGAGACGACTTCTACTGCGTCGACATAATATTCTTCTGCACCTGATCCGGCTTTGCTGCTGCGGACGAGCAGTTTGCATCCCTCTTTAGGGGATATGATCGTTTCAATGATAGGTTCTCGAGTAAAATTCACAGATCTATTCCATGTTTAAAGGTTTTAGCGGAAGTTGCAACACTCGCTTTGGAAGCCTAATTGCAATTCCCGCTTCATATAAGGCCCGCCTCATAGGGGCGGGCAATTGGCGCATGTCGCTTAAGGCTCAAGACCCTCTATTTCCATCTCAATTAGCATTCTCAGATGTGGGTCGGAGCCTATTTGCAGAGGCGCCAGAAAAAATCAAAAAATTACTTCTCTTTGGATGCCATGTATCGAACTAAATCGACAACGCGATGGGCGTATCCCATTTCGTTATCATACCATGCCACCAATTTATAAAAACGGGGATTCAACGCAATGCCAGCCCCTTTGTCGAAAATACATGAGGCTGTGCTACCTATGAAGTCGGAAGAGACCACTTCCTCATCACAAAATTCAAGGATTCCCTTCATGGGCCCGCTGGCCGCCTTTTTCATCGCGTTGCAAATTTCATCATAGGATGTGTCCTTGCTCACGCGGACAGTCAGATCGACCACGGAAACGTCCGCTGTAGGGATTCTGAAGGCCATCCCGGTCAGCTTACCTTTTACGGCAGGGATGCACAGGCCGACAGCTTTGGCGGCGCCTGTGGAGGAAGGGATGATATTCAGGCTGGCGGCGCGCCCACCTCTCCAATCTTTCTTGGAGGGGCCGTCGACAGACGGCTGCGTCGCTGTCATCGAATGCACTGTCGTCATCAATCCCTCTTCGATGCCGAAGTTGTCCAGGACGACCTTAGTTAAAGGAGCCAGACAGTTCGTGGTGCACGAGGCGTTGGAGACGATGAAGTCACTAGCGGGATTGAAAGTCTGCTCATTGACCCCCATGACAAACGTTGGACAGTCCCCTTTTGCAGGAGCAGTGATGATGACCCTTTTAGCTCCGGCCTGAATATGCTTCTGCGCGTCTTCCGGGTGAGTAAAATGGCCGCTGGCCTCGATGACATACTGCACATCGAGTTTTTTCCAGGGCAGGTTAGCCGGGTCTTTCTCCGAGCAGACAAGCGTTTTCTTGCCGTCGACATTGAGGAACTCCCCTTCCGCCTTGATATTAAAATTAGGACGTCCATGAACAGAGTCGTACTTGAGAAGATAAGCCAGGTTATCGGCAGGAACCAGATCATTGACGGCGACCACTTCGATATCAGGATAACTCTCATGCAAGTTGCGGTAGACAAGGCGTCCAATTCTTCCAAATCCGTTAATGGCAACTTTAATCGGCATTCTCTCCTCCATAGGGATCAGTGAAGTGCATTCAAAAGTGGCCCGGATAATATACGAGGATTTTTTGAATGTAAAGAATTGAGTGCTGGGTTTTCTTTCCTAAGAATCTGCGAGATTTAACGTCGTTGAGATGTCAGAGGGAAAAGAACTAAAGTGCCTAAAGATGAAGAAAATAAAAAAGCCCCAGAAGCTTGACCCTCTGAGGCTTTAAAGAATGGGAAATACTACTCGGCGAGATATTCGATAAAGCAGCTAGGTGCGCTATCGCCTACGCGGAAATCTTTCTTAATGATTCGCGTATAGCCGCCGTTGCGTGTCGCAAAGCGCGGTCCGAGCTCTGTGAAGAGCTTGCCGATGACTTTGCGGTCAGCATTATGGCTAGCCGTTTTTCCGCCTTTCGCTGCGCGTGCTTCTTTCGTCGTCAGCGCATTGTAAGAAATCATCAACTCGGCAACAGCTTTGCGGCGGCTGGCGAGTGTGTTTTTCTTAGCCAGTGTGACCATTTGGTCAGCATGCCGGCGGAGTTCTTTTGCCTTGCGCTCTGTCGTTTCGATGCGGCCATGCTCGATGAGAGATTTAAGCATATTGGCGATCATGCAGCGACGATGGCTGGCAGTTCTCCCAATTTTGAATGTGTCTTTTCCGTGTCTCATACTTGAGTTCCTGCTTTTTCAGTGATGTAGTCTTGGATGAGTTGCTTGACGTTGTCTCGATTGATTCCGAATTTCGCCAAGTCCATGCCAAGAGAAAGTCCCATTTCTTCGAGTTTGGACTTAATCTCGTTGAGTGATTTCTTACCGAAGTTTCTGAATTTAAGCATTTCAGATTCTGGCATCACGACGAGTTCAGCAATCGTGTCGATGTTCGCTCCCGCCAGGCAGTTTGTCGAACGGACAGAAAGCTCGATCTCGTTGATCTTGAGGGCAAGCTTTGCCATCAGAGCATCGCGATCCGTATTCATTTCCACTTCGCCCTGATCGAATGTCAAGTTATGGAACTTGAGCTGATCGAAGACTTGGAGATGCAGGATGCCGATCTGCGTTGCAAAAGACAGCGCTTCTTCGGGAGTAATGCGTCCATCTGTCTGGACTTCGAGGATCAGACGGTCGAAGTCGGTATCTTGACCGACGCGTGTGTTCTCGACGAAGTAGTTGACGAGGCGCACTGGGGAGAAAGCGGAGTCGATGATGATCTCGTCGACGCCTTTTTCGCCCATCATGTGTCTCTCAGATGGAACATAACCGCGCCCAACAGCGACTTTGATGTCGACTTTGCGGGTCATTGGTTTTGTCACTGAGAAGATCAGGAGGTCGGGGTTGACGACGTCGAAATCACTCATTCCCATCAGGTCCTTGAGCGTCACAGAATACTGACCGCCGTTCTTGTCGAGCATGTCAGCTGTGATGTCGAGGATCTTGGAAACGACTTTTGGTTCGCGTGAGCCCATCTCTTCATCAGTCGGCAACTTACGGAGGAGGGCGTTCTTGAGGTTGAGCACAATGTGCGTCATGTCCTCAATGACCCCATCGACAGCCATATACTCATGTGGAACCCCTTCGATGCGCACAGACATGATGGAAGGCGCTTCCAGGGAACTGAGAATGATTCTTCTAAGAGCATTACCGACAGTATGCCCAAATCCTTTTTCAAAAGGCTCCGCGATAAAACGAGCGAAGGTACCTGATTTGCTCGACTCATCGACTTTGATCTTTGTCGGCAATTCAAACTTGCCATACTTTACGGCCATGAACGAACTCCTGCAAAATTGCTAATTCCGAAATTAACTGATTATTAGACTCTTCTACGCTTGCGTGCGCGGCAGCCGTTGTGCGGCACCGGAGTCTTGTCGCGAATAATCGTGATCGCAAGTCCTGAGCTTTGCAAGCCGCGGACAGCGGATTCTCTTCCGGCCCCGGGACCTGAAAGATTGACTTCAACTTCTTTCATTCCAAGCGCCATCGCAGCTTTCGCAGCATCTTGTGCAGCGACAGTCGCAGCGAATGCGGACGACTTGCGCGATCCGACGTAGCCGACTTTTCCGGAAGACGCCCATGAAATGACGTTGCCCGTTAAATCCGTGATAGAAACGATCGTGTTGTTAAATGTAGCTCTGACATGGGCAATTCCACTAGGGACATTGCGGATAGTCTTCTTACGAGTTTTTGCGATGGTCGGTTTCTTAGCCATCGTCTTCTGAGCATCTTGCTTAGCCAAGGGTCACACTCCTTTATTTCTTCTTATTAGCAACGGTTTTTCTCTTACCTTTGCGAGTACGCGAATTCGTGCGCGTGCGCTGGCCGCGGCATGGAAGCCCTAAGCGATGACGCATTCCGCGATAGCAGTGGATGCTGATCAGACGCTTAATGTTGTTCTGAACCTGGCGTCGAAGGTCGCCCTCGACGACATACTGAGAAGTCAACATGGCGTTAATTTTCGCGATGTCGTCTTCATTCAAATTGTGGGCCTTCATGTTTGGATCCAATCCAAGTTTCGCGCAGATCTCGTTCGACAGATGTCGGCCGACTCCGTAGATGTACATGAGGCTGATTTCTAACCGTTTATTATCTGGGATATCAATCCCGATCACTCTTGGCATGAAAAGATTCCTTTTTTCATAAACGTTCTGAGGAATTTAACAGATGTTTTGTTTATTTACAACTGTACTTTGGTTCAATGATAACTAATTTTTGAAGGACAAATCCCTCAAAAATGCACTTAACATCAAGATTACTTATCGTCCTCTCAACCGCCCTTTCTTCATGAAGCCTTCGTAGCGCTTCATCAACAAATGGGACTCGATCTGTTTGGAGGTATCGAGCACAACCCCAACTAAAATCAGCAGGGAAGTCCCTCCAAAAAAGTAGGTTATCGAGGAGTCTACACTCAACATTTTACCGACAACTGTCGGCAGAATGGCAATCGAAGCCAGGAAAAACGCTCCGGCAAAAGTGATGCGGTTCATCGTCGATTCAAGATAATCCTGAGTCGGTTTGCCTTGACGGATTCCTGGAATAAAAGCTCCGTTCTTCTTCATATCGGATGCAATCTGCTCCGGGTGGAACTGGGTGGCCGTCCAAAAATAGGTAAAGAAAATGATTAACAGGACGTAAAAAGCCATGTATACCCAGGTGCCCGGCGAAATCATGTTGGCGACCTGTCCAACCCACGATCCTCGGCCAACAAACTGACCAATCGTGGCAGGGAACATTAAAAGCGATGTCGCAAAGATCACAGGGATGACACCCGCATAGTTGATCTTCAAAGGAATATAAGCGTTGCCGCCCTGAACTTCCTGCCTGCCGACAACACGGCGTGCGTATTGCAGAGGGATCTTGCGCTGCCCCTGGATAATCAGGATCGTTCCGACGATGATCAGGACGAACAGACCGCTGAGGACGACAAGCGACGAAAAAGTCAGCTGGCCGGGTTCTTGCGAATCCAAGTTCAGTTGGCGGATGACTGAGCCGAACGTACTGGGAAGCGAAGACAGGATACCGATCGTAATGATCAAGCTGATCCCGTTGCCGACTCCTCTTTCAGTGATCTGCTCGCCGATCCACATCAATAAAATAGTTCCAGCGGTCATCGTAGCCATGACGATCAGATAGAACAGCCATGGAATGCCGAAGGCCTGAACATCGAGGATTTCGTTGACGATGATCCCTGGGCTGCCGGCGTTGAGCTGGACAGCGTACTTGCCGTAGAGCCCAGCCTGAAAGAAGGCAAGGACTACCGTCAGAATTCGGGTCCACTTGCCCATCTTGCGACGGCCCACATCGGGATTCTCTCGGATCTCTCTCTGCAGCGTGGGAACAAGCGCCATCAGAAGCTGCATGATGATCGATGCAGAGATGTAAGGCATGACGCCAAGCGCAATGACAGTCATCTGTGCAAACGCTCCGCCGGAGAACACATCCATTAATTGGAACAGGTTCTGTCCTCCGCCGGTAGCATTGCGGAACAGCTCGACTGCTGCGTCGCCGTTGATTCCCGGTACGGGAATATAGGCGCCGACGCGGCAGGCAATGAGCATCATCAGAGTAAAGACGATTTTCGCCTTTAGCTCCGGTACGCTTAAGATCCGTTTTATCCCGTCAATCATCAGTCATTCGCTTGGCAGTTAAATTTTGGATACGCGGATTATTTCGCAACAGCGACTTGTTGGAAAGAGATTCCGTTCTTTTTAAGTTTTTCTTCAGCACCCTGAGAGAAGAAACTCGCCTCGACGGTCACTTTTTTAGTCAGCTCGCCGTTAGAAAGAATTTTCAGTCCACCAGGAACGCGGCGTGGGGCATACCCCTTCTGCTGCAACGTTTCCAGATTGACCTTCTCGCCGTCGGTGTAAAGCTTGTCGATCATTCCAAGATTAATCGCGAAGACTTCATTCTTAAAACGGCCGTTTGTGAAGCCGCGTGTCGGGAGTTTTTTGTACAAAGGGATCTGTCCGCCTTCCTGGCCGAAGTGATTCTTATATCCTCTGCGAGCCTTGTCCCCTTTAACGCCGCGACCGCAAGTCTTTCCGCACTTGGATCCCATTCCGCGGCCAACGCGGTATCTTTTTTTAGTCGGACGATGAGTATTAGATAATTGCGCTAAATTAATCATGTCTTGAGTCCTCGGATTTCCCTATTCATTTGTCGATTGGTCAGTTGAGACAGGGCTTCGATAGTAGCGCGGACCAAGTTCATCGGATTACTGGATCCGAAGCTCTTAGCTACGACATCTTTAACGCCGCCAAGTTCAAGAACAGACCGAACTTTTGAACCAGCAATAACACCGGTACCTTCAGGTGCGGGTTTCATCATCACACGCGCTCCGTCCCATTCGACAGTGATCTCGTGCGGGATCGTCGTCCCTTCCATTTCAAAGGACATGACGTTTTTGCGGGCAGCTTCAGTGCCTTTGCGGATCGCATCAGAGACTTCATTGGCTTTCGCAAAACCGAAGCCGATGCGGCCCTGGCCGTCGCCGATGATGATCAATGCGGAAAAGCTGAACTTGCGTCCACCTTTGACGACTTTAGAGCAGCGATTGATATAGAGCACCTTCTCTTCGAATTCAGTCCCGTAATCTTCTGCGCGTCGTTTAGCTTCTTGTTTGGACATGTCTATTTTCCCTGACTAAAATTGTAATCCTGTTTCGCGGGCCGCATTAGCGACTTCCGCAAGCAAACCGTGGTATTTGTTGAATCCGCGATCGAAGACAACATTAACGATATTCTTTTGCTTAGCCACTTCAGCGATCATGGTGCCGACTTTGCGGGCTGCATCTTTGCTTCGCTTGCCGAGCTTCTGGTCGCGAAAATCTTTCTGGACAGTGCCTGCGCTAGCAATTGTGAACCCTTTTTCGTCGTCGATTAACTGGGCAAAAATGTGCATATTTGACTTAAACACAGTAAGTCTTGGTTTTTCTGCCGTCCCTCTGACATGCTTTCGAACTCGAAGCATTCTTCTGCGGCGTCGAACGTTGCGCTTAATTAACTCATTAATCATACCGTCTTACCTAACCTCAAGCCGTTTTACCTTTGGCCGCTTTACCTGCTTTCTTGCGGACAAATTCATTTTCATATCGAATCCCTTTGCCTTTATAGGGCTCTGGGGGTTTCATCCCACGGACTTGGGCAGCGAATTGTCCGACGAGATGTTTGTCGATGCCGCTGATGATGATCAGGACGCTCTTTTCGACTGTGATATTGACCCCTTTTGGGATCTTTAATTGCGTAGGATGCGAAAAGCCGAGTTGAAGATCCAGCATGGCTCCCTGCACAGCAGCACGGTAACCGACGCCGATAAGGCTTAAACGGATTTCGAACCCTTTGCTGACGCCGACGACCATGTTATTGATCAGAGCGCGGAACAGGCCGTGCGTCGTGTTTGGCATTTCGACCTTCTCATCTCTTTCGACGAGAAGACGGTTGCCTTCTACTTTAATTGAAATCCCATTGTGAGCAGGAATTGTTAAATTTCCTTTCGGGCCCTTAGCCTGGACCATTCCGTCGGCAATTTTAACTTCAACCTTCTCCGGCAGTGGGATTGGCGATTTTCCAAGTCTTGACATGCTTTTACCCTTATTTTATTACCAAACTAAGCAGAGCAATTCGCCGCCGAGTTTCTTCTTGCGTGCGGTTTCGCCATCGACAATGCCGCCTGGCGTAGAAAGAATTGCGACACCCATTCCCCCGTAGATCCTTGGAATCTGCTTGTATCCTACATAGCGTCTCAACGAAGGACAGGACATCCGGTTCAAACCTTTAATTACAGGTTCTCTACCGCCAGCGTATTTGAGGAACAGGCGAGCCTGCCCTTTCTCTTCGTTCACCATGAATTTCTCGACAAAGCCCTGCTCATGCAAAACTTTGACGATTTCCATTTTGATCTTACTTGGGCGAAAATCGACAAAGCGATGTCTCGCAGTTTTCGCGTTACGAATTCTTGTCAGTAAATCAGCGATTGGATCGTGTAACATGCCTTACTCTCCCGAAGCTATAGTCTCTTTTTGGAATGGGAGGCCAAGCAACTTTAACAGTTCAATGCACTCCTCATCGTTTGTTGCTGATGTGACGAATGTGATATTCATCCCCTGCGTTCTCTTGACTTCATCTAAGTTGATTTCGGGGAAAATCTGTTGTTCTTCTATGCCTAAAGAATAGTTGCCGCTTCCATCGCATTTCAGAGGGAATCCGCGGAAGTCGCGAATGCGTGGGGAAACGATGTGGCAAAAGCGGTCGAAAAAGTCGAACATTCTCTTTTTTCGCAATGTCACTTTCAAACCGATTGCCTGGTCTTCACGGAGCTTGAAGTTCGCGACGGACTTTTTAGCTTTTGTCAAGATCGGCTTCTGCCCGGACAGACTCGCCATTTCTTTAATGCAGTCCTGCATGGCGTTCTTATCCTTGGTGGCTTCAGCAAGTCCCATGCTGATGACAATCTTCTTGAGAGAAGGAACAAGCATAGCGTTGCTGTACTTGAATTTCTCTTGAAGGGCCTTCTTGACTTCTTCTTTGTATCGTTTTTGTAACCTAGACATTGCCTTCATCTACTTTATGAATGTTTTCTTACTTGTCGGAGAGCGACTTCTTTGTCGCCTTCGAGATAAAATAACTCTTTGTCACCGTTTTTGCTTAAACGCACTTTCGGTTTAACAGGTTTTCCATCTTCGCTGCACAGAGCGACGTTGGATACGTGGAACGGCATTTCCATCTCTAAGATCTCCGCGCCAGGCGCCTTTTGACGGCGTTTAGCGTGTTTTTTGCGGATGTTGACGCCTTGAACGATGATGCGATCTTCGTTACGAGAGATCACTTCGCCTGTTTTACCTTTGTCGTTTCCTGCGATGACGACGACTTTGTCGCCTTTTCTAATCCATTTGCTCATCTTTCTCTCCCTATATCACTTCTGGCGCAAGCGAACTGATCTTGACAAATCCGCATTCGCGAACTTCCCGGGCAACGGGCCCAAAGATACGAGTTCCACGTGGATTGTCTTTATCGTCGATCAGAACACAGCTGTTGTCGTAAAAGCGGAGCAGCGAACCATCAGCTCTGCGTACATAGCTGCGTGTTCTTACAATCACGGCTCTGACAACTTCCCCTTTCTTGACGCTGCCTTTGGAATCGGCGTCTTTAACTGAGCAAATGATCACATCGCCGACGTTCGCATATCTACGCTTAGAGCCTTTCAGGACTTTAAAGCATCGAACTCGCTTGGCGCCTGTGTTATCTGCAACTTCTAATTCGGATTCTTGCTGGATCATGTTTAACTCACCTTTTTAAATCCCGCTTCGCTGTTTAAGCGATTAAGCGAGAACTTCCAATAATCGCCAACGCTTTAACTTAGACATCGGTCGAGTTTCGATAATACGGACTTTCTGACCAACTTGGACGTCTGGGTTTTCGCTGTGAGCGTAGTATTTCTTAGCTCGCGTCATGACTTTGCTAAAAGTAGGGTGGCGAATTGTTCGCTCTACTTTAACTGTGATCGTCTTCTGCATCTTTGTTGAGACGACTACGCCTTCTCTAACTTTTCTTTTTGACTCAATATCCATGTCTAACCTCAACTAGTTGCTTTCAGTTCTTTTTCGCGCAGAATTGTCATCACGCGGGCCCGGTCTTTCTTCTTGATGCGCACCAGGTGTGGTTTCTCCATCTTGCGCGTCACTTTCATTTCATTGCGAAGTTGAAAAAGCTCTTTGGACAAGTCTTGGTAGAGGGCTTTCAGCTCTTCCTGGGATTGATCTCTGTACTCTTTTACATTTGACATATTGTATTCCTATACTCTCTCAACGCGTTCGACAAAACGGGTCTTAAGTCCCAGTTTCGCTGCAGCTCTTCTCAGAGCGCTTTGAGCCATTTCTTTGGGAACTCCGCCGACTTCGAACATGATTCTTCCTGGGCGGACGACAGCTACCCAATGGTCGGGCGCGCCTTTACCTTTACCCATACGAGTCTCGGCTGGCTTTTTGCTGACGGATTTGTCTGGGAAAATTCGGATCCAGACTTTTCCGCGGCGGTTAAAATAACGGTTGATCGCAACACGGCACGCTTCGATCTGGTGGTTAGTGACGCGTCCTCGTTCGAGAACTTGCATCCCATAATCGCCGAAATCGACGAAGTTAGCCGCTTTGCTCAGGCCAGCATGCTGACCTTTTTGCATTTTTCTGTGCTTTACGCGTACTGGCATCAGGGCCATATGGATTAGCCTCCTACTACTGCTCGAGTTGTTTGTTCGTCGCCTTTGTTAATCCACACTTTGACGCCGATAGACCCATAAGTCGTCTCTCCGCGTCCGTGTGCATAGTCGATCTCTGCGCGCATCGTATGCAGTGGGATTCGGCCTTCTTTGTACCATTCAGTACGTGCAATCTCAGCTCCGCCGATTCGGCCGGAGATCTGGACTTTGATACCAGCTGCGCCGGCATCCATAGTCGCCTGGATCGCTTTCTTCATGATGCGTCTGAAAGGAACGCGTCTTTCGAGTTGCTTGGCAATTCCGTCAGCGACGAGTTTAGCGTCGAGGTCGGGTCTTTTGATCTCTTCAACTTCAATCCAGATATCTTTGCCGGTCAACTTTTTCATTTCCTGTTTGAGGACGTCGATCTCAGCGCCTTTTTTCCCAATGACAAGACCAGGTCTTGCAGTATGGATAGTCACTTCGATCTTGCCGCTCATTCGTTTAATCGTGAGCTGAGAGGTCCCTTGGCAGCAAGGTTTTGCCATCAGGTACTTTCTGATCACTTGATCTTCACCAAGAAGATTGCCGAACTCCTGCTTTTCTGCGTACCACAGGGAGCGCCACTTTTTGGTTCGAACGAGTCTGAAACCTGTTGGAGATGTCTTTTGTCCCATGTATTCTCCCTTAAATTATTCTGCAGCCACGATGACTGTGAAATGGCTTGTTCTTTTCATGATCGGATGGCTTCCACCTTTGTTTTTAGGTTTCGCCCGTTTCATCGTGGGGCCTGCATCCACTCTGACTTCTTTAACTTTCAAATCTCTGCGCTGAACATTAAGCTGTGTTTCCGCGTTGGCTACAGCTGTGTCAAGTGTCCTCATCAGAAGACGCCCGCCGCGAAGCTTGCAGAACATCAATTGCGTGGTCGCCTCTTCTACGCTTTTGCCACGGATCAGATCCGCTGCGAGGCGGGCCTTTCTGGGGCTAATGCGGACAAATTTGGTCTTTGCGATTGCCTGTTGCATATTCGATTATCCTTTTTTAGCTTCTGGGGCAGGTTTAGCAGCAGGAGCGGCAGCGGCTGTTTGAGCAGCTGCGGCAGCTTCAGCAATTTTCTTGGATCCATGGCCTTTGAACAGACGCGTCGGGGAAAACTCGCCGAGGCGGTGTCCGACCATGTTCTCAGAGACGAATACGCTGATAAATTTTCTGCCGTTATGCACTTCAAATGTGTGGCCGACCATCTCAGGCAGGATCATAGAACGGCGCGACCATGTTTTGATCGGGTTCTTTTTTCCGGTTTTATTCAGTTTGACCACCTTGTCCATCAAGTGGTGATCTACGAAGGGACCTTTTCTTAACGATCTTCCCATATCCTACCTTTTCTATTTCCTGCGATCTTTGACGATCATTTTGTTAGATTTGCGCTTGGATCGTGTTCGATATCCTTTAGTGTACATCGCCCAGGGCGTCTGTGGCAGGTAGCCGTTGTGCTTACCTTCACCGCCGCCGTGTGGGTGGTCTACTGGGTTCATCGCTGTACCGCGGACGGTCGGGCGAATCCCTTTCCAGCGCGATCTTCCGGCTTTTCCTTCAACGCGAAGGTTTCTTTCAGGGTTGGACACTGATCCAAAAGTCGCGCGGCAATTTTCATTAACCATGCGGACTTCGCCAGACGGCATTCTCAAAGTCACGTATCCAGCGCTTTTCGCCATCAACTGGGCGGAAAGACCAGCCGATCGGACGAGTTGTCCGCCGCGGCCTGGGTTGATTTCAATATTGTGGATCGTGGACCCCAGCGGCATCGCTTTCATGCGCATGCTGCATCCGACGTTGAATACTCCTTCGTCGTGATTGGTCACGGTATCGCCCACTTTGATCCCTTGTGGTGCAATGATATAGCGCTTTTCACCATCGGCGTAATTGAGCAGTGCGATGAAAGCTGTTCTATTTGGATCATACTCTACAGATGCTACTTTTGCAGGGACCGCTTCTTTGTCGCGCTTGAAGTCGATCAGGCGATAAAACCTCTTGTGTCCGCCCCCTTTATGACGGCACGTGATGTGGCCATGGTGGTTGCGGCCGTTTGTCCTCTTCTTGCTAACAAGGAGGGACTTTTGCGGCTTGACGGCAGCTCGGTTCTTTTTTCCTTCGCGCGTCAAATCGTCATGGGTGGTAAGGATGAGGTGTCTCTGTCCTGCTGTTCTTGGACGAAATTGCTTTAACATAACGCTTAAGGCCTCTTAAATTAAACTTTCTCTTCGATGCTGTCGCCAGCTTCCAATGTCACGATCGCTTTCTTAAAGGCGGGCTTAAAGCCGGGGCGGCCGCGGACGCGTCGCGCTTTTGGCTTATTGCTGATCGTGTTCACAGACACAACTTTGATCTTCTTTTCGCTGTAGATCTCTTCGACCGCAGCAGCGATTTCCTGCTTGTTAGCTCTTTTGTCCACGAGGAACACATACTTCGGAGCGTCACATTTTTTTACACAGGGATTGCTCGTATTGAATTGGAGCTGCTCAAGCACGCGGGACTTTTCAGTCACATGGCGAGAAAGGACGATATCAAACGGACTTTTCTTCTGCATAATTACTGTTGGCCCCCTAATAAGACTTTGAGCTGATCGATAGCGGTATCCATGACGATGAGGTCATGATGAACGACGACATCATACCCGCTGACATTCGGAACAATCATGAAATCGCTTTCAGGAATATTGCGAATGCTCTTCAGGAATGATTCGAATTTTTGCGTTGGAGACTCAGGCTTTTTTCCGGATTTGTCAGCCATCAACAGACCATCGCCGAGAAACAAGATCTTTTTCCCTTCAAGCTCTCTGCTTTTCAGGAAGTCGGCGACGACTTTTGTCTTAGGCGCTTTCATCTCATCGCACTGTAAAACGTGAAGACGATTGTCGAGGATTTTCTCGATGATGAGATGGCGGATTACTGCCCGTTTTTCTTTGCGATTGATTCTGACATGCTGGTCGAACTTTGGTTTCGGAGCATGGACTCGTCCACCGCCCTTGTACTGGGCAGCACCGAGGTAACCCTGGCGCGCTCTACCAGTCCCTTTTTGAGGGTGGGGCTTCTGGCCGCTATGGGCAACTTCAGCTCTGCTTTTTGTAAATGCCGACCACTGCCGAGCATTTTCTCTCAGAGCGACGATATAATCTTTAATCATTTGCGAATTGGCGTTCGATTTGAGCAATTCGTCTTCGATTGCAACTTGGCCTACTTCTTTTCCGGCCAGGTTATACTTTTTCAATGCAGCCACAGCTCACTCCTCAAACTATTTTTTCTTTTGGCTCTTTTGGCTTATTTTTTTCTTGGCCTTCGTGATGTATACTAGACCTCCGCGCGCCCCTGGGACAGCGCCCTCTACGATGATCACTTGCTTTTCTTCGTCGATTTTAACGACGCGCAAGTTTTGGAGAGTGACAGTATCGCCACCCATGCGGCCTGACTTCTTTTGACCTGGAAGGCAGCGTCCTGGAGATGATCTCATCCCTGTAGAACCGCCATGTCTGTGAAAACCGGAACCGTGGGATGCAGGACCGCCGGCGAAATGGTGGCGCTTAATGACGCCCTGGTGCCCTTTCCCTTTGGAGACGCCCTGAATGTCGACGTATGGAATTTCAGCAAACTGAGCGACGCTCACTTCCTGGCCTAACTGAAACTCTTCAGCAGAAGCAACACGCGTCTCTGCGCTTTTGTCCCGAGGCTCGACATTTGCTTTTGCAAAGTGGCCTTTAAGGGGCTTCGTGACATTTCGTGTTTTAGAAGGCTTCACTTTGAACGCCGACAACTGAACGGCTTCGTAGCCGTCGGTGTCTTTGCGCTTAACTTGTGTGATGACGTTCGGTTCTGCGGAGATAACAGTGCAAACGATGTGATTCCCGCTCTCATCAAAGAGTCGAGTCATGCCTCGTTTCTTTCCCATCAATTTCAATGTCATATGTTTCCCTTTTATACAGATTATCGCTGAGACTATTCTCTTTGACATGCTCGCCGCGGGCGCTAGGACCCTTTGGCTTTGCAATAGGTGATTCAAGAGTCTATCCTGACAGCGACAAGTAGTATACGTGCTCAAGATTGCTTCGTACTTGCTTGTCCGTTTTGCCTAGTAATCTAGGCTAAAGCGAAGAGGCTAGCAAAATTCTTGATTTTCACACAATCAATTTTTGTTAAGAAACGCCGTAAAACGGGATTTTTACCTTGATTTACGGGTTCGAAATGAAGGCGATCAGACCCAGGGAGATGAGGAAGCCCAGGACGGCGACGATGACGACCCATTCCCGGAAATGCAGTTTTTCACCCATGGGCAACCTTGCAATTAGATCAATTGATTAAAATAATTATTCGTCGCCAGGCAAAATACCTCTATTTAAGCAGTTGCCGCTGTCGTGGATGGCGCAGCCTGCGCCTTTGCCAACTCCGTCAAGTGGTGTTTATAAAATAGCGCTGTGATCCCGAAAACAAGACCCGTTCCCAAAAGAACGGAAAGTAGAATCGGGCTTACCGCAACCCCCGCGACCACCGTTGCGATCCCCAGAGCTGCCCAAGCCACCATGCTCACGTTGCCGATCAGTTTGATCAACGCGTGGCAAAGCCATTGCTTGTGCTTTTCCTGCTCGGCTGGCGCAGTTTCTCTTAAAATCGCCTCTTTTTCATTCCAGATGTTATAAATCTCCGCCCCGGACTCGATGCCATTGATCACAAGCGAGGTGCCGAAGCACAGGTTCTTGACCAATGGCAAATACTGCCCAAGCGAAATCACCTGCGCGCCATCGGCCCATCTTGCCATGTAGGCCGTCGAACTACCCAGTGACAGAAGGTCGATCAATGCCGTTTTCACGGCGCTCCCGATCTTAGTGAATTTTTCAGCCGCCGGATGCTCGACCGTCAGCGCGGTGTAGAGCGAAGAAAGACTGTCCGCCACGAACCAAGCGCTCAACGCCCAGAATCCGGCCCAGATCGATCCTTCGACAATCTCATGAGGACGTTCTGATAGAGCCCCGAAATTAATGAGCTGCCTTGGCGTTGCATTCGGTTGATTTTGAAAGGGAAAGGATCCTTTGATCCGTGTAAAAATTTCCGTCGCCTTGTCCTGCAGAGTTTCCACTAAGCCGGCCCCTGTTTCGAGGAACGTCGTCGCTTGCATCGGTTGAATCGAAAGTGTCATAGATCGCCTGTCGTATAATCATAAATTTCAGGGCGATGATCTTACATTTATTTCTTATTTTATTCGATTCAAATAAGAGCTTACATTCGAATGGTTTAACTAGGCCGGGAGATGGTTGCCGCCTTCCGGCCTTGACCCTCGACCGGCATCCCAGATCAGGTTGCTGTGGCGCACAACTTTGCTCGTCAGGGAAACGCCGAATGACAGACTGGTTAGTGCGACGAGGACAACAGGAGGAAAATAGACGCTCAGGAACAGGGCCGCAGAAGAAGCGGCTGTGGAAATGATTTTAATAGTGTTCGAAACCACTTTGATGATGGCCATATTGGCCTTTGGCGAGAGGCCCCCATGCGGCCCCGCCTTATAGGCGCGCCCATCCTTGAACAAGGCTCTCAGGGCCATGGAGCTGTTCACCAGCTTCATGCTGTACATTGACAGGGAAATAAGGTTTTCGGCCTTTGACAGCTTGTCCGATAGGGTGCGGGAGATTTTGCTTAAGTCGATGAGACCGGTTTTGTCAAACATTAAGGGGATCTTTATCGACGAGATCGCCAAAGAAGAGGTCTTGTAGAAAATATTTTTGATGTTCTTGATCAGCCTGGCCATGTCGAGTTCTGCCTGGGAATGCACAGTTTTGCGGAGATCATCGCACGTTTGATAGAGGGCGTGCACTTTAATTATAAATTTAGGAAGGTTGAACGTCGTGGAGATCAGTTTGACAGACATGCGCTGGCCGACGATATAGTCGGCCCACTCAGATTTAAACGGAACTGCCTCGGCCCAAGCGAACAGCGCCGAAACCCCTTTGAAGGGAACCCGGGCAATGTCCAGATACTTGCTGATCCTCTCGCATAGGTCGGACAAATAATCCTCCTCTTTTTTGCGGTCAACACTGCTATCTGGCGGGACATGGGCTGCGACGTCAACTAATGAAACCAAGATTAATCCTCTAATCAAATCGCTAATAAAATCAATAAATCGATTTGATTATTATACCATAATTAACATAACACTAAAACAAAACACCTTATTTTAAATGCTAATTACAACTCGTTTAATTACAAGCGCGGACTTTAAAAATTAAACTTGGATTAAATGATTGACTTGAACAGATGCCGAAATGTTTTTTGAATGGGGATCGACGACGATCTGACTATAGAAATAACTGACGATCTTCATCGTCAGCCAAATGGAGCTCAAAACCAGCACCCCCACGGCAATCACACCGAGTCCCTCGACGGCGATCCCGAAAACCAGCGCTCCCAGCGCGATTGCAGACAGAGCAACGGAGGCAACATCAGTGGCTACATACATCCAGGAGAGGCATTTTTTTTCTTCAAGAAGCTCTTTTTCCGGCTGGCTACGGCCATCAGGCCTCATCGAGTAGTACTCGTTGAGCTTATACCCCTCTCCGACCAGGTCTACGCCGTCCAGGGTGATCGATGTGACATTGTAGAAGCCCTCGACAAAGCGAAGATGCGCAGGATCGAACAGACGGACTCTCAAATGGTCAAGAAACGACGGAATGTAGGTGAGAGTATTCGCCAGTGTTAAAGCGTTTAGGAATGCGTCCTTGAACGTCAGCACAACCTTACGCTGGCGCATGGGATCTGCTGATGGAGCATTTTGCGCTTCGCAAAGGCTGACAAAGCTGTTGCGCATTTTGTTACAATCGGAAATGAGCTGGGGTATGCTGAGCGCAAGACCGATGGTGCTGATGACCTCGCTCACTCGACCAATCAGCCTGTTTTGTTCCGAAGATAACGAAGGAAGCATCCGAGCGTAGCAAAGGGCATGGTCGATCACATAAAAGAGATCCCATGCCCCCGCTGTAGAATCGGTATAATCGACCACGTGGTCGTACACGTCTTTTTGGGGCGTAGGGCTGACAGTCACGGAACGAGAGGAATACCCTCTCGATTCTCCACTGACAGAATTAACCACAGCAACACTCACAATTAAATTGACTTTAAATTAATCGAGTCTATTATAGCACAAATAGAACTGAATAAAAAAGCACAAATTAGATTGGAATTAAAAGGGATTCAAAAACTTAAAAACGTTACTTGTGAGATTGTCTACCAACTCTTGCAGAGCCGATTTTCAATTCTATTTGTTTTTTCGGAAGAACATCAACATTTGAACATTCCCTAGAAAAAAAGAATCGAAAATCGGCTCAAAAAAACCAGAACTTCAGCTGTACCTTAGCAGGCTTGGGTTCCCGCTGGGCATGATTGGAGCCTCGACGATGACCTTATTATAAAAATAGCCAGTGAGCTTCATTGTCAGCCAGAAAGCGCTCAATCCCAGGAGAGCAACAGAAACAACAGCCATGCTGCTTGTCGCTATTCCAAAGACGATCGCGCCAATAGAAATAGCCGCAAGCGCAACAGAGGCGACATCTTTTGCAATCGTGATCCAGGAGAGAGTTTTTTTCTCTTCAAGTTTCGCAGCTTCGGCCGCGTTCCGCGGCTGGGCTTCGGGAGAATGGTAATGCTGAAGTTTGAAATACTCTCCGATCAGTTCGGCTCCATCCCAAATTGCGGAGGTGACGTTATAAACGCCGTCGATGACGCGAAGGTGGAGAGAATCAAAAGCAAAAATCTTGGCGTTGTCGACAAAAAGAGCGATCTGGGCAGCTGTATTTGTCAGGCCTACAGTATCAAGGAAACTCTTTTTCGCAGCCTGCGCAATCTTGCTCGATCTAAGTGGATCGCTATAAGGCAGATCCTGCACGGTGAGCAGATTGCCGATGCTTCGGCGCAAGGAATTGACATCGGAAAATACTTGCGGGATGCTTAGACCGATCCCTGCGGTATTGAAAACTTCCTTCACTCTTCCGACAACATCGCCCAAATGGTGGGAGGGACTCAGATACATTTCTACGGCAGAAAAGATATGATTGCCGACGCGGAAAAGGTCCCACGCGCCAGCTGAAGAGTCTGCGTAATCCGCAACATGATCGAGGGCGTCTTTTTGGCGCTCGACTCTAGAGGGAGGGAGAGGAGCGAAGAGATTGTGAAAAATTCCTGGAGAAGTTGTTGGTTGAGCCATAATTTTTAATCTTAGCCTAAAATTTGCGGGGGAGCAAATGCTCCCCCAATTTCATCAATTAATTGCGACATGCGCAATGTGAGCCTTACAGTCCGGCTTGTCTATTAGCGATTACAGCTTTAGGATCGAGGTTCGCACCTTTGCTTTCTGGATCGTAAAGCTTCTCGTAGAAGTAGCTGCCGATCGTGAAGGACAGGCCTGATGTCAAGCATGCAACGAACATCCATGGCGCAATAGGAGCAAGACCCGCGACCATGACGAGACCCAAAACGCCAAGTACAACGTAAGAGACGTCTCTGGCCAGGTTGATCCAATGGTAGCCGATCTTGATCGTTTCGTGTTGTTCAGCTTGAGCAATCTTCTCCACCTGCTTGATCGCTCCGCTTCCTGCTCCGCCGAGTGTCGCTGCAAAGTTGAGTCCTTTGAGCCACGTCATGGCAGTTTGGTCGTACGAAATAAAGCGCTGGCTGAAATCGATGCCGTCGACGATTGAATTTGTCAGAGAAGCCACTTTCTCGAATGCTTCGCGGCTAGCGTGTCCAACTTTTGTCCATGTGCCAGTAGAATCAGTAAGAGCTACCCATGTTTTTTTCAGATGGTCAAATGCTTCTACTGTTTTTTTCGGCACTTCAGTAGCGCTGACGAAGTTCTTGAAATCGCCCATTGTGGAGCTGAATGTTTTGACTTGAGGAGGAAGCCCGGGAGTCGCTTCGCCCACCCAGAATGCTGTGTACCCAAGAGCTTTGGCGACATCCTTTGCTTTCTCTTCAAAAAACTTCAGAACAACACCTGCAACGGTGTATTCTTCTGGCTGACGTACTCGCGGTGTAGCCGCTGTTGCCGTTGTGATTGGTTGCGTAGTCGTTGTGCTTGCAATCGTTGTCATTTTACACTCCCTTTTTCGTTAAGAGTTCTTAAAGAATGAGTAAACATCATATATAGCGCGCCAATAAAACACAATGACGTTTGAAATGTCATTTTCGCTGGGCGTTAAAAAATTTTATAACAATGAATTAAAAATGAATTTCAAATTTAAATTATCATCGCGACTGGATGATGAATTCCACGGATGCATTCTTCAGCGGACATCGCTTTTTTGCCTTCCATTTGAACTTCTAAGAGGCGCAAAGCGCCTTCTCCGCAAGCGACGGTCCAGCCCTCTTTTCCAAAGCTTAACAGAGTCCCCGGCCGGGCATTTGGGGAAGGAACGACTTTGGATTTTTTGATTTTAAGCCGTTTAACATCATTTCCAATTTTAACTTGGCACCAGGCAGAAGGAAACGGAGAAAGCGCTCGAATTTGATTGTGGATCTGCCCGGCAGTTCTATTCCAATCGATCTTTTCTTCGTCTGCAGTGAGTTTTGGAGCTAATGTGGCAAGTGCATGGTCCTGGGGAACCTTGACAACTTTCCCCTCCTGAAACTGCCCGATCACCTTAAAAAGAAGTTTTACGCTCAGTTCGCACAGTTCATCGTCGAGCTCGCCGAAGGTCATTTCTTCTGCAACCGGGATCGACTCGATGGCCAGCATGTCGCCTGCGTCCATTTGGGGCGTCATTTCTATGATCGTGATCCCCGATTCCTTTTCTCCTTCCATCAGACAGCGTTGAATGGGGGCTGCTCCGCGGAATTTGGGCAGAAGGGAAGCGTGGATATTGATGCAACCAAGCCTGGGCATTTCCAGTAGAATTTTTTTGATGATCTCGCCATAAGCAACAACGACGAAGAGGTCGGCTTCAAACCCCTTCAAGACGTCTGCGAACTCGGGAGCGGACGCTTTTTCGGGTTGGAATACGGGGATATTGAGAGAGAGCTTGGACGCCATCTCTTTGACAGGAGGAGGGGAGGGCTGCAGATTCCGGCCTTTCATCCTGTCGGGCCGCGTGACGATCGCGGCGATTTGATACTTATTTTCTATGAGCTTCGCAAGAATTCTCGCTGCAAAAAAAGAGGTTCCGAAAAAGACGATTCTCATAGAATTTTCAGAAACTCTACACTTTTTCTTCGAGAAGCTCTTCGAGCTCTTCGTATTCATCTTCAGGTAGAGGCTGCACTGAACCACCCTGGAAGCCGATCAAACCTCTCTTGGAGTTGCGGCAGAATTCGAGCCAATGCTTCACGTGGGGATTCATTTCAATTTCGCTTTCGATTTGCGCGAGGGCCTCCGACATGCGGAGATGGGAGCGGTAAGTGAGTTTAAATGCTTTGGCAAGCGACCTTCGAACATCCAGCTGAAAGCCGTGGCGTTTGAGCCCGACGAGGTTAAGACCGCCCAATTTGTAGGGAGAGCCTGCGCCGATTGTGTAGGGAGGGACGTCATGCGTGATGCGGCTAAAGCCTCCAACCATGGCATATTGGCCGATGCGGGAAAACTGGTGCACAGGAGTCATTCCGCCGATAATCGCGTTGTCTTCGACAATGACGTGCCCTGCCAGCATGGCGTTATTGGCCATGATGACGCGGTTGCCAATTTCGCAATTGTGCGCGACGTGGCAGTAAGCCATGATTAGGCAGTTGTCCCCGATGCGGACGACGGAATTTTCATTGCAAGAAGAGTTGATCGTGACAAATTCGCGGATTTCGCAGTTCTTGCCGATGATAACATATGTCTTTTCGCCTTTGAACTTGAGATCCTGCGTCTTAGTGCCGATGCTCGCAGAAGGCCATATCACAGTGCCGGCGCCAATCGTCGTGTTGCCGTCGATATAAGCGTGAGATTTGACAACCACGTCGTCCTCAAGCGTAACAGTACCTTTGATCACTGCATATGCTTCGATCGTGACGTTATTGCCTACCTTCGCTCCCGGCTCAATAATTGCAGAAGGATGAATTTTTGACTGAGACATGGTATTCCAATTCTTGAGTGATTTTCTTCTGGTTACTTTGTTCCACCAACTTAGAGCTGCTCTTTATCCACGAGAGCAAACCCAATTTCAGCTTCTACGGCCAGCTGCTCGTTGACCATCGCTTTCGCCATGACCCTTCCACCTTTATTGGTGATGTGCAGACCGGTGGCGTGGAGCATCACGACATCTCCAGGAACGACAGGCTTCCTGAATTTGGCATTATTAATATTGAGCAGGACCGCGATCTTTTCGCAATGTCCTTTTTTGTGAACGAGAACACCCCCGCACTGCGCTAAAGCTTCCAGAATGAGTACTCCCGGCATGATCGGTACGCCTGGAAAGTGTCCCTGGAAAAATTGCTCATTAACCGTCACGTTCTTTTGTCCGATGATGACATTTTCTTCGAGATTCAGATAAGTAATCCTGTCGACGAGCAAGAAGGGG
The DNA here is from genome assembly GCA_018240065.1 of Verrucomicrobiota bacterium. Classification (GTDB taxonomy): domain Bacteria; phylum Chlamydiota; class Chlamydiia; order Chlamydiales; family Rhabdochlamydiaceae; genus CAJCIW01. The sequence goes on along the minus strand of JAFEGH010000004.1, from coordinate 93,710 downwards.
TAGCGGTGAGGCAATATTTTGGTGATTTCCTTCACATTTAAAATGACAGGTTGACTGGAAACTGTGGCGCCCATCACGAATTCTCCATCTTAATGTGATTTAACAACTGTTTGGCAAATGCGTTATTGGAAGCGTGGCCGGAGCGAACTGCGACCACATGAGCCAGGAATGGCGGCACCAGCGAGAGATCTCCGATCAGGTCTAACACCTTATGTCGGGCCATCTCGTCTGGAAAACGCAATCCCCCTGGATTGATAACTTCGTCGCCTTTGATGATGACGGCGTTATCTAGACTTCCTCCCTTAACGAGCCCCTTCTCTATCATAGGAGCGATTTCTTCATAAATAGAAAACGTGCGGCAAGAGGCAATCTCATTTTTAAAGCGCTCTTCGTCAAGCGCGAAAGTGTAAAACTGGGTCCCGATGGTCTTGGAGTGCGGATAATGCAGAGTATAGCTGATACGGTATTCTTCCGACGGGAGGGCGATGAGGTGGATGTCCCCTTGAGACCAGAAGATAGGAGTCTTCAGACGATACACGTCCTGTTCGGCGTCCAGTTCGCAGATGCCGGCTTCTTCGATCATCTCAACGAAATGCCTGGAGCTTCCATCGAAAATGGGGACTTCTGAACCGGAAATTTCAATGAGGATGTTGTCAATGCCATAAGCTCGCACTGCTGCCAGCAAATGCTCGACGGTTTGTACTGTCTCTTTGCCATTGCCAATAATTGTGCAGCGGGGGGTTCCCTGCACGTACTCTGAGCGCGCGGGGAGGATCGGCCGATGGGGCAAATCGATGCGTTGGAAGACAATACCGGTATTTTCTCCTGTCGGGCACAGGCGTATAGAAACTTTTTCACCGCTAAAAAGACCGACTCCGGCTGCAGAGACAATGCGCTGCAGGGTACGTTGCTTCTTTTTAAGTGGCGCGACTCGGCTGTCGTTTAAAGCCGAAAGTTCACACGGGAATGACAATAGAAACCTCAAGGTTCTAATGGAAAGAGATCTTTCCTCATGCTTATCGTAAAGAAAGTACCTAAAATTGAGCTTTTAATTCAAGCCGATTCTGGGTGAAACCAAACCGTACGAGGTTAAAATCGCGCTATTTTACGTCTGTGAAAAAATTCGTGATGGTTTTTTCTGAAAATTTTAATTTGAAACGCTTTCTGGTTTGGAAAGAAGCTGCGCAAGTAAATGTTTTATTCTTCTTTGAAAATATGAAATCTCCAGGCTGAAAGGCAGATGATCAGACAAATACTGACGATGCCGCCATCTCCCCAGAAAGTATAGAGAGTCGGGTAAGTGTAGGAGCTCAAAGAGCAGCTCAGAACCCCGCAGGAATTAACTAAGGAATTTTCTGCGCCCGCCACCCTTCCAAAACTGTCGATTGCCGCGCTTATCCCTGCGTTGCACGACCGGACCAGCGGGATCCCGTTCTCGACGGCCCTTAAGCGCGCATGGAACAAATGCTGTCTGTGCAGGCTCGAATCGGGATAGTAGTTGTCGTTGGTGACATTGACGAAGAGCTCAGCTCCTTTCGACCTTCCCTCGCGCATGACCTCCGGAAAGGTCTCTTCATAACAGATCGACGCGCTGAAAGGGACCTTTGCGCCGAATACTTTCGATTCTTTGCCGTGGGTGAAAAAATCGACGATTCCGTAACTTTTTGTCAGCGGTTTTAAAAAATCGAAAGGCAAATACTCCGCTAAGGGAAGCAGTACCTGCTTGTCGTAGCGCTGCATCGGACCGTTATCTGGCTTCAGGTAGAAGGCGGAATTAAAATTTTTCTCCGCTTCCTTGTCGACATGGTCCAGCCCTGCGACAAGTTCCGCTTTGAAATAATTTGAAAGACTCTGACACCAGAAGAGATTGGAAACGCAAATCATGATCTGTCCGTTTACGAGCCGCTCTTCCGCATAGGGAAATGCAAAGGGCGGAAAACTGCTTTCAATTTCAGGCCCAAACTCTGCGGCCAACATCTGTTTGACCCTCTCCAGTGGATAAAGCGTCATATCCGATTGCAAAGGAACAGCCGCTTCGGGCAGGACGATCATGTCCCACTTAGCCCCCCTATTGACCTTGAGTTTTTTGATGATCCGCTCCCATTGCACAAAAGGAGAGACGAATTCCTCAGCGCGCCCCTGCTGCGGGAGCTTCTCCGACGGAAGCAAGTCCGTCTGGACCAGGGCCACATCGAACCTCTTATTGGTTTTCCCGCTCTCCGCCAAATGGCGGTTAAAATGCTGCGTTCCGAAAAGATAGGGAACGGCGGCCAAGGCGGCAAATCCCAATACTTTGACCAGCGGAAATTTCTGCCTCCACACAGTCAGGGCGATCAGGTTGGTGAGCATCACCCAAAACGTGAGGCCAAAAACCCCGAAGACGCTGGCAAATTGCATGGCATGAGTGAAATGGGTCAGCGCAAGCCCGCTAGGATTCCACGAAAATCCGCAGATGAAGAAGAGGCGCGTCCACTCCATCAAAGTCCAAAGAGCCGCACAAACCAGGATCTTGGCAAGGGGGATCTTCCCCTCCCCGGGAACAAGCATTGTCAGGAGGCCGAACTGGCATCCGACGCCGATACACAGACACACATACACAAAGAGGATGTAATACCCCTGGAACTCGATCGATGTCATCCAGGAGAGCTGGACAAGCTGGACGGCGGCAAACCACACTGTCCCCATCAAAAATCTGCGGAAGGGAGACAAAGCCGCTGGCAGGCTGTTGAAGAAAAGAGCGAATCCAAAGATCGCAGCAAGCGCACCGAGCCAGCCCGCGCGAGCGGGTTGGCCCAATGCGACAATCACGAAACTGGATACAAAACCGAGGACCGCGGCCGATTTATTCCGATTTATCATGACCGCTGGAACATTTCCTTCCTTTTCCGACGGCCAGGAGGAAAAGCAGGCCGCCCGTGATGCTGACGTTCTTCATGAAATTGATCATCTGCATCTGACGGTCAGCTCCCTGAAGCTGCCAGAAATGATGGAACACCAGAGTTGCCGGAATAAGGAACAGGATGAGCAGCAAAGCTCCGAGCCGAGTCCAAAGCCCTAAAAAGACAAGCAGTCCGCCGATGAGCTCGAAGACCACCGCCAAGGTAAGCAGTAGGCTGGCGTTGGAAAGCGCCCATTCAACTCCGTTCTGAATCATGGCGTTGCCGGCGCTAAGAGCAAGCCAGTCGGTCAGCGCCTGTACCAAATATTGCAAAGTCCCCTGCCAGTCTGCGATTTTGTGGATAGCAGAAGCGATAAAAATAATACTGAGTAAGGCCCGCCCTATAAAGGCGACCAAGGATTGAATTATGCTCATAAAGACCCTTTAAAGAATTCTCTAACTACTCTTTAATATATTAAAGATGGAAACGGAAGTCACGATTTTTTTTGAAGAAGAATTTTAATCTACAATCAATTATATTTGTATAAAAAACAAGCTGCATAAAAAACCATGATCAATCTTTTATTTACACTTTTATTTTCTTCCGCCTCTCTTATTACAAATGGTTTTTCCGCATCTGAGAAAGTGCAACTCGAACAAACCGTTCCTAAGGAAGAGACTATCTACATGGACACCAATCAAATCTTCCCTTCCCAGCTCCGCTATAGCAGTGAAAACGTCCAGGCCAAGATCAAAGAGATCCAGCACTCCAAAAACGCCGTCTGGGACGAAGAGACAAAATCCTGGACTCTCAAATACGACGAAGGAAAGAGCGTGCTAGCCTCCCATGACACCGTTCCTGTGGTCAAGGGTCCTTATGGCTACTTCCTATGCGACGGCCACCATCATCTTCTCGCCGCTCTGCATTTCGGCGCCGCCACCGTCCCTGTCAAAGTGATCGCCGACCTCTCCGACCTTGATGAAAAAGCCTTTTGGGAAGAGATGGAAAAACAAGGCTGGGCCTACCCTTATAATATTCTGGGGAAGAGAGCGACGCCTCCCAGAGATTTTAAACTTCTCCAGGATGACCCGAACCGCTATTTCGCCGCCCTCATCGCGCGCAAATGCGCACCCGGCGAAGGCTTAAGCACCTCGCGCGGCGCCGACTATCCTGTCTGGATCAAAGTCGGACAAGACATCCCTTTCATCGAGTTCCGCATCTCCGACGCTCTTTGGCAGCAGGGGCTGCGCTATGAGTATGCAATGGGATCCACCCCCCCGGAGGATTTCGTCGAAGAAGCCCGCGCAATCCTGAAAATTGCTGACATCCCGGGCCTAAAAATCGTGCCAAAGCGCACTCATATCTCTGAACTGCATTTAGTTCTTAGCGAAAATCCTCAAGAGGAATAATATTTCTTCACCATGAGAAGACCTTTTCGCGAACACCACCTTTTGCAAATCCTCCCTGCCTTCGAGAAGCAGCCGCTTCCGCTCGATGTGTATTTGCGCAATTATTTCCGCCAGCATACTGCTGTCGGCTCCAAAGACAGAAAAGAGATCTGCGAAGCAATCTACGGCATGATCCGTTGGCGCGCGCTCCTCGACCATGTGGCCGACAAGCCCTTGAACTGGGAGACAAGGTTCCGCGCCTACAGTCGCTATTCCCCTGCCGAGCTGCAGCGCGATGCGGCAATCCCCGCCCACATCCGCGTCAGCTTCCCAAAAGCCTTCTATGACCTGCTCGCAAACTCCCTTGGCGAAGAAAAGGCAAACGCCTTTTGCCTCTCCTGCAATGAGCCCGCCCCGACCACCGTGCGTGTCAATCTCCTCAAGACGACCCGCGAAGAGCTTTTTGAAAAATGGAAAGGACAATATCAGGTCTCCCTCTGCACACACTCCGCCGCAGGCATCCGCTTTAAAGACAAGATCAACTTCTTCGGCACGGAAGAATTTAAAGCAGGCCTTTTCGAAGTGCAGGACGAGGCCAGCCAACTGATCGCCGATCTCGTCGCCATCAAGTCCGGAGAACGCTTCCTCGACTACTGCGCCGGCTCCGGAGGGAAATCGCTTGCCATCGCTCCTAAAATGAAAGGAAGCGGACAATTATTCCTCCACGACGTCCGCCCGATCGCTTTGCAAGAGGCGAAAAAAAGACTGAAGCGCGCAGGAATCCAGAACGCCCAGCCGCTCCCTTCCGACTCTCCCAATAAAAGCGGAATTAGAGGAAGGATGGACTGGGTCCTCGTCGACGCTCCCTGCACCGGCACTGGAACGCTCCGCCGCAATCCCGACATGAAGTGGAAATTCGATGAAGAGATGCTCCACCGCTTAGTCGCCGAACAAAGGCAGATCTTCGCGGAGGCGATGACCTATCTCAAACCCGGCGCGCATATCGTCTACGCCACATGCAGCGTCCTTCCGCAGGAAAATCACCAGCAGGCAGAGTACTTTCTGCAGAACTTCCCGCTTGAACAGGTCGGAGAGCCTTTCTCCACATTCCCCGTCTCCGGAGAAATGGACGGTTTCTTCGGCGTTGTCTTTAAAAAAAAGAAGGGTTAACTTCTGTAGCAACTTCACTATTTAACGGAAGCGAAAAATTATGAAAATCACCCCCTTTCTCCTCGCTACTTTTTGCTGCCTCGGCTCACTTTCCGCCGACATCGAAGTCCCTCCCATGCAGCAGCAGGAACCGGAAGATCTCATCATCTATAACCGCATCCTGGCGAAAGTGAACGGCAAAACGATCTCCGTTGTCGACGTGATGAAGAAAATGGACCTTTATCTCCAAAAAAACTACGCCCATCTGGCCAATTCGAAAATGGCCCGCTACCAGTTTTACTCTTCCCAGTGGCGCGATTATTTGACGCAGATGATCGACACCGAGCTCATGATCGCCGACGCCGAGAAACTCGAAGTCAAAGTCACAGAAGCGGAAGTGCGCGAAGAGATGCTGACCCGCTTCGGCCCGAACATCATGCCCATCCTCGATACGCTCGGACTGACCTACGAAGAAGCGAAGACAATGATCCATGACGAGATGATCGTGCAGCGCATGATGTGGTTCCGCGTCAATTCCAAAGCCTTGAGCAGCGTCAACTCCAAAGACGTCAAAGAAGCCTACAAAGATTTCTGCGAGAAGAACCCCGAGATGGAAGAGTGGCAATACCAGGTCCTCTCCATCCGCTCTGCCGATAAGACAGCCAGCGAAGCGCTCGCCTCCCGCGCGATGGAGCTGCTCAGCAGCAAGCTCGACCTCGTGGCCCTTTCGGAACAGCTGAAAACGCCTGACGAGGCGACGACCGTCTCCCTCTCTCCCGACATGCAGGCCGATGAGAGAAGCGTTTCCTCTTCCCACAAAGAGGTCCTCAAGACCCTGACCGAAAACTCTTTCAGCCAGCCGATCGCGCAAGTCAGCAGAGTCGACAACTCTGTCGTCTACCGGATCTTCTATCTGAAGAAGCACTCCAAAAAACAAGTTCCCTCCTTCGAGAAAATGGCCGATCAGATCAAAGATCAACTCCTCCAGAACGCCGCCAGCAAAGAAAACTCCCAGTATCTCGTCAAGTTGCGCGAGCGCCTCGGCTATGATGAAAAGCACATGACGGAAAACTTGCCGAGCGACTTCCAACCCTTTGCACTCAAATGAAAGTGTACAAGCCCTCTGATCTCCAGGCCTTCTTGAAAGAGCAAGGCCTGCATGCGAAAAAAGGGCTCTCTCAAAATTTTCTCATCGATGGCAACATCATTCAAAAGATCATCGACGCGGCATCCGTCCAGGCAGGTGATTTCGTCATCGAGATCGGCCCCGGCCCCGGCGCCCTCACGCAGGGACTGCTGGAAAGAGGAGCCCACGTGCTCGCCGTCGAAATGGACGCGATGTTCTCAGCAGCGCTCCTCCGTCTTCAAACATCCGACAACCGCTTAGAGGTCGTCCGTGAGGACATCCTGAAATTCCCTCTCGTTGAAACGCTGGAAAAACGGGCTGGCAAAAAAGCCAAAGTCGTCGCCAACCTTCCCTACCATATCACGACGCCGATCCTCACCCTGCTTCTGCCTTTGCACCACCTCATCGACTCGCTAACGATCATGGTGCAAAAAGAGTTCGCAGACAGGATGCAATCGAAAAAAGGGACCCCTGAATACAGCAGCTTCACCGTCTTTCTGCAATTCTACGCCTCTGTCGACAAAAGCTTCGTCGTCAGCCCCAACTGCTTCTACCCCAAGCCCAAAGTCCACTCCTCCGTGGTCAACTGCAAACTCCACCCTCCACTGCTGGAAAAAGAGACCGATCGATTTTTCCAGCTCACGCGGACAGCCTTCGGCCAGCGCAGAAAGATGCTCCGCTCTTCACTGAAAGATCTCTACGGTTCTGAAAAAGTGGAACAGGCCCTTCTCAACATCGGCCACCCCATTACAGAGCGGCCGGAAGGGCTGTCGATTGATGAGTTTATTTCCCTTTATGGGCTTTTGAGCGTTTCCGCTTAGGCTTGTGCGAGTAGTAGAACGTGCTTGCAAGAATAATGATCCCGCCCGACGCCATCACTAGCGTCACATTGTCCCAAAGCCCTTTCTTGACCTTCTTCCATGCCAAAATAGCCTGATGGCGCATCGTAGCATCGACCGTTCTCACGGCAAACAGCGGCGCCGATGTCAACACTTTTCCTTCCGGGGAGAGGATCTGCAGCTCGGCGACCTTTTGCCCCGAAGCGATCGGCACTGCAGGCGGCTGCCAAAGCACTGCCGTTTTGAAGGTCGGCTCTTCCGAAGGATAGTAGGCCAGTAGAACATCCTGGGACAAGTAAGCCTGCAGCGGGATCTTACCTCCTTCTACCTGATAGGAGAACAAGTCGAACCCCTTGGAAAACAGGGTCCGCGACACCTTTTTCTCATTGAATCCCGCTTCGAAGAGAGCGATCGCGTCTTTATAGCGCTGCTCGATCTTCTCACAACCCAGAAGCACGACGATCAGCTTGCGCTCCTGATCTTCGGCGGCTGTGACAAGCGTGTACCCGGCCGTCACCGTGTAGCCTGTCTTGATCCCGATCGCTTTCGGATAATAGAACCTTCCCGGCTTCACAAGGGCGTTGTGCTGATGGAGCATCGATTCGGGCTGTTTGTTCGTCTCCTGACGAGTATATTGCGTCGTCTTCGCGACTTCCCGGAGCACATCGTTTTTCATGAACTCGCGCGCCAAAATCGCCATGTCGTAAGCGCTCGTCTTGTGCTCCTCGTTGGGCAGGCCATGCGGCGTCCGCAAAACTGTATTCTTGCACCCCTTCGAACGGACGTAGACATTCAGCTCCTCCATGAACTTGGAGATGTCCCCTGAGACATGCTGGGCGATCACGTTAGCCGCGTCGTTGCCCGATGCCAGCATCAAGCCGTAGAGCAGTGTGCGGAGTGGCAGCGTCTCCCCCACCTTGATCCCCATATGGGTCCCGCCGAACTCCAGTCTGTAAGGAGGATGCGATCCCCCCACCGCTCGGCGCACGCTCGCAGGAACAGCGGAGACAGCCTCATAGGAGGCAGTCACCATCTCGTCGAGCTGGAAACCTTTCTTCTCCACGGCGTAGAGTGCGGTGATCATCTTCGTCGTGCTGGCAGGAAAGAGCGGAGTGTGCGCATTTTTTTCCCATAGCACCGCTCCCGTCTCGGCATTCATCAGGATCGCTCCCTTCGCCGACACCTCGACCCTAAGGGGAGAAGCGGCGTTCAAAACCAGCGGAAGGAGGGGAAGACAGACAAAAACGATCCTGGCGAACATAGACATACGGCGAACAATGGGTTGAAAGTGAATGATTTATATAATTTTACGTCCCTTTTCTCAGCCGCTTCGCCGAAGCTAACGCAGTGAAAATGAGCACGTTGAACTACAGGATCGCAAAAAGAGCGACAAAACTCAAGCCGCTTTTTTAAAAAAAAGTTTACATCTCTCTTTAAAAAAAGTGGCAAAGTAATAAATATAAAAATTTTAGTTAACACGCTTGACAACCCCCTCCCTGCACGGCTAAACTAAGTGTATGGCGGGATAAGACATCAGAGGAGAGGCAATGATCAATCCGAACATCTTGGAAGAGTCATTCAAAGAGTTTTCCAAAGACTTGTCAAAGTGGGTCCACGATGGAGTCATTCAAGTCGACATGAAGCTGCTCAATGACCTCGGCCTCCTGAACAACGCGGAGCTGGAGCACTCGGTCAGCGATGCCCACCTCAACCACTACTTCCACATCATTGAAACCCCCGACAAAGTCACTCTGTTCAATGAGCAGTTTGCGATCTGGATCGTCCCCGAACTTGTCGAAGAGACTCCGACGACGACGACCCTCATCGCTCTGCTGCAGTCGAACAAGCCCCACCTCGAGATCGTCTATACGACCTCCGGTGTCTACAACACGCCCAAATACATCCTGAAGATCCTCCAGCACTACCTGGCTGAGGTCCTGGACACCGAGGCAGTCATCATGTCGATCGGCAAAAAGCAATAGTTAGCGCTTCTCGAATGCGATGCGGACTGCATTGCAGCGTTCCGACGCGTCCAGAGAGGGTCCCTTCCGCAGCCAAAACTCATTCAAGACCACCCGCTCGAGCAAATTCGCTCCTCGGCCGACCTGAGGGTGGTAGCAGAACAACTCGACCTCGCCCACTCCCTTTTCCCTTTTGAGCAGTGCATTGCGCAGCTTCATCTGGACGACCTTGCTGTCGTGTTCTGTAAAGGCCTCTTTAAGCAACTCAAGCTGCGCCTTGACATACTCCTCGCTGGCCATCCCATCGGTAAAGCTTCGAGTGAACTCCATCCCGGCAAACAACTTGTCCAGCCATCCCATCACAGCCTTGAGCCTCTGCTCTTCATCGACAAGCGTAGAAGCGCTATGGAAAGAAGCCGCCATTCCCCCTGCCCATTTCTTCTCCACAAGTTCCAGATATGAAGCCTTCAGCAAGGAATGCAGCAAGGTCCTGCTCTTCTGCGACAACCCGATAGTCCCATCCACAGCGCTATCCAGCTTTTTATATTGCGCCGCTACCTCTTGTTGACTCTCCAAAGAAAGGCCGCAGTCCAATTTCTCAACCGCCGCACTTAAAGATGGCCTGCAATTGTCCAAGCATTGCTTTTCAGTGATCAAGCCGCCAGCCACATCGCCTAAACTCTCCAGCAATAGCTCCTGGGGCTCTTTCACCTCCGCGCAAGCAGTAGCGACATCACCTGGAAACCAATAATTTTTACAGGAATCAATAATACTGACAATAACAGCCATTTTTCACACTCAATGAATAATAATAGATTTAGGGAAAATCAGAAGTTCTATGGAAACTCATCTACTGGGACGACTCTGAAGAGGTCTTCCCCTCGTTTGCCGCGCAATCGATCGCATGCTTGACAATCAGCCCATCAACGATTTTCTGCGCCAGCAGCTTATAGACCACAAAGCTGGTGTCATCATGCGCCCCGTCGACCGAGTCGAGTTGGCCCAGCGAAAAATCGAGCACCTTTTGGGGAGAGCCCTTTGTTGTGAAGAAGACCAGGTCCCGTATCGAGTTCGAGTCGACGTAATCGTAATCGGCCGTCGCGCGGATCACCTGGGGCCCCAAGACAACTTCATGAGTATAGGAATCGATCAGCTTTACCTCAGCGGACATCGCGCGCCGGTTCTCCGTCCCGACGATATTGTCGCGGAGCTCTCCTGACGTCGGATTCCTGTCGAAACGGTACCCGATCCGATCATCGCCGTCGGCAATGATCGAAGCCTCCAGGATCAGCTCTCCACCGTTCTGCACGTAGTCGAACATCCCTGAAGAGCTCAGCGCCTTGGCCAGCTCGCTGTTGAGCTGCCCCTCACCGTCCCCTTTGATGTAGGGAATGGAAATGGTGACGACACCCCCCTCTGGCTCGCTTCCTTCAAAGCTATATCCGCAACCGCAAAGAAGCAACAAAGAGGAGATCGCAAGCCTAATCACTTCACATCCTCATGCAGAGACTCAAGAGCGCTATCCTGCACGGGATTCTGCGGTTCTTCCGCATCCACAGTCAGTCCCTGCACCTGCAAATTCAAAAGGGGAGACTTTTGCTCCTCCACTTTCGGCGCTGCATCAGGAACGACTTTTGCAGGCACGACAGTTTCAGATGGCTTGAAGTCCATTCTACCCAAGCGCTTACTTGCAAATTCACATACTTTTGTCGATGGGTACTTCGCCAGGATCCTCGTGTAATAAATGTACGCTGCCTGCGGCTTGTTCGTACGCTCGTAAAATCTTCCTGTGTCATACAGGTCGCTCGCATACACTTCCTTCATGTCCATCAGCATCTTGTCAGCGATAGTCAACTTTTCCTCGCCGGGAAAATCATGGTGGAACTTGCGCAGGTTGATCTCCGCCAGGTCCAAAAAGTCCTGGTCGGGATACTCCTTCTGCGCCTGCACCAGGTACACTTCTCCGACCCCGATATAGCTTTCCGCTGCGAGAGGGTGTTTGGGAAAGCGGCGGATCAGCGTCTGGTAAGTCTCGATGCTGGACTTGTACTCATCATCTTTGAGCAGCAGTTTGGCTTTTCCGAAAAGGGCCTGCGCAGCCAGCTCATGGTGAGGAAGCGCTGTGATGACTTCATCGTAGATTGCGATCGCCTCATCGCGCGCCGGCACCCACTTCGGCATGTTCTCCATACCCAGGATGTGCTTCTTCGCGCCTTTTTGATATCTCTCGGCGATCTTGAACTTGAGCTGGATCGCCTCTTCGAAAAACTTCGGCGTCGCCTGCTTCTTCAGATACTTGGTCAGAAAGCGGTTGGAGAACTCATACTCGCCCGTGTGGAAATAAGCGGCGCCAAGATAGAAGTAGGACTCTGTCGCAAACGGCGTCGACGCGAAGTTCTTGATGACGATCACAGAGTGGCGGATCACCTCGTCCCAGTTCTGCTTCTGATAAGCGTCCATGGCCGCGCCATAGTGCTCCTGCACGGACATCGTCGCCACTTCTTCGCTCTTGATCAACTTGCCGTTCTTGAAAGTATACGACGCGTGGCTTCCGATCGGAGCAATGAGGGCAAGCGAAAATAGCAGCGCCAAAAGAGGGGATTTTTTCATATTTTCCTTCTAGATAAACCACTGAAAGTATCGCAGAAACTGCGATTTTGTCAAGGAACGTCTAAGAAGAGTGGCAAGTAGAAGTTTGGAATTTTCCCCAAGGAAAACTCCAAGCTTAAAAAAAAATCTTCACGCCCAGCGCGGATTTCACCCTCTTGTTAGCGGCCCTTCAGTTTTTCCAGGTCCCGCAGCAAGCGCTCCATTTGCTTGTCAATGTCCCGGATCCGATCTTCGGCAATAGCCCGCGTCTCGTGGGGATCGTAGTAAAAGAACTCAGAGGGGCGGGTCATCGAATCCTCATAGTCCCGTCGAAGGGCCCTGAGATAAGAAATATCTTGAAGGGTCTTTGCATAAACGCTGCTCACAGCACCCCCTGAAGGCAGGTCCCCTACGGGGACGGGCGAATAGAAGCGGACGGGAATCGTCGGATGAAGGAGTGACGAGTTTCTCAATCGCTGAAGGGGAGAGAAATGTTCCTGGACAATAGGCGTTCTCATTGCATGGGATATAAGGGAAGTGGCGCGGGTCGCAAAAATCGCAGACATGTCATTCCTCCAAAAAATAGTTTTCGGCGGAAGCTTTTACAACGTTCGATTTTTAATTTCAACACCGTGGCTTTAAGGTTGGCAATTGCCGCTAAAGCTGGGCTTTTACAGCGTCCCGAATTTGAAAAAGGATCGATTGGTCCAAGACAAAAGAGCGGTCGTAGGGAGCGTAATTCTTTCCCCATCGCTGATCCTGGAAGACCACCCCTCCAAATTCCCGCACATCTTTGTATCTGGGCACCAGATGGACATGGATCTTGTCGGAGACATTACTCATCGCAGAATAGTTCATCTTGTCCGGCCTGAATAAAATTTTCAGAGCCGCCTTCACTTCTTCTCCGATCAGGAAAAACTCCTCCCTGACATCCCCCTCGATCGAGAGAAAGTCTTCCACCCCTTCATCGTTTTTCAGAAGAACGAAGACCCTTCCGAGGTAACACTGGTTTTCATGCAAGTAGACGTCCCAGTGCTCATACGATTTTATCTTAAGCTGTTCGTAGTCGATCTCTTTCATGATCATTCCTCTCCTGGGCGATCGGGCAGAAAGCCCCCTGCCTGCATCTGCCACATGTGCGCATAGTGCCCTTTCTTATTTAAAAGCTCCTGGTGGGAGCCCTGCTCGATGATCTTGCCTTGATCAAAGACGAGGATCCTGTCCATTTTGGAAAGAGTGGACAGGCGGTGCGCCACCACAATCGTAGTCCGATTCGCCATGAGCTGATCCAAACTGTCCTGAATGTATTTTTCCGTGACAGAGTCCAGTGCTGACGTCGCTTCATCGAGAATCAGGATCGGGGCCTTTAAAAGCATGGCCCGTGCAATCGCAATGCGCTGCTTTTCTCCGCCCGAAAGTTTTGTCCCCCGCTCTCCAACTAGAGTTTGATACCCCTTAGGGCATTTTTTGATGAATGCATCACAATGGGCCAGTTTCGCCGCTTCGATCACCTCTTTTTCAGAAGCCTCTACGCGTCCGTAGCGGATGTTGTCTTCAAGAGTGCGATGGAATAGGATCGGGTCCTGAGGGATCAGAGAAACCTGGCTGCGCAGAGATTCCAGAGTGCTCGACGCAATGTCCTGCCCGTCGATCAGAATCTTCCCTTCTTCGATGGGGAAAAATCGGAGGATCAGATTGACAAAGGTCGATTTCCCGGCTCCCGAATAGCCCACCAGCCCGACTTTTTCACCCGCGTCGATCCGCAAATTCTTATTCTGAAAAAGCTTCTTCTCCCCATAGCGAAAAGAAACATTCTCAAACACAATCTCTCCCCGCTTGACCACAAGATCCGCAGCGTGCGGGGGATCCAGGAGGTCCTGAGGGTCCTTCATGACAGACAGGGCCTGCTTTGCAATACCCAGAGACTGAAAGAATTCAGGGGCCTTGTCCGCGACGACCCACACCATCATGCTCACATTGAAGATTGTGTAAAAAAGCTGAACGAGCTCTCCGGTCGTAATAATGCCTTGCATCCAGTAATAAACCATGAACCAGATGAGCGTGAAGATCTCGATAATGAATGCAAGCGACAAAGAGGTGAACATTTTCACCGAATACATTTGCGCGAGGCGATTGGACTTTTCTTCATCCCTTTGAAAGAGGGCAATGTGATCCTTCTCAAAACGGAAACGGTAAAAGAGGTTTACCACAAAATTATTCGTGAGGCTATCGACGATCTTACCGACAAGGACACTCCTGGACTCCCCATGAAGAAAAGAATACTTTGCGCATTTTAAGGTAAAAAGCCAGCTCACCGTAAAATGGACCAGGAGCCAGATGCCCACAATCAGCGCAAGGAAACCATTCATCCGGGAGAAAATCACTATCATCAGAACGCAACTTAAAAAAGCCGGGATGAAGAGCATGAGTCCGCTTTTCAAAATGACGCTGGTCGTCAGGACCATGTCCCCGATCCTGTTAGCCAGGCTACCCGAAAAGTGCTCATTGAAATATTTGGGGGAGTGCTTCTGGACGTGATCGAACATAGTCATGCGGATATCCGCTTCCAGCTTGGGATGGGCGCGCGCCTGCAGGTAGTCCCTTGTGCGGAATCCGCTTTCCACAAAAAGCCAAAAGACCGCGCCCAAGAGAAGGACCATCTTCAAAGAAGGCCACGCCGCCGCTCGGTCCGCATCATAGCGCGACAAGACGTCGACGATCTTCCCAAGGAAGAACGGCCAGAACAGCATATCGAACGTCCAGATCAATGAAAGAAGCAGGATGCCAAGAAACATCCAGCGCATCTTGCGTACAAAGCTCCAGATAAAACCTGTTAAACTCATAGTTCCTTAACGACTTTGTACGATGGATTGAAGGACTAATAAACCGAATGTCCAGACCCAATCTGTTCTTCTATCCATTCATCGGAGGAGTAAAACTCTTTGAATGCCTGAAGAACCGTCTCGACATCCTGGCTTGAGACATCCAGATGGGTCACTAAACGCAGCGTATCGCTTGCAAGAATGGTAATTCCTTTGGATTTCATGAAGGAAGGGATGCCGCTTTTGCCTGCAAGCCCGACGCTCACGAAGACCATGTTCGTATGAACCTGCACCTTTCCATTAAGCGCCTCGATCTGCGACAACCCTTCGGCCAAACGCGCCGCGTTCCGATGATCCTCAGCAAGTCTCTCGAGGTTGTTTTCAAGCGCATAGATCCCGGCTGCCGCAAGAATCCCGGCCTGCCGCATGCCTCCGCCGACCATCTTTCTTAAGCGTCTTGCCTTTGCGATGAAATCTCTGCTGGCGCAAACCATAGAGCCCACAGGCGCGCCAAGTCCCTTGGAAAGACAGAACATCACAGAATCAAAATGTCTGGCGATCTCCTTTGCAGAAGCGCCCGATGCGATAGCGGCGTTAAATAGCCGCGCTCCATCCAAATGCGTGCTGAGACGATGCGCTTTGGCAAATGCCGACGCCCTCTCCAGGTAATCCAGGGGAAGAGCTTTTCCCCCATGCGTATTCTCGATAGCAAGAAGCTTGGTGACAGCAAAATGGGAGTCATCCGGCTTGATCGCTTTTTTGACCTTGTCCAGGTCCAGCGTTCCGTCTTTCTCAGCATCAATTGGCTGAGGATAAGCGCTGCCCAGGACGCAGCTTCCTCCCGCTTCCCAACGAAACAGATGAGACTGCGAGCCGGCAATAAATTCCTCGCCTCTTTGGCAATGGGCCATCACAGAGAGCAGATTGCCCTGGGTTCCCGCTGCGACAAACAGCGCCGCTTCCTTGCCCAAAAGATCGGCGGCCAGCTCTTCCAGCCGGTTGACTGTGGGATCGTCTCCAAAAACATCATCTCCCACCTCTGCTTTAAAAATGGCTTCGCGCATGGCAGGAGTTGGCTTCGTGACTGTATCACTACGCAAATCGATAACCTTCATATTAGCCTCCTATTATTCCCAGGCGAGCGCTTTGACCGAAGAGAGCGCAGTGAGTTTGGTCTCCAGCTCCTTGCGGTAATCGACTCCCCATGTCTTGTCGATGTGCAGCGAGCTGATCTTGCCCAATTGGTTCACAAACGCAATCTCGATTGCGATCTCTCCCGAATGGGAGCGGAAAGCGTCCTTCAACGCGAGGATGTGCGACATGCGCGCAAGATCCGCATCCAGGTGGATCTTGAGCTTCTGAAAACTTTTCTTTTTCACCTCGGCCTCCTTTGGCGCAGGATTGCGAGCAGCTTTCTCCGCCCGGCTCCTTTCCCGCATTTCTGACATTTTCGCCTGCTGCTTCGCCTGATCGAACGCATTGTCGCAGACCTGGATCATCGCTTCATCGGCGCGCGTCAAATCATCCAGCCAGCGGCACTGCAGCCGCACCTGCCCTTCCTGGGATTCTTTCTGGACCACAGCGTAGAGCAGCTGGTTCTCGACCATCAGCGCTCCCTTCTCTTCGTAAAGATCGGGCCAGATCGGCAGCTCGAATCGCTCCAGTCCATCGCCGATCGTCAGGATCGCGAACTTGCGCTGCGACTTCTGCGAAATTTTGACGACGACCCCTTCAATGATAAATGCAATCCGGCACACACTGCCCGAGGGGAGCATCTCGAAATCCCCCAGAGGTACGCACGATAGCCGCTGCAGCTGATGGCGGAAATCATCCAGCGGATGGCCATTCAAATATATCCCGAGCAGCTCATGCTCCCGCTTGAGCACCTTCTGCCGCGGCATCTTATCTTTCACAACAGGAGGAGTGGCAAAACGCGCTCCCTTCTCATTTTCCAACAGAGAAAAGAGGTTCATCACACCTTTGGCAGCTTCCTTCTGATCGTTGGACGCCTCTTCATACATCGGATCGACGCTGATCAGCATCGCCTCTCTTTCCCATCCGGTAAAATCAAAACAGCCCGCTTCGATCAGGTTCTCGATCACCTTCTTGCCCACTTTCCTCGTGTCGATCCGCTCCACAAAATCATACAGCGACTTGTACGGGCCTTTCTTTTCCCGCTCTTCCAGGATCGCTTCGACGACCCCTTCTCCGACCCCTTTGATCCCTCCCATCGCAAAACGGATCCCCTTGGGCAGCGCCACAAATTCCTGCGCCGACTCATTGACGTCCGGCGGCAAAATCGCAATGCCGAGGGTCAGCGCTTCGTGGATGTGCTTGGTCACCTTCGACAGATCATCGCTGTCCGTCGTCATGAGCGCAGCCAACCACTCGCTCGGATAATTCGCTTTGAGATAAGCCGTCGCGTAGCTGATGTAGCCATACGCCGCCGCGTGAGACTTGTTAAAACCATACGAGGCGAACTTCTCGACCTTGTCGAAAATGTGCATCGACGTCTGCTCGTCGATCCCGTTCTTGAGAGCGCCCGTCCGGAACTTTTCTCTCTGGCGCGCCATCTCCTCTTTGTCTTTCTTTCCCATCGCGCGGCGCAGGACGTCGCCCTCGCCGAGCGTATAGCCGGCCAGTCGGCTGGCGATCGCCATCACCTGCTCCTGGTAGACCATGATCCCGTACGTCTCGAGCAGAATGTCGTTCATCAGCGGATGATCGATCTCGATCACTTCCCGCTTGTGCTTGCGGTTGATGAACGAAGGGATCATCTCCATCGGGCCCGGGCGATATAAAGCTCCCACCGCGATGATCTCTTCAAATTTGTCGATGTGCAGCTGCTTCGCAAGGTCCTGCATCCCGCCCGATTCCAACTGGAAGATCCCCATCGTCTTGCCGTGGTTGAGCAGATCGAACGTCGGCTTGTCGTCCAGCGGCAAATTGATCCAGTCGATCGCCTTGCCCCGTCTCTTCCTGATCGCATTCACCGCATGCTGGATCGACGTCAATGTCTTCAGTCCCAAAAAGTCGATCTTCAGCATCCCCACCGATTCCACCGGCTTCATCGAATACTGCGTCACCGCCATCTCTGAATCTTTCGCCGTACACACGGGACAGCGCTCGATGATCGGATCGCCGCTGATGATCATCCCCGCCGCGTGGATCCCCGTGTTCCTGACCGAGCCCTCCAGCTTCCTGGCGATGTCGATCAGCCGTCTCACTTCCTCATCTTCGCCGTACAGCTTCTTGAGTTCCGGATCGATCTCGAGAGCCTTGTCCAGCGTCATGTTCGGATCTTCCGGAACCAGCTTGGCGATCTCGTTGACACGCATGAGCGGAATGCTGAGCACGCGGCCCACGTCCTTGATCGCCATCTTCGCCTTCATCGTGCCAAACGTGATGATCTGCGCGACCTTGTCCTTGCCATACTTTTTCACTGTGTAGTCGATCACCTCCGCGCGCCTGTCCATGCAGATATCGACGTCGATATCGGGATACGAGATACGCTCGGGGTTGATGAAACGCTCGAAGAACAAGTTGAACCGCAACGGCTCGATGTCGGTGATCCCGATCAAATACAGAACAATCGATCCCGCGCCCGATCCGCGTCCTGGCCCCATCGGAATCCCGCTCTTCTTCGCCCAGTTGATGAAATCCCACACAATCAGAAGATAGTCGCCCATCCCTTTCGGCAGAATCACATCCAGCTCATACTTGAGACGGTCTCGCACAACTTCCATCGGATCGCGCCCCGGATACTTTTCTGCAACTTTGGCCAGACGCTCCGGCGTATACCGCACGCCGATCCCCTCTTCGCACAGCTGCCTTAAATATTTTTCCGCCTCCGCGTTGCGCTCCTCGACCGTGAACGTCTTGCCCTCCAGATGAGGCGGCACAAAAACAGGATAGTATCTGGTCTTGAAGTCGAACTCGAACTTGCATTCCGCCGCGATCTCGACGGTCGCGCTCAGCGCATCGGGAATGTCGGCGAACAACTCCTGCATCTCTTCCGCCGATTTGAAATACATCTCATGCGTGTAGGAGACCTGACGCTTCGGATTCTTCACCCTCTGCTTCAAATTCCCGTACGAGTCCTTCTCCCAGATTTCGCATGGCTCGCCCGACTGGATGTTCATCATGATCTCGTGCGCATTCCAGTCGTCCCGATCGACATACCTCGTGTCATTGGCCGCTACGCATCTCACGCCCAGCTCTTTTGAGAGTTCAATCAGCTTCGCATTGACCGATTCCTGCCGCTTGATAGCGTCCAGGTACTGTTGATAGAGCCAGCCCTCCTGGTCCATCCCGTCCCTGCGCACATCCTCTTCTTTCATCCGGTGCCGGAGGATCTCGAAATAATAATTTTCTTTAAAAACAGAGCGGTACCATTCGATTTCGCCCCTTAAACCTTCCTCATCCCCTTGCGCCACGAAGTGGGCAAGCGAGCTGTTGTGCGGCCCCGACAAACAGACAAGTCCTTCCGCGTGTTTCTCCAAAAGCTCCTTGTCGATCCTCGGCGTCCAGTAGAACCCTTCCAGATGCGCCAGCGAACTGAGCACGCACAGGTTCTGATAGCCCGCCTTGTTCTTCGCCAGCAGCACGATCGGAAAACCATGCGGCAGCCCCGGGATCCGCTTCTTGTCCGTCCTCGCTTGCGGCGCCACATACAATTCACAGCCGATGATCGGCCTCACGCCCGCGCCCTTGCACGCCTTGAAAAATTCGACCGCGCCGTACATGTTGCCCTGATCCGTCAAAGCGACAGCGGGCATCTTGAACTCGGCTGCCTTCTCAGCAATGGCATCGACCGAAGCGGAGGAATCTAAAATAGAATATTGGGAATGGACGTGGAGGGGGACCCAGCTCATGATGAAATTACCTCTAGTTAGAGGTAACTATACCCGAAAGGATGGTTTCTAGTGAAGAAAAGAGGTCTATGTCATCGATCGCTTAATCTTGGGCCCACATCGCTTAAATATTGCTATGCTAAACTCGAGGAAGTTTACCTTCAGTGATGCTCCTCTCGAATACTAACTGGTCGAAAACGGAAATAAATGACGCCTCTCCTTTTTTTCATCCGCTTCTTTAGCGATTTTCACAAGCTCCTCATCGTTAAACAAAGAAGCTCTTGTATTCCCTTTTTTATATTCCCTTACACATTTCTTGCAATGCAGGTCTAGATCTATCACAGCTTCACCAATATGTAACTTAATATTGTGCATATCAAGACCTTGCGTTTTTTCAAGAAATTCATCTCTAATGAGAGCGTTGCGGAATAAATGTAAGTAATTTACAATCCTCGCCATTGACAGCTTGAGCAAAGCGTGAAACGCACACCATAGATCACCAATGTTCTGGACAAGGCGCGAGAATGCCTGAAAGATGGCCGCTACTTTGACACGTCGCATGCGACGATGAGAAAAGTTCAGCGCCGGATCAGCTTGCCAGAGGTGGTCTACGTATTAATGAACGGGTATCACGAGAAGAAAAAAGATGAATATAAGCCTGAGTATAGCGACTGGACCTATGCCATTCGAGGACGGACCATCGACGAAAAAGACATCCGGATAGCTGTTGCTTTTGACGAGGATGGTATGCTAATTATCACAGTAATCGAAATAGCTCGGGGAACGAAGTGAGTATGGAAACTAAAAGAGTGAAACGATTCACCTACGAAGGATTGGGATTTCCAATTGTCCTGATCAATGTCCCTCTCGTGAAAAAAAGAGACGTTTGGACCCCAGCAATCGATTACAACAAGCTGCAAAAAGGGGTTCTTTTGGCCCTCACACAAAAGCCCATTGCCCTGACAGGGAATGAAGTTCATTTCATCCGCACCTACTTCGAAATGACTCTTGAGAGTTTTGGGAAGTATTTTGGCGTCACCCATGTCGCCGTCCTGACCTGGGAAAAAATGGGCAACAAGTTGGCAAAGATCAACCCGACCACAGACCTGTGGATCCGTCTATTTATTCTGGATAAATTGAATCAAAACAATAAGATCTTCAGAGATGCTTTTCGAGAATTTAATATCGCAGATATCGCAAAAGCTTCCAAGGCCCCATCGGTTAAAGCCCGAAGGCCAATCACATTGCCAGGCAGGCAAGTTGCTAAACGTCCCTACGCACATACTTAAGGAAAAACTGTTCATTATATAATGAACAGTTGGAAGGAGTGAACAGTCTCAATTTAAGCGGATCCAGGGAAAATTTCCCCGGATCCGTTGCATTTCAAAGAGAGACGTTTATTTCACGCCGTTTTTGACTTGGACGATAGTATCGATGTTTTCACATTGATCCAGCGAATAACACCAGGCCTTGTAGAAAGCGTCCCCTTTGACGATAAAATCCCAGCCATGCCAAGGATCTCGGATCCTCACTCTCTGGAAATCTTCAGAAATTTCGTCCACGGTCATCGCATGGCCGCTCCAATTAGGACCTTGTTTCGTGCGGACGTAAGCCGGGCCATGTAATAAGATCTGCTGCCGTAATGCCGCAAACGATCGTTTAAAATTTTTGACAGGAGTCTGCAAAGGTTCCAACCCTGCCTTTCTAATATCCTCCGCAATGGTATCGCCAGTTCCAGAATCGCGGTCTGTAAGGGCTTTAGCGCTGGTGGGCTTCTTTCCATTGTCCAAAATCATCATCGCCGATGCACCCGCGGTACAAGCTTTCAATCCCTCCTGGACGAACACATGCTTGCCACCCGTTGTAATGTAGAAGTTGAACTGTTTGCCATCGATCTCGATTTCACGAATATCAGTCGGTTCCATCACTTGTAGGATATCCTGATCTTGAAAAGTCTTGCCGGCAATAGGCTGAAACTTCGGGAACTGTCTAACCTTCACTTCCGCTTTTTTCTGATCTTCGTCGATTTTTCGTCTTTCCACAAGCTCATCTTGACGCTCGAATAAATGAAGTCCTAAAGACTCGCTCGCTGTCTCCATTGAGACAAGACGGCAATTCGTGCCGGGAAATTTTGGTTCGAGCACAACTTCTGCGCCTGTGGCTAGCTTGCGGTTCGCTCCCTCTTCCCATACAATCTGACCTGACTGCTTCACGAGGCAGACTTTGAATTCCGCCTTTGCATCGGCAGAAAGAGGCAGCGCCCAAAGGCTTGGCCCGAATGATTGCAGGTCCAATCCCTTGTCCCATGCCAGCTCGACATCCTTGCCATCGACCTTGACCGTGCCAGTTCCAAATAGCGCCAGTTTATTGCCGAATCCGACATCCATTGGGACCAGCAAAGAACTGGATTTAGCATCGAACGAAGGGATGTGGATCTGCGATTTGCCCGGTGTGGAGATATAATCGCCGCCTGATTGCCAGATACAGTCGGATGCGAGGAATTTATACTTTGGCGTCGCGCCTTCTTTCACCACGATTTGCGCCTGCCATAAATGATCAGCAACTTTGGTCATCGGAACTCCGCGATCCCAAGACAGCTCAGGACTTCCGCCAAACTCCACAGGGGAGAGAATAGTTTGCGTTTGTTTGACCGGCAAACGCACCTGGCCGTTTTCCCCGCGGATGAATAGATCTCCTTTCCCATCGTGGTAGACGTAGACCATTTTTGTAAGCTCTTGCTTTTGTCCGCTCAAGACCTCCGTCGCACTGACCGCAATATTAGGATTCACATGGTGAAGCGATTTGATCGCCTTCTGAAAACTTGTCCGCACATCATTGTCCATCTCTGTCAGCGCAAAGAACTTCTCCTCTTCGCCCACTAAGATCTCTCCATTTGCACACAGCGATTTCTGACAATGGGCGATCCGCTCCGTTACGCTCCGAAAAGCAGACTCGAGCTTCTCAGATTCGGTTCCCGCAGTCCCAAGAGTGTATTTTGCTTGATTACCCTGGACGAATTCGCACGCCTTTATAAAGCCCGTGGCTTCCTCCCCAAGCTGCTGAACAAACAGTTGCGTTCCTTTATCTCCAACCCTAGTAGCCATAATAACACCTCAATTAAAAATTAGTTTTGAAGTCAATTATACCCTATTTTACAATTATTTATAACCATAATTACACGGAAAAAACATATAATATTATTTTAAATAAATTCCAATTAAGTAATTTATTTACAATGACTTGCGTCAGTTTCTCGGCATTATTTATTAATCATTCTTAAAACAAATCAAGGATCGCCCCCCCCCAACTCAGTGATGATAGCAAAGAGACTCTCCCGCAGCTACGGAATTGAGTCCCCATCCAATCTGAAATTTCTTCAATTGCCCCTATTACGAAAGCCGTTGTAACATATCTGTTTAAGTTAATTTTATATATCAACATTTTGTTTTAATTAATTAGACTTACTCAGCAGCGAAAAATATGTGCAAAATCACGATCAAAATCATTTACGACAATTGCAAAACAAACCCCGCTCTTGAAGAAGGCTGGGGATTTTCTGCCCTCATAGAGACCGACCATCGCAAGATCCTTTTCGATACGGGAAGCGATCTCAACGCCTTCTTTTACAATGCAGAGAAAATGGGCATTGCCCTTGGAGAGATCACCGATGTCGTCTTCTCCCATAAACACTATGACCACGTGACAGGGTGTGTGGAGATTTTAGGGAAGGTGAAAGAGAACTGCCGAGTCTACATTCCTAAGGGATTTCCTATGAGGAAGATCCCCAAAAACCTGCTGACGCAAGTTGTCCAAGACTTTGCCGAGCTCGACAAGGATGTATTTTCCATGGTGCTGAAGGGGGGATTCCTTTTACACGAGCAGTCCCTCATTTTCGAAACTGCTAAAGGCCTTGTCGTCATTACCGGATGCGCGCACCCCGGGATTGTGAATATTGTCGAAACAGTCCATCGATGGCGCGCAGCGCCCATCTACCTGGTACTCGGCGGATTTCACCTGTTTAAAAAGGATTCCGGCTACATCGATGAGATCGTCGAAAAGTTTCAATTTCTGAAAGTGGAAAAGGTCGCCCCCTGCCACTGCTCAGGAGAATCGACCCTGAAAAAGTTCCAAAAGGCTTACCCGAACGACTTCTACAAAATCGGAACCGGCACGGTCCTGACAATTTCTTAAATGAAAACGGCGCTCCGATTGGGGGCGCCGTGTATCTTTCATCTGGAGCTAATGCTAGCTGGCGATGACATCGACTTTTTTGACCATTTTCGTTTCCTGATCCATCAATTCCAGAGTGAATCTGGGTTGATATTCACTGACAGGAACAAAGATCAGCTTATTGAAGTGGGAATGCGCCTGAATGGTGCGGTCCATCGCTGTTTTAGATGAGAAGTCATTGTCCAATGCTTCGTTGGCATTTGCAGACTTGACTCCGTCGACAACAGCTGGAATTGCAAGCGGCCATAAGAAGAGGGCGCCAACGCCATAACCCACAGCTCTTCCGACTGTCGATGTATGCACCTTGCGCGCGACCTCGTCGGGCCTAGCTGTTGACACGCTCAGTCTGCTCAGCGAAAAAATGTAGTTACTATCAGAGTTGTTTTGGATGTAGAGTTGAACAGGCTGATACCCTTTTTGGATCACATCACGGTCCAGATATCTCTTGCAGTCTGCTTTGTCAAAAGTCTTAGCTGAAACAATAATATCATCTTTCTTGTAGCCCTCGGATGGAAGCGATGATAATGGCGCGGCTCTATAGCTTGCGCAGCCCGAGAGGAGGAGGAGCGCTGCGGCAGCAGTGAGTGCAGCGGGGAGTTTGAATTTCATAAAGATCCGTAATTGTTAATAAATACGCAGAGAATTTAGCAATTAACGCGCATTTTTCACAATTCAACAAATTTATGAAAATGAGACGGGTTCTTGTAAAATGGAAGTGCGATAATAGAAATGAGTTTCACGACGGCGGAAGTTCATTCCGCCGTGAGAGGTCTTTTTAAGCGTTGGTGGGAGCTTCTTCTTTAGCTGCGACAGGCTCTGGAGCAGGTTCAGCTTTAGAAGTGAACTTGGGATTGCTCTTGATTGACCAGAGAGGCACGAGGAGAGCAACGGTAACAACGCCGCAGAGCGCCAGAGCAAAGAAGAACCCGTACCATCCCCATACTTCTGCAATCTTGGAGATAGGATAGCCTGCGGTGGCGGCGCCGAGATAGGCGACCCAGCCGACAAAGCCGTTAGAGGTCCCTGCTGCTTTTTTATGGGAAAGTTCGACGGCGGCCATCCCGATGAGCATTTGCGGGCCGAAGATCAGGAAGCCTATGGCGAACATGAGGGAGTAGTCAAGAAGCATCGAGCCGGCAGGAGAATAGTAGAGTCCTGCGATGGCAAAGATCACTCCGAGGGCAAAGATCACGTTGACGGGAGCTCTGCGGCCTTTGAAGATCTTGTCGGAGCCCCAGCCGGCGACGAGCGTTCCGACGATACCGCCTGCTTCGAACCAGAAGACGCTCCCCGATGCTGCCATCATGGAGTAGCCTTTGGACTGGATTAGAAAGAGGGCGCCGAAGTCGTTGACCGCCTGGCGGATGATGTAGACGAAGAAGTAGGAGGCGGCGAGGACCCAGATGAACTTGTTGCTCAGGACGTGCTTGAAGAGCATGTCCTTCGCAGAAATTTCTTTATCTTCGTTAAGCTTGGCGGCTGGGTAGTCGTTCTTGAACTTCTCGACAGGAGGCAGGCCGAGGGACTGCGGGGTGTCGCGGAGGCGGTTCATGATGTAGAAGCCGGCAAGGATACAGAGGACGCCGGGAATGTACATCGCAAAGCGCCAGCCCCAGGCTTGGGCGCAGAAGGCTGCGATGAAAGGGATCAGGGCTCCGCCCACGCTGTGGGAGGTGCTGGTGATCCCCCACCAGGTGCCGCGCTCTTTTTGCGAGTACCAGTGAGTTAAAAGGCGGGCGCATGGAGGCCATCCCCAGCCCTGGAAAATTCCGTTCAGTCCCCAGAAGATCGCGAAGAAGACAACGGAGGAGGTCATGCCGAAGCAGATGTTGAAGACCCCGGTGAGGATAAGGCCGGTGGCCATGAAGTAACGGGGGTTGGACCGATCGGAGAGCATGCCGCTTAGAAATTTGCTCATCCCGTAGGTGATGGAGAGGATGCTGCTGAGAATACCGAGGTCGCTGATCTGCAAACCTAAGTCCTGCATCAGGACGGGCATTGCAAAGGTGAAGCTTTTGCGGGTGAAATAGAAGAAGACGTAGCCGATGTACATCCCGAAGAAGACGCGCCAGCGCCAGTACTTATAGCGTTCTTTGACCTCTTCCTGATCTTGGATTTCAGGTGCGGAAGGGGGCGCTTTGAAAAATTCTAGTACGCTCACGGGGTCACCTCATTCGTAAGGGCAGTTCGTCGAGCTAAGATGGCTATTTTTCGATTTAACACAGTCATGATTTTTTGCCAGCCAGTAACGCGCTGTTTCGACTACCTATATTAATTCTTCAAAATTTTCGGACCGTAGGCAAGTTTAAAACAAATTCAGCTGATGTCAATCTCTTTTTGACGAGGATTCAAAAAGATCCTCGGACATCTACCTCGGTTCTGCGATTCTAAAGCTGTTGATTAATTAACAGCTTTTGAGGCATTAACCCCAAATAACAGAGTAATACGGCCATGGGCGATTTAGACAAGAACATTCATCGGAAGGAAAGTCCTACTCCCTACGAGAAAATCATCGTCAATCCCATCGAAGGGGACAAAAAAGAAAAGGAAGAGGGATATACAGGTCTTGGAAACTCGACCAGGTCCCAGGTCTTCGCTACTCTTGTCTCCTACTTCAAGAAAATGCTGACCGCGTTTGCTTTCAGAGGCAGGGGTCTTTCATTTTCCGGCGACCAGCAACACCTGTTGGAGAATGTCCTGGCCTTCAGGCAGCTTCTGATCATCCTTTCCGGAGACGACCAAAGTCATAATCCTGATTTTACTCAACAATTGTCTGAATTATGGCACAACCTTCTGGATGATTGCAACTCTCTCGCTTCCTCCCCCCACGCTCCCGTGGAGATCGTGAATAAAGTAAAATTTTTTATATCTCAAGTTCAGAACTTTCCACCGGGGGCCGACCATACCCTGGGGTTCTATTTTGATGAGTACGCCGGGAAGGACTGGATCCCCTTTCCCTTCATGGAGCTGCTTCAAGGGCTGCATGAAGAGTACAACGCCAGCCCTGTGATCAGCGTCCTTTATAACTGGACGGCCCTTCTCAACGATATCTTGAACTCCGCCGGCGTCAAGATCGACTAGCACCCCTTAATTTCCTCCGCTTTACTCTTTAGAGAAGAAAAGGTATATTTTTCTCTTTGTCCGCTGATCTTAAGGTTATTCTATGGACTACTCCATCGCAAAAGGCACTTTCGACATCCTTCCTATCGAGACAGGTGAAGAAGACAAATGGCGCGAGTCGAGCCGCTGGCAATACCTCGAAGAGGTGCTGCGCAAGACCGCCCATGATTACGGTTTTAAAGAGATCCGCACCCCTATTTTCGAGAAGACCGAACTCTTTGTCCGGGGCGTGGGAGAGAGCTCCGACATCGTCACGAAAGAGATGTATACTTTTATTGACCGTGGAGACCGCTCGATGACGCTGCGCCCGGAAGGGACAGCTTCGGTAATGCGCTCTTTTGTGGAAAAAAAACTCTATGCACAGCCGGGCCTGCATAAATATTTTTACATCGGGCCGATGTTCCGTTACGAAAGGCCGCAGGCGGGAAGATACCGCCAGCACCATCAGTTCGGGGCCGAAGCGATCGGCGTGGCCACTCCGCAGCAGGATGTCGAGCTGATCGACATGGTCTGCGAGATCTACCGGAGATTGGGCCTGAAGAATTTGACCGTGCAGATCAACTCGGTGGGCGATGCCGCGTCGCGCGCCGCCTATAAGGATGCCCTGACGAAGTTCCTGACTCCTTTCCTGCCGGCATTGTCACCGGACAGCCAGGTGCGCTTCACGAAGAACATTCTGCGCATTCTGGACTCAAAAGATCCGAGCGATCAGAAGATCCTGCAGGAAGCGCCGGTACTCGGCGACTTTTTGACGTCCGACGCGAGAAGCCATTTCGAGCAGGCGCTGAAACTGCTGGGAGAACTCAAGATCAACTACGCCGTGAATTCCAAGCTTGTGCGCGGCCTCGACTATTACACCAAGACGGTGTTCGAGGTCACAACGGAAGTTCTCGGCGCGCAGAATTCGATCGGAGGCGGCGGGCGCTACGACGGGCTGACGGAAGCTGTCGGCGGGCCTTACTTACCGTCGGTGGGATTCGCGACCGGGATGGAGAGGATTTTGCAGACGATGCTCAAACAGGGAGCGCCGTTCCCCGCAGCGCCGCACCCGCTGGTCTTTTTTGTGCCGATGGGCGAAGAAGCTCTTAAGACATGCTTCGATCTCGTCTGCAAACTGAGGCATGAGGGGATCGCTGCGGAGATCGACCTGAGCGGCAAAAAAATGCAGCACGGACTCCAGCTGGCAAGCCAGCAGGGCGCCGAATACGCCATCGTGCTCGGCGATGAAGAATTGAAAACGAAGAACATTAAACTAAAAATCATGGCGACCCGGGAATCGATCGACTGCCCGTTAAACGAATTGATCGCCAGACTGAAGCAATTAGAGAGAGATCATGTTTGACTATCGAAGGACCCACACGTGCGGCGAGCTGACGCGCTCCCACCTCAAACAGACCGTTACACTTTCAGGATGGGTGCATCGCCGCCGCGACCATGGCGGGCTGATCTTCATCGACTTGCGCGACAGATTCGGTCTGACGCAGCTGATCTTCGACCCTGCGATCGTTCCTAAAGAGATGTTCGATCAGGCCTCGAAGCTGCGCAGCGAATGGGTCATTTCCGTAAGAGGCGAGGTGATCCCGCGCGCTCAAGGGATGACCAACCCGAGACTGACCACCGGCGAGATCGAGATCGAAGTCAAGGAACTCGAGATCCTCTCTTCTGCAAAGACGCCGCCATTCTCCATTTGCGACGAGGAATCGGACGTCAATGAAGAGCTGCGCCTCAAATACCGCTACCTGGACATCCGCCGCGGCGACATCGCGAAAAAATTGATCGTGCGACACCAGGCGATGCTCTCAACGCGCAATTACATGAGCAAACACGGCTTTTTGGAAATCACCACGCCCATCCTGGCCAAATCGACGCCTGAGGGAGCTCGGGACTATCTCGTTCCGGCAAGGGTTTATCCGGGCAACTTCTATGCTCTGCCGCAATCTCCGCAGATCTTCAAGCAATTGCTGATGGTCTCCGGGATCGATCGCTATTTCCAGATCGCGACCTGCTTCAGAGATGAAGACTTGAGAGCGGACCGTCAGCCTGAATTTACCCAGATCGACCTGGAGATGAGCTTTGGCACGCCTGAAGATTTGATGAAGCTGCTGCAGGGACTCATGGCTGCGATCTTCAAAGAATGCATCGGCGTAGAAATTCCCAAATCGTTCCCGCACATGCACTACCGCGACTGCGTTGAGAACTACGGAACGGACAGGCCCGACCTGCGCTTCGGCATGCCGCTTGTGCGCGTCGATGAGATTGCAAAGAAAAGCACATTCAGCGTCTTCACCGAACAGCTCTCTGCCGGCGGATGCGTCAAGGCGCTCTGCGTGAAAGGCGGAGGAGAGATCTCCCGCAAAGATATCGACGGCTACACGGCTTTTGTGGGCAAGTTCGGACTCAATGGCCTGGCATGGATGAAGTACCAGGACGAGGGTCTCTCTTCGAGCATCGTGAAGTTCTTCACGCCAGAGCAGCAGAACGAACTGATTGCGAAGCTGCAAGCGGAGAAGGGAGACCTGATCCTGTTTGCCGCTGCAGCGGAAGACAGAGTCAACCAGGCGCTCGACCATTTGAGAAGAAAGCTGGCGAAAGAAAGAGGCCTCATCCATCCCGACGCGCTCAATTTCCTGTGGGTCACCGACTTCCCGCTGCTCAAATGGAACGCGGAAGAGGGAAGACTCGAGAGCGAGCACCATCCGTTCACCTCGCCCAACTTCGAGGACATCCCGCTTCTTGACAAAGAGCCGCTGAAAGTGCGCGCGCTCGCCTATGACCTCGTGCTCAACGGTTATGAGATCGGCGGCGGATCGCAGCGTATCCACAGCAGCGAGCTGCAGGAGAAGATCTTCCGCGCGCTGAAACTGACGCAGGAAGAGATCCACGAGAAGTTCGGCTTCTTCGTGGAAGCGCTCAAATACGGCACGCCGCCGCATTTGGGCCTTGCTTTCGGTCTCGACAGGATCGTGATGGTCCTGACCAAAACAGAGAACATCCGCGACGTCATCGCCTTCCCCAAAACACAGAAGGCCAGCGACCTCATGATGCAATGCCCCTCCGGAGTGGCGCCAAAACAGCTGGACGAACTTAAAATTAAAGCGGAACCGGTTGAAATTTCTTGGATTTAAAAACGGACGAACTTAACATTAGACAGATTTACCCCCTGATGGAAACTATGAAAAAGCAATTTAGAATTTTCTCAGTATTAAGCCTTCTTGCTATTTCTTCCCTCGTTGCGGAAGAAACCATTACCGCGCAGCCAGCAGCCGCTGCTGCCGTTGCTCAGCCTGTCGAAATCGCCAAGGTCTCCGAGGCTTTCGGCCACGTCATCGGCAAAAACCTTGAAAACATCGGCGTCAAATTCGATATGGCCCAGGTGATCAAAGGTCTTCAGGACGCACTGGCGGGCAAAGAGTCTCCGATGTCTGAAATGGAATGCATCCAGGCGATCGCTGCCGTTCAAGAGAAGATTTTTAAAGACCAGTGCGCAGAGAACCTGCGCAGAGCCGAGACTTTCCTCTCTGACAACAAAAAGTCAGAAGGCGTCATCGCCCTTGAAGAAGGCAAAGTCCAGTACCGCGTCAATGAAGCTGGAACCGGCGCTGTCGTAGAAGCCCACTACGCTCCTTTGATCAAGTACACCGGCAAGTACCTCGACGGCTCCGTCTTCGGTTCTTCGAAAGAAGAAGAGATGATCTCCCTCGACGAGATCATCCCAGGACTGAAAGCGGGTCTGCTCGGCATGAAAGAAGGTGAAAAACGCACCGTCTACATCCATCCTGATATGGCCTACGGCACGAATGGATACCTTCCTCCTAACTCCCTGCTGACATTTGACGTCGAGATCGTCAAAGCCAACGCTCCTGTCAAAGAAGAAGCTGCTGTCGACGCTCAAAAGCCCCAGGAAAAAAAGGAAATCGCTGAAGTCAAAACCGACGTCCGCTAATCCTCTGTAACTTTTTGCGCCGCGTTTATAGCGCGGCGCTGTTTCCCATGAAGATCGTTCTTTTCCAACCTCAGATCCCCCAGAATACCGGCAATATCGTCCGCACCTGTTCGGTGACCGGATGCGATCTTGTGCTTGTGCGCCCACTGGGTTTCAGCACATCGAGCCGGATGCTGAAGAGAGCAGGATTGGACTATTGGGACGAGGTCGACATCACTTACATCGATGATCTGGCGGCGTATCTGGAAAAGCAGTCCGGTCCGGTTTATTTCTTCTCGAGCAAGGCAAAGAAAATCTACGCGGACGTGGAATACCCCAAAGATTGCATCCTGGTTTTCGGATCGGAGACGGCAGGCCTGCCGCAAAGCTTTTGGGAAAAGTGGCCGGAACAATTTCTCACTCTGCCGATGACCAAAGATTCCCGTTGCTTAAATCTGTCGAATACTGTTTCCATAATAATTTATGAGGCTTGGAAACAGCAGGGTTTTTCTCTATAAAAAAATATGCGTCTTTTTAAAATGTCTCTGACACTCCAAATGGCCGTCGCGACACTCCTGGGGATCCTTTGCGGTCTTTTTTTTGGAGATCTGTGCGATGTTTTTTCTCCGTATGCAGCTGCGTACATCATGACCCTTAAAGTGACCGCGGTTCCCTATTTGATCGGCGCGATCATCCACGGCGTCGGCCAGCTGAGCGTCACCCAAGCCAAGCAGATCGTGAAGAAAGGGGTGATCTTCATCAGCATCGCATGGGGCATCAACATCCTGATGGTCTACGCCATCAACTGGCTCTTCCCCCATCCTTCCTCGACGCAGCTCGGAGGCTACATCTCCGGAGAAATTCCACAGCTTAACTTCGCAGATCTTCTGATCCCCGACAACATCTTCTACGATTTGACCAACAACATCGTTCCGGCGATTGTCATCTTCTCGCTGCTGGTGGGCATCGCGCTGATGTACATCAAGGAAAAAGATGTGATGATGCGCGGGATGGACAACCTGGTGCAGGTGCTCACGAGGATCACTTCCTGGATCGCCAGGATCACTCCCTTCGGCACATTTTTGATCATCGCCAACCAGGTGGGCACGATCCAGCTTTCGACTGTCAAGCAGGTGAGCACGTATGTGATCCTTTACATCATCGGCGTCAGCATCATCGTCTTCTGGATCTTCCCGCGGCTGACCAACATGCTGACATCGATCCCTTCTTACAAATGGCTGCAGCAGCTGCTTCCCATTTTAGTGCTGGCCTATACGACGAACGTAGTCATCGTCTGCCTTCCCTATATCATCGAGCTGCTCAAGAAAGAGACGCAGCTACTCGATCCGCAGGACGACAAGGCGCAGAGCCAGATCCAGGGTACTGTCTCGGTGGTATTCAATTTGCCGCTGGGTTCACTGTTCATCACTGTTTTTGTTTTCTTCGTGTCGATTTTCTACAACGTGCCACTGATGCTCTCTTCCCAGTTCGAGCTGTTCGTCACGACGTTTTTGACAAGCCTTGGCGCAGTCGGACTCGGATCGTGGATCAACAGCCTCACGTTCATTCTCGACTCGTTGGGACTGCCCTTAGAATCGGTCAACCTCTACCTGACGACACTGCCGTTCACCTCCGGTTTCCAGTCGATGGTGTCGGTCATCGAAATTGCATCTCTTTCGCTGTTCATCACGCTGGCATGCCGCAACATGATCGTCTTCCGCTGGTCCAGGATCATCCGAAAAGGGGTGTTCACCTTCGTTCCGATATTGGTGCTCTTCGCTGGGATCAAGGCATTCAATCCGCTCCCTGAGATCAAAAATGAGATCAAGAGCATCTATGAACTCAACATCTCTTCTTCGATCCCTGTCAAGATCTACAAGACAGCCCCTCCTCCTGGCGATTTCCAGGGCGACGCGTTCGAGCGGATCCTGACGACCAATACAGTCCGCGTCGGATACAGGCCTCAATGCGCGCCTTTCTGTTTCAGCAATGTGGATGGAAACATCGTCGGATACGACATGGCGTTTGCCTACGAGCTGGCCTACGATCTCGGCTGCAAGTTAGAACTCATCCCCATGAACTATCACAATCTAACTCAGGAACTCAACGACCGCGTCTACGACATCGCGATGTCGGCAGTCACCGTCAATGAACCGCGGCTCAAAGCGCTGACCTTCACCGAGTCCTACATGTCGCCCCGCTTGTGCTTTGTCGTGCAGGAGAAGATGAGAAAACAATTTTCGACGATCGAATCGGTTGTCGAAAATGATCAATTGCACATCGCCGTTTTCAAGGGATCTGCCTTTGAATCGACCGCGAAAGAGCTTTTCCCTCAAAAGAAAGTGATCCTGCTGGACAGTTACGAAGCTTTCGTGTCAATGGATCCCTCTGTCGGACTGCTTTGGGAAGAGCAGGAAGCGAACGCCTGGTCGCTCTGCCATCGCAATTACCGGATCATCTTCCCCCAGCCCCCGATGGGCTACGATACGCTGAGCTACGCGATCCGTAACGACAGCCCTCGCTTCATCCACTATCTGGACCAATGGCTCGAACTGAAGAAATCGCAAGGTTTCACCGACAAACAATACGACTTGTGGATCAAAGGCAAAACGGAGATCGCAGCGCCTGCTGAAACCAGGTGGTCGATCATCCGCAATGTGCTGCACTGGGTCGATTAAGGGAGTTTTCCCATGCTCTCCCAACTGATTCCCCTTGTTTGCGCCACGGCGCCCCTTTTCAATGAGACACCTCAGATCGCCTCCTGCTGCAGCACGCTGGAAGGGCTGAATTTCGAAAATATCCCCAGCGGAGACTGGCTTGAAAGAGCAAATAAAAAAGGCGTCGACGTCTATTCTTACTATTACCTCGAGTTGGCAGGAAATCCCATCGGAGGCAAATCCCAAGGTGTTGGGAACGCGGGATCGCTGGGCTTCGCGATGCGTCTGGATTTGGACAAGCTCGCCGCAATCAACGGCCTCTCCTTCTTCACCTCGGTCATCTTCCGCAGCGGGGAGAGCCTTTCCGCCAAGCACATCGACAACCAGTTTTCCGTCACGCAGCTTTATGGCGGCGAGACGATCCGTTTGAACGAGCTCTATCTAGAAGAGACGCTGCTGGACGGCGACTGCAACATCAAAGCGGGGAGGCTGACCGGCGGGAACGATTTCCTCGCGTCGCCATTTTATTGCGAGTTTGTGAACAACGCCTTTTGCGGCAATCCGATCTCCATCTTTTTCAACACGCCATTTTTGGCCTATCCCTTTTCCACATGGGGCGCTTACCTGGATTTCAAGCCCCATCCCGATCTGCTGCTCAAGTTTGCCGTGTACAACGACAACGTCAATGTGGTGCGCAACAAGTACCATGGCGTTTACTTTCCCTTTAAAAGCACAAAAGGAGTGATGTGGATCAGCGAGTGGGCCTATCTCCTCAATCAACGGAAGGAGTCACGCGGCTATCCCGGCAATTACAAAGTCGGCGCCTACTACATCACGGGCACGGTTCCGAAGTTCGAAGGGGGATCGCACAAAGGAAACGACGGGTTCTATCTGCTCTTCGATCAGCTGCTCTATCGGGAAGGGGAAGTGGGAACGACGCAAGGACTTTCCGCTTTTTCAGCGTTTCTCTTCGCGCCGAAAAACCGCAACGAATTCCCCTTCTTTCTGACCTCGGGGCTGATCTATAAAGGAATCGTTCCTTCGAGAAAAGACGACTATCTGTCGTTTGGCGTGGGCTATGGAGCTTATAGCGAAGATTTGCGCCGGGTGCAGCGCCGCGCTCAAGAGACAGGCATGACAAGCATTTTTGGAGACAGGCCTCAGAATTTTGAGACCGTGCTCGAGTTGAACTATTGGTACAGGTTCAACAAATACCTGGCCCTCACGCCCGATGTGCAATACATCATCAACCCAAAAGGTTTTGGAACGATCCAGAACGCCTTAGTGGTCGCACTGCAGATCAGCATCGACCTGATCGGATCGCCCAAGCGTCAGTAAAGACTTTTGGCATGCTCCACTGATTCCGGCGAGATGTTTTTATCGGCATCATCAGGAAAGATGACAAAGAGAGTAACAACGGATAGAAAATCAAACAGGACAAGGATATTACGGTCGCGCTGCAGAAGAGCGCGACCAAAAGAGAGCGCTTACTTCGCGCCGTCGATGAATTGTTTGATCGTCGCTGCATCGCGCAGGCCGACCAATCTTCCGACTTCTTTGCCTTCTTTGTAAAGGATCAGCGTCGGGATCGATGTGACCTGGAATTGCGAGGCAATCTTTTGCGCGCTGTCGATGTCGAGCTTGCCGATCGTAGCATGCCCTTTGACTTCTTTGGCGACTTTTTCAAGAACAGGGGTCATCATCCTGCAAGGGCCGCACCAGTCGGCATAGAAATCGACTAATACAACGCCATGCTGGACGTCTTTATTAAAAGTATCTTCTGCAAAATGCTTAATATCGTCGCTCATTGATGCCCTCCAAGGTCATGGCTAAAGTATAGCTGCCCTCAATTTTTTTGAACAGGGAGCAGTTTGGACCTTCCTCTATGGGGTATCGGTTGGATTTTAATCGTTAAGGAGTTAGGATTGCCTATAAAAACCCAATCCCCATAAGCGTCCATGACCCATCCTCTCATCGAACTTCAGTCCGTATCCAAGAGCTTCGCCCAGGCGGGCAAACCCGTAACCGCCCTTGAAGACGTGTCTATGACGATCGACTGCGGGGACGTTTTTGGGATCATCGGGCTCAGCGGGGCGGGAAAGTCGACCCTGATCCGCAGCCTGGCGCGTCTGGTCACTCCCACCTCGGGCAAAATCCTCTTCCAGGGGATCGATCTATTCGCGATGGGAAAGCGGGACCTGCGCAAGTTCCGCAAAAAGATGGGGATGATCTTCCAGCACTTCAACCTGCTCAGCTCCCGCAGCGTCGCAGGAAACATCGCCTATGCGATGGAAGTCGCCGACGTCCCTATTGAGGCCCAGGAAAAAAGGATCGACGAACTGCTGGACCTCGTCGGCCTCAAGGAAAAGAAGCACGCCTATCCTTCCCAGCTCAGCGGCGGAGAAAAACAGCGGGTCGGCATTGCAAGGGCGCTCGCCAACCATCCCGATGTGCTCCTCTGCGACGAGGCGACATCCGCCCTCGATCCCAAAACGACAAAAGAGATTTTACGCCTTCTTAGCAGCATCAACAAAAAACTCGGCGTCACCATCGTTTTGATCACCCACGAGATGGGAGTGATCAAACAGATCTGTAATAAAGTCGCCGTGATCCAGAAAGGCAAAATCGTCGAATCGGGATCTGTCGTCGACGTCTTCTCCGATCCCCAGCATCCGACGACAAGACACTTTTTGGAAGAGACCGCGCATGAGATCCCGGACGAGTTTTTCAAAGAGATCTCCCCCAGCAGAAAACTGCTGCGCCTACGCTTCAAGGGCAAGGCCGCCGGCGAACCGCTCATTTCCCAGCTGGTCAGAAAATTCGACGTGGACGCCAACATCCTGATGGGATGGATCGACCGCCTCCAATCGCTGTTTTTGGGAACGCTGATCATCGAGCTCACCGGAAAGCCGGAAGGCATCACAAAAGCCTTGGCCCATCTTCAAGAGAACAAAGTGCATTACGAGGTGATCGAAAATGACCGCCGATAATATCGATCTGGCCTTCACCCTTATCCCCCTGCAGCTTTGGAATACCCTCTACATGGTCTTCGTCGCCGCGTTTTTCGCGCTGCTGATCGGACTGCCTCTTGGCGTCATCCTCACAATCACCGACAAAGGCCACATCAAAGAAAATCCCCAAGTCTACAAAGTCTTGGAGACCCTCGTCAACATCGGGAGGTCTTTCCCCTTTGCGATCCTGATGGTCGCCCTGATCCCCTTCACCCGCCTGATCGTGGGAACAAGTCTGGGAACGACGGCCTCGATCGTTCCGCTCACCGTCGCAGCGGCCCCTTTTGTCGCGCGCCTCATCGAGTCGAGCCTCAAAGAGATCGACCGCCATATTCTCGAAGCCGCCATCGTGATGGGCTCTAACACCTGGCAGATCATCACCAAAGTCCTGCTTCCGGAAGCCCTGCCGTCGATCGTCTCTGCCACGACGATGACCCTCGTCAATCTCATCGGGTATAGCGCCATGGCAGGTCTTGTCGGCGGGGGAGGGCTTGGACAAGTGGCCATTCAATATGGCTATAACCGCTTCAATACATTCATCATGATCGTGACCGTCATTTTGCTGATCGCGCTCGTCCAGGGCGTCCAGTGGGCCGGCGCACGAATCACTGCATCGATAGCTAAGAAAAGAGGAAAATACTCCCATGAATAAAAAACTTTTTGTGCTCGCAGCCGGACTCTTAGGACTCTTACAATGCTGCTCGTCCCCCGTCAAAAATGGACTCAAAGTCGCCGCGACGCCCGTGCCCCACGCCGAAATGCTCCACTACATCGCGCCCGATCTGAAGGCCCAGGGGATCGATCTCATCGTGATCACGACGGAAGACTACAACATGCCCAACCGCGCGCTGGCTGAAAAAGAAGTCGACGCCAACTTCTTCCAACACATTCCCTTCATGAACGAGCAGATCCAGCAGTTCCATTATCAGATTATGAGCATCGGGAAAATCGAGATCGAGCCAATGGGCGTCTATTCCCAAAAAATCAAGTCCCTCTCGGATCTTCCCGACAACGCGACGATCGCAGTGCCAAGCGATCCTTCCAACGAAGGAAGAGCGCTGCTCCTTCTCCAAGCGCATGGGGTGATCAAGCTTGCCAATCCGACAAGCCTGCTCTCGACCATTCAGAACATTTCCGATAACCCCAAGCACATTAAATTCCTCGAAGTCGACGCCGCCATGCTGCCCCGCTCCCTCCAGGATGTCGATGCTGCCGTCATCAACACCAACTACGCTCTCCAGGCCAACCTCAACCCGATGAAAGACGCCCTGGCGCTCGAAGGGAAAGACTCCCCTTACGCCAACATCATCGCTGTCCGCGACGGCGATCAGAACGACCCCAAGATCGTCGCCCTGAAAGCCGCGATGACCTCGGACAAAATGCGCCAGTTCATCCTGACGAAATTCGACGGCGCTGTCATCCCCGCTTTCTAAAAACCGCTTTTTAGGGGACTCTCTCCGAGTCCCCAAATTCCCTTCCACAAAAAACCCTTCCGAGATTATACTCTGTAGTCCTAACATGCGGTCATGGCGGAATTGGTAGACGCGCTAGATTCAGGTTCTAGTAGGGCAACCTGTGGAAGTTCGAGTCTTCTTGACCGCAATTCTGGTAGTGGGGGTTCATGTTTAAACAATCGCTGATTGCGATCATTTGCAGCGCCCCCATCGCCGATCTTGCTTCCATTAAAGAAAAAATCATCAAATACCCGGTGCTGATCGCCGTCGACGGCGGTGTGAACTACTGTTACGAGATGGGGCTTCAGCCCGATCTGATCCTGGGCGACCTCGACTCGGCCGACCCTCACCTGCTCAAGGCCTTTAGCGATGTGCCGACCAAGCGCTTCCCTCGCGACAAAGACGAGACCGACCTGCAACTGGCCCTCGAGATCGCCTTCCATCCTGCGATCGAAGAGATCGCCGTCTTCGGAGCTCTCGGCGGAAGAACAGACCACACCCTGGGCAACCTGATCCTCCTCACCCGCTATCCTGGAAAAGTTTTTCTTGAAACTGAAACCGAGCGCGTTTTCGTCGTCCAGCGCCAGGCTGAATTTGCGACCGAGCCCGGACAAACGATCTCCCTGATCCCGCTCAACGGGCCTGTCAGGGGCATCACAACGGAAGGGTTGAAATGGGCCCTGAAAGACGGCTCCCTCGACAAGCACTTCATCGGCGTTTCCAACGAAGCGACCGGCTCCAAAGTCTCGATCTCCGTCAAAGACGGCGACCTCCTCTGCTGTGTGAACCATTAGATTCGAAACCGGACAGACCTCTTCATCCTACCTTCTTAGCCGCAAATGACTTAAGAGCGATCGCAGAACCGCGCCCTCCACCCCTTAAATTTTAACTCATCCATTTTATAATAAGCGGCTTACAGCATCACTCCTAAGAGCCTATGAGTGATAGCGTCTTGTTCTATAAATCATTTTTATGTATAATTATGAGTTATAGAAAGGAGTTCTATTCCTCATGACCTGGAACTGGGAATTGCCAAATTGGCCCGAGTTTGAGTATGACCCCGATCGAATATCTCAAATGGAAAAGCAATTTCTCTTGGGGGTCGGCAGCGCTTTCGCATGTCTAAAAACAATCGGCGAGCAAGAATATAATCGATTTATTGTTGAAATTCTAAGTTCAGAAGGTTTGGAAAGCTCAAGAATAGAAGGAGAGATCCTTGATAGAGAAAGTTTGCAATCTTCCATCAAGAAACACTTCGGGCTGCAAACCTCCCAAAAGCAAGGGATCAACAAAGAATCGCAAATGGCACAGCTTCTTTGCAGTGTCTACGACTCGTTCGATAAACCATTGACACATGAAATGCTCTGGAAGTGGCATGCCATGCTTTTCGACGGCTCCTCCCGAATTGATGACTGTGGGAAATATCGCACTCATGCAGAACCGATGCAAATCGTTTCCAATCGATACGACTCTCCGACAGTCTTCTTCGAAGCGCCTCCTTCAGCAAAAGTTCCGGAGGAAATGGAAACATTTATCCGTTGGTACAATTCCAAAAATCCCTCTGGCTCTATCCTCGGACGAGCAGCCATCGCTCATGTCTATTTTGAGAGCATCCACCCTTTCGAGGACGGTAACGGAAGAATTGGTCGTGTTTTAGCGGAAAAAATACTATCCCAGGGGGTAGGGCGTCCTACATTGATAGCCATTTCCAAATTATTGGAAAGCCGGAAAAAAGAGTATTACGCAGCCCTCGAAAAATGCAATCGCACATTAGAAGCGCAGGATTGGGTGGAATTTTTTGCTCAGGTGGTTTTACAAGCACAGGAAGAATCGACGAACCATCTCTATTTTTTGATCGAAAAATCAAAGATGCTCAACGCTCTCTCCGGACAAATCAATCTCAGGCAAACAAAGGCATTGCTGAGAATGTTTGCAGAAGGACCAAATGGCTTTAAGGGAGGCTTAAGCGCTGAAAATTATATCGCCATCACAAAGACGACGAGGGCCACAGCGACACGCGATTTGACCGATCTTGTTGAAAAAGGCGCTTTGACCAAAACCGGGGAACTCCGCCATACCCGTTATAAATTGAATCTAAAGCGGTTCTGAGAGAACGGCGACCTCCTCTGCTGTATCAATAACTAACCGCGCATTGCTTAAATCCTCCTCATTTGTTAAATAAAATTTAACACTCGGATGGACTTATGGATAATCTTTGGCAGGCAATTAGCGGAGCCCCCTGGTGGGTGTATGTGCTCTTTTTTTATCTGATGAGCATAGGCATTCAATCGATGAAGGCGCGCAAAGTCCCCATCCAACGGATTGTTCTCATGCCTCTATTTTTCCTTGGCTGGGCCTGCTACGACATCTACGGCAAGGTCTCTCTTGGACACGCATCATTGGTCATTTGGTGGGTGATTTTCCTTGCCGCCGGGACATTTGGCGGAGTGAAAGAAGTCCGCTCCTGGCGTCTTGGCATTGACCGCAGCAAAGCTACCCTGACAATCCCGCCAAACTACTCCACTATCGTTCTAATCGTTTTGATTTTCGTCCTGAAATTTTTCTGGGGTTATTACTATGCAACCCACTCCAGCGTCCCCTACGGCATTTACCTTGCCGACACGATCTCCTCGTCCATCGTCACAGGCTTTTTTGTAGGCCGAGGGGGCTTCTTCATTTACCGTTACCTGAAAAGGTGACAGTCTCTGCTATCATAAAAAGTCAAGATCGTCGAAGAGCGCTTTCAAATAGGGGCATCGCAGAACCCTCTTCAAGGAATGTAATTGCATGTTCAACTCCGGTGTCAATTTTTCCGGATAATGCTTGAAGTAGAGCATGATCGCAGCAACGCGCCCAAGCTGCTCTCCCTCGCCAATCCAGTAGGCCGGTTCAAACAGATCAAATACCCCGATAGCATCCAGCGAAGGAATCAGTTTATCAATGGCTTCAATGAGCGCTTGCACATCTTGTTCGCGATTAGCTTCCATCAGGAGCTTGTTGA
This sequence comes from Verrucomicrobiota bacterium, assembly GCA_018240065.1. GTDB lineage: Bacteria > Chlamydiota > Chlamydiia > Chlamydiales > Rhabdochlamydiaceae > CAJCIW01. The sequence goes on along the minus strand of JAFEGH010000004.1, from coordinate 52,709 downwards.
GCCTTGCAATGTTATTTAACGTGGCAGCCACTGTCCCTTTGCGCGCCGGGGCAGATTTTCCAGTGTAAGGGTTGGTCGAGATCGACACATCGACCCCATCGGGCAAAACGGAATCAGGCGTAAAGGGAGAAGCACTATTTTCCATGAATTGCGAAACCTCTGCTGCGTGGGCAGTATTGAAGTTGAAACTCGCCAAAGCAATCACAATAGTCGAACAAACAGATTTGCGCATTTTAGCCTCCAATCGCAATGAAATTTGCAGGACAGTTTATCACAGAACCGCGGCTCTTTGCAAACGGTGAGAATTATCCTATGGCCATGACGAGTTTGCCTTTGACGCGTCCCTGCTCGAGCAAGCGATGCGCTTTTTGGACGGTGCTCGCGCTAAGTAAGCCTACGACTTCCACAACCGGAGGCTTGAGAGTCCCCTTCTCCAACATCTCTGAGATCAGCTCCAAATGGTAGGCGTAGATGTCCCAATACCTCCGGTCCGCCTGACCCAATTGGGCTCCCACTGCAACTTGGAGGATAGACATGTTTCTACCCCGCGGTATCGAGTTTTCATTCCAAATCGGGAAAACAAAGTCATCTTCGGGAAGGATAGTGGAAAAGTGGCCTGAATAGCCGGTGAGCTCCAGGCAAAGGCGTTTTATCTCTTGCCCAACAAGGTCCACTGTCGCTTCAAAAAGATCCCCTTTGTTCATCGCGATCAGTTTCTCTTTCATTTGCTCAATAGTGAGTCCTTCGTAAATGAGAATGTGATCTTTTGCGAACCCAAGGTTTCTCTGTAGAAAAAGCGCGCTCTTCTCATCTTTGGCGATTGTGATAATCTCTTTGACCCCTGCCTGCCTGATGAACTGCGTCGCAAAGGATCCGACACCCCCTCCAGCTCCTGCAACAAAAACAGAATCTCGAGTTTTATAGACAGGGAGGGCAAGGGTCGCCCGGTAGGCAGTCATGGCGGCCAGCGGTATTGCAGCGGCTTCTTCAAACGTCAATTGACGAGGTTTTGCGGTAGCCAGTTCGACGGGCACGCAGACGAACTCGGCATAGCTTCCATTGGAACTGCGTATGATAGACATCGCGTACACTTCATCGCCGACAGCAAATTCCTTCACATCCGGGCCTATCGCGTCGACAATGCCGCTGCAATCGCACCCCAGAATTTGGTTCGGATCGCCACCAAACCAATTTTCCCGAATTTTCCAATCGACCGGATTGAACGCGGCAGCTTTAATCCGAATCCTCACTTCCCCCTCTTTTGGCAAGGGAATCGGACGCTCCTGCAAAGTAAAAACATCTGCAGAGCCAAATCCATTCATAACGACTGCTTTCATCAGACATTCTCCTGAAAATTAGACCCAAGGAAGGAAATTCCATCACAGAGCAATAGTATATCCGCTCATGATTTTCCTGATGCGTGTTTCTAACGATGCTATCAAAGTTCTTGAACTTTCATTCTGAGGAATAAATGAATTTTCGGCTGATTTCTAAATCGCCTGAGGAAGCGGCGCATTCATCTTGTCTTCAGCTTCTTGGAATGTTTCTACAAGGATTTTTCTAAAGGGCAGGTTTACTGCGTCTTCGACCTTATAATTCAAAACTCCCTCAAGAATCGACACAATACACAATTTTCCAGGCCCAATAGGAGAGCCATCAGAATTATGTAAAAAAATTCGCAGTTCAATATTTTCCGGCTTAAATGGATAAGTTGCTAAATAAGGTCGAATTCTCTCATCCTCATTAATAGCTTTCAAAAGTCTATGAGCTGCTGTGATCAATAATTCACGCCCTTCTTCAATATCAATCTCTTTGTAATAATCAAAGCCCCAGTGAAGCAATTTAATTTGATCCATCATTCTCCCTCCGCACTCACAAGGATAAAGATTTTTCTCTAAGATTAATTCCTTGAAGACACCTTCACTTAGTTCATGCACCAACTGCGATTTGGGACTTCGTTGGGGTTGTGGACTCACAGTTCCACCACCACACCCATTAATTAGCACTGCCAATAACAAGAAAACAAAAAACCTCATTTATATTCCCCATCATGCTCGCTATAATCTTCTATATGGTCTTGAATTCTCTTCTTGTAAGTATCATTCTTAAGCCCATGATCCAATAAATCAGACTCATTATGAGGCGCTAAGACAATTAATTGATCTTTGTTTTTAGCCAGACAGGAAAGCAGCTCAGACCGCAAAGCTTCATTCATATTAGCTGAAATGTGCGTCACAAAATCCTGCCCATAATGCACTAGGTCCTTGCTGCTGATGTAATTATATGAATCAAAGCAACACTCCTCGGGAATAACTATCGCAGGAGCAATCGCCACCACAATAATTCGATCTCTAATTTCTTTAGGCAGTCTCATGAGCGCATTATAGGTATGTATAGCACCTTGACTATGGCAGAAGTGCAGGATTTTTGCATCAGGGTTGCCTATGTTTTCTATATGAAAATCGCTCCATTCCTTCATGAGCAAATCCTGAGTAACCGGAGAGTACCCCTGATAATTAAAAAGAAGGGCTTCTGCAACATCGATTGGCGCCCAATTGCTTTTATTGTAAATGCCATCGATTTGCACATTGGACCCTAATGAGCTAATATACTGTGCACTGCCATACGAATCCTCAAAAGAGTTCCCAATGCCATTGATAAAGGTAATTTTCGTCCCAGTCTCACGGGTTCCTTCTGTATGAAAACACATTGATCGAGAAGGAGCTGGAGCCTCTCCATTAAGCCTATAACTGTTTATCAATTCAGGGGCACTGCTTAAACTTTCCAAAAAAGCGGTGAACCCATTCTTAATCGACAAAGCGACATCAGCTTTTAACTTCTCTTGCTGCGAAGAGAGATCTAGAGGGATAACCTCATTCCCCTTTAGCTTATCAATTTCCTCCTGGCTGAAGAGGACCAAGGGGGAAGTAGAATCCTGCATTTCTGGCGCCGTCACGCTGCGTCCAACTACGTCTAGTCCGATTTTGACAACACCCCATGCGTGTTGAAAGAAAGTAGCAATGCTACTATCTGATGGAACTCCTGCCGCTGATTGAGGATTGCTGATGTGATCTCCGGCTGAGGCGGTCAAATTATCGGTGTTAGGATCAGCTGTTGGCATTGTGGGGGGATGAATTTCGGGGGGTTCTACGCCGCTTCGGGCTGCCTGGAGAGTTTGCATGTGGCTGCTGATCGGACTTTGAATAGTCGGGTCTACAGGAAGCTGCTCTGTGATACTAGGTGCGGTTAGCTCGGGAAGAGGATGAGCGGCAATGGGATCAGGTTCAGGAGGAGGCGCGGGAGGCTCAGCATCTGTTCCTTCGGGAGAATGGGTGTCTTCCTCCTCTTTGCGCCGATTGGCAGCGGCATCTGCAGCGGCGGCTCCACTTAGTGCGCCAGCAACGACTATTCCTCCGGCTATGACTGCGGCTGCGGCAGCTGCGATCAGAATCTCTTTTTTATGGTCTCTGACGAAGTGAGCCACTTTTTTCGCGCCTTTCTTCACTCCCTTCCAGGCACGGCTGAACATGTTTTTACAGTCGCTGATCTCGGGATTCAGCTGAGTAGGGTCAGCTAAAGAGAATTCATAGTCGCTGGGGCGGTGAAGAGCGAATGGAGACTGGGCGTGCTTTGCAAATTCGAAGAAGGGATCTTCGGAAAGGTTGATGATTTCGAAACGTCTGCAGCCCACTTGGACGTGCTTGTTGTCGTGGAATCCCTTTTGACTAAATTGGGAGTGGATTTGAGAAACAACAAAATTGAGCTGGACCAAACGAGAAAGCTGCTCAACCTCCCGACCATTCCATAATGGAAGATCCAGGATCTCTTTCCAGTCGATGTCATCGAAATCATCCGCAACATCGCCTATAGAATCAACGCTATCAATTGCCATAAATCCTCTGAATTTAAATATCCGAGAATTAAAATTTTAGTTGTACGGCGAGTTAATAGAAATGATTTCTTTAAATGAGTTACTTAAGAACCACTGCCTGAATTGCTTTGCCACGAATTGACCGTTTTGAGCTTTTCTGGAAATTCGTTCTCATCAACTTTATTGGAATAGAACTCATATTCAAGAAAAGCTCAACTGCGTCTTGTTTATCTAATCAGTCGGTTGACACCTCTGCTTCAAACCTGGGCATGCGCTCTTTCAAGTAAAGCTGATCGATGATGTTGTAAACACAAAGGACGATCAGTCCCGGATATAAAACATCTAAAATCGGGCTTAGCATACGCATGATCCCTGAAAATCCCAGGCAAGCCACGCAGGCAGTTCCTGCGAGGGTAATGATGATCGCCAAGTTAGCGGAGATTTTCTCTTTGAAGAGATCCTTTCTGATGTATTCAGAGAAGACTCTTGCCATGGAGATCGCTGTTGTGAGGCAAGCCAGAAAAATGGCAAGCATCGCGATGAGTCCCCCCAAGGGGCCGAAGATTTGAAAAGAGATGACGGAAAGCAAGTCTTCCGGAGCGGCAGGCGCATGATAACGAGAGGCGATCCAGCATAGGCCCAGATAGGAAGCCATGAGGAGTCCTGCAGCAATCGAACTTGCGATGAGCATTTTTTTCCTGACATAGGTCTTAGTTTCTTGCGGGGATAATCCTTCCGCTTCCTGGAAAAGATGGGGAATGATGATCGTTGAGAAAAGAATGGCGAGGATCAGGTCCATCGTCTGGTATCCGCCCTTAAAGCCTTCCACGAAATGGTACATCGAAGTTCCTGTCGGTGCGGAGGGCGGAGGAGCGTTGAACATCCCCACGCCGACCAGCGTCGCTAAAGTCAAAAGGAACACGGGCGTGAGCGCGACTCCAAGGATGGACACAATCTTATTGGGGCGGAAGCAGAGAAGAAAAATGGCGACGCAGATCAGCGCGCTAAAGAGCACAAGCGAAAAGGCCGGAAGATAAGCTTTAACGCTTGCGTGCATTAACGTAATCAGGCGAGGCATGCAGCCAAGAGGCCCCTGCGTTATCTGCAAAATGAAGAGAAGGATAAAAGCGGGAGACCTTCCAAGACGGCTTAAAAATGTGCTCAGGTTTCCGGAGCACATCATCATGGCGATAAGACCTAGGAATGGAAATCCGACCGCGGAGATGGCTAGGCCAAGAAGGGCATAAGGGGTCTCACTGCCGGCGGAGTGTCCTACGAGCAGGGGGAAAATGAGATTACCGGCCCCGAAAAACATCGAGAAGAGAGCCATCCCGGTAAAAATAATATTCATGTTTGTTTTCTTAGAAACAGTCTTCGTGTTCATACGGTCCTCCGTTGAGTGTTATTCCTCGCCGGCGGCTTCTGATGTTTCGTGGGATCTAAGAAAAGTTTTTAGGCGAGGAAGTAAGCAGTTAGCAAATGACGGTAGGGTATGACCCCGCGCCACCGTTGCACTTGGCGTTCATACCAAGGCCGGCCTCAAATCCAAAAGATCTGGCGGAGTTTACATACATCATTTTTTAAACGCTTTGGAGGGGGCTGGCCCCCTCTTATTCCTTATGCCTATTTAGGGACATGAAAGTGGTACGCACTCTAACAGGAGGAGGGGCTTTATGCAAATGAAAAAAGCAGGTAGCTCTTATTCAGGCCCACCAATTATTCAATAGTGCAAGTATTGAGGAAACGCTCCATTTTGTTTTTCAGCTCATCTTTTGCTGTGAGAGTGGTCTTTCCAGTATCATATCTAATTGAATATTGAACGACGGACATGCTTTGATCGCCCTGATAGATCTTAGTCATGACAAGTTCTTTTTTCTGTGAGATCCTGGAACCCTTTAGAGAGGGAACCATACTCGGAGTCACAGCATCAAGATCCGTTATTGTAAGGGCAACCGGGAGATCTTTTTCTTTGCGGATCTCATGGCTGAAATCTGCTCCGGTTCCACTATATTGTTTTGCCATATTTCTAATGTAATCGGTGATCCTGGGATTTTGCATTTTATATTGTGAAATTGTAATAATTTCAGTCCAGCCATTCAAATCCTCCCCTTTTGGGATATATTCAAACATGAAAAATTCATTACTTGAATCTTCAAATCCAAACACAAAATTCGAAGGCAAATTAACGTTTAATTTGGTGACTGAGTCTTTCGATTTTTTGAGATCGAGGCTTAGATTGGTTTTATCCTGATCATTAATTTGCGGTCTGGGGGCTGCTTGGGAATATTTCTGGCTGTACAATGTATTTAATTCAAGAATGTTCGCCCTCTGATCTTCCGCAGCCAGCCATTCAGATCCGGGAGGAGGGGAAGTAGCCAAAAGACTCCAGTCCCACTTTTGATCCCAGAATTTCGATGCAACCATTTCTTTATAGGCTTCCTTGGCTGTTTCTTTATGGACAACTTGGCATTTACCGCTTTTTGGATCGAAGGATCTATAGATCAAATGTCCATCGACCAGAGCCACGCTTGTAACGCTTTCAGAGTCAGCGACACGTTTTCCAGCCTGATCTACAAAAGTAATCCCCAGCATAATATTGTCCCAGCCGAAGTCTGGAGGCAAATAGGGCTGTATTTGAGACTGATTTTTAATCTCTTCTAAAAGAGCGCTTCCAGCTACAAGGAGGATGCCACGAGCCTGAGCTAAGGGGATCATTCGCATCGTCAGTAATTGCATGCCCATCGTCTCGATACTATCCTGAGAGACAGGAAGTACCACATTATATCCCCATAGCCCATGCTCTTGAATCATCTTATACGCGAAGCGCCCATATACATGTTGAGCAGAGTCATTAAGGGAGTTCTGAGACTGGGAAATGACAGGCGGAGTGTCATTGTTGTTTTTGCAGCCTGCTAATGCAGCCAAGAAGGATAAAAAAAGGCATATTCGCATATTCCAACCTCACTTTGCGATAGGCTTGGACAAAGTTTTTATCACGAATTGGAAACGGAATGCAAATGCTGTTTTAAATTTTAAAACACTGTCCCAGCAGAATATTCTGAAATAATCTTAAGGCGGGGAGCCTTTGGCGCCGCTTTCGTACCAGGCGCGGAGGGCGTTGATCGACTCGGATAGTTTTTCGGTGAGGGCTTTTTGGGCTTCCTTTTTGTCGAGGTGGGCAAACTGAGACCAGAGGATCGGTGTGCCGTAGACGCAGGCTGTGTGGCCCCAGAGTTTGGGGAATTTGCGGAAGTGGCTAAAGATGGAGAAGGTGCCGTGGATATAGGCGGGGATCACGGCTGATTTGGAACGGGAAACGAGCATCGCGATGCCGGGCTTGAGTTCCTGAAGCTGGTCGGTGTCGCCTCTTTTGCCTTCGGGAAAGAGGATGATTTTTTTCCCATCGGCAAGGAGGCCGCAGATCAGTTTGAAAACGCCGATGTCGCTGGGGTCGCCCGAGACGGGATGGGCGTTGAGCTTGCGGATCAGACCGCCGAAGAAACGATTTTTGAAAAGGCTTTCGCGGGCGAGGAAGTGGACTTCTTCAGGCCAGGAAATGGCGAGGATGGGCGGATCGTAGAATGAGGAATGGTTCCCGGCAATGATGGCGGCGTCTTTGTAAAAATGCTCGTGGCCATAGATCTTATGACGGTAGAAGAGCTTGAAGAAGCACCATGCGGAAAAAAGCACGGCTCGGTAGAGCCATGACATGGGAATTTTGCGGGCCCAGGCTGGTTTCATGTCTTAATTATATTTGGAAATCTGTCGACGCAATAGTTTACGATTTGGTCGACCACTTGGTCAATAGAAAGATTTGTCGTGTCGATCTGGAAGGCGTCCGCTGGGCAGCGGAGAGGGGCTATCTCGCGTGTGGAGTCGAACTCGTCACGGCGCATGATATCGGCGAGCATCTGCTCGTGGGTCAGACCTTTGAGCTCACCGGGCTTCTTAAGGAGGATCTCTTTCATGCGGCGCTCCGCGCGTACTTTCGGGGCGGCATCAAGAAATATCTTTACCTCCGCCTTGGGGAAGACGACAGTGCCGAGGTCCCTTCCCTCAAAGACGGCGTTCTGCGTTTGGGCGAAACGGTATTGGTACTCAAGGAGGAAGGAGCGGACCTGGCGAATGGCGGAGACGGGAGAGACGACCTTGGTGACGACTAGAGAACGGATCTCGTCGGTAACGTCTTTTCCGTTCACGAAGTAATGCTTTCCATTCTCCGTTTCAACGATTTTGTAGTCGAACTCTTCAAGGCAGCGCTGGACAGCTGCGGGATCCTGGATGTCGATATCGCGTGCGATTGCAAGCCAGGTGAAAGCGCGGTACATGGCGCCGGTATCGAAGTATACAAAGTGAAGTCGGTCGGCGACTTGGCGCGCGACCGTAGACTTGCCTGTGCCCGAAGGGCCGTCGATCGTGATTATCATTTCTGTTAGTGCATCCGGATGAAGAAGTAAACGATCGGGGTCGTGAACAGAAGGGAGTCGACCATGTCGAGAACTCCGCCAAGACCTGGCAGGGTATTGCTGTCCTTGACGACGGCGTCGCGTTTGAGCAGAGACTCTGCGAGGTCGCCGATCTGTCCAAAAATACCGATCAGCATTCCGAGCCAGATCGATTCAGTAAATGAGAGGCTGAAATGGCCATCGAAGAAATGATTGCCCGCGTAGTAGATCGCGATGCTGGCCAGAACGGCGGAGATGAATCCGGCGACGGCGCCTTCGATCGTTTTTTTAGGGCTCAAAGTGGGAGAAAGTTTTTTTCTGCCCCATAACCTGCCGACAAAGTAAGCGCCGACGTCGGTGATCTTGGTAACGAGGATCAGATAGACGAGCCACCATCTGCCTTCCTGCGGAACGCCGTGGTGCGCAACCGGGTAAAGAACGCCCAGCATGAGGCCGAGGGGGGCCGCGACATAGACGACGCCGAAGAATTCAGTGGCGATCGTGAAGAGGGCCGCGTGGGTGTCTCTAAAATGCAGAAGAAAGAACAGGACCATGGCAATGGCCAGGACAAGGACGGGAAGTTGAGGGAAATCGACGAAGACAAGAGATGCGTAGAGGGCCATGACTTCAGCGACGGCGGCGACGACCATCCATCGCGTGGCGGGCTGGATCCCTTTGTTGATCGCAAGCTGGGCGTATTCCCAAATGCCGATACCGGCAAGAGCTGCGACGCAGAGCATCAGCAAAAGGCTGACAAAACTGCTCGTCGAAAAAGCAATGAGAAAGGTTACAATAACGCCTAAAATACTCGATACAATTAATCGGCGGTTTAGATCCGCCATCCGCTTCAATTTCATCATCCACCTAATCTTCGCTGGCGCAACTGGTGTTCGCGCACTGCCTGGAGCAAATCATGTTGATCAAAGTCGGGCCACAACACATCCGTGTGGTAAAATTCGCTATAGCAGAGTTGCCACAGGAGAAAATTGCTCTGTCTTCTTTCTCCGCTGGTGCGGATCAGAAGTTCAGGGTCGGGCCATTTGGCAGTGTCGAGGTATTGGCTGATCAGTTGCTCGGATACCTGATCCCTCGACAGTTTGCCTTTTTCAAAATCTCCCATCATCGCGACAAAAGCGCGCCGGATGTCATCCCGGCCACCATAATTCATCGCCAAAACTAAATCAATCTTTTTACCTTGCGCGGTGTAAGACCTTGAACGTTCTAATTCGTGAAGGACAAACGGCGGCAGACGCTTGAGGTCTCCGATCGCATCGAGGCGGACCCCTTCGCGGAGCATGGGCTCGCGCTGTTTCTCCAGATAGACTTTGAACAGGTGCATGAGGGCGTCGACTTCTTCTTTGGCCCTGCCCCAGTTTTCTGTGGAAAAGGAATAGACGGTGAGTGTTTTAATGCCGAGCTCGGATGCGGCGCGGACGATTTTGGTCAGGGTCTCGGCCCCTTTCCAATGTCCCATCATCGTGGGCAGTCCCTGCCTTTTGGCCCAGCGTCGGTTGCCGTCCATGATGATGGCGACGTGGCTGGGGATCTTTGACGGGTCCAGAAGAGCGAGATCATCCGGGGTATAGAGAATCTCTTTTTCCTCGGATTCGACTTCGGGAGCAATCAATGTATTCATAGTTTTATTTTTTAAATAATTCTTGAATGAACAACGTCTTCTCTCTTTCGGGACCGAGGGACAAAATGCTAAGCGGCGTGCTGACCAGCTGACAGAGGCGTTCGATATAGGCCTTCGCTTCTTTGGGCAAAAGGTCGTAAGAAGCAATGTCTCTGGTCGAACAGTTCCAGCCCGGCATCGTCTCATAGATCGGTTCGACCTGGCCCAAATCTTCAATCACAGGCGGAGGATAGTCGAGCTCTTTTCCGCGCAGGCGGTAACCTGTGCAGATCTTGATCTCTTTCAAATTGTCGAGGACGTCGAGTTTGGTCAGGGCCAGCGAGTCCATCCCGTTCAGGCAGGCGGCGTAGCGCACGAGGCACGCGTCGAACCATCCGATGCGCCGTTTTCTGCCAGTCGTCGTTCCAATTTCACGCGCTGTCACGTTGTCTAAAAAAAGATTTTGTTCCTGTTCGGTCAGCGCGGACGGCAACGGGCCGGCGCCAACGCGGGTCGTGTAAGCTTTGACGACGCCGATGGTATGCGTGATCCGGCTCGCGCCGATGCCGGCCCCTCCGCTCACCCCAGAAGAAATTGTGCTGGAGGAAGTTACATAAGGATAAGTGCCGAAGGTGATATCGAGCAGCGTGCCGTGGGCGCCCTCAAAAAGAACTTTTTTATTTTCGCGGCAAGCGATCCCGACACTCTTTTCCGGTTCGCCCACAAAAGGCGCGAGCAGTTTTCCATACTCGGCGTATTCCTTATAGATTGCGTCGAAGTCCAAGGGCGGCTGATTATAGATGGCCTGAAGCTCCCGATTTTTCATGGAGAGCGCGAAACGGAGTCTGCTTTCAAGAAGTTTCGGATCGATTAGTTCGCAGATCCTGATGCCGCAGCGGCTCGCTTTATCGGCATAACAAGGGCCAATGCCGCGGCCGGTCGTTCCGATCGCCTGGGCGCCTTTGCTCTCTTCGCTGAGCTTATCGATGAGGCGATGGAAAGGGAATATGACATGTGCATAAGGAGAGAGATGCAGGCGTCCTTTAAGGACAACTCCCTTCTCTTCCAGGCCCTTGATCTCTTCAAGGAGCACTTTCGGGTCGATGACGGTACCGCCCATGATAAAGCACTGAGCGTGAGGATAGAGAATCCCTGAAGGAACGAGGTGGAACCGGTACTCCTCCCCTTTGACGATGATCGTGTGTCCGGCATTGTTTCCTCCCTGCGATCGGACAATGAATTCCGCGCGTTCGGCGAGAAGGTCGATCACTTTTCCTTTTCCTTCATCGCCCCATTGGGCACCGACTACGATCACACTTGGCATTCACATCCTGGATATAAGGTTAAAAAAACAACCATTCGAATTTAAGGTCCAAGCATATCGGAAAACCGAATTGAATGGGAATTTTTTGTTTTTCCCATTGACGGTTTAAAACAAAAACTTTCAAAGCCGCGAGCGACCGCGACAGGTTCAGTTTAAATAGGCAATCGAAGGAAATCGAGGAAGCAATTTGACTAGACAGAATCCAGTGGCATGCGTATCCTTAGCCTATTAAAATTCTTTAGAATGTGGACGCAAACATGGAAAAACAAAAGAAGTGGCAGCGTTATTTGATCATCGCTGTCATTGCACTGACAATATACAACATCCTTCCGACTGTTTTTTTCTATTCGAAACCCCTTAAAGCCCCCGTCGACGCCAAGAGGTCGCAGGCGATCGCCGAGCAGATCCTCGACCGCGTCAATGAACTGGAGCCCCAGTCTGAAGAATGGATCAGCTCCTTCTGCAGCCTGCTGCAGGTAAAGCCTGTTTCCGTCGCGATCAACCAGCAGCTTCCCCAGTTCGTCTCCGTATCTTTCAAAAATACCGACGACGCCAACAAGTTCCGTCAGTATCTTCCTAGAGCCGGCGCCCTTGTCCCCTTCGTTCCCGCCCAGCTCACACTGTACGATCCAATGGACACGGCTAACAAGACAGTCCTCGTCCAGCGCCGCATTCCGATCCACTTCGACGCCAAGCAGTTGAACAACTACACCCAGTTCGCTGAAAAGTTCGACGCGCAGCACAACCCGACCCCTCTGTACCGCGCCCTTGTGGAAGACCGCGCGATGCAAGTCGGCGTCGCTCTGGCAGGCCCATCCGAGAACGCCCTGTTCGTTCAGGCGCTCACCGACCCGCGCAACGAGCAACAGTCCCAGGAGATCGCTTCCGTCCTGGCACAGAACATCCTCTCCTTTACAAGAGTATACGGTGAAAGCTCGACGATCTCCCAGCGCTACTTCGCGACATTTACCCAGATCGACAGCGACAACCGCTCTGCGATGGTGCAGAACCTCATCCGCTCGCTCGACTCCTTTAAAGACAAGATCCGCACTGAGAAGAGCGCCCTTCGAGAAGAGAGCGACACACTGAAAGCGCAAGGCCAGTTCCTTGACACCATCAAACAGCAGCGACTGGAACTGCTGACATCGCGTGAGAAGACCCTCGACTCCGCGTCTGCCATCGTGAAGCGCAACGCGCAGGCTTTTGCAGCAGGCAAAGCTCCCCTCACGTTCGCTTCCTTTGCCGCCGCTTTGCAGAACAAGGCAGCCGAAAAGACGCAGACGATTTCACTGCAGGGCCACAACCCTTTCATCGATCAGATCGCAATTGACTGGAGCAATGAAAAAATCTCCTTAACCCTGCATCTGGATGTCGCAGCGGTAAGACAGAAACTTGACAGCACCCCTGGCCAGGCCCAACTGCGCGACCAGGCCGACCAGCTCCTTTATAACGAGATCGCGATGACCTCCCGCCAATCCGGCGAGGAGATCTCCCCTCGCCAAAATCAATTTGAGATCGCGCTCAGCCAACTGACCGACAGCAAGAGCTTCCTTGCACTGCGCCTCAGCAGCATCGCCGCTGCCCAGTGCCAGCAGCTTCAGGAAACATTGAAATCGACATGGCATCCCAAGCATCCCGATTTGACCGCTTCCTCCTTCCCGATCTACGATTACGACACGTACAGCAAGCTGCCCGCTTCCGAGCAGAACTTCGCACTCGTCATCTACGCTCCGGCATTGAACAAGAAAGCACCTCCGCAAGGATTCCACCTGAACTCCGTTTACGTGATCGCCAAGGGGATGGACAAAATCATGCAGCGTCTGAAAAGCGAGACGCAGTCTGAGCAGACAAACCAGTTCATTCAGGACTTCAACCACTTGCGCGACATCTTGCAGCGCAATGGATTCGTCGGCTACTCCGGCGGCTCCTATGCCCTTAGCCCTGAATACTCACAGGACTTCATCTTCGAAGGCGAAGACTATTATCAAGCGGTGCTCAAAGCGACGCGCGAAGACTTCTCAGTCCACGGCACAAAGCGCTACGCCGTCCTGGAGTTTACCGATGTCGAACAGCGTATTTTGACAGAGAACAAGATCGACAACAGAATCCACGAAGACCTGCTCAAATGGCGCGACGACTACTATGCTGCCAAAATGAGCATCCGCGGCGTCTCCAAATTCGATGTGCCGAAGCCGACGACAAATGTTTTCCTGAATAATTTCAAATTGAGCTGCGTGAAGTACTTCCGCGGCGACGACCGCAAGATCCTGCATTGGGGCCTCGACCTCTCCGGCGGAAAAACTGTCCAGATCGAACTGCGCGACAGCAACAATCGCGCGGTCACCAACGAAGCCGACATCAAGCAAGGGATCAACGAGCTCTACAACCGCGTCAATAAAATGGGCGTATCGGAAGTGAGCATCCGTCAAGAAGGGAATTTCATCACCCTCGACTTCCCAGGTTCTCAAGGCCTTTCCGCTGCAGAGCTTGTCAAAGCTTCCTCGATGTACTTCCACATCGTCAACGAAAAATTTGGCCCGGGCAACCCGCAACTGGCAGAAGCCTCAAGCCGCTTTTTACAAGAGATCTGGAACGAAGCGATCGTCACCAACCGTAAAGAAGTTGACGACATCAACCAGATCGCCTGGAAACATCTTTACGGCGATTCGCTGGACCCCGACGTCATTCAGCCGCGCAGCGAATCCGCCCGCATCCTGTATCAAAACGGGATGAGGCTTGCCAATCCGCAAGAGACTGCGGTGACAGGCGCATTCAACGAGACCTACTCCAAGATCGCCCTGTTCCGCGGAAATGATTTCACCGACTGGCAAGGGCAGACAAACCCGCTCGTCATCGTCTTCCGCAACTTTGCCCTCGAAGGCTCGAACCTCGAGAACATCCAGGCCTCCTATGATCCATCGAAAGGAAACTACCTCGGGTTTGCAATCAAAGGATCCTACTCAGGCAAAGACGGAGTAAAGGTCAATCCCCGCGACGAACTCTTCGCGTGGACTTCCCAGTACGCCAAAGAAAAAATCACAGGCACTCCTGTAGAAGCTTATTCTAACGGCAAAGGATGGAGAATGGCTGTCATCCTCAACGGCTCCATCATCAGCGCGCCGACGCTCGACTCAGCGCTCCGCGACAGCGCGATGATCACCGGAAGTTTCACACAAAGAGAGATCACCCAGCTGGAAGCGGACCTGAAAGCAGGTTCCTTAAGCTTCACACCGCATATCCTGTCCGAGAAAAACGTCAGCCCGGAACTCGGCTCCAAAGAGCGCATGAGCGGTGTGATCGCGACGATCCTTTCACTTCTGCTTGTCTGCACAGTCATGATCGGCTACTACCGATTCGGCGGAGTCGTCGCCTCGGTCGCAGTATTATTTAACCTGGCCCTGATGTGGGCGACGCTGCAAAACCTCCAAGCGACAATGACGCTGGCGGGCATCGCCGGCATCATCCTGACGCTGGGGATGGCTGTTGACGCCAACGTGCTTGTCTTCGAAAGGATCAGAGAAGAATTTGCCGTGAGCGGAAGGATCGCCTCCGCGGTCCATGCCGGCTATCGCAAAGCCTTCTCCGCGATCCTCGATTCCAACGTCACGACAATTATCGCCGCAATGGTCCTGCTCCACTTTGATTCAGGGCCCATCAAAGCGCTCGCCGTCATGCTGGTCATCGGGATCATCTCTTCTCTCTTTACCGCCCTGTTCCTGACTCGCTACTTCTTCGCGGGCTGGGTCCAGAACCCCGAACACAAGAGCCTTAACATGCTCAACTGGTTCAAAGCGAAGAGCTACAACTTCCTGAAGCACACCAGAAAAACGGTGATCTTCTCCGCCATCGTCATCATGGTCGGAAGCTTCCTGCTCATTGCGCAGCGCAATACGATTTTCGGCATGGATTTTAGCGGCGGATACGCACTGAACGTCGAACTGCAGCCGCAGGAAAACGCGGAGTACCGTCAAGCAACGGAAGAGGCATTGATCAAACAGGGCGCCGGCCAGCAGGACTTCCAGGTCCGCGAGCTGACACCGTCCAATAACTTGCGGATTTTCTTAGGCCGCAGCCTACAACAGCCCGGCCATCCATTCTATGGAATGCCGATCGAGAACGATCTGAAAGAGCCTGTCTACCGCTATGAGCTCAACCCGAAGATCGTTTGGGTCGTGAACGCTCTTGAGCAGTCCGGTCTGAAGATCAGCCCTTCCTCTCTGCAGAACCTCGACAAAAACTGGACAGAGGTCAGCGGTCAGATGTCGGATGCGATGCGCAACAACGCCATCATCGGCCTTGCGATCGCCCTCCTTTGCATCCTGGTCTACATCACCTTCCGGTTCGAGTTTAAATATGCGATCAGCGCAACGATATGCCTGGCCCACGACGTCATCTTTACGACCGGCGTGATCGGGATCCTCCATACTCTGGGCGTCAGCATCCAGATCGACCTCAATACTGTCGCAGCGCTATTGACCATCGTGGGCTACTCGCTCAACGATACGATCATCGTCTTCGACAGGATCCGCGAGGATGTCCGACTGATGCGCAAATCGAGCTTCTCCGAGATCATCAACCATGCGCTCAACGTCACGCTGAGCCGCACGATGATGACATCTGGAACGACACTCCTAGTGCTTATCCCACTGATCCTGCTCGGTGGAAACACTCTCTTTGGTTTCTCTTTAGTCATGGCCATCGGAGTCATTTTCGGTACTCTCTCCTCACTCTTCATCGCAGCACCGTTGATGAAGTATTTCCATGACCGAGAGTTGCAAAAAGAAGCTAAAATGGTGCTTAACGAAAGATAGGAAGCGATAACTGCTTGCCGACAAAAGGGAATTATTGCCTAATTCCCTTTATGTAGGTAAACAGGCTAGCTCCCGCTTGCGGTAAGCGATAAGGAAACTCCATGGCACTAGTTCACCGAGATCCCATCTGGGTCTACCCCGAAGTCGATCCGGAATGGCACAAGACCATCACCCAGGAATTCAGCATTCACCCTGTGACTGCGCATATTCTTGCGGCCCGAGGTTTCAAGACCCTGGAAGAGATCCATGGTTATTTGTACGCCAAGCTTCCCGACCTGCTCGATCCCCAGCTTTTCCCTGATATGGACAAAGCTGTCGACCGCGTCTTGCAAGCGCTGCACAAAAAGGAACATATCCTGATCTACGGCGACAACGACGTCGACGGGATCACGGCAGCAGCTTTGCTGACCGAGTTCCTCCGTTTCATCGGAGCCAATGTCTTTTATTATGTGCCTAACCGCAACACACTGAAACAAAGCGTCATTCTCGATGCTCTGGAATATGCGGTCGCCAACGAATGCAAATTGATCATCACCGTTGACTGCGGTATCACCTCGGCGACAGAGATCGAAGAGGCCGTGCGCCGCAAGATCGACGTGATCGTCACCGACCACCATGAACCGACGGCGAAGATCCCCCATTGCATCGCGACGCTCAATCCCAAATTGATCAACAGCACCTATCCCAACCGCGCTTTAACTGGCGTCGGCGTGGCATTCAAACTTGCCCATGCGATTACAAATGCCCTGATCTCCAACGGCTCGATCAGCCCCACAAAGATCGACTTAAAGAGATATCTCGACTTAGTCGCGCTCGGCACGATTGCCGACATGGGATCTCTGCTTGGCGAGAACCGGATCCTGGTGCGTTATGGACTGCGCCAATTGCGCAAGACCAAACGGATCGGGCTTGCCAAACTCTTTTCCGTGTGCGAACTAAAGCTCGGAGAAATCACTCCCATCGACATCGCCTCCAAAGTAGCTCCGCGACTGAACAGCTTAGGCCGCATCGCCGACCCGCGCAAAGGGGTAGAACTGCTCCTGATCCGCGATCCAGTCGCCGCTGAGAACCTGGCTAAAGAACTCGACTTGAACAATATCGAGCGCCAGAAGATCGAGAGACGCGACTCAGAGGACGTCGAGACGTTCATTCTGAAAAACCCTCACGTCCTCCACCATAAAGCGATCGTTCTGTACTCCGACAAATGGCACCCGGGGATCATTCCCATTATCACCGCGCGCATCGCCAAACAATACAATCGTCCTACGATCGTCATCTCAATCGACCAGGGAGTGGGCAAAGGCTCGATCCGCACCATCCCCGAGTTTCCCCTCTTACAGCACCTGCGTGAAAACGCCGATATCCTGGAAAATTTCGGCGGGCATGATTTTGCTGCAGGGCTGACGATCCGCTCGGAACATATTCAAACGTTCCAGAAACGGTTCCTTGCCGCTGCCAATGAGAAATTGAAAGAGAACGACGTCGTCGCCAAACTGCACCTCGACGCCAAGATCAATTTCGGCGACCTGACCTTCGACTTCATGGAGTCGTTCAGTTTGCTGGAGCCGTTCGGCAATGAGAACCCGGCCCCGATCCTCTATTGCGACGCGAAGCAGATCTGGCCGCCTAAAGTCGTCGGCAAGACCCACCTTAAATTGTACCTCGAGCAAAACGAGAGGATGCTGGAAGGCATTGCGTTCGGAATGGCTGAAAAGCGGGTGCGGCTGCTAAAGAAACATTTAACGCTACATATCGCCTTTACGCCCCATATCAATATCTTCCTCAATAAATCGAGCATCCAATTGCAGGTGCGCGATTTCCAAATCGTCGAATCCAAATGATCAAAGGAAGCATCGAGTCGATCGCTTTCGGCGGAGAAGGGATTCTCCGCCATGACGGACTTGTCATCTTCGTGCCGTTCACCGCACCCGGCGATGTCGCTGAAGTGGAGCTGGTCGCAAAGAAGAAAAACTTCGCCCACGCAAAACTTGTAACGCTCGATAAGAAAAGCCCTTCCCGCACTGACCCTCCATGTTTTTATTTCGGAAGCTGCGGCGGCTGTCAGTTGCAGCATCTCAATTACTCTGCGCAAATCGATGCAAAGCGCACGTTTGTCCTCGACGCTCTCAAGCGGATCGGCAAGATCGACATAGAAGATCTGACGGTGACGCCCACCGAGCAGCAATGGCATTATCGCCGCCATATCCGCCTCTCCTTAAGAAAAGCGGGAGAGGGTTTCAAGGCGGGATACGTCGGCTGCGACCCTTCGCAGTTCATCAATGTCGCCAAATGTCCGATCTTTCTTCCTTCCGAAGACGCTTTACTCGGAACGCTCGAACCTTTTTTAAGTTCTCTGTCCAATGAAGGAATCGAAGAGGGATCGCTAAGGCTCATCAAAGCAAATGAAGGCAAGTTCATCCTGGCGTTTAATTTTTCACCGATGCTGCCGAAGAATCATTCCCTGGCAAAAGAAGCATTGGAAAAGAACAGCTCCTGGCAAGGGATCGCGATGCAATCGCCGCACGCGGAAAAGGCCTGGGGCAACATTGAGTGCCAGACGCAGACGCTCGGATTAAAAGCCCACTTTTCTCCATTCGGCTTTGTGCAGAACCATCCCGAACAAAGTGAAAATCTCTACCGCGCCATTTTAAATGCCCTCCCCGATGCCGCTAAAATAATCCTCGACCTCTATTGCGGGATCGGGATCACCTCGCTGCTTTTCGCCAAACAGGAAAAACTAGTGGTCGGCGTCGAGACACATGCAGAAACGATCCAGCTGGCTAAGGAAAATGCTGCGCTAAACAAGATTGAGTCCGTGCAATTCCAACAGGGAAAAGCGGAGTCGCTGGGAGTCGAACTCCTTATAAAAGAGCGCCCTGATGCGGTGCTTTGCAATCCTCCCCGCACCGGGCTGGATCCCGTCCTGCTGGACGCTCTATGCTCAGAAAAGCCCGCCTGCATTCTCTACGTCTCCTGCATGCCGAGCACGCTTGCGCGCGACTTGCAGAAGCTTATCCAGGCAGGCTACAAAATCGATCTGATCCAGGCCTTCGACATGTTCCCTCAGACGACACATGTCGAGACCCTCGTCAAACTTACAATAACTTAAGAAACTCTTCGACGTCAGCCACCGCTGCTTTGCAGGACAGAAGCCAGAAGTCGGGCTTGCCCAGATCGATGCCGAGATGCTTTTTGGCCAGTTCCTCGACAGGCATCATGCCGCTTTCGCGCAATAGACCATCATAACTTTTTGCAAACGCAGGGCCTTCCTTTTTGGCGCGCATGTAGAGTCCCATGCTGAACAGGTAGCCGAAAGTGTAAGGAAAGTTATAGAATGGCACTCCGGTGAAATAGAAGTGGAGCTTGGCCGCCCAGAAATAGGGGTGGTACTCTTCCAGCTCGCCGGCATAGGCCTTCTCTTGCGCCCCTTTCATCATCTGGCATAATTCTTCTGCAGAAAGGAACTTGTTTTTTCGGGTCTGATAGAATTGTGTTTCAAAGAGAAATCGGGCGTGGATGTTCATCATGAAGATAACAGAGCGCTGGATCCTGTCGGAGAGGATCTTTAGTTTTTCTTCGCGGGTCTTTGCCTGCTGGAGAAGGGCGTCGCTGATGATCTGCTCGGCAAAAGTCGAGGCTGTTTCGGCGACGTTCATCCGATAATGCTGTGCAAAACTGGGCAGGTCGTCGAGCATTTCAGTATGGTAGGCGTGGCCGAGCTCATGGGCAAGCGTCGAGACATTGACCATCGTCCCGCTATAAGTCATGAAGATGCGGCTCTGGCGGCTTTTGGGAAAGGGGACGCAATACCCCCCTGGCCTTTTGCCTGCGCGGTCTTCCGCCTCGATCCATTTTTCCGCGCAGGCTTTAGCTGCAAACTTTCCCATTCTGGGATGAAACTTTTCAAACTGGTCGATGATCATCTCCGCCCCTTTGCCGTAAGGGATTGTCTCGCCCGGAGCTTCGAAAAGCGGAGCCTCGATATCATACCAGCTCAGTTTTTTCACACCGAGGAGGCGCGCTTTGGCCTTCATATATTCAAGAAGCGGTTTTTTGGACTCCTCTACCGCGCCCCACATCGCGCTGAGGGTACCGCCTGTCATTCTGTTCTCAAAGAGGGGCTCCTGCAAAGGATCGCTCCATCCGCGCTGCGCATACACCTGCAGGCGGAATCCGGCGATATGATTTAGGACGGCGGAGAAGAGGGCCGCTTTTCCTTCCCACGCTTTTTCCAAACGGGTAAAAACTTCCTGTCTGATGGTGCGGTCGGAGTGGGTCATCTTGTTCTCCGCCTGCCCGAATGAAAGGGATTCTTTTTTCCCATTTTGTTCAAAGGGAATCTTGATTTCGCCGACAAGCAAGGGATAGAGCTCTCCCCACCCATGGTATCCATCAACGGAAAGCTCAGTGATCAGGTTCTCCTTATCACAGGGGAGTTTTTGACTGGCGCGGAGGCGTCTTTCCATAAGGACAAAACCGATGTCGGCAATTTTAGGATCGCTGATCAGGGTCTTGAAAGTAGCATCGTCCAGCTTGAGCAGAAAGTCATCGAAACTGTTGCTGAAGAGCTGGAATTTCGACTCCAGACTGACAAATTCAGCGCGGAGCTGATTGGCCTTGTCGTCTTCTATATTCTGGGACTGAAGGCATAGAATAAACGCATCGCACTGCCGAAGGGCCAGGTCGATCTCCTGCATCTTTTCAAGAAGTTTTAGAAAGGTCTGGGGAGTCTTGAGTGACTCGAGGGACTCGATGTCGGCTTTAAGCCGCTCTGCCTCACTGGTGAGGGCTTTAGAGCTGCTGCCCCCGGAAAAGAAACATTCCAGTTCCCAATTTTCTGAAAATTTCATCTGCGTCCTCCCAAAATATTGATAGGAGGCGAGTTTAAGAAGTGCTGTCAATAGTTGCAAGAGGCATTGGATTGAAGGATATAAGGAAAAAGTAAAGTGAGTACTAGATCCTTAATTTGGAGGATTTAATCCTTCAATCGCAACTGATTGCCTGCTCATCCCCTGTGAATCGAAATGATTCAAAGGTTTGCACGATGAGCTATTGTTTAAGATGCACCTTCGTCGAAATTCGAGATCAGCTTGTTCAAATAGCATTCCTGATACTTGTTGAGATCATCCGAATGGACGACCCATGCAGATCCTTTACGTGTCGCTTTTAACAGTCCGATTCTCGTTGCGTAGTAAATCTTCTGATAGGGAACATTCAACATTTTAGAGGCCTGCTGAATCGAGAAAAACCCTTTTTTGTTATCAAAAATGAGTTCGCCGTTGTGCATTGATTTCGTCCGGGAATACTTCAGTTTTCGATACTGGTCGAGATCATCGATGTCGATGATCCACCGGGTGGGGTTTTTATAAGCCCTCAATTTTTTTTGCTTGATGGCTACGTAAATCGCCTGGCGCGTCACATTGTTGATCTTTGCAGCTTCAGAGAGCGTTACAAACTTTTTTCCCGCTGGGATCTCCATTTCTTTAGAATCGCTCATTTTGCGTCTCCTTTTCGTTTATACGAATAATTATATAGATCAAATATTAATTTTCCGTAAAAGATAGCACAATATGGATAAAAAAAAATCGGAAAATTGCCTGACGGCTTGATTTCTCGCCCATGCGAAATTTACAAATATTTAAGGCATAATGTTTTATAAATTAAAAAACCAGCTTGAATAAAAACAAATTTTTATCTTGTCGTCCACCAATCGACGCCCCTTCCACAGGGTTAGAAAGGCCCCGAAAAACACCTTAAATCGACGTTATAGGGGGGAGGGATTTGACCGAAGGCTAGCAAGGGGGGAACCCTTATAAATAGGCCATACTAGATGAACGAGCTATATTGAAAGGGAGAACGAAGGGGGGGAAAGAAAAAAACCGTCGGGGGGCATTTCCCCCGGCGGTTTCTGTAACGCATGCAGTTCTCAGGGCTTAAAATTACGCTCAACTCCCAAGTTGAAACCCCTGAGCGGTTTCAACTCGGAAATTACATAGCCTCTGAGCGCTGGGCTTTTTTACTCAGGTAAGTTTCCTGGTATTGTTTAATGTCGCTAATATGGATCACCCATGCAGCGCCTTTACGGTGCGCCTTCATCAGACCCACGCGAGTGGCGTAGTAGATCTTCTGTGCTGGGACATTTAACATTTTTGCGACTTGGTTAATTGAATAGAAGCCCTTGTGGTTGTCGAAAAGGAGCTCGCCATTGAACATGGACTTGGTACGAGAATACTTTTGCTTTCTGTAGTTCTCGAGATCTTCCAAATCAATTGTCCACCGGGTAGCATCTTTCGAAGCCTTCAGCTTCTTTTGCTTAATGGCAACATAGATTGCTTGACGGGTGACGTTGTTAATTTTCGCCGCCTCCGTAATCGAAACAACCTTTTTGCCCGAAGAAGCGTAGCTTGTGGCTTCTCCAAGGGTGCTGGTTCCATTTTCCATGATTTAAATCCTCCAAAAAAATCAAATAACTTTTCTTAATTAACGCCGTTTAACAAAGTAGAAATCGCTTTCAACCAACGGGTTACCAAATTATCGGCGCTTTTTCATCGTTTTCGTAAATTAAACGATTCTAATACTCACTTTGATCATTAATTATGGCATATAAATGAATTGATTTCAAGCATATACTGATTTTTTTCTTGTTAACGCACAGATTTTCAATCCACTAGAAAGTAGTTAATTTTATATTTTAACTGGCCATAAACTTCTGAATTGCTATAAGCTACGACTAAAAGAGGCTCCCTTTTTAACCCTTTTCAGCAAGGGGTTAGGCCAAGTCCCTATCCATTAACGCATTAGCTAAGGAAAGGTCGTTTATGCTGCTACGCCTGCTAACTTCGCTTTTTATCTTTACAGCGGTTTTCACGACCTCCTTAGAGGCCAAACCCCCTCAATTGACTCCCCGCGACACACGGGTAAAGATCGATGAAATTTTAAAAGCGCATGTATCCCATCAAAAATTGACTGAAGAAATTGTCACTAGATCAATTCAAAACTATATTGATGAGTTGGACCCCGGCAAAACCTACTTTCTCGAAGCGGATATTGCAGAGTGGACAAATCCTTCCCAAGAGACTCTGAATCAGGCGCTTGAAGGGTACAGAAAAGAGGACTTTTCCGTTTTTGAAAAAATCCACGAAGCGATGCTTACCGCAGTGGACAGGCGCAATGAGCTGGAGAAAGAGATCGAAAAAGCGCCCTCCGTGAAAAACGTCCAACCCTCTGAATTTAAAGACATTAAGTGGGCGAAAACAGAGGAAGAACTAACGGATCGCCTCATCAGGATCAAATCGCTTCAACTACAGACAGCAGAAAAGATCAGCCCTGAAACTAAGGATCAGTTTTTCCAACGCATCTCCAAACGCCGGGTAAACAGAGAAAGCGAGCTTGCGGGCGCCTCTGCCGGGGAGCGCAAACAGATCGTCCTGTCCTATGTCCTCAAGTCGACCAGTTCTGCCCTGGACTCCCAAACGATTTATTTTACCCCAACGGAAGCCAGTCAGTTCATGATCCAGGTGCAGCAAAGGTTATTTGGCATCGGCGCGCAGCTCAGAGATGATCTGAACGGCTTTTCGATTGTGCGCATTGTCGAGGGAAGCCCTGCCGCCCAATCCAACAAACTGAAAGTCGGCGATAAAATCGTCGCGGTCGACCAGGAGCCTGTCGTCGGCATGGACATCGTCGAAGCAGTCGAACTGATCCGCGGACCGCAAGGCTCCAATGTCCATCTCACTGTATTAAGGGAGACCAAAGATGGGGACCTCTCCAAAGAAGATAAACTAAACATCGAAATCGTCCGCGGCGAAATCGTCCTGAAAGAGTCGCGCCTCGAGACAACGTATGAACCCTATGGCGATGGAGTGATCGCCGTCCTCCACCTCTACTCCTTCTACCAGGATTCCAACAGCTCCTCCGCTTCCGATCTGGCGGAAGCAATTGAAAAGCTGAAAAAAGAGCATCAGATCAAAGGGATTATCCTCGACTTAAGGAATAATGCAGGGGGCCTTCTGCCTCAGGCCGTCGCGGTAACAGGCTTATTCATTTCCAAAGGCGTCGTCGTCTCCGTCAAGGACAACTCCGGCCAGGTACAACACCTCCGCAATGTGGAAAACCGCAAGATTTGGGACGGCCCTCTCGTCGTTCTGACCGCCCGCACAAGCGCATCTGCCGCCGAGATCGTCGCTCAGACCCTACAGGACTACGGACGTGCGATCGTCATCGGCGATCCGGAGACTTTTGGAAAAGGCACTTTTCAAACTTTTACTTTGGAATCCTCCAATTTCGGCAAAGTCAATCCCAAAGGCGAATATAAAGTGACGCGCGGTAGGTATTATACAGTTTCCGGCAAGAGCCCGCAGCTCGTCGGCGTCAAGGCGGACATCGTCGTTCCCGGTATTTTCTCAGAAATGGAGATTGGAGAAAAATACTCCAAATTCCCGGTCGAGACCGATGAAATCGCTCCTAATTTCATCGATGACCTTTCCGACGTCCCCGTCATCCATCGCGCACAGCTCAACAAAATGTATAAGACAAATTTGCAGACTGTCATGACGACCTACCAGCCCTATATCGAGCTGCTGACCAAAAACTCTGAGGAGCGTCTTGCGCAAAACAAGAACTACCAGAATCTCCTTAAAGAGATCGCTAAAAAAGATGATTTCGCCGATCCTTCCGACTTTTTCGGACAGAACGATCTTCAGCTGATTGAAACAACTAATATCATGAAGGATTTGATTTACTTCATGGAGCAGAAAAAAGCAGAGCCTGCGGAGGCAGCTTAAATATTGCACAATTAGCTCAATAGTCTATAATCAAGGGCCTCCTTTCAATCGGGAGGCTCTTTCGATGAAAACAATTCTCTTCCTTCTTTTCTCCTTTCTCATCGCTTCCGCCCCTTTAAAAGCGGACGAATCCAACGTTAAAGACAAAGTCCTCGTGTTTGATTTTGGCGGCGTCATAGCCCGGCTGGACAGGCAACTGCTCTCCGATCATCTCCGCTCTCTATTCCATTTGGACGAAGAACAACTGGCGCAACTTCTGAAAGATTTTCGAACCGCTCTTCGCACAGGAATCCCTGAAGATCAATTCTGGTTGAGTTCTGCCCAAAAATTCAACGTAGCGCTTCCCGAAAACTTTGAAGAGCAATTCGAAGACGTGACCGTCCGATCACTGCGTGAAATCGATGGGATGCGAGCACTGATCAAATCCTACAAAGAAAAAGGATACAGGGTCGCGCTGCTGTCAAACGTTCCCCAGGCCCACGCTGATTTCCTGCGCATGAAAGGGTGGTACGACGATTTTTCCCTCGTTCTGCTCTCCTGCGAGATCGGCGTCGACAAACCCGACCCACTGGCCTACCGGATCCTGCTGAGCCGCCTTCA
The DNA here is from genome assembly GCA_018240065.1 of Verrucomicrobiota bacterium. Lineage (GTDB taxonomy): Bacteria > Chlamydiota > Chlamydiia > Chlamydiales > Rhabdochlamydiaceae > CAJCIW01. The sequence continues at coordinate 27,260 of JAFEGH010000004.1, read as the reverse complement.
GATCGATCCCGAAAACTGCATTTTCATCGACGATAAATGGGAGAACGTCGAGGCCGCGCATGCGCTTGGAATTGACGGGATCCAATTTTTAAGCTATGAACAGGTTCAGGCGGATCTGATGCGGCGACTCGACTAAACACCTGGTTTTGAGCAAGTTAAACTAGACGGCTTTTTTTACTGCCTTTGGGAAGTCGCTGCGAACTTGCATTCTATGCCGCAAACGGCAAAAATAAGTGCCATTTACTATGCAAATTGGTTTTTAAAATCATGGAAAACGTACGCGTCAGAATCGCACCTTCTCCCACCGGCGACCCGCATGTCGGCACAGCCTATATCGCCCTCTTCAATCTGATCTTTGCCCGCCGCTATAACGGGAAATTCATCCTGCGCATCGAAGACACCGACAGGACCCGTTCGCGCCCCGAGTATGAGACAAGCATTTTCGATGCGTTGAGATGGGCCGGGATCAACTGGGACGAGGGACCGGATGTCGGCGGACCTTTTGGGCCTTATCGCCAATCGGAGCGTACGGAAATTTATCGCCAGCATTGCCAGATGCTCCTCGACCAGGGCAAAGCGTACAAATGCTTCGCCACACCCGAAGAGCTGGCGGAAATGCGCGAAATGGCATCTAAGCTCGGGCAGAAAGTCGGCTACGACAGAAGATACCGCAACTTAAGCGCTGAAGAAGTGGCGCAAAGAGAAAAGGCGGGCCAGCCTTACGTCATCCGCCTCAAAGTGCCTCTCACTGGCGAATGCGAATTCGAAGACGGGATCAAGGGACGCATCACCACCCCTTGGGCCGATATCGACGATCAGGTTCTTCTGAAATCTGACGGTTTCCCGACATACCATTTGGCGAACGTCGTCGACGATCGTTTGATGCAGATCACCCATGTGATCCGCGGGGACGAATGGATCAGCTCGACGCCCAAACACATCATGCTTTATGAGAGCTTTGGATGGAAGCCGCCTGTCTTCATGCACATGCCACTGCTGCTGGGCAAAGACGGAAGAAAACTCTCCAAGCGCCGCAACCCGACCTCGATTTTCTATTATCGCGACAGTGGCTACCTGCGCGAGGCCTTCGTCAACTTCATGACGCTGATGGGCTACAGCATGCCCGGCGACAAAGAGATCTATCCCCTCGATGAGATCATGCGCGAGTTCGATCCTAAACGGATCGGAGTGTCCGGTGCGTTCTTCGACGTTCAGAAACTGGACTGGATCAACCAGCAATACCTGATCAACACGATCTCCGAGGACAAACTGTGGGATCGGATGAAGGAGTGGATCTACAACGACGATTTCATGAAAAAGCTGATGCCACTATGCCATACCCGCATCAAGACGTTCGGCGAGTTCATGCAACTCTGCTATTTCTTCTTCGTCAACCACATCGACTACACGGATGAACTCCTGGTTCCTGCCGGTCAGACGAAAGAAAAAATCGCGATGATCCTCCAGGCGATCATCTGGAGCATGGACGAGCAGGAAAACTGGAAGCGCGCCGGAATTGAAAAGGCTGCGCAGGACGTCACGGAAGCTTTTGGCGTTCAGATGAAAAAAGTCACCATCCCTATCCTGTATGGATCGCTCACGGGCAAAAAACATGGTCCGCCGTTGTATGACTCAGTAGACATTCTGGGCAAAGACCGCACACGCGCAAGGCTCCTCAACGCAATCGAATTTCTCGGCGGGATCTCCAAAAAGAAATTGGACGCCCTCACCAAGGGATGGGCAAAGAAGGACTGCAAAGAGATCGGCTGACGACTACCTTTTTTCCACAGATTCGGAAAGAACCTCTTCGTCCAGGCTATCGGAAATGATATAGGAACGATTGTAGCCCGAGCTGGTGCAGGCAGATAAGAAAAGAAGCGCTGTGATGAGAAAAGCGGGTATGGTATTCATAGCGATCTCAGTAAGACTTTTCTTCCTTTTACAAATTTGAAACACAACTGTCTATGATAATTTCTGAATCAAAAGAAGAGCATCCGGTCATCGACCGCCTGCATCCTGCTCGTGCGACGATCAAGGAGCGCTTTCTTTTGACCAAAACCGGCTCAACCAAGCACACGTTCCACGTCTCCTTGGACCTTTCCAATGCGCCTGTCCGTTTCAAAGTGGGAGATTCGATCGGGATCTATCCTCAGAACGACCCTATGCTTGTCGAACATGTGATCCAGGCAATGAAGGCCAAAGCGGACGATCAAGTCACCGACCCGCGCAGCGGCGCCGCGATGACGCTCTGGGAATTCTTAAGCTTCAAAGCGAACCTCTCTCGCCTTACCTCTTCCTTCCTGAAACTCTTTTACGAGTGCGAACACGAGCATGACAAGAAAAACCATCTGCACCGACTGCTCCAGCAGGAAAACAAACCCCTTTTGACGCAGTATCTTTCTTCTCACGATCCCCTCGATCTGTTCAAGGAATATAAGGATGTCGTCGCCCCTTTGCAGGAACTCTGCGCGCAGTTCGGGCCGCTGCTGCCCCGTTTTTATTCTGTGGCCTCCTCCCAGATGGTCCATCCGAATGAAGTGCACCTCACGGTCGCCCTATTTACTTTCACCCACCAGGGGGAACAGCGGTACGGAGTCGGCAGCCATTTCCTATGCCATTTGGCTAAAGTCGGCCAAACGAGCGTTCCGATCTACGTTCAGCCCGCACACCATTTTACATTGCCCGCAGAAGACAGCGCGCCAATCATCATGGTGGGACCTGGAACCGGCGTCGCGCCTTACCGCGCCTTCCTGCAGGAGCGGATGCACAAAGGCGCCACGGGGAAAAACTGGCTCTTTTTTGGAGAGCGCAACAAACATTCCGACTATTTTTACGGCGAAGAATTTGAAGCGTGGAAAGCAGACGGCAAGCTTCGCCTCGACCTGGCCTTTTCGCGCGACCAGGAAAAGAAGATCTACGTCCAACACAGAATGGAAGAAAACGCCAAAGACATCTGGGCGTGGCTGCAGGATGGAGCGTACTTCTACGTCTGCGGCGACGCGCACCGCATGGCCAAAGACGTAGAACATACTATGCAGAAAATTGCCGGAACAGAAGGTGGAATGAGCGAAGAGGCCGCAAAGGCCTACATCAAATCTCTGCGTACGCAGAAACGCTATCTTGCGGACGTTTATTAACTTTCAACAGTAGTAATGATGCACTTGCATTGCAGGCCGTCGCCGCAGCCGAAGTCTGTAAGGCCATCGCCTGATATAGCCGTGAGTCCGACCTGATCGATGCGGATTTTCATGATTTTGGCGATCCTGGCCCGCATCTCGTCAATCCGCTTTCGAATATCAGGGCGCTTGCCCTCGATGGACAGTGCGATATGCTCGATCCTTTGGGCGCCAAGCGATTCCAGGGCTTTTTCTAAATAGACCTGGCTGTCGGTGATCCCATCTTTAAGACACAGATCATTTGCAAGACCTCCCAGGATCGGCACTCCCGAGACCGAGGTGATCGCATTGCAGATAGAGTGGAACACGACGTCTCCGTCCGAATCCGCGAGCAGACCTGGGGCGTCTTCGAAGATCAGGCCGGCGATAGTGCACGGCTTGGTCGAGTCGGGAGAAAGAAAACGGTGGCTGTCCTGTCCTATGCCGACGCGCACTCGCGGTAATGTGGGAAGCTGCATGAAAAATGACTCCTTAAATAGAAGGCTGGCATTATAGCGGAACGGCGATTAAAATAAATTTTAGCAACCGATTGCATTATCTCATTTAAAATGAGGTTTTTAAAGAGGCTTCTTTCTGGTGACGTTCGATGGCAAGCTCGATGAGCCGGTCGAGAAGGTCGGAATAAGAAAGACCGCTTGCGACCCAAAGTTTGGGATACATGCTGATCTTGGTGAAGCCGGGGATGGTGTTGATCTCATTGATGAAGACCTCACCATTTTCTTTTAAAAAGAAATCGACGCGCGCCATGCCTTCGCAGCAAAGAGCGCGATAGGCCTCGATCGCCATTTTCTGAATTTTTTCAGCCACTCCTTCAGGCAGAGCGACAGGGATTTCGAAGAGTGCCCCCTCTTCATCAAGATACTTTGCTTCATACGAATAGAATTCGTGCTGCGGAATCACTTCTCCGGGAAGAGAAACAATGGGGTTATCATTGCCCAGAACGGAACATTCAATCTCACGCCCCTGGATAAACTCTTCGACCAATACTTTGCGGTCAAATAAAAAGGCCTGATCGACAAAGGCCCTGAACTGCTCTTTCGTTTTGACTTTGGAAATTCCCACAGAAGAACCGGAATTGGCGGGTTTCACGAAAAAAGGAAGTCCAACCTGCTCGACGACGCGTTCAAAAGTGTACTCGTCTTTATTATATTCATGCAGCGTCACAAAACGTGCCACCGGAATCCTGGCATCCCGCAGCAGCCGCTTCATCACATCTTTGTCCATTCCGACCGCTGACCCTAAAACTCCAGCTCCAACAAATGGAATGTTGGCGAGCTTCAGCAGTCCTTGCACCGTGCCGTCTTCTCCATATGTCCCATGCAAAACAGGAAAAATCACATCGAGTTGCAGCGACTCCTGAAGTTTATTATCTGAACAGTTGACCAGTTCTTTGCGATTGTTCTTCGGAACGAGCGCGACGCTGTCCTTTGCGTCATGCAGCTGGACAAGTTTTGGATTGTCCGCGTTCATCAAATAAGAATATCCATCGCGAAGGCGCCATTCTCCCGTCTTATCGATCCCAATTAAGAACACATCGTACTTTTCCTTATCGAGAGCTTCGATCACATTCTTTGCAGAGATCAGAGAGACTTCATGTTCTGCAGATTTTCCACCGAAAAGAACGCCTAGACGGATTTTTTTATTTTTCATGGGATTATCCTTGTTATTAGATGGGATGGCAACGAGTTGAACGCTGCTCCTATTTATAATCGGTGGGCCTGCAGTTGTCCATTTTTTTAGTGCATATCCATGCCGCCGACTGAGGGGCCTTCCAAGAGCCAGGGACCTCTCCTAATCTGCTTGAGCCAGCCTCCTGAACGGACCTCTTTCTTCCATCGCATAGCGTTAATGAAGAATGCTTTGCGAACACACCCCCGCATTCTACCGTCCGCCCCCATTCGCTTGATATAATTCCATGATCACCAACGTTTTATAATTACACTATAAATAAACTTTCAAGCAAATCTGGCAATTAATTATAAATTAACCTAGTTGATATATAATTATGTTAACAAAATTAAAAAATCAAAGCAAAAGGAAGTCGTAATGACAATAATGGACAAAGTCAAAACTGACTCATTACCCAACCTTCTAGACAGCATTCCGGCTGACGTCGCATCAGCAATCATAGAAAAAAGGATAACCACACTAACGCAGGGCATTGTCGAGGCAATGAAGATCATGGGCATCCCTTCATCTGTCTCTGAAAAGGTGATCGTCTCTATCGATTACACTCAAATTAACGCCAACCCTATGGTGACTAAAATAGGGAAGGATATTCTCCTTGATATCCCTGCGATCTTTCTTTTCACAAACGATGACATGTCCCCTAATTCCCCGCTAGCCCCCTTGATCCAAAGGGTTCTATTGAAATCAGAAGGTTTAAACGAGAAAGAAAAACAGACGCTGGCCGTCTTTGCTGAATGCAACCAACAGCCAGAATTGGCCGAGCGAGCGAAAAAATTCGTCATCTATCATGAACTTGCTCACATTTATCATAATGATTTTCAACCTCCTGAAAATCTAGAGGAATCCAGAGCAAGGGAAAAAAGGGCAGATCTTACAGCAGCCCATTATTCAGACGCATTGGATGGGGGAATCCATCTCTTTAAAATTATGTCAAAATTTGTTGATACGCAGGCTAAAACCCATCCTACTTATCCCGACCGCGTCGCTTATTTAACAAACTTTGAAACCATCAAAGATCTTATCGAAGAAATAAGAGAGATGAAGATGGGAGATCCAGGGTAACCTCGATTCATCTGCATTTTTAAACCAGCAGAACATCGCTTAGGTCATTAAGCTAGTCCAAAATACAACAGAGGCTGAGTGCTCGGACAGTCTTTAAACCCAATGACATTATTCAGTACTTTATTCCTCGCACTAAAAAGTGCCGCTTTTCCGATTTGACCCCTTTTGCATATACTTGCGCAATATACGCACACAACTTCGATCAATTGAGGGATTATGAAATGGCTTCTTCATGTGTTTGCTTTACTGGCGCCTCTTCATGGTTTTGCAGTCGTTGTTCCAATCCATTCGATCACTCACATGGAATTGAACCTGGAAGAAGAAAAGCAGGTGCTGGTGGTGTTCGATATCGATGATACCCTGACGATTCTGGATGAGCCTGCTTTCCAGGGCCCGAACTTTAAGGTTCATCATTCCAGCGTTTTTTCAAGCATTATGGATCCATTAAGCGACATCGAAAAACAGTTAGCTTTTACTATCCCTCTCTTCACCTCTTCTGGGGATTTAATCGAAATCGAGTCGCCTGCGTTTATCGCCGACCTTCACAGAAACAGGATCAAAACGATCGCATTGACTGCAGCTCCGGCCGGAGAAATTGAGGGAGCGTCCTTACAGGATCGAAGAATTGCAGAACTTAACCGCGTCGGGATTGATTTTTCTCCCTCCTTCCCCGATGTCGGGGAGATTGTGTTCACCGATTTCAACCTGCCCATAGTAGGCACTTATCCACTCTATAAAAAAGGGGTCATTCTGACAAATAACACGCATAAAGGAGAAGTCCTCGTCCGGTTTTTAAAAACAATCGAATGGACGCCGGATGAGATCTTGTTTGTCGATGATAGGATGAGCAACATCCATGACGTTGAGAGCGCTCTGAAGCATTTCTATCCTGAAATCACGTTTAAGGGATTTCATTTTAAAACAGAAAGAGTAGGCTACAAACAAACTGATGCGGACAATTTCTGCAGGAAATGGATAGAAATGGTGGAGATGTCAAAAGAGATCCTCGCCAAAGATATAAAATGAACCAATATTAGCAATAAGCGTTCACTTGCAATCATTGAATCGCGTTGCTTTGTTGCAGCCGAAAGCCAAATTTTGGATTTGTTTGGGTATAAATAACCATTGGCCAAGGAACTGAGAAATATGCCCAAGCTACATATCGCCAACGCATTCTTCGAATGGGAACTTGAGACACAGCCGAAAGTGAGTTTGTCGGAGGCATTCCTGCAACATGCGATCTTCCGCCAGCTCCAATTCCTTCCTGCTCTTTACGCCGCTGCCGATGACGGGATCCTCATTTCCGAACTGCCCGCATCGGATTATCGGGAGTCTCTGAAAGAGCTCAAGATAGCGTCGCCTCATACTTTCACTTTGTCCGACTCCAACTTTTCCTCTTTTGAGCAAATTGAAAGCTGGGGGCCCTCGAGGATCATTGATGACTTTGCACGAAAAAATGGGCTGGCCTATTCGATGCCCGAGTGGGAATTAGTGAGACAGGTCAACTCCAAACGATTTTCCTTCGAGTCCAGTCCCAAACTTCCCCATGCCCTCTTATTGCAGAATGAAAAAGAGGCAAAGCACTGGATCGATTCTACCGAGGGAAAAAAGGTGCTGAAGACGTGCTATGGAGTTTCCGGCAAAGGGCATTTGGTCATGAGCGGCTCCTCTTTGCAATGGGAGAGGGTCCTTGCATTTTTAAAAACCGAGTGGAAGAAACAGCTTCCCGTGGTAGCCGAACCTTGGGTGGACCGCGTCCTCGATTTCAGTACGCAGTGGGTGATTGATAAAGAAGGGAATGTTTCCTACATCGGCTCCACGATTTGCAAAAATGACGACCGCGGACAATACCAGTACAATGAAGTAGGAGATGAAAAAAAATTGTTCAAAGGAAACGAACATCATCTACTCGCGCACCGTCAGATCGCAGAACCGATCCTGGCTAAAATCGCGCAAATGGGATTCTTCGGCAATGTCGGCATCGATGCGATGCTGTACAAGCTCCCCGAAAATCCCGATGCGGTGCTTTTGCATCCGATCGTAGAAATCAATGCGCGCAAAACGATGGGCTGGGCGGCTATAAATTTTCAGCGGCAGCATTTTCCCACTTCCATGATCCGCTTTAGTTTTGCATCAGGCTGCGAAGGATTTCTTCCGCAGGCAGTTGTCGACAAAAACGGGAAAATCTTTCCCTTCCATCGGAATCTCAGGATCGAAATCCACGAATCCTGATCGTCCGGATTTCGGAAGACGCAGAAGTTCCGCCTTTAGAGCGGTATAGTATTTACAATTATATCCCATTCGCGATAAGACTTAAGTAACACTGTGTATCTCAAGTCACTCCCAACACTATCTAAAGCGATCATATCGAGGCGTTCATGGACATTCTTAAAATCAAAGGCGGCAAGCCGTTAGAAGGAAAAGTCAAAGCAGCTGGCGCGAAGAACGCTGTGACAAAATTGCTCGTGGCTTCTCTTCTTTCGGACAAGCGCTGCACTTTTTACAATGTCCCCGACATCGCTGAGGTCGAAGTGACGGTAGAGCTGTGCCGCGAGATCGGTTCTGAAGTGCAATGGGATAGAAGCGGCGGCGTCATCGAGATCATCACTAAAGATCTTAAATCAGCTTATGTTCCTCAGCGCTTTTCAGGATCCAACAGGATTCCTATCCTGATGATCGGCGCTCTTTTGGGCCGCACAGATGAAGACATCATCGTTCCTACAGCCGGAGGATGCAAGATCGGCAAACGTCCTGTCGATTTTCACATCACAGCGCTGGAAAGACTGGGCGCAACGATCGAATATCGGGAAATGAAAAAGGAAGGCGCCTACTTTGCACGGGCACATCAAGGAATGAGGGGCGCTATCATCACCCTTCCCTTTCCCTCCGTTGGCGCGACGGAGAACACGATCATGGCATCGGTGCGTGCGAAAGGAACGACCGTCATCAAGAATGCGGCGACAGAACCCGAGATCGTCGATCTGATCCTCTTTTTGCAAAAGCTCGGGGTGACGATCGGCATGGACGTCGACCGCACGATCCGCATCCAGCAGACCAACCACTTCCAGGAAGTCGAGCACGTCGTCATCACTGACAGGATCGAGGCCGCTTCTTTGGGACTGGCGGGAATCAGCACAAAAGGGAGAGTCTTCGTCGAAGGCGCCCAGCATCCCCACATGATCACCTTCCTCAACCGCCTTCGCGAAGTGAACGCAGGATTCGAAGTCAAAAAAGACGGGATCGAATTCTTCTACAAGGGACCATTGAAAGGTGGCGTGCACATTGAAACCGATGTCCATCCCGGCTTCATGACAGACTGGCAACAGCCGTTCGTCGTGCTATTGACGCAGTCGCATGGCGCTTCGGTCGTTCATGAGACTGTGTATGAGAACCGGTTTGGATATACCGAAACTCTCCGCATGATGGGAGCGGACATCGAAGCATTCACACAATGCCTCGGCGGCAAAGAATGCCGGTTCGCATCACAGAATTTCCTGCACAGCATTGTCGTCAAAGGACCCACGCCATTACAGGGGAAAGACATTGCCATCCCGGACCTCAGGGCCGGTTTCGCCTACGTCCTCGCAGCGCTGCTCGCCCCTGAAGAGAGCAACATCAGCGGGATCCACTATCTGGACCGAGGGTATGAAAAAATAGTTGAAAAACTCTCCTCGCTCGGTGCGGAGATCAGCCGGGTCAAAGCCCCTGAGTCCACCTTAAAGCCTCTTGTCAAAGCGCTTGCGGCAGCCAGCGAAGCCAAGACGGCCAAGAGCCATTGAGAACTATTCTCTAAACGACTATCCTTGTCCGCCACGCGATGCAGTAGATGGACAAGTTAATGACAACCGTGCCTTTATGGCGGCAGATCCAAAGGGAAAATTTTACCGACTGGAAAAAGCTACTCAATTTTTTAGAGCTTGATTTAGATCAAGCAGAGCAGGTCCTAAACCCGCGCTCCAAATTTCCTCTCAATGTCCCCCTGCGCCTTGTTCAGAAGATTGCTAAAGGCGATTGGAACGATCCTGTGCTGCGCCAGTTCCTCCCCACACTCAAAGAGTTGGAACCCTCCCCTTTGTTCGTCCTCGATCCCGTCGCGGACGAGCAGTCGCGCAAAACGCCCAAACTTTTGCACAAATATCACGGCCGGGCCCTTCTTGTCTGCACGAGCGCCTGCGCTATGCATTGCCGCTATTGCTTCCGACAGCATTTCGATTACGAGACAGCGGACAAACTGTTCAAAGACGAATTGGAAGAGATCGCAAACGAACCTTCTCTTTCTGAAATTCTCTTAAGCGGGGGCGATCCCCTTTCTTTAAGCGACGCGCAGCTAAAGCACCTTTTGGGCGAGCTGGATCAAATCCCTCACCTTAAACGGATCCGTTTCCACACCCGTTTTCCAATGGGGATCCCTGAAAGGATCGATGACAGCTTTGTCTCATTGCTCTCTTCTTTGAAAAAGCAAGTGATCTTTGTGATCCATTGCAATCATCCCGGCGAGTTCGACGATGAGATTTTCAAAAGGCTGAAAAAGATCCAGCATCTCGGGATCCCAGTTCTTACGCAGACGGTCTTGCTGAAAGGGATCAACGATGATGTTGAAACATTAAAAAAGCTGTTCCTGCTTCTGATCGACAACGGGATCATCCCGTATTACCTGCATCAGCTCGACCGGGTCCAGGGATCTGCTCACTTCGAAGTTTCAGAAGAAGAGGGAAAACAGCTGATGGCCGCACTCGAAACCCTGCTTCCGGGATATGCTCTCCCGAAATACGTTCGGGAAATCGCAGGCCAGCCAAAAAAAACTCAAATCCTCTGATCAGTTCCATTCCTTGAATTGATGCACCCGGCATGATACAGTTCATCAGGTGATGACAGATATCAACATTGACATCCCTTTAGTACGACGCTTGCTTGCGACGCAGTTTCCGCAATGGGCGGACCTTCCCTTGGTGAAGGTCTCCTCCGCTGGAACGGACAACGCGATTTATCGGCTCGGCAATGAAATGGCCGTGCGGCTGCCGCGTCAACTCAGCGCTTCAGGACAAGTGGACAAGGAGCTCCGATGGCTGCCATTTCTAGCTCCACGCTTGCCGCTTGCCGTCCCAGTTCCGCTCGGCGCCGGGATTCCTGCCGAAGGCTACCCCTGGCATTGGTCTATCGTGCCATGGATCAAAGGCGAGACCGCGACACGGGAGCGCATCACCGATCTTCATCTGGCTGCGTCAACGTTGGCTCAGTTCATCACAGCCCTGCACAGGATCGATACCGCAGACGGACCGCGCAGCGGAGAACACAACTCATTCCGAGGCGCTCCGCAAATAAGGTTTGATGAAGAGGCTAGGGCCGCAATCAAAACCTTGCATCATGTGATCGATGCCAACACCGCGGCGGCAGCTTGGGAAGAAGCCCTAGAGACTCCGGCATGGTCCGGCCCTCCCGTCTGGATCCATGGGGATCTCTATTCTGAAAACATGTTGGCTGAGAAAGGACGGCTTTGCGCGATCATCGACTTTGGTCTATTAGGGGTGGGCGATCCTGCAAGCGACCTGATGGTCGCGTGGACATTCCTTCCAGCAGAAGCCCGAGCTGTATTCCGCGCGGGCCTCTCTGTCGATGATGCAACCTGGGCGCGCGGCCGCGGCTGTGCGCTATCTTTTGGGCTGATCGCCCTTGCCTATTACCTGAACAGAAATCCAGTACTTGCCGATGTGGCAAGGCGCACTATCGATGCCGTCGTTTCGGAATACAAATCCGAGTAGCTCCGATCAAGATGTATCTTTGGTATTACATCCGGTCGAGTGTTTTCAGACCGAGAAGGCTAAGCCCTTTTTCCAAAACGCGGGAAGCGGCCTCGCACAATAGAAGGCGGCTGCTTTCCTCAGGCGTGCCTTCCACTCTGCAGTCGCGGAAAAAGGCATGGAATTTTTCTGCGAGTTCATAGAGATAATCGCAAAGACGGTTCGGAAGCAGGTCCCGCGACATGGCGTCGAGCACCTCTCCAAATTGGCGCAAATGCAGAGCGAGCGCGATCTCCGCAGGATGTTCTAATGAGACGTGCGCTGTTTTGATCACGTCGGCGATCTCTTTTCTGACCTTGCGCTTGATCCCCTGGATCCTCACATAGGCGTACAAAAGGAACGCTGCAGTGTTTCCTTCGAGCTTGAGCATTCTTTCGTAACTGAAGACGTAGTCTTTAATCCGGTGGCCGGAGAGGTCTGCGTACTTGATGGCATCGATTCCCAGGATTTGGGAAGAGCGGTTCAATTCTTCTTCTGAGAGTTCGGGAAGCCTCTCGTGCATGATCTTTTTTGCATGGGAGACCGCTTCAAGAAGAAGGTCGATCAGCTTCTCCGTTTCTCCCGAACGCGTCTTGAATTTTTTGCCGTCGGGTCCCAGAACGACGCCGAAGGGGACGTGATCGAAGCGAACCTTTGCAGGGTCGATGTATCCTGCTTTTTCAGCGGCTTTGAAAAGCATCGCAAAATGCAGGCTCTGCCCGGCATCGGTCAGATAGATGACCCTGTCCGCCTTTTCCACCTGAGTGCGGTGCCGCACGGCTGCCATATCGGTCGTATCGTAGTTGTATCCCCCGTCCGCCTTCTGGATAATCATCGGCAAAGGAGTTCCTTCACGGCTGACAAACCCCTCAAGAAAAACACATTTTGCGCCATCGGAAATGGTGATCAGCCCTTTTTTATCGAGCTCATCGACGACATCTGCAAGATAAGGATTATAGAATGATTCTCCGCGCTCGTTGAGTTTTACATCGAGCAATTCATAGATCTCATTGAAGGCTTTGCGCGAAATTTCGCAAATGGCCTGCCATGCCACCTTCGCTTCCTTATCGCCGCCTTGCAGTTTGACGACCTGGAGCTGGGCTCTTTTTTTGAACTCGGGATCTTCGTCGAATCGCTTCTTGGACTCTTTATACCAGCCCATCAATTGGATCAGGTCAGTCTGGACTTTTCCTTGCAATACTTCAGGAACTTTCTCCTGCATGTAGGCAATCAGCATGCCGAACTGGGTTCCCCAGTCTCCGATATGGTTCAGGCGCAGTACGTCGTGCCCTAAGAACTCAAACAGGCGGGCGATGGCGTCCCCAATGATTGTCGAGCGCAAATGGCCGACATGAAGTTCCTTGGCTATGTTAGGGGAAGAAAACTCGACGATCACTTTCTGTATTTTATCGGGGAGGGGAACGCCGAGGCGCTCATCGCTAAGGAGGATGTCGATCTGGGAGGCTAAAAAAGCCGGGGCCAGGGTGATATTGATAAAACCGGGACCCGCGATCTCCAGTTTGGAGATCATTTCCGATCCGTTTGCAGCCTTTGTGTCGAAGTTGGCGACGATCTTTTCCGCCGCTTCGCGAGGAGAGATGCGCAACGCTTTTCCGATCTTGAGCGCGCTGTTGCACTGATAATGGCCAAACTGGGCCTGGGTGCTGGGAGTGACTTCAGATTCAAGAAGTTTGGGATCTTCAACGACAGAGCCGAAAGCGGAGCGGATTGCGCCGTCCGCTTTCTCAAAAAGGTCGGAAATAATGTTTCGCATAGTCGAGGCAGTTTACTTAGCGTGGTGGAAGCAAGGGGGTTCAATGCGTTTGCCGATGCGGTATTTCAAACGGTAATCAGCAAGCGAAAGCGCCGCCTTGTGCGTCGAGAAGCGGTTTTGCTCGGCGATGTCGTAAATGACCATCAACTGGTCGTAAAGCCGATGCGTCTTGTTTCTGGCCATGACTGGATTGTAGCCTTCGGCATACAGCTCCTGCGACACGTTGATCAAGCCGCCTGCGTTGATGACGAAGTCGGGCGCGTAGAGAATCCCTTTGGCAACGAGCTCGTCCGCGTCGGAATCTTTCAGCAGCTGGTTGTTCGCGCAGCCCGCAATCGCTTTGCACTTCAGGTGCGGGATCGTCTGTTCATTGATCGTTCCTCCCATCGCGCAAGGAGCCAGGACGTCGCATTCCACTTTCATGATATCGCCTGGAGCGACGATTTCAGCGCCAGTGAGCTCAGCGATAGTACGGCACTTCTCCGCATCGATATCGGAGACGATAAGTCGCGCGCCGGCCCAGAAAAGCAGCTTGGCCAGTTCACAGCCTACAGATCCCAACCCCTGGATAGCGACGGTGCGGTTCTCCAAAGAGTCGGAGTCATAGACTTTTTTTAGGACGGACTGAATGCCGCGGAAAGTGCCCCATGCAGTAAAGGGGGAAGGGTTGCCGCTGCTCTTTTGGTGAGGGAGTCCCACGACGTAAGGGGTCGCCTGGCTGATAATGGAGACGTCCGTTGGCGTGCAACCGACATCTTCAGCGCAAATGTACTCTCCCTGAAGCTTGTCGACGGCCTGCCCGAACGCCAGAAGCATCTCTTTACTCTTATTTTTCTTAGGGTCGGCTATGATCACGCTTTTGCCGCCGCCCCACCCGCATTCAGAAATGGCGGACTTGTAAGTCATTCCCTTGGAAAGACGCATGACGTCATTCAGAGCCGCGTCAAATGTTGCATAGGGATAGATTCTAATCCCGCCGAGAGCTGGTCCCATCGCTGTCGTATGGATGCAGATGATCGCATTGAGACCTGCTTCTTTATGCGTCACCTTAATGACTTTCTCATAGCCAGGGACAAAAATTTCCTCTAATTCTAGCGCTTGCTCTAAAACTAGTGTCATGTTTCTCCTCACCTTATTTTGGGTTGGGCGATTTCAAAAAATTGCTGGAAACGAAATCAAGCATCGTATCAATTTTGGACATCTTAATCAACCCTGATGTTCATCATCCATAGACGTTAAAAGACAGAAAATCAAGTGCGCTGGAGTATGGCCTTGATCATTAAATTGATCTAGGATACTCTCTACTCTTCACAAAAACAGCCATTCCATTGCACAACAATTTCACGAAAAGGGGAAAAAATGGCAGCGATTGCAATCTCTGAAACGCTTAAAGATGAACTGCTTAGGTTTCTAAAAAAGAACAAAAAAGCGGACCTCATCACCACTTATCTTTTTTTCCTGGAAAAGAAATTTAACATCGACCCCGTCCTGTTTATCCGCGATAAAATGATTTTCCAGAGCCAGGACGACCTGATCAAAAAACTCGAGGCTCAAGGAAAGCTTTGGCGCGAAACGGAAATTAAAATCCAGTACGGCCAGCAAAGCGTTAACGAGCAGACAAAGAAAATTTATATTTGCCCTTTTACCGGCAAAGTCTTCGGCGACAACACCCACCCGAATCCTCAAGACGCCATCTACGATTGGGTCTCCAAATGCCCTGAGAACACAGAGCGAGTCGGAGGCCTGAAAGCCAAACGCTTCTTCGTTTCTGAAGATCCGGACGTCATCAAGAATTACATCGTCAAGCGCAAAGAGCCCATCACGAAGATCGTCTACTCCTCCGCTGTCACCGGCAAGCTGTTCAACAGCAAACAGGCAGTTCTTGACGACTTTACAAGAAATCAATTGAAACCAATCCCTCTGGAAGAGGTCCCCAACCAGAACCGCTTCCAAATCGAAGAAAACTTCCTGGCATTCATTCAAGCGCAACTTGAAGAGAGCAAAATCAATTCTTTCGTCGAAGCGCTGTCTCAATATGAAGAGTTTTCATCCTACATCGATCTTTGGCTGGTAGAAGACAAAGAAGAACCGGAAGATGCAGAGTGATCTCTTTAACCACATTCACACAACTCAATCGGACGCTGAGACGCACCGCTTAGGGGCGTCCTTTGGGCGGGAGCTTCCGCCTAATGCGATTGTCGCTTTCTTCGGAGATCTCGGCGCGGGAAAAACGACATTTATCCGCGGCCTGGTTGAAGGAATCGGCTCAATCGACACCAGGAATGTGTGCAGCCCGACCTTCAACTTCCTCAATATCTATCAAGGGGTTATAGCGGTCTATCATTTCGATCTTTACCGCCTGCCGCGAGCGGAAGAATTTTTTGCCGCAGGATTCGACGAGTACTTTGCAGCCGGCGGCGTTTGCTGCATCGAATGGGCGGAAAAGCTCGAGACCTCTCTCCCGGCTGAAGCCATTGCCGTCACCCTTTCTTATAATGGGGCGGAGAGCCGACAAATTAATATTGCCAGAGTTCAAAAATGAAAAAAATTCCGTTCAGCCAGGCACAGTTCATCGCATCCGCTTTTGATGCAAAGAGCTTCCCCAGAATGACCACATCCGGCGGAAACCCCATGCCCGAGATTGCGCTTGTCGGACGTTCGAATGTGGGCAAATCTTCCCTGATCAATCACCTTTTAAGAAATTCTAATCTGGCAAAGACCTCTTCCACTCCGGGAAAGACCAAATCGATCAACTTTTTCTCTATCGATGAACAGCTCGCCCTGGTCGACTTGCCTGGCTACGGCTATGCCAAAGTGCCCAAAGACATCAGAGAGCAATGGTCCGGAATGATCGATCATTATCTTCAAACTCGCACGACCCTGCGGCTGATCCTGTTCCTGCTCGACTCGCGCCGCGATCCCACGGAAGAGGACTGCGCCCTCATGAAATGGGCCGCCTTCCACAACAAACCCATGCTGCTCGTCTTTACGAAAGCGGACAAAATGACCGATAGCGAAATAAAGGAGAAGACTCTCTCCACTTTAGATTCCCTGAAAAACTTCCTGCATTCCGCCCCCGTCTACTTTCTTCATTACTCAATTAAAGACCCGCGCGCTAGAATGGAACTCATCGAAAAAATCAACTCACTGATCAAGGAACATGGGGCTAATCAATAAAGACGTCTTCGTTTGCTTAGACTGTGAAACGACAGGGCTGGAAAACGACAAGGACCGCATCATCGAAATCGCCCTTGTGCGCTTTACCTTTGACGAAGTCCTAGAGACCTACGAAACCTTGATCGATCCGGTCATGCCCATTCCGGAAGCCTCGACCGCCATCCACCACATCACCGACGCGATGGTCAAAGGCAAGCCAAAAATCCAGGAAATTCTCCCTAAAATATTCCAATTCATTGGGCGCAGCATCATTGTCGGACATGGCATCACCACGGACATCGCCTTTATCTGCTCTGCGGCAAAGCAGAACAGCGTTCCCTGCAAGCTCGCCTCCCATCCCTATCTCGACACTCTGCGCATGGCCCGCCTGTACGGTGAAAGCCCGATCAACTCATTAGAAAAACTCCGCCAACATTTCAATATCGCCGAAGAGGGCGCTCACCGCGCCATGAACGATGTGGTCGTGAATATCGAAGTGTTCAAATACCTCTCCCGCCGCTACAAGACGACGGAACAGATCGTCAACCGCCTGAAGAGTCCCATTCAGCTCAAGACAATGCCGCTTGGCAAGCATAAAGGGCGCTCCTTTGCTGAAATCCCTGTCGAATATTTAAGATGGGCGGTCAATCAGAACTTCGATCAGGACCTGATGTTCTCTTTGAAGACAGAGCTTAAAAAAAGGAACAAAGGGGCGAACTTCGGCCAGGCCTCCAATCCTTTTTCCAATCTCTAGGCAGCACCCCCCCTCCCCTTGACAAATATCCTTTTCCATAAGACATTCTCCTTTTTGAAGGGTTGAAAATGGCGAAGCTGCGTCTGCAAGATTTGGATGTGAAAGGAAAAAGAGTGCTGATGCGCGTCGACTTTAACGTCCCTTTGAACAAGGACGGTTCGATCTCCGACGACACACGTCTAAAAGAATCTCTCCCTTCCATTCAGCATATCCTCAAAGCCGGAGGAAGCGTTGTTTTGATGAGCCATTTGGGACGTCCGAAAGGCCAAGATCCTAAGCTCTCTCTGAAACCCTGCGCTGAAGCCCTTTGTAAATTATTAGGCCGGCCTGTGCAGATGGCAAATGACTGCGTTGGCGACGCTGTCGAGCAAATAACCGGCAGTTTAAAACCGGGCCAGATCCTCCTGCTTGAAAATCTGCGATTCCATCCTGCAGAAGAAGATCCTTCGAACGACCCTTCTTTTGCAAAGCAGCTGGCTGCCCTGGGCGACGTCTATGTGAACGATGCCTTTGGAACGGCCCATCGCAGCCATGCGTCGACAGCAGCGATTGCCGCGTATTTTCCTGGAAAATCCGCCGCAGGGCTGCTGCTTCAAAAAGAGATCCAGTTTCTGGGAGAGATTGTCGTCAATCCCAAACGCCCCTTCTACGCCATCATCGGCGGCTCGAAAATATCCACCAAAATGGGCGTGCTGAAATCCTTGATCTCGAAGGCCGACGGCATCTTTATCGGCGGCGGCATGTCATTTACTTTTTACAAAGCCAAGGGGATCAAGATCGGGAACTCCCTCCATGAGGACGATCAAATCCCGGTGGCGCTCGAGTTCATGGAAGAATGCGCCCGTAAGAAAGTTTCCTTTTGGCTCCCTAAAGACCTAGTGATCGCCGACGCATTCAGTAACGACGCCAACGTTCAAACCATCGAGGCCTCCACAGGAATTCCGGATGGGTGGCAGGGAATGGACATCGGCGGACAGACTCTGGATGAATGGAAGGATGCGCTCCAGGAAGCCGGGACTGTTTTTTGGAACGGGCCTCCGGGGGTCTTTGAAATGTCCCGCTTTTCCAAAGGGACCGAAGGGATTGCAAAGACCTTAGCTTCACTCCGGGCAACGACTGTGGTTGGAGGAGGAGACTCGGTCTCTGCGATCAACAAGCTCGGCCTTGCCTCAAAATTTTCCCATGTCTCCACAGGCGGCGGAGCTTCATTGGAATATATTGAATTCGGCCATCTTCCCGGTATCGACGCGCTGACTGACAATCAATAAACTAAATATTTATCAAAAAAACAACTTTAAACCGGAAAAGAATCGCTTAGATTTAAATTTTAGCTGTCAATTTCAAATTATTATACCCCTCTCCATAAATTCGTATTTTTACTTTTCAAATCCGCGCCGGTTAATCGTTGTCAAATAAGGTAAAACCGTTATAATAAGGCCATCTTTTGAGACATTTGGGGTGACGGAATAAGAGATAAGGAACGGCGGTTCGCTTTTCCGGGTCCTATTTCAACTATTCCTGTTCTCCATGTAACCCAGGCAAGATATGTCCTCTACGGCGGGTTTTAGTAGGATTCGGGCTTACCTCTGGCCAATCTATCGCCACGAACTGACAAAGTTCGTCCCTCTTCTCCTGATCTTCTTTCTCGTCGGATTCAACTACAGTCTTTTGCGCGCCACCAAGGACGCCCTCGTCGTCACAGCCCCCTCGTCGGGCGCTGAGGCCCTGCCGTTCTTGAAAGTATGGGCGATCGTCCCGATGGCATTTCTGTTCACCTTTATTTTCACCCGCGTGTCCAACCGCGTCTCTAGGGAAAAAATATTTTATGTGATGATGAGCATTTTCATCGCCTTCTTCCTCGTCTTCATGTTCTTCCTCTACCCCTTCCAGGATGCGCTGCACCCGCACTCTTTCTGCGATAAGATCCAGGAGATGCTTCCGCAGGGATTCCAGGGGTTCATCGCGATGTTCCGCAACTGGACCTTTACACTGTTCTATATCATGTCGGAGATGTGGAGCACGATCATCATGACGGTGCTCTTGTGGGGATTTGCCAACGACGTGACATCGGTCAACGACGCCAAACGCTATTACGGCCTCCTGGGGATCAGCATCAACCTGTCAGGCATTTTCGCTGGATCTGTCGCTACATCGATGTCCCAGAACACCTTCAATCCGAGCCTCCCCTTTGGCGCGAACGCCTGGGACCAGACGATCTTTCTTCTGAGCAGCGTACTCGTCTTGGCGGGCGTTGCGTGCATGTTCCTCTTCCGCTACATCCATTCAAAAGGATTTGGCTACAACTCTCCTTCCTATCATGCCGAGAACACCGGGCCTGAAGTCAAAATGGGGCTCCGCAAAAACTTTGCTTACCTCGCCAAATCCAAATATCTGATATGCATCGCCGTCATCGTCGTGACATACAACATCGCGATCAACCTGGTCGAAGTCGTCTGGAAAGACCAGGTGAAGCAGCTCTATCCAAACCCTTCTGACTTCAACGCCTATATGGGCCAGGTCCTGACATGGATCGGCATCATCGCCACTGTGACGAGCGTATTTATCTCCGGAACGGTCATCCGTAAATTCAGCTGGACGGCGAGCGCCATGATCTCTCCGCTGATCCTCCTCACCACCGGCATCGCCTTCTTCTTCTTCTTCTTTTTCAAGGACTCCAGTTTTGCAGCGTTTGCCACGATGTTCGGAACGACGCCGCTTGTCCTGTGCGTCTTTTTCGGCTCGCTTCAAAACTGTCTTGCCCGAGCTTCCAAGTACACCCTTTTCGATGCGACGAAGGAATTGGCCTTCATCCCGCTTAGCAAAGAGTGCAAACTGAAAGGCAAGGCCGCCATCGACGGCGTCGGTTCCCGTTTAGGCAAGTCCGGCGGCTCCGTGATGCACCAGAGCTTGCTCATGTGCTTCGGCACTGTCGCCCTCAGCACGCCT
Source organism: Verrucomicrobiota bacterium (assembly GCA_018240065.1). Taxonomy (GTDB): domain Bacteria; phylum Chlamydiota; class Chlamydiia; order Chlamydiales; family Rhabdochlamydiaceae; genus CAJCIW01. Next base: position 6,926 of record JAFEGH010000004.1, on the reverse strand, counting down.
TACGTCGCGTTCCTACTGCTGTTTGCAATTGCAGGATGGATGGTCGCCGTGCGCGCGCTGGGCAAACAGTTCAACGCCCTCGTCTCTCATCAGGAGACCCTCAAAGATCCCGATGAAGAGCCTCAGGCAGCCCTTCAGCCAACGATGGCAGAATCAACAATCAAATAGTCACATCCGGACGACGACGTTCTGATAGACCCAGTCTGCGAAGGCATAGCCAACAAGTCCTGCCATGAAGCAGGAAAGGACGCTAAAGTAGATCCAGGAGCGTTTGGCCCCCTGGAGAAACGCCAGGAAAAGGCTTGCTGCGCAAAAGAAAATATCCACAGCGATCGAAAGAGGCGTCGGAATGTCGAGCATGGCCCCCATGCAGTTGCAAGGGAGCTGCAGACAGCACCAATATATCGCATACCCGCTCCAGCCGCCAAAGATGACCGCCGCGAAAAGCCACAGGCCCCAATGCTTTCTAAAAATTATAATCGCCACCAGGAATGCGACCTCAAATAAGCTGACCCACTGATCGAGGGTTTTGACGAATTCGGCAGGATAAAAAAACTTACCCCAGGCGGCGATAGCCAGGACGATACCGATCAATACAGAGAAGATCAGCGCAATCCGTTTAACGACAGAGGGTTTGGACACACTCTTAAAATTTCTCAACTTCATACTAAAATCCTCAAAACCGCAGTCTATTTTAAACTTAATATTCTCATCAAGCCGCCTCGTTAGAGCGCAGGATTCTCGTTAGAGGGCAGGTTAGAGGGCAGGATTATTGTCTCTTAAATGGTATCATGTGATATAAATGGTACTATGGAACAGTTGACTGAAATTATTTCTCATCACGCCCACAATGCTCATTGGTATATTTTTATCGCGATCATTTTAGCGGGTTTTAATATCCCTCTTAGCGCGGACGTTCTCATTTTGGCCGCTGCCATATTGGCTGCGACGATCGTCCCCGAGAATACCTGGCTTTTGTATGGAAGCGTTCTGATCGGCTGTTACCTTTCCGCTATGTGCGCCTACTGGCTGGGCAGACTTCTCGGCTCCACCCTGGCCAAGACAAAATTTTTTGGAAAGCTGATCAGCCCGGAGCGTCTCTCGAAGATCAAGGGTTTCTATGACAAGTACGGCCTTTGGACGCTGGTCATCGGGCGGTTCATCCCTTTCGGGGTCCGCAACTGCATCTTCATGTCGTCCGGCGTGAGCAAAGTGCATTTCGGCAAATTTATTCTCATGGACGCGGTTGCCTGCACCCTATGGAGCAGCGTCTGTTTCTACCTCTTCTTTACTCTGGGACAGAATTTCGACACCGTCTGGCACTATCTGAAGACTTTCAATCTGGTGGTTTTTGCAGCTTTCAGTGTGACGGTAATTGGGTTCATTTGGTATAAAAGTAGAAAAAAGACCCGGTCGACAAAGGTATCAACAAATTAGTTTGAACGTCTGACAAAAGTCACAATGGCAATGCTAAGTTTATCTAACAGTTTGTCCTTTCTCAGAGCCCCGCTGGCGTTTCTGTTTTTAATCGAAAACACGACGCTGCGTATTGTCGCGATCGTGCTGGCGATGCTCACGGACAGCATCGACGGATATCTCGCGCGCCGCCGCCAATCGGTCACACGCTTTGGAGCTATCCTCGATCCGGCGATGGACAAGTTTTTCGTCCTGTTCACCCTCTGCGTTCTGTTCTCTGAAGGAAGGATGGAGCTGTGGGAAGGCTGCGCCATGATCTCGCGCGACTTCTTCCTCTGCCTCTTCGGACTCTACTTAAGTATTTCAGGGTATTGGGAAAGTTACAAATTCACAGCGATCCGCTGGGGAAAAGTGACGACCGCCCTTCAATTCCTCGTGCTGATCGGGCTGACGCTCGACATCACATTCCCAACTTATTTTTACGGCATCTTCATCCTGTTCGGAATGCTTGCCTTCGTCGAGCTCTGGCAGATCAGAAAGGCCACCGCTCATCCCGTTTCCACTCAGGATTAGAACTCTTCCCTGAAAGTAATTCCAGATTCAATCCCGCTTCCCAAAAAAGTGGTCGAGCTCCTTGCCTTTCAATTCCAAACTATGTTAATTCTTATTTTAAAATATCCGTCAGTCTATTTTAAAATTGGGTGCTTATGAAGCTAAGACTTATCTACGCGACGTTGTCTCTCTCTTTCATCCCCGGCCCTATTTTCCCAGCCTCTCAGACGTTCATTTCTCAAGGACCGGGACCTAGCATCGATGCCTTCTATGGCCCTGGAAATACAGATGTAGGGACCATAGTGCCCATTGCTGTCTCGCCAAGTGATTCGAATACACTCTTTATCGGAGCATGTAATGGAGGCATCTGGCGAACAACAAATTTTGGATCAACCTGGACCCCGCTGACCGACAATAAAAACTCCCTCTCCATTTCCTCTATCGCATTTGACCCAACCGATCTAACTTCAAAAACCCTCATTGCAGGCACGGGAGTGACAAGCAATGGCGCCGTTGGCGGCTTTGCAGATTTTTTCAGAGGAGGTCCAACAATAGGAATTTACTATTCCACTGACGGTGGTGATACATGGAATGGAGTTGCCGGAAACACTTCCCTAGTTCAAAGCATACCGGCCGTAATCGCTCGAGGCAGCACCCTTCTGGCTGCCGCTTTCGAACCCACAGACCCTACTGTATTTGGCAGTAACTTTGGACTCTTCCGAAGCACCAATGGAGGGACCACATTTACTAAATTGACCTTTCCGGGGGAAGCAGCCACATCTCCTGTGACTTCACTCATTGGTGATTTTAATCCTGCAACAAACCCGAGCAATCTATGGGCTGCGGTGACTGATCCAACTACCAAAAATCAAACAGCCGTTTTTGCGAGCACTGATACCGGAGCCACGTGGACAGCGATTTTTACCGCAGCTCAAAGCAACGGCCTCATCCAAAGCACAAGTCAAACTGTGCTTAAAGTCGTCCGCGGGCCAAGCAACACTCTGGCAGTTCTTGTCGCCGATTTAGCTAGCGACGAAGTCACAGGCGTTTTTTGGTCAGGAGATAATGGAGTTAATTGGACTCAAGTATTCGACTTGGCTACAGCAACGATCAATTTTACTCCGCAGGGCCAAGCTGTAGTCAACTCTACATTAGCAATCGATCCGACAAACCCCAATATTATCTATGTTGCAGGAACGTATGACAACGATCCCACAAATGGTTATCCATTAGCTGCCTACAGCTTTGACTCTACTCTGCCAATCAACATGGCCACATCCTTTATTGCAGGGGCTGGAGGCACTTATTGCCATCCCGACGTGCGGTCATTTGCATTCGATGGCGCAGGCAACCTCCTTGTGTCCGATGACTCTGGAATATCTCTCAAGACCATTCCTCCTTCCAGCGGCGCTTGGAAAACCATCAATGGAAACCTGTCCCTAATGCAAAACTACTCCAATGTCTATGACGCCAACAATAATATTATCATCAGCGCCGGTCAGGATACAGGAATCTGTATACAAAACAGTCCTCAAAACCCCTTGTTCACAACTCTGCGGAGTACAGGTGATGGCGTCAATGCGGCTGTCAATGACAAGACAAGTGGAACAAGTAGCTATTATTATTCCTCTGTACAGAGTTTGGCGAATTTGAATCGGATTACCAATTCAGGAGGAACTGTGGGCTCCCCAGTATTCCTCCATTTTTCTCCTGGGCAAGATCCGGGCACGGACTCGAATTTCTCAAGCTTATTAGTGCTCAATCGAATAGACCCAACCCTAATTGCTATCGGCGGCTCTACGATTAGTCCCACTCCCCAATACGCGGTCTCGACTTTTACAGATGATCTGAGTTCCACCACCTTTTCCTTAACGCCAAGAGCTAGTGCACTTTCTTCTAATTCATACATTGGGACCATGGCATATGGAACTCAAGACAAAACCAACGCTCTTCTTGTTGGATTATCCTTTTTGATTCCCGTTCCCCCTACAGGAAAGCCGTTGTGGCTCACCCAAGATGCAAGCACAACTAATCTTGCAGCCGTTAACAATTATCCAGGGGCTGCGTTAGTCTCTGTCATGTTCGATACGCGGACAGTTAATCGCTTTTTTGCAATCGACGGACTAGAGAAATTATGGGCAACCACAAATACCGGAACAAGCTTTACTGATATTACGACCAACCTCCCGGCTAATTTGACGGGTACAAATTCCCACATCCTTTCACTTGAATTCCTGTCGAATAATGGAGTTAACGCCCTTTTTGTCGGGGGGCTTAGCAATAACGGGACCCTCAGTTCAATTGCTGTCGCTGATAGCGATAACGCTGGTAACTTATCGAACTACCGCCTCTTTGGCCTTGGCGTCCCAAATACCATGGTCAATCAACTCACCTATAATGACAAAAGCGATACCCTCCTTGCCAGCGCCTACGGAAGAGGAGCCTGGTTGATGTACGATGTGACAAGCAATTTCTCAACTGCCACTCAGCTCCAGTTCGGTTTAGCAAAGAACGATTCGACACCGGATACGGCTATTTTGAGCAATGGAATTTCCCCAAGTCGCGCATTGATCAAGTATGGGCCTGGCACTCTGACAATTTCAGGTCCTGCTACGTATACTGGCCTGACAACAATTAATGATGGCGTACTAGCCCTTTCAGGAAGCGGGGCAATAAACACTTCATCAGGCCTAGCGATTACCCAGGGAACTTTCGATATCAGTCAGACCACAAGCGGAGCTACTGTAAAAGATTTAAGCGGCACATCGCTTGGGTCAATCGTGCTTGGATCGAAAGATCTACTTTTTGGCACCAATACACTTTCAGTTTCATTTGCCGGCAGTATCAATGGCAGCGGCACAGTGACAAAACAAGGAACGGGAACTGCAATTTTTTCTGGAACAAACGGCTATACCGGCGGCACGACGATCTCTGCTGGCATTCTCGAGGTAACAGGAAGCATTACAGGAAATGTCACTGTTAATAACAGCGCCACTTTTGATGTCGAAAACAGCTTTACAATCGGCGATCTGACAAGCGCTTCCACCACCAGCAGCACCATCCTTGGAACCGGGAAAACACTGACCTTCGGGACTTCCAACTCAACAACATTTGCAGGAGACATTAGCGGCAGCGGGTCTTTGATCAAACAAGGAAGCGGAACTACAATTTTTTCTGGAACAAACGGCTATACCGGAGGGACCACGATCTCTGCTGGCATTCTCGAGGTAACAGGGAGCATTACGGGAAATGTCGCTGTTAATAACGGCGCCACTTTTGATGTCGAAAACAGCTTTACAATCGACGATCTGACAGGCTTCTCTGGCAGCAGCGCAATCCTTGGAGCGGGGAAAACACTGACCTTCGGGACTTCCAACTCAACAACATTTGCAGGACTCATCAGCGGCAGCGGGGCTTTGATAAAACAAGGAACCGGAACCGCAATTTTTTCTGGAACAAACGGCTACACCGGCGGCACGACGATCTCTGCCGGCATTCTTGAGGTAACAGGCAGCATTACGGGAAATGTTACTGTGAATAACGGCGCCACATTTGATGCCGAAAACAGCTTTACAATCGGCGATCTGACAGGCCCCTCTGGCAGCAGCGCCATCCTTGGAGCGGGGAAAACACTGACCTTTGGAACTTCCAACTCAACAACATTTGCAGGACTCATCAGCGGCAGCGGCGCTGTCACAAAACAAGGAACGGGAACTACAATTTTTTCAGGAGCAAATGGGTATACCGGAGGAACAACGATCGATGCTGGCATCCTCGAGGTAACAGGCAGCATTACCGGAAATGTCACTGTTAATAACAGCGCCACTTTTGATGTCGAAAACAGCTTTGCAATCGACGATCTGACTGGCGCCTCTGGCAGCAGCGCAATCCTCGGAGCCGGGAAAACACTAACCTTCGGAACTTCCAACTCAACAACATTTGCAGGGGGCATTGGCGGCAGCGGACATTTAATCAAACAAAACAATGGCACATTCACAACAAGCGGAACTAGCACTTTCAGCGACACATTTGATGTCATCGCTGGAACCTTGAATGTTCCAGCAACAGGATCCTTTGCAGCCGCTTCGACGACCCACATCGGAAACGGAGCCTTGCTGACAGGAACAGGGACTCTTGGCACAGTCATTCTGGACGGCACCGTATCTCCTGGCAACTCGATCGGCACCATCAATACCGGAGCATTCTCATTCAACACCGGCTCTAGCTATCTCGTCGAACTAAGCAACACAGCATCCGATGTGATCGCAGCGACAGGAGTTGTGACGATCAGTCCGGGAGCTACGCTGAATCTGGGTGCGGTGGGACTGACCTCTCCCCTTTCCAGCTACACGATCATCACCTCGACGATGCCTCTTGTGGGCTCCGGAAACTTCACTCTTGTCAATCCCTTCCCGCGCTTTAGTTTTGCCGTGCAATACGATCCAACGGACGTGATGCTTATTTTACAATCGATGGTCAATTTCTTTGCCAAGGGCAATGCCGGCGCTGTCGCCAAGTGCTTCAACACTTTGTTAAACAACCCAGAACCTGATCTAATCCCGGTCATCAACATCTTGAACGTGCAACAAATGTCCCAGTGGCAAGACTCCTTCAACCAGATGCAGCCTGCGAATTTCAACAACATCGCCTTTGCGCAGGAGAACGTCGCAGAGCGGATCCGCCAAAACTTCTCGGCGCATCTCTTTGAGCAAAGAGTCGAGTCGTGCCCGGATCAGAAACCCTGGCGCGTCTGGCTCGCCCCTTTCTATGAGCATGCCCATCAGCGCGGAGAGGGAGAGAACAATGGCTACAAAGAGAACTTCCGTGGATTTACAACGGCCATCGACTACCAGTTTAAAAAGCACTGGGCGGTCACAGGCGGTTTCTCGTTTGCGGACAGCGATGTCGGCATCGTGCATGGAAGGGCCAGCGGAGAGTTTAAGACCTATGCAGGCTCT
>JAFEGH010000003.1 GCA_018240065.1 Verrucomicrobiota bacterium | reverse complement strand
TGCCTCCAAATGTAATAGGGCGTATCGGGAACTTTGTAGCCACAGGAAACACTCCCCTAGAAGCTGCGACAAACGGCGTGCTATGGTCACGAGTTTGTGTTTATACGCATGTCTCATTCCATCAATATGGACAGGCGCAAAGAGTTCAGCAGGCTCTTGAAAACGACGCTCTTTTAAAAATTTGGGGTCGTCTATCAAGACAGTTAAATTTCAATGAAAATCCCCGTCCTCAAACCTTAGCCGAGATTAAAGCCTGGTTTGATGATCCGGCCAATGCCGAACAATTAAATGCGATTAGAGAGCTTAATCTTGAAAATCTTGGGTTAAAAGCGATCCCTCCTGAAATTACAAGATGTACCCAGCTAGTAAATCTCTACCTTTCTAACAACCGGATAACCGATATCTCGGCGCTCAGGCAACTGGCTCAGCTACAGCATCTTTACCTATCTAACAACCAGATAACGGACATCCCAGCGCTTGAGAGCCTTACCCAGCTAGGAACTCTCTACCTTTCTATCAACCGAATAACTGATATCTCTGCGCTCAGGAAACTGGCCCTGCTACAGTACCTTTCCCTTTCATACAACGAGATTACAGACATCTCAGCGCTTGAGAGCCTTACCCAGCTAGGAACTCTCTACCTTTCTAACAACCGGATATCAGACATCTCGGCGCTCGGGAACCTCTCTGGGCTAATAAAACTGTTTCTTGACAACAACCGGATAGCTGATGTTTCGGCGCTCGGAAACCTTACCCAGCTATCGTGGCTTCACCTTCCTCACAACCAAATAACAGATATCTCCCCCATCGGAAACCTCTCTCAGCTAAGCATGCTCCACCTTGGTAACAACCAGATAACGGACATTTCAGGGCTTGCGAACAAAGAGGATCTGACAACGATTTCGATTGTTGAAAATCCATTATTGTTTATTTACGAAAAAGACGCTGAAAGAACCCCTCAAGATATTAAAGAACTGAAAAAATTTTTAAAAAAACAGGATGCATTTAATTCCTATCCATCTGAGTCAAATCTTTCAAAATTCATTCAGTTCATTGCCCAACCAAATATCGAGCACGAGCAAATGGAGCAAAAATTTGCAGAGCTCGATCAGCAGGATAAGAATCTGATTTGTGAGATGGTTTACGAATTATCGGGTTCAGAATCTACAGATCCCCAATGGAGGGAACATCATGTTTTTGACGATAGAGCCGTATTCTATTACGCGATCAGAAGAGCGATCAGCGCAAAATTTGAAGGTCTTTCACAAAATGAAAAAAACATCGTCTACGGACACATTTACGAACTTTCAGGGCGCCCTGCTACCCAAGACCCAAAATGGGGAAAGCGCCATGCCTTTGAGAACGTCTTGCGGCTAGTAGACGCGATGAACAGAGCGGCAAATGCTTGTAAACCCGCAAATTAACGGCCTTTGCTAAACACATGCCAAAAAAAATCAACAACAGGTAAAAATGCCAATTGGACACTGCTCCGCCATCAGAACAACACAGGAAGATCCCTATCGCACCCGGGATCAAGACGCTGCTGGTCAAGACCTTTTAAAAGTGCCTAGCCATATTTTAGAACTGATTTGGAACTTTGTAGCCAGTGGTAACTCCCCGCTAGAGACGGCTACAAATAGCGTGAGATTCTCGCAAGTCTGTGTTCTTACGCATCTCATCTCGCATGAATCGGGAATGGAACAAAAAATCCAGCAGAACCTTGAAGATGACGCCCTTTTAAAAATTTGGCGCCCTCTATCAAAAAGGGTTAATTTTAATGGAACTCCTCGTCCAAAGACCTTAGGCGAAATTAAAGAATGGTTCGATAACCCGGCCCATACTGGTCAATTGAATGCCATCACAGTTCTTGATCTTTCAGATCTAAAATTAAAAGCCATTCCCCCGCAAATCACAAAATGCGGTCAGCTAAGGGAGCTTTTCCTGGACGACAACCAGATAACAGATATTGCAGCACTGGGGCAGCTCTCCCAGCTAGAAGAGCTTCATCTTGATGACAACCTCATCTCAGACATTTCAGCCATTGGGAATCTGGGCAAGCTCGAGAGATTATCCCTGGACTACAACCCGATCTCAGACTTCACGGCTCTTAAGAACCTCTCTCTGTCTGTAGAGCTCTCCTATGAAAATAATCCACTTAAAACGATGTAAACCATTAACATAAGGCCGCAATTAAAGGCCTTGGACAACAAGAAGGTAAATGATGCCGATTTCACACTGCCCAGCCATCAGAACAACGCAGGATGATCCCTATCGCACTCGAGAGCAAGACGCAGCGGGTCAAGACCTTTTAAAAGTGCCAAGCCATATATTAGAGCTCATTGGGGACTTGGTGGCCAGTGGCAATACACCGCTAGAGGCGGCTGCAAATAGCGTCGCATTGTCGCGAGTTTGCGTTCTTACGCATCTCACATCGCATGAATGGGGGGTGGCACAAAAAATCCAGCAGCAAGTTGAAGATGACTCCCTTCTAAAAATGTGGGCCTCTTTATCAAGCCAGCTTAATTTTGATGAAAATCCTCCTCCACATACCTTAGCCGAGATAAAAGCGTGGTTGGAGGACGCGGCCAATGCCGATCAATTAAATGCCATTAGGGAACTTAATCTTTCATATCATGAATTAAAAACGATCCCCCCGCAAATCACAAAATGCTCTCAGCTACAGCGTCTTTACCTTGATCACAACAAGATATCGAACATCTCGCCGCTCGGGACCCTCTCCCAGCTTCGGCGGCTTTCCCTTGATCACAACAAGATATCGGACATTGCGCCGCTCGGGACCCTCTCCGAGCTAGAATGGCTTTGCCTAGATCACAACCGGATCGCTGACATTTCAGCACTTGGCAACCTCGATCAGCTGGTAGAGCTTTATCTTGATCGAAACCAAATTGCTGACATTTCGACGCTCGGGAACCTGGCTCAGCTGGGGGAGCTTCATCTAGGCCGCAACCAGATCGCTGATATTTCAGCGCTTGCCGCACTAAATCGGCTAACGTGGCTTTCTCTTCCAAACAACCTGATCACAAACATCCTGCCGCTCGTGAACCTCTCTGAGCTGCGCGGGCTTTTCCATGACGGCAATCCGTTATTGTTCATTGATGAAAAAAAGCCAGCCAAAAACACCACAAGCGCAGACGAGCTAAAATCATTAATCAACAGAAACACAGAGTTCAGTAACTACAAATGCGAATCAACCCTTTCCCACTTCGTTCAATTCATTGCGCAGGGAAATAGCGAGTTTGAACGGGTTCAAGAGAAATTTGCAGAGCTTCCCGCCGAGGATAAAAATCTGATTTATGAGATGGTCTACGAAGAATCTGAATCAGAGTCTGAAGATCCTCAATGGGGAGAGCGCCATGCTTTTGACGATAGAGCTGTTTTCTATCACGCACTGAGGAGCGCTCTCAGCACAAAGTTTGATCGCCTCTCTCTGGAAGAAAAAACCAGGGTCTACGAACATGTTGATGAGCTTGCGGGACGCCCTGAGACAGATGACCCGAAGTGGGGCGAGCACCATGCCTTTGATAACGTCTTGCGGCTCGTCGACGCGATGAATAGGATATAGGCAGGCAATCCTCGCCTTTAGTACAAATTAAATTGCTGCTTATGCCTCTGGAATCATTGAATTCGTAAAATACTGAAATATGCCCATTTCACATTGCACAGCTGTAATTAGAACATCTGAAGACCTTTATCGCATTCAAGGTCAAAATGATGAGAATCAAGACCTTTTAAAACTACCCAGCCATATATTGAATCTTATAGGGAGCTTTGTTGCCACAGGAAAGACGCCCGAAGAAGTTGCTACTAACGGAGTGCATTGGTCACGCGTTTGCGTTCTTACGCACCTTAAATCGCATGAATTTGGAGAGCCTGAAAAAATCCAACAGGCTCTAGCTGATGATGCCCTTTTAAAAATTTGGGTTCCTCTATCAAGAGAGTTTAATTTTAATGAAAATCCCCGACCGCATACCTTAGCTGAGATAAAAGCCTGGTTTGAGGATCCCGCGAATGCCGATCAACTCAATGCCGTTGTATCTGTTCATCTTTCAAACCTTCAATTAAAAGCTGTTCCCCCGCAACTCACAAAATGTTCTCAGCTCATGGAGCTTTTCGTTGATAACAACCAGATAGAAGACATCTCATTGCTTGGAACTTTTGCCCAGTTACAGCGGCTATCTCTTGAAGGCAATCGGATAACAGATGTCACTGCGCTCGGAAACCTTGAGCAACTAAGAGATGTCTTTCTTACCGACAACCAAATAACAGACATCACAGCCTTAGGCCAACTTGCTGGTCTACGGATGCTTTATCTTGATAGTAACAGGATAACAGACGTCATGCCGCTAGAGAACCTGGTTCATCTAAAATATCTTTCTCTTGAAAACAACCAGATTGCGGACATTTCGGGGATCGAGAAGTTGGTTATGCTTAAGATACTTTACCTTAACGACAACATGATATCGGATATCTCAAAGCTGGGAGGGCTCTCACGGCTCAAAGAGCTTTCTCTTGAAAACAACCGGATCGCCGTCATCTCGGCACTCGAGAGGTTGGTTTCACTCAAGGTTCTTTACCTTAGCGACAATCTGATATCGGATATTTCAGCGCTCGGGAACCTCATCCAGCTCAAAGAGCTCTCTCTCGATAGCAACCTGATTGAAGACATCTCCTCGCTTAGGAACCTCATACAGTTAGAGGTTCTTTACCTTGAAAACAATCATATAACAGATATCTTTGTACTGGCCCATCTAGCTCATCTGCAGCAGCTTTTCCTTGATAACAACCCAATAGTGGACTTCCTGGCACTAATGAGCCTTGTCCATTTAAAAGAGTTCTCCCTGAACTAAGACTCAGACAACCCGCATCATGGATTTCCTGATCTCAAACCTATGCCCCAAAGGGAACATGCCGCCCCTTTTAGTGATCTCCACGAAAGGAAAGCGCGCGCCTGCTCATGTAGAATACACTCGCGATCATGGCGGCGTGTAAAAAGAGTGTCATGGCGACCAGCATCTTCCTTCGCATCGCATTCGTTTTCTTCTCCTGCGCAGCTCTAATGTGGAATTCACAGGCCACCTCATTCAGCAATGCCGGATCAAAGGGCAGACCTGATTCAGAGATCGCAGTTCTAATGCCATAAAGGGCGCAGTCGATCTCTTCCTCGCGGACATGCCCCAAGCGATGGGCGGCGTGAGAGGCGTGGCGGCTTAAATCGACATTGCCGATCGGCTCCGCATCATGGATGACCAGCTCCCCTCTTTTGTTGAAACAGAGGTTGTCGATCCTGGCGTCTTGATATCCTGTCATGAGCAGCAGGAGAAAAAGCTGCCGCAAAAGGATCTTCCCCTCCGCTTTGGGCATCCTCTTGATCATTTCTCGGGTCTCATCGATAGAGAGCAGGTCTTCTTTGGCGGCGATGACTGCATAATCGCTATCGACGAGCTTGGAGTCTTCTCTTAAAGAAAACAGCCACTTGTAGGGAACATGCAGCCTGTCGAGTTTCATCTCCTGAATGCACTGGCGCATCCTCGACGCCATGACGACCCGATAAATATTCCCATCTTTCATCTCTCCATAGAGATGCGCCTTTTTGCAATGGCGATGGAAAGAATTTCTTTTGAAAAAGGACTTCATCTTGATCACATATCCTGGACACTGGGGATGGATGAACACGAGGAACTGATTGCTGCCTCTGAGCACCTCGCAATGATCCAGGTCGTCAATGTCCCTGATGTTTTCAAAAATTCGGGAAAAAGTCGGATAGACATGGGCGCTTTTCGGAAGAAGGTGCTTTTCTAAAACGCGCGGATCGCCGAGGTCTTCATAAGGGATCATCCGCGTTGGCGCAAATCCTGACGGAAGCGCGTAGGTCAGATAGCAGGGGGCCGTTTCACCTATCCACCTCTTTACCCTGTTGTAAGCTAACGCCGCTCCCTGCTCAGCAACTTCTTTGCCAGCAGGAACGGCTGCTCCTTTGTCGATCGGAACAATCACTTCCTCGGAGCCGGTAATTCTTTTTAGAAACGCCATTTGCAACCTAAAAATTTCAAAATGGACTTTTAAGAATAGGAGCACTCAGAATTACTTCACAGGGGATTTTTGAAATCAGGAATTGCAATCAGCAGAAGGAGGATTTCATGTAAAACAACTTGAAAAAAACTCATTTAGAAGAGAAGCGCCAGGAGTCCGATGCAGACAATCCTGCATGAGGGTGGGCGAAGCAGGACAACGCAGCGATTTTCCCTATGAGTACTTTTCCAAGGTGTTTTTAATGAATCCCCCCTGTTTCAGCTTGCGCATTTGATGGGAAGGTCTTAAAATGGGAACTCATTTTCAAACTTAATTTATCACAAAACATCATGACAGAGCCAGAATACCACAAGCACGAAGAGTTCATCAACCGCTCCCAGAAACTGGCAGAGATCCAGGCATTGGGGATCGACCCCTACCCTCCTAAGTTCACACCAAGCGCGACACCTCACGAACTCCAGCAGCGCTGGGAAGGCAAAACGCTCGGACACAGCGAAGAAGCGGCGGAAGGCAAGACCGAGTCGGTCTGCGTCGCCGGCAGGATGGTCCTTTTCCGCGCGATGGGAAAAAACGCTTTTGCCCATCTTCAGGATGAAACGGGACGGATCCAGATCATGATCAACCGCGACCTGACCCAGGTGGAAGGATTCCAGCCTACCCCTGAGATGACCGCGATCAAATTCATCGAGAAAAAGATCGACCTCGGCGACATCGTCGGCGTCGAAGGGAATCTTTTCCTCACACAAAAAGGCGAGCTGACTGTCTACGCCAAACGCGTGACCATCCTCTGCAAGACCCTCCTTCCTCTTCCCGACAAGCACAGCGGCCTTGCTGACAAGGGAACGCGCTATCGCAAACGCTGGCTCGATCTGATCGCAAGCCCCGACGTCGTCCACATCTTCCAGATGCGCTCCCGCATCCTCCAGTTGATCCGCCAATACTTTGAGAGAGTCGGCTTCATGGAAGTAGAAACTCCTGTCCTTCAGAACGTCTATGGCGGCGCCCAGGCGAAGCCCTTCATCACAAAGCTCAACGCCCTCGAGCAGGAAATGTTCCTGCGCATCTCTTTGGAAATCCCCTTGAAGAAACTGCTCGTTGGCGGACTTCTCAAGGTTTTCGAAATCGGCAAAGTATTCCGCAACGAAGGGATCGACCGTACCCATAACCCCGAGTTCACGGAGCTGGAAGCGTACGCTGCTTATTATGACTACAACGACATGATGGTTTTGACCGAGAACCTCTTCGAAGAGATCGCGCTGAAACTGTTCGGGTCGACAAAACTCACCTTCAAATCGGACGTGGACGGCGCTGAGACCACAATCGACGTCAAAGCGCCCTGGAAGCGCCTCTCGATGAAAGACAGCATCAAGCTCTACGGCAAACACGACGTCGACAACTTGACCGACGACGCCATGCGCAAAATCCTGATTGATACCGGCAACGTCGATCCCAAAGAGGTCGGCAAGGCTCCCCGCGGCGCTCTAATCGCGATGCTCTTCGAAGAGTTTGCGGAAGAGCACCTGATCGAGCCGCACCACATCATCGACCATCCAATTGAAACCACGCCTTTATGCAAGCTCCACCGCAACCCCGAGCTGCGCAAAGAGCACTTCGTCGAGCGTTTTGAAACATTTATCCTCGGCAATGAGTTCTGCAACTCGTATACCGAGCTAAACGATCCCGTCCTGCAACGCAAGCTGCTCGTCGAGCAGTCCCACAAGCGCGCAGCCGGCGATGAAGAGGCCTCTCCTCTGGATGAAGAATTCATCGAGTCGATCTGCCAGGGTCTGCCTCCTGCCGGAGGGCTGGGCATCGGCGTCGATAGACTTGTGATGCTCTTTACCAAAGTCCATTCGATCCGGGATGTGCTTTACTTCCCAATTATGCGCCCGGGTGAATGATGAACCTATCCCGAAATTTGAAAACTATGCTTATTGAATCTTTTTTCAGTAATCCCCACTTTCTAATTTCGGGATAGACTCATGTTGATTGCAATTGGATCGACCAACCCCGTCAAAGTTCAGGCTGTCGAAGAAGTTGTCAGGGACTATCCTCAGTTTGCCCATGCGGCATTCAGATCGGTTTCGGTCCCCTCTGAAATCTCTGAACAGCCGCTGTCCATGGAAGAGATCATCCGCGGCGCGAAGAACCGCGCGAAGAATGCATTCACATCCTGCGAAGGTTGTCACTATAGTTTTGGGATTGAGAGCGGACTATTTGAAGCGCCTGGGGCACAAACCGGTTATCTGGAGGCCTGCATCTGCTGCATCTATGACGGGTCGAACTACCACCTGGGGCTTTCCTGCGGCTTTGAAGTGCCTCCCAAGGTCTTGCAGCACGTCTTGAACGATGGAATGGACTTGAACCAGGCGTCTAACAGCGCAGGGATCAGCGGCAACCCCAAACTGGGGTCCGCGGAAGGGATCATCGGGATCCTTACAAAAGGAAGGATCCAACGGAAGGAATACACAAAATCCTGTGTAACCACCGCGATGATCCAGCTTGAAAACGCGGACTGGTATACGCCTTCAGTTATCCTCTCTTAGAGACTCTACCAAACGCAGTCCGTTGTTGGTGAGAAAGACCGATTCTCCTTCCCCTTTCTTGACAAAGTTGGCCTGCGCCAGGTCGCGCGCGATCACATTGGCGCCTTTGTCATTCTGGCCGATCGCTCTGCCGATCTCAAAACGGCAGATCGCTTCACCGACATCGCCGCGCTCAGTTGCGAGCTCATGAAGTTTGAGGAGAAATAGCTCGTCTTTTGTCGTTCCTTTTTTAGTCATAGTGTCCTTTTTTTCAATCTTGCGCCCTGGGGAGTGTCTTCGATGAGGTAGCCGCGCGACTGGATCAAGTCCCGGCATTCATCGGCCATCTTCCAATTTTTCTCCAGGCGGGCGGTTTCTCTTTTTTTGAGTGCAGTGACAAGCTCCGCAGGGATCTCTTCTTCCTCAGGCTGGAGAGGAAGCACGTTCAATACCTGATCGATCCTGGCCAGGAAGTCGAGCACATCTTCTGCTTCCGATATGCCGATCTTGCCCTGGTCGCAAAGGCCGTTGACCTCGCGCACCATGTCGAAAAGGGCTGCCAGCGCGGCAGAGATGTTGAGATCGTCTGCCAGCTGCGCGGTAAATTGCTCCATCGTCTTATCGATCAACGGGAGGATGAAACCATGATCTTTTTTCACTTTGAGATCATGCAGGATCGATTCGACCATGTTTGTTTTCTGAGAGACTTCTTTGAGCGCTTTTTGAAGGATCGGTTTCATCAGGGAAGGATCGAGGATGTCGGTCTCTTTTTCATCCTGAACATCGTGAATGATGGTGGACAGAATCTTGTTTGTCTCGGGATGCCCCTGAAGCGTTTTTTCCAGGATCGGCTTCAGGACAGTGCGCTCCTTTTCCGCTTTGACCTCCGTCAAAATTCTATCGAGGACCTGTCCCCTTTCAGGCATCGAATGCAGGCAGCGCTCGATCATGGGCCGGATTTGATCGGCGTCGAGGATGTCGCGCCTCTTGTCCGCCTGCACGTCGAAGAGGATCCGCTCGCGGACATCTTTCTTCTGTGGATTGTCGGGAAGGGCTTTTTCCAGGATGAGATCAAGCGCTCTGCCCATCTTTTCTCTTCGGACTGCCTGAAGGCGCTGAATGAAGTCGGAGAGGCGCTCCAGCGTCGACTTGGTGCCGTCCAATCCGGCGAACGTGAAATTGAGCTGCGTGCGGTAATGCGTCTGAAGGAGCATATAGCGGACCTGACGCCCGGTGTACCCTTTGTTGATCAGATCGCGCAAAGTGTAGAAGTTGCCGAGACTTTTCGACATCTTCTTATGGTCGACCAGCAAGTGTTCTGCGTGAAGCCAGTGTTTGACGAAATGGCGGCAGGAATACGCTTCCGATTGGGCGATCTCGTTCTCGTGGTGCGGAAACATGTTGTCGACGCCGCCGACGTGGATATCGAGGGTCTCTCCGAGAAGCTTCATCGCCATGGCGGAGCACTCGATGTGCCAGCCGGGGCGTCCTTTGCCGAACGGACTTTCCCAATAGATCTCTCCATCGCGCTGCGGATCGTAGGCTTTCCAGAGGACGAAATCGCAGACGTTCTCTTTGTCGTACTCATCGAGCGCCACGCGGTTGGAGGCTCCGGCCTGCAGTTCGTTGAGGTGCAGATGAGAGAGCCTCCCGTAAGATGGGAATTTGGAGATGGCGAAATAAATGCTCTCATCGTGTCCGCGATAGGCCACGCCGGTGTCGAGCAATTTTTGGATGATCGTGATCATCTCCGGGATGTAGTCGGTCGCCTGAGGGTAATGCTCCACCTTCTCGATGCCTAAAGTTTTGAGGTCTTCGAAAAAGGCGTCTTTGTAGGGCTGGGTGAACGCGTCGAGTGAAATCTTCTTGTCGAGAGCGCCTTTGATCGTCTTGTCGTCGACATCGGTGAGGTTCATCGCCTGCTCGATAGAGAAGCCGAAAAATTTGATCGTGCGGCGGAGGAGGTCTTCGAAGACATAGGTGCGGAAGTTTCCGATGTGGGCAAAATTGTAAACGGTGGGCCCGCATGTGTACATACGGACGGTCCGCCCGTTGATCGGGAAGATCTCTTCTTTCTGTTTCGATTCGGTATTGTAAAGTTTTAAACGCTGTTTTGTCATAAATCGATTAAATGTGGATTTCGTCCAGGAGACGATAATGTGTTTTGCCAGTGCCGGTCAAGGGAATCTGCACGACGCTGTGAACCTCGGCGATCTTGACGAGTCTGCCAAAGCCGCATTCTTTCAGCGCTGCATTGACATCCTCTTTGGAGATAGCGAACGTCGTATAGAGGATAATCATCGGCTTGTCGCTCTCTTTTTCGCGTACGCTCACGGCCAAAGGAGGCCCTTCTTCTTTCCCTGTGACCCACTGCTTCTGTTTTGCCATCCTTAAAAGCTCCTCCTCGAGCCCGCCGAGGCTGACCATCTCGCCGCCGATCTTGACAAAGCGCTTCAGCCTTCCGGACAGCATGAGGTGTCCTTTTTCATCCAGGTAGCCGCGGTCGCCCGACAAATACCAGCGTTTGCCCTTCAGGTAGATAAATGGCTCGCGAGGATTCCCCAAATAACCGTCGAAGACGTTTGGGCCGGCGACGCACACCTCCCCTTCCTGGCCCAAGGCCACAGGTTGAAGGGTCGCTAGGTCCAGGATCATCAATTCAACGCCGGGAATCGCTCTCCCGACCCCAAGGTGCGGCTCCTCGACTCGATCGAGAGTGACAATGGGGCTGCACTCGGTGATTCCATAACCTTCCAGAAGCCTCGCGTGCGGTAAATTCTCCCTGACGTAGTCGAACAGCTCCTGGGGGGTCTTCTCTGCGCCAGAGACCACAAGGCGCAGCGATTGCAGCTGATCGGGGCTTGCGACGCGAAACAGCGCTCGGATGAAGCTGGGAGCGCAGCATAAGAGGGTCGCCTTCCACTGTCCGATGTCCCTTGCCATCCCGTGGCTGTCGGTCGGATCGGGCGCATAGCAGATCCTCGCCCCGGCAAAAATCGGGAGGAGTCCGGTCGCAGAGAAGCCGAAGGAATGGAACGGGGGCAGGACCCCGTAGAAAATATCATTGGCGTGCATCGACACCGCTTTCATGGCTGAGCGCTGGTTGCTGAGGATATTGGCATGAGAAAGGGGAACTCCCTTGGGCAGCGCCTCTGTGCCGCTGGTGAACAGGATCACACACGGATCGGATGAGCTGATCGAAGAAAGGCCCAGCTTTTTTATCAGAGGATCTGCGCGCATGTAACTTAAAAGAATGGCGCGGAGTTTGTCCTTTAACGAGACAGTTTCGCGAATCTCTTCAATAAAATGGAGCATTTGCTCGATATTTCCAAGGTCGCCGTTTTCCAATCGGTCAAGAAATTTTGAAGAAGTGATCACCGCTTTGAGTTTCGTCAGGTCTGCGGAATGGTCTAGCGATTTGACTCCGGCCGTCCAATTCAGCATCACGGGCACTTTTCCGGCAAGGAGCACGCTGAGTATGATCAGATAGGCTCCCGAGGTGGATGGAAGCATGATCCCGATGTTATCTCCGGGGAGTTTCTTAAATTTTTCAGAGAGGACCAGAGCGCCGATCTTGAGTTTGAAATAGCTCAAAGGTCCCGACATCGCATCCAGGCATGCCGTGCTGCCTTTGTTGCGATCGACGCTGCGCAGGAAGACTTCCTGCACTGTTTCACCGGGAGGAATCTCGGGAGGCAAGCGACTTTCTTGCGGCCAGACAAACTCGTGTTTGACTTGGGAAGGCTCTTCCTCTTCCCTCTCTTTTTTATATCCTGAGGCAAACTGGAGGACATCTTCGACGGTCTGCAAATCGCCGGGAAGCAAATCGGTGACCCCGTAGCGCTCGTCGAGAAAAACGTAGACCTGGACGACGTCCAGAGAGTCGAGGCCGAGATCCTGGGAAAGATGCATGGTGCGCTCGATCTGGTCCTCCGCCCGTCCGCAAAGTTTGGCCAAAAAGGCAACTATTTCCTGCTGGATCTTTTTAGAGACCGGGCGCTCTTCCGCCATCTGCGGGCGGCCTGTCGAGACGAGGACTTTCGGCAGCTCCTGCTTCCAGAATGAGAAAGTGACCAGCTTGAGGGGCTCTGGGCCGGCTTCCGGATAGCGGTTGTACCAGTTCTCGAGGTGCTTGTTGAATTCAAGACGCGTTCCGGCATAGGGAAAATCACTGGAAGGAAGCTCGAATTCGACCAGGACTTCCCGCTTGGGAGCGAAAAAAATCCCGTTCTTCAAGAGGATTTTGGCGCATTCGAAGAGCACCTTGCCAAAATCGGGAGAGGAACCTGTCAAAGCCCTGGAAAACTTGCTCCCCCACAGCCCGGTCGTCCTCACCAGCACTATGTTGGTCTCGGGGACTGTCTGTATCAATTTATGTACAAAAGATGCCCCTCCCAGCAATTCCATGCCTGTGAGCTTTAATCGGCCCGATGGATAGATGAGGAAATTCGCCTTATTTTTCAGGGCGGCCGCAACATTGTTGAACTGTTTTTCGACCTTCTTGCCGCGCCATTTATTCGCCATTTCGTCCATCGTCGGCAGCGGCATCGCCCCAACGAGGTCCATGAAGAACTTGAACCCTTTCAGATGATAAAAATGCTCAACAACCAGCGGCCGAGGGCGGAATTTGCTCCACAGGACAAGCTCCATGATGACCGGATCGATCTCTGCGGGGTGGTTAGGGAGGAAGAGGATCCCGCCGGGACGCTTAAATTGATCGGGCGTCAGTTTGTCCAGACCCTTCACGACAATGCGATAGCGCAGGGAAACGAGGAATTTGACCAGCCAAAGCACAGGGTAGAGTACCAGGGCGAACAGTTTCTGTTTCGACATAGACGACCTAATTTAAAGGGAGAAACACACACATCTAAAACAACTGTGCGGAATAGTGCATTTTAAAATAAATTGAGAATCTGCGCCAGCGGGAACTGCGAATTATACACTTAAATAACTAATAATTAAAAACTATTAAATAATAAACACCCAATAATTTGACATAATAATACAATAGATGTAATAATAAATTTAAGTTAACAAAAATCCGCATCATGAAAAAAGAAGATCAAGGATCAAAAAAGCCCTCCACTGAAGCAGGTCAGACCCAGGAAAGGTCCTTTACCGTCGCGCTGGAACAGATGGCTCAGTTCCTGCGCACGGAAGTCAAGCTCAAGGACAGAAACACTAAAGTCCTATCTTCTTCAGCAAACCCCACTTCCTTCAATAATTCGATCGAGCAGATCGCCAAGCTGCTCCGCACCCAGATCCAGTCTCAAAAAACTCCCAAAAAGCGCTCATGGAAGTCTACGCCTAAGCCCAAAAAAGCTTAACGCTCTTAAGTTAAGAGTTATTAAAGATCGAAAGAGAAGGAAACAATCCCTGGGCAAAAATATTTATTTCACTAAATCCCAGCCTTTTTATAATCACGAAAACGTAAGACCAGTTTTGTCTTATGAAACAAGGAGGATTTTATGGTTAAGAAAGTCGGACAGGGAACCTCAGCCGCTTCAACCTCGGAGGCCCAGCAAGTCTCCAAACCACCTGCAAAATTACAGGAACTAAAAACCACTACCGCTAATTTTATGATGAATAAAGGAGCTTCTTTAATGGGAGCCGGGAAACCCGCTGTCGTCTCTAAGACTCCACCGTCTAGAGATACAAATAGAGTTTCTCACGTGATCTCGGGCTCCATTCTTTCACCTTCTAAAAAACAACGCACATAGTCGTCTCACAGCGCCACCCCTCCCCTTCTGTACGAAAGGGAGGACGCGCTGCTCTCATTCAGCTAATCGAAAAATCAGGTAAGCGAGGATCACGATGATAAGAGGCATCGCCCATCGTGCGCGAACATCTAATTTTTTCCCGAGCTCGTCGCTCTTGTAGCGGAGCATTCTTTGTAGAACGGTCTCCACAAGCGTTAACGCGATGAAGATGTAGGCAATCAAAAACGCCTTATCGACGATCGTCATGTAGCCAATCTTGGGCAGGTCCAGGTTGAGGGTGAACTTGGAAGCGAGAAACACTAGTAGACAGGAGAGGCAGATCATGACTCGATCTAAAAAGGGCTCTGAGAAACCAAAAAAGAGGGAATAAGACATTCCCAACACGATGAACAGAGGAATGAAAATCTGATACACCAGAAAATGGAACCGCCTTTTAACTTCAATCGAGACGATATAGGAAGAGTATTCATCTATAGAATCGCTGACGCGGGAGCTCACACCCGGGATCAACTTGTCCGTCCGCACGCTGATCGATTTAATTTCCAGATCGTTGTGAACTTTTTCTTCCAGAAAGTTAAAGACTTTCTGCCCAGGCATCTGCTCGAAAACTAAAGCATTCTTGTCCCAGACGAAGGAATCGATCGTAATTTTCAGAATTTGGGTATCGAAAGGGAAATCTGAAAAATTCATCGGAGAGCTGAAAGTTCCCAATACCGACATATGGTAATCGACCGATCCATCCGGATAAATTTCAAGAATCTGGTTATTGATATGCATTGTCTGTGCGTTTGTATATTCAAGTTGGGGCCACCAGATTGTTTTTAGCTTATCCTTCACGGCTTCTTCCAGATAAAGCTGCGAATTCCCTTGGGTCCCTCCATCAAAAACCAACCGAGGATCCTTCCAATGCAAAGTCAAATAAAATTCTGCATCAAAAGTCTCGTGCGCAGCGTTTATAGCGAAGAGTTTCGTAAGATAACATTTGGTCAAGACGGTGACAGGGAGATTAGGGGGCGGGGCAGTCAAATTAGATTCAGCCGCACCGACCTGCGCAAGGAGCAAAAGTAAAAATGACAGAGATCTTATCCAATGCTTAAAACTGACCATCCCGCACCCTTGAGTTCATTGTACGAGTCTATAGCAACTATTCAAAGAAGGAGTAAAGCTAAAAAGTGAGAATGGGTGCCAGAAGAGGCGAGGGCGGACTGCGGCCAATAAAAAACCCCGCGTTGGAAGCGGGGTTTAATATTCATCTGAACTAGTGAAAGTGCTGTTTAGCTATAGAAGCGCAGCCCTTTCAGAGATTTTGTTGCGATGACGAGCTTCAGCATGTCGCCGATTAGGAATGGGAGCATCCCCAGAACAACCGCCTTTTGCAATCCGATATAACCGGCCAGCCAAGGGAGTCCGAAGAGATACACGACTAGGTTCCCCACTCCCATTGCAGCAAAGGCTTTGGAAGGTGTGCGCTCGAGTGTGCGTTCCGCAATGTATCCGGTGACAAATGCAGCTGCCAGATAGCCAAGAAGATATCCGCCTGTTGGACCTGCGAGGATCGCAATCCCTGCAGCTCCGCCGGCAAATACCGGAAGGCCGATCGCTCCCTGGAAAAGATAAGTCATCACAGCCATCGATGCGCGCTTGCTGCCGAGAAGACAAGAGAGCAGCAGGATAACGTGCGCTTGAGTCGCGATAGGTACAGGTGTGAAAGGCAAACGGATCGAAATGGGAGCAAAGAGGGCGATGATAATGCTCGCCCCTAATATCACAGCGGCTTCTTTGAGCCACGAGCGGTCATCTGCGGTCTCACGGACGAGATAGGAATAATTCATTGCCATAAAAACCTCCTCTAAGAGAGTGGATTCAATTCTTGAAAGGGTTAGGTTAACAAGGTTGGGTATTTTTTTTAAAAGCAATTTAGAGAAGTTAGCAATTTAGGCCCCCCTCACCAAAACTCTCGCAGGAGAAAGCACCGGAACCGCATATAAATATTTTAAATTTAAGCCAACTCCCCCCCCGCTTCCCCTTCTTTCTTAACATAGATCAATGAGGCTAATCTCAAGCTCCCGTTATCTTGTATCTTAATACAAGGGAGGCAACATGAAGATTAGCTTCGCAAGAATCGTGCAGATAGCGTATGGGATTCTATTGATTCTATTTGGGCTGAACGGATTTTTTTCCTTTCTGCCGATACCTGAAAAACAGGGCTTTGCTCTTCAGTATATTAATACGCTTCGGCAGGCTGGATACATCTTTCCCATCGTCGCAACCATCATGACAGGCGCGGGAATTCTTTTCGTCTTGAACCGATGGGTGGCTTTTGGACTGCTGATGCAGCTACCAGTCTCGCTCAACATATTTGCATTTCACTTTTTTCACGAGTGGGAGGGTCTTGCGGCAGCATGCGTCCTCTTTTCACTCAACAACTTCTTGATCTTCAAACGATTTAGGCAATTAAAACCCCTGTTCGCAATAGAGGAGGATAGAGATGAAACAATCAAAATGGGCTAAGCGATTAATTTCATTCTGTGCAGCGGTGACCATCCTACTTCCCACGGTGATGGATTTGAACAGCACCCATATGACAAACCCCATGTGGGCCCCCCATGCGCGCTTCCATTGGTCCATTCAATGGTATTCGATCACAATGCTCAATGCCGTTGCCTTGTATTTGTTATGGGGCAGGTATGAAGGTTCGGGAACCCGCCTCGCAACCGTGATCGCCGGGATCTCCCCCCTTCTTTTTTGGGGGAATTTTTTTCCCAGCCTGCTTATGCCAGGAACATCGCCATGGCCAGATGGAGTAGAACCGTTCTCATCCTTGCCTCCCAATGTCTACATTGCAGCGCTTATCACTCTTCTCTGTTCACTGGGGATAGGGTTGGATGCCAGATCAAGAGCTGCCGGCAAGCTTGGAACGGATCCTGGATAGGGATTCCGGGGCGATGCCCAGATAGGTCGCAATATGATACTGGGGAACCCGTTGGGATAGTCCGGGAAAAGAGCTTAAGAAGCGGAGGTACCTTTCTTCCGCTGAGCATTTAAGCAATTCAATCTCCTTTTGCTCTTTCCGGTAGAAGAGACGCTGGGTCATCGCCAGGACAAAACGGATCCAGGAAGGATGCTCATTGAAAAGAGACTGTATATCCGCTTGATCCCAGAGCCAAACTTGACTTGGCTCCAATGCTTCTATCCAGATTTCGGAAGGGTTTTGAAGCATAAAGCTCGTATAGGAGACGCAAAAAGGATTTTGCGAGTCGAGTGCGAAATCTTTTGTGATGTCGTTGCCGTCATGCAAAATGTAGTACCGGAAAAGCCCCTGATGAATAAAGAGTAAACGCCGGCAAATATTACCTTCTTTTACAAAGAGATCCCCTTTATGAAATTCTGCGGTTTTTGCTTTCGAAGAAAATGCCCTAATGTCTTCTTCTGTCATGAGAGGGACGATCTTTTGAACAAAAGAGCGAAAACGATCCAAAGGGGCAGCCATCAAACAGCCTTGTATAGCGGTCAAACGTCAAGAGAGGCGCTTGCTGGAGCGCCGCTTTGTTCGAGAAGGACCTTCTCCCAGTCTGTGCAAGCAGAGGCGTATAAGGGTTCGCAATGAGTGGAAAAACCGGGAATTGAGGAGATCAGCACGGCCCCCTCTTCAGCGAGCTTGGAGAATTTTTCGTGGTCAGCAGTGATTGTGCGGCCGAGGGAATAGCAGCGGTGGATGTCGATGTGCTTTTTAAGCGTCTTGAAGAGCATGGCGTAGGTGTTGGTCGTGGAAGGGGTCGTCCTCCAGTGGCAGCTGTCTGTATGAAAGATCTTCGACTTAAGATCTGCGTACTGGGGGAAAAAGTATTTGTCCTTGTGGTCATAGAGAGTGGCGTAGTCGACGCCGGGCAATGTAAAAGCTTCGCGCAGGATTTGAGGCCAGTGGGGAAGATGCAGGTAGTCGTCTTCCAGGAAATAAATGATCGTGTCGTCAGTAAAATCCTGTTTGTAGACATGCTCGAGCATATGGAGGAAGGAAGCGCATTCCGACCCTGCTTTGAACTCGATGATCGGATAGCTGCTTTGTTTGCGCAGGAAATGCTCTGATTCCATGGGATGGAACGTGTCGAGGAAGAATGTGGCGCTGACCTCAGGCTGACCGTTGAGAGTGGACAGAAGGTTGTTCAAGCAACGCTCTTTGCTGAAATGGGCAAAGCGGGTCTTGTGTGCGCTGACGGAAGAGTAATTGCAATGCCTGATAAAAACCTCGATCGGCAGCGTTTTAGTCTTGCGCGCTTGGAGGAAGCGATTTTCTTTCCAGGAAGTATAAAGGTCGACGAGGCTTTTGAACATGGATGCTCAGGATTTTTGTAGATTGAGCGTGCGAATGAATTCCTGCAAAATGTGGCGGGCTTCTCTAAAAGTGAGCTGCTGGAGAGCTTCGGAGATCGTCACCCACTTGGCTTCCCTAATCTCCTCTTCCTGCAAGTTCAGGTCCCCTTCGACAAGGGCCGGAAAATACTGAACGGTTTTAACGATGAACTGTTTTTTACGGCGGAACTGGTACTGCTCGGTCAGAGGGTCTTTGCGCAGCACAGAGGCGACCTTAAGTCCCGTTTCTTCCAGGAGCTCGCGGGTAGCAGACTCTAAAGGGGTCTCGTTTGGATTGGCCTTTCCTTTCGGAAATCCCCAATGATTACCTTCTCGGTGCAAGATCAACAGGACTTTCCATGTTCCCTTTTCATTGACGAAAGGGACGATGCCGAACGATTCCACTTTGATCATGGAAATAGACCTAAAGGTTACGGATGATACGGAGCAAAAATCAATGTCGAGTTGTGTCCGCCGAAGCCAAACGAATTGCTAAGGGCAGCTGTCACTTTGTGCGGTTTGGCCACGTTCGGGACGACATCGATTCCGGCAATCTCCTCTTCCGGATCATCTAGGTTGATCGTCGGATGCAGCATGCCTGTTTCGATCGCTTTGATCGTAGCGATAGCTTCAATGCCGCCCGCTGCGCCGAGGCAGTGGCCGATCATCGACTTGGTCGCATTCATTTTGATATTTTCAACATGTGGACC
This sequence comes from Verrucomicrobiota bacterium, assembly GCA_018240065.1. Lineage (GTDB taxonomy): Bacteria > Chlamydiota > Chlamydiia > Chlamydiales > Rhabdochlamydiaceae > CAJCIW01. The sequence goes on along the minus strand of JAFEGH010000003.1, from coordinate 136,904 downwards.
GAAAACCTGGCGGATTGCGCGGACTTCGCACAAATCGCCGGCAAGCGTAGAGGTCGCGTGGGCGTTGATGTAATTAATCTGTTCTTTTTCGATCCCGGCCTGCTTGATGGAGTTTTCAATGCAGATGCCGACGCCGAGGCCGTCTGCGCGTGGATCGGTCATGTGGTGAGCGTCGCAGGTGATCCCGCCGCCCATGTATTCAGCCAGGATGTTGGCTCCGCGCGCCAGGGCATGTTCCAGGCTTTCCAGCATGAGTACGCCTGCGCCTTCTCCCATGACAAAACCTTCGCGCTGTTTGTCCCAGGGACGGGAAGCTTTTTGAGGATCATCGTTGCGCTCGGAAAGGGCTTTGCATGCAACGAATCCTGCAACTCCGATCGGGTTGATCGGCGATTCAGTGCCGCCGCAGAGCATCAGGTCCGCTTCGCCGCGCATGATATGCTCAGCCGCAGAGTAAATGCAATAGTTGGCTGTCGCGCAGGCAGTGGAGATCGAGTAATTGGGGCCCATGAAGCCAATGTCGATGGCTAGCAGCGCTCCGCCCATGTTGGTGATGATGAAAGGAACGAAGAATGGGGTGATCCGCTTGAATCCTTTTGAGAGAAGAGTCTCGACGCCTTCGTAAAAAACGTTCATGCCGCCCATTCCAGATCCGATCAGGACGCCGCAGCGAGTCTTGTCGAGCTTATCAAAAGCCTCGCCGGTCAGGTTCCCATGCTCAAGGGCTTTTTTACCAGCGACGGCAGTGTAGCGGATGAAGGGGTCGACCCGACGGGCTTGTTTCTTGTCGAGGTAGTTGCCAACATCGAAATTGCGGACAACTCCGGCAAAACGAGTGGGAAAGTCTTGACAAGGAAATTCTTCAATCGGAACGATGCCGCTTTTCCCGGCGAGGAGCTGATTGTAGAATTCATCTACATCCGTTCCAAAGCAGGAAACAACCCCCATTCCAGTGACTACCACGCGTCTTTTTTTCATAAATCTCCTCAAAAGTAGAGCATCCGAGGATACACTAAATCTATTAATTTCGCAACTGAGCTTTAATCGGTACTAAATAATTTACTTTCTGCTGGAATTCGCAGCGGCGGACGTGTCTTTGGGATTCACATCGATCTGAAGATCAACGATATGCCCTTCCTTCCAGAGCTGCTCCAATTGATATTTGTCACGGAGTCCTGGCATGAAGAGATGGACCATAATATGCAAATAATCGATCACGACCCAGTCCCCATCCTTCATTCCTTCGACATAGACAGGCTTTTGCCCCAACTGTTCAAGCTGGTCGATAATGGCCTGGGCGATCGCCGCAACATGCTTGTCGATATTGCCCTCGGCTATGATGACATAGTCGGTCAGGCTGGAAATTTCATGGACGTCGAGAGCCAGGATATTGAACCCTTTCTTATCAAAGATGGCCTGGGCGATAGAGTTCAAATAAAATAATGGATTGGGAGTGGTCATATTCGACTATATAATCGATGGAGCGAAATATAGTCCAGAACTGCGGCCGGCACCAAATGACCGCAGAATTTTTTTTGCAAGAGCCGCTCTCTGACTGCAGTGCTGCTTATGTCGAAGAGAGGGATCGTGACTCTACCCTCCTCAAGTTTTTTGAGCAGAGTGCCCGCCCCTGCTTTAACTTCTGCGCCGCGGGATCCGACCAGCGGGGGGGCCAGGCGGAGTAATTCTTCCGCTTCTTTCCAACGATAGAAAGATGCAAAATGGTCTTCTCCGACAAGAAGGCGCAAGTCCAGAGTCTTGTCTTCAGAGAGCTTCCGGACAGTATCAATCGTAAAGGACGGCCCTTTGGAGTTCAGCTCCCAATCGATCACTTGGAATCCCCCAATGGAGGCTATCGCCAGTTTCAACATCGCGAGCCGGTGCTCTCCAGCAACGGCGGGAGGGGCGTTCTCTTTAAAGGGAGAAAGTCCGGCCGGCACAAAAAGCACCTCATCGAGGTTGCAGGCTTCTTTTAACGAGACAGCCAGGTTCAGATGCCCTAAATGCACCGGATCGAAGCTGCCTCCAAGTATCCCGACTTTCTTTTTTGTACTCATAGAATGTGCAGCATCTCGCGATATTTTGGGAGCGTCCAGAGACGGTCGTCGAGGATCGTTTCAAGCTCATCGATCGTTTTCCTCGCTGCGGCAGCCTGCGGGGCGACGACGTCGCTGTAGGCCAGGAGGCTCTTTGAAAGAGGAAACTGCCCTGCTTTCTGCCTTTCTTTTTCAAGAAGGTGGACCTGTTCGATCGCAAGCGAAATCTGCTGGGCAATCTTCTTGATCATCGCTGTCTGCGAAGTTGAGAGGGCATGTCCTGATTCGCTGACGACCCTGATGCTATCCGCCACCTCTTTCTGGTATTGGAGAGCGACCGGCAGGATCTGCGTCTGGAACATCTCGGCCAGCAGGCGCGCTTCGATATTGATCGTTTTACAGTATCTCTCACCCATGATCTCCACCCTCGACTCGAGCTCGCTCTTCGAGAGCACTCCCTCGAAAGCTTTAATGCTCTTAGGCTCCAGGAACATTTCGAAGGCATGCGCAGACTTCTCGATCATGGGAAGTTTGCGCTTCCTGGCTTCTTTGTGCCAGGATGAAGAGTAGTTGTCGCCTGTGAAGAGGACGTCGCTGGAGGCTTTCAAAAATTTCCGTGCGGCCTTTAGGACCACATCCTTGATCGGTTTTTTCTTCATCGCCTCTTTTTCAATCTCGTCGACGATCTGGTTGAGGCTGTCGGCCACAATGACGTTGAGCACGGTGATAGGAACTGCGCAATTCTGCGATGACCCGACAGCCCTGAACTCGAATTTATTGCCGGTGAAAGCAAAGGGGGAAGTGCGGTTGCGGTCGGTCTCATCAAGTGGAATGTCGGGAATGGGAGGGATGCCCAAATTCAGCATTTCGCCCGCTTTGCTCTGATGAGCCTTGTCGTCCTGGATGCTGCGCACCCATTTATGCAACGCCTCTCCCAGAAAGATCGAGATGATGGCGGGAGGCGCCTCATGTCCTCCGAGGCGGTGGTCGTTGCCGGGGGTCGCGATGGACGCTCTCAAAAGTCCGGAATGCTGATAAACGGCATTGATCACTGCGGTCAGCATGATCAAAAACGGCAATTGGGGCTGATTGGGATCGAGGAGATTGCTGCCGGTATCTGTGGATAGCGACCAGTTGCAGTGCTTGCCGGAACCGTTGATCCGGGCGAAAGGTTTTTCATGCAGAAGGCAGGCGAGCTGATGGCGGGAGGCGACCTGGCGCATGAGCTCCATTAGAATAATATTGTGGTCTATCGCCGTTGAGGCCTTTTCAAAGATGGGGGCGAACTCGAACTGTCCTGGAGCGACCTCGGCGTGACGCGTGCGAAGAGGGATCCCGAGCGCGTAGGCCCGTTGCTCCAAATCGAATGTGAATGCACTCACCCGCTCTTTAATAGTGCCGAAATAGTGATCTTCGAGCTCCTGTCCTTTGGCGGGTGAGGTTCCACAGAGTGTGCGGCCAGTCAGCATGAGATCTGGACGGAGGTTGAAATAGGCTTTATCGATCAGGAAGTACTCCTGTTCGCAGCCAAGCGTAGAATAGACGCTGGCGGCTTCGATCTCCAGAAGGTTGAGCAAACGCATCGCCGCAGCATTAAGCTTGTCCTCTGAGCGCATCAAAGGGATCTTCATGTCGAGGGCCTTGCCCGTCCATGAGAAAAAAATGGAAGGGATGCAAAGCACTTTGGACGACCCGATCCCCCACAAAAATGGAAATGCAGTGGGATCCCACGCAGTATAGCCGCGAGCCGCCGCCGTACTGCGCAGGCCGCCATGAGGAAATGAAGATGCGTCGGGTTCCCCTCTCATCAGCTGGTTGCCGCTGAACTTTTCAATCAGCTCGCCCTTGCGGTTCCAATCGATAAAGGCATCATGCTTTTCAGCCGCGGAACCGGTGAGGGGCTGAAACCAGTGGCAAAAATGGGTCGCGCCATTTTTGATGGCCCATTCCTTCATCGCATCGGCGATCGCTTGAGCAAACGTCGGGTTGAGCTTGGCCTTTCCATCGATCGCCTCTTTCAGATTGACCCAGATGTTCCTGGGAAGCATTTTCTCCATGACAGCGCGGCTAAACGTGTCCTGTCCAAATGCTGTTTCTTTTTTGACGTCGATGGTTCCGGGCGGGCGTTTTTGGATGTCTCTGAGAGCTTTAAATCGAGGGTTCATCGGATTACCTTACAAAATAGACCATTGATGCTGCTGAGAAAAACGGCGAAGCTTGCGATCCGGATTGACTGCAATCGGCGTTCCCGCCTCAAGCAACAAAGGAAGATCGAGGAAGCTATCGGAGTAGGCAGTGATTTTTTCCTTCGCTATCGAGAATTTGCCGGCAATCTCCTTCACGCAGGACGCTTTATCCTCCCCTTGCATTATTGAGGCAATGTGGCACAAGTTCCGCTCGTTGTCAACGGCGTACTGGGTCGCGCGCCATTCATTGACCCCAAGGAGCAGGGCAATTTTCTCAACTAAAAAGCTGGGGGAATTGGAAAGGATGAGAGTGTAATGCCCGAGATGCTGAGCAAGCCTGAGCTGAGCGATGACGGGGGGATAGATACGCGAATAGAGGTATTCCTGTAAAAAAGGCTCGACGTTAGCTTCAAGCCTCTCCAAAGATCTGCCGCGCAGTAAATGGTCGAACACCTTGGAATGCAGATCTGTCAAGCTCATCCCGAAAAAGATGTGCTTGACATAGTAGAAAAAGGAATAAAAGAGAGACGAATACGGTAGGACGTTCTTAGCGACGAGGTAACGGCAAAAATCCAAACTGCAATTGTCTGCAACAATTGTGCGATCCAGATCAAAAACTGTTAACTGGGACCAATTCACGGTCCCCTCCTGGTGCTCTTGCTAGCCTTCGATCTGATCGATTTTGTCTTCAATCTCTTCGATCGAGGCATTGATTTTTTCGAGGGTCGCTTTTTCCGCCTCGATCATTTCACGATACATCATCGCCTTCTCAAAATCAAATCCTGATCCGCCGAGCAGTTTGCGGTAATGCTCCAGCTGCGTCTTGATCTCCTGACGGCGTGATTTCCTCTCATCCAGGACAGTTTTAAGCTGATCGAGCGCCTTCAGATCATCTTCGGAGAGCATGAGGAGAGCTTTTTCTTTCTTCTCATCAATTTCATCCTTGAGCTGTTTGAAGAGGCGGTCGACAATCTGTTTTTCCGCTTTAGCAAGGGTGATCTCTTCAAATTGCTTCTGGATCTCTTCTCTTTTCGAGCTGAGTATTTCGACATCGATACCGGCAGCCTGGGAAAGCAGAGTGTTAAGCTCTTCCTTGAGGGAGTTGATCTTCTCGCGACGCAGCGTTTCGACTTCTTTCTCTTTTCTCTGGCGCTCCTGCTCCAGCTCTCTGGCTTTGTCTAGAGGTCCGCGCTTGGCTTTATGGATTTCATCTTTGAGAGCGCGCACTTCATCTCTTCCAAGCTCGACTGTCATCATGAAATCAAGGATTTCAGCCGACTGTTTGTTGCATTCCTCGATCGAAATCCCGGCTAGGCAAGCCTCGGAGAAAGGTTTGATCTTCTCCATGATGAGATCGAAATTCTGTTTGAACGCCTGACGCTTCTGCAGCGTCTCTTTTTTGCGCTCCTTCTCCCGGTTCTTTATCTTGTCCCAGCAGCCGCTGAGCTTCAGTCGGGTCTCGGTAAAGGCGTGGGTATTGAGAGTGAGTACTTTAGCGATTGACTGAAGCTGTTTGATCTCTTCGCGCAGCGCATAAAGAGGCACTCCCTGGAATTCCTCGTCTTGGAAATGGGACTGAATAAATCTCTCGACATCGTTCATGAACTCTTGAGAGACTTTCTTGATCAGCTCTTTGCGTCTTGGGAAGATCTTGTCTCCGCAAAGGGAGAGACGCTCCAGTAACTTGTTCTTGATGCGGATCCGCATCTCGGTCTTGACGACCTCTTTCCGCATCGCATTGACCCGGGCGGCCAGGGTATTCAGCAGGAGCAGCTCTCTTTGCATCACATTGTAAACTTCCTCTTTATCTTTGAGGGAGATGCTTTCGTAAGGGAGCCATGCATCCTGCGACTGGGACAGCAGAAGGTCGTAATGTTCGAGGTCTCTCTCAAGAGCCTGGATCGCCAGCTCGATCTGTTCGATAGCAAAAGCGGATTGCTCATCGAGGATCTCTTTCAAACGTTTAGCTTCCGTTGAAAGCTCGATGTAGGAGCTCCAAAGCTGAGAGCGGACCTTAGGCGAGATATTCTGCTTGAACAAGGGCAGACAGAGCCTTCTCCCCTCCCAGAAGTCCTTGAAGCGGGGTGTTCCGCTGTTGGAAAGAGCAGCGCGCATAAAGTCGATGCTCAGGCGGATTTTGCCCTCGGGGCTGGACTCGTCTTCAAAATGGCGAATAAATTCGGAGAATAATGAAGATACCCCCTTTTTATCGCCTGCTGACTCCTTCTCTTTATCAGCATCAGGGCCGCTGGCCGCGGGATCCAATGTCTCTTCTTCAGGCGAGAGCGCTTCGCTCTCATTCATTTCACCTACGAACTCGTCTTTAAGGATATCTTCAGATTCGCCGCTCATCTCGTTATTTTCGCTCATTTTGCCACTGACTTTGGGAGGGAATTTGGAAAATAGTTCTAAAGCTAACATCCTTTAGCAACTGTAAACGGGAAATAGTAAAGCAACCTTGTATTTTAGTGAAGTTTTTTGAAGAACTTGGGATTCGTTTCGGAACAACACGAGCTCGAACATCCCTAGCCTGAGCCCCCCTCACCCAATGGAGAGGCTGGAATTAAATTTATTTTTACTCCCAATCCAGCTGTCTAAGTCCTTATCGCAGCTGCCCGGCGATTTCGATTTAAATTTTTTTTGAGTCCACCTCTTTGCCGACTTAGATCAGATTTGCCTGAAACTCAAGATTTGAATTATTCTCATCGCCAATCCCAGGAGCAACATGATGTTACGAAAGCGCAAATTAGGACAGCAAGGCCTCGAAGTCTCTGAACTGGGCCTCGGCTGCATGGGAATGAGCCAGTCTTATGGCGCCCCAAACGACATAGAGTCCATTGCAACAATTCACCGAGCGATAGATCTTGGACTCACTTTTTTTGATACCGCTGAAGTCTATGGCCCCTATACGAATGAAGAGCTTCTTGGGAAAGCGTTGAAAGGTCTACGAGAAAAAGTCATCATTGCAACTAAATTTGGGTTTAAAATCGTTAACGGCAAAATGCAGGGGATCACAAGCCAACCCTCGCACATACGAAAGGTCGTCGACGAATCCTTGCGCAGACTGGGAACCGATCATATCGACCTCCTCTATCAACATCGCGTCGATCCAGCCGTTCCCATTGAAGACGCAGTCGGAGCGATGGGAGAACTCGTCGAAGAGGGAAAAGTGCGCTTCCTGGGGCTTTCAGAAGCTGGAGAGGACACGATTCGAAGAGCCCATAAAACCCACCCCATCTCTGCTCTGCAGAGCGAGTATTCTCTTTGGGAACGCAATTTGGAAACTCGCATCATCCCCCTGCTCCGCGAGCTGGGTATCGGCCTCGTCCCCTTTTGTCCTCTTGGAAGAGGCTTTTTAACCGGAACCGCACTTAGAGCTGAAGATTATCCTCAAACAGACTATCGCCGGATTGATCCACGCCTCCAGGGAAGCAATTTCGACGCCAATATACGCGTCGTTGCGATCATTCAAAGGATGGCCGAGCGCAAGAAAGCAACTCCTGCGCAGATCGCCCTCGCATGGCTCTTGCACAAAGGGGATGATATTGTTCCCATTCCCGGAACGAAGAGAAGAAAATATCTTGAAGAGAACATCGATGCGGCAAAGATTGCCTTGTCAGGATCGGATATGGAAGAGCTGAATGCTTCTCTTCCACCAGGGATTGTCACGGGAGCCCGGTACAATGAGACGCACATGTCTTTTATTGATCGGTAAGCCTTTGAATTAAGAAAAAAGCACCCCTGATCAGGGTGCTTTTTTTGGTAAAATGAAGGAATGCGCTATTTAAAAATCGAATCTTGCGCGGACAACCAATCCCCCGAAGCCCAGGTTGGTCGTTAAATTGGTGTAAGTTTGATTAAATGTTTGTATCTCGCCAGCTGAAAACTGGGGATCGGCAAAAACGGTCTGTTCATTGATTCCGATCGACCTGTGATATAAGCCAAAATCAAACCAGTAATGGTGCTCCCAGCCCACATCCAGCGCTGTGCTGTAACGATCTTTACACCAATGTTGTTCCCAGCGAAGTCCTATGTCCAGATCCAATATCCCTTGCATGCGGCTGAAATCATCTCTTTCAGTCTGGTCCGCATCTAATATCTGTTCCAGGCGGGTTTGTCCAATCAGGAAGGGAAGATCCTGATCAAAATCGAATTTATTTTCGGTGCTATACTTGCCCCATAAAAGAGCTCCCCCCAGGTTCCCGTAAAGAATGATATTGTGGGTAATATGGAACTCCGGCTGCAAACCTCCCAGCAGCCCTACGCCCCAGAATTCATTCTGAAACCTGTTCTTGAATACGTCATACGTGCCCGGTAAAAGAGTAATCCCTGGAGCAATAGGCAGCGTTCTGTCTTCTGTTTTGCGACCCTTCACGACGAAACTGGTACGCGTAAGGGCTCCCCGAAGACCAAAGTAGGGTCTTATTGCAAAGGACTTGCGCACCCAGTATTTCATACCGAGTTCTAAATCGAACTCGTTCAAGTTAAGCGTCCATTTCCCCGAGAGATTAGTGACGCAGGTCAAGAAACCAAAACCGATCGTATCTACAGGGACGGAAGGGTCTAACTCAAAAGAATAAGGCAAATTGGTGAGAGCGTTGGCCCAAGGGTCCTCTAATTGCGTAAAGCCGGTAGCGCGGATTTGTGCAATTCCTGAGGCCGGATCATTGGGGTTCCCTGCTCGGATGGGAGTTGGCTTAGCCGTTTCTTTGCTTTCATTATGATAATAGGTCCAATTGGCATAGAGATCCCAGCCATCGCGATTTGTATTCCATCCTACTCCAATTCGAAAGCCAGGAGACCACTCGTCATCAACATAAAAGTGTTTAGTCGGGAGCGCCAGATCGCGCACGACGGGAGAATTTGCAAATGGGCCGCCGGGAGGTTGATCCAGCGGAGACACGGGTTGTCGAATGTAATCGCACACCCTTCCAATATCAAGGTTTGACTCGCGGGCATACCAATACAGGAAATCCAGTGTGACAAAACCGCCATTTTCCTGATTCTTCAGACTGTAGTACTGGGGATTGTAGGCCTCCTGCACCGTTTTCTGGTTGGAATCCGTCTCCGGCTTCATCTCTTTTTTTGGCGCACCTATAAATCCACATGAAATACTCAAGAGCGACATGGGGATTAAAGCCTTGCTTGCTTTTATCAGGTCTTTCATAGACTCCCTCTAGGGTAATTGTTCATTTCAATCAAAAGAATCTATTGATACAACATCCCTTTCTTTCTAACAATTTTTTTTTACGTGCGAATCCGCCTCTCTCGATGTTTGCCGCAAGGTAGCCCAGGCAGATGTGAAATTTCAGATATAGAAGGTAAGGAGTTGACTAAAAGCTCTGCTCATAGTCTTGGATGATCATCTCCGCAGCGTTCTCCATCGACATCTTGTCGATATTAAGCCAACGGAAAAGTGGCTCCTTGCGGAACCAGGTGAACTGGCGTTTGGCATAGCGGCGAGAGGCCTGCTTGAACGTTTGTACAAAATGGTCCCAGTCTTCCTGGCTTTGAGGAGAATTGAGAAATTCCAGGCATTGGCGGTAGCCGATGGCCTGCGAGGCCGTCGAATTTTTGGAGAGGCCCTCTTTTTCCAGCCGCTTCACTTCATCGAGAAATCCCTCTGCGATCATCTTATCGCAGCGCATTTCAATGCGCGGGTAGAGAGACTCTTTGGGCATATAGGCAAACCAGCAACGGAAATCGTAGTTGTCGACATTATCGGAAGAAACGGGGGGAAGTTCGGAGACTTTGTTGCGGGTAATTGCGATAATCTCCAAAGCACGCACGATTTTATGACGGTCATTCGGTGTAATCGTCATGGCATAATCGGGATCGAGCTCCTTGAGCTTGTCAAACATGATCTGCGTCCCCTTCGAGTCCATCTCATCCTCAAGCATCTTTCTTAACTTGGGATCTGAGGGAGGCCCGCTTGGAGGCCCATAGATTAGGGAATGGATATAGAAACCGGTGCCCCCCACGACAATGGGCACGCCACCCTTGTCGAGGATCTCTTTGATCGCCTGGCACGATTCCTGGTAATATTCGACGACGTTGAATGTCTCATCGAGGTCTCTTGAGTCGATCAGATGGTGATGGACCATCTCCCGTTCAGATAGGCTTGCCTTTGCAGTCCCGATGTCCATCCCCCGATAGACCTGCATCGAGTCTGCCGAAATGATCTCCCCCCCGATCGCCTTGGCGATGATAAGAGCAAGCTGACTCTTGCCGACCGCAGTGGGACCTGCGAGGATGATAATTTTTTTCTTCTTAGAGCGCGGGATCAGCTTCTGTTTTTGAGGGAGGGTGAAATGCGTGAGGAGAATTTGCAGCTCTTTATCTTCGAAGGTAAGTCCTGATCCCACGCCTGTCTCCTTCGATTCCAATTCAAGCCATGGCCCTTAACGCTTCCTGCTCATTCGGATAAATGAGAAGAAGCTGTTCGAGGCCGGCGTTTTTAATGGTGTTCATCACTTTGCTGCTGATACTGCTCAGTCCCAATCTCCCTTTGACTTCCTTGAATTTCTTTGTCTCGGAGTAAATGAATTGCAAAGTTTCGTCGGAGACTGCGACAACTTTGGAGAAATCGAGAAGGATCTTGGTATGCATCTTCTCGAAAAGGGAGTCGATCTCTTTCTGCAAAGAAGTCAGGGTCTGGGCATCGACCCTGCCTTCTAAACGTAAGATGCGCTTGTCTCCATTTTGCTCAATGGCGATGCTCAAACCAGTGATCATCTAACTCCTGTATCTGACGTTTCGAGACCTACTGCAAATGAGGTCTTTTGATCTTCAATCGTCTCTGCACGATCCTGATCTCAAAATCCCATGTTGAAGTTAGTCTCTTAGAAAAAAACTAGCATAGTAATTTTTTTAAAACATCAAAATTTTTCAAAACCATTACGGAGACAAGAGAAATTAGTGAACAAGCTCCAATCTTACTCTGCGGCCGAAACGCGCGCCTACAGTCATCGCAATCGTGCGAAGCGATTTGATTGTTCTTCCTTGTTTGCCGACCACTTTGGCGATATCGTCTGCGGAAACTTTAACTTCTACGACAGTGCCTTGCTGGCCATCGAAAATTTGGACTTCAACAGCATCGGGCTGATCGACGAGATTTTTAATCAGATAAGCAATGAACTCTTTCATAATTCACAAGTTGGGGGTTGTTGGAGTCTATTTTTGATGCCGCATTCTCTCTAGAACAAGAATAGAAAGCAGCGGGATCAATTTGGGACAAGAATCTATCACTTAGGAAGAATTTGAGTCTATATCCAAACTATACCCAAACAACTTCTGAACTTAGGTTTCAGCTGAGCCACAGCGGCGTAAAATTCTATTAGGATAGGTGCTTAAGGCGCTTTACGTACGCCCTCAGGATTGAGCACCCCGGAAATGCCATGTATCATGCTGGTTGGGATATTTAAGGCAATTTCGGAAGCCCGTCTCTCCAAATCCCCCTTCGTTTAAAATATAAACCACTTACTTTGTGATATTTAAAGACAGTTAACGGAGCGTCCTACGCCTGATAGACAGGATTTAAAAAAATAAATTAGCACCTTAATTACCTACTTAATAACAACTTTTGAAAATCACGCGTTTTTATAGAGAAGAATTAAGTTAAATTTAATTAAATTTTATATAAAATGAACCTTAGAAGGAATGTGATTTCGAGCTTCAAAGAAGGTTTCGAATCAATCTTTCAAGAAACTGAATATTAGCTTGTTAAATTATCCCAACCCGCAATCTTAAGGGGTTGGTCTATAGGCAAGGGGATAAAAACGATCAGACAACTGTCAAAGAGGATTCGATTGCGCTGACCTTGAGTTCGTTTAAGCAGGACTTAACCTTAAAAGCCCTGGCAAAAGCTGCTCTGGCACCCGGTCAAACGACAATTCCTCCATCTTTATCCCCTTCCCTATAGAAATAAGAATATCGAGGGAACATCCATGTCATCCAACCCTATCGGCAACGGCTACCAGTCTCCTGTTCCCCCCTGGACGCCCCAATCCAGCACCAATCTGGCAAGACAGGGTCAGCCCTGCGGCCAGCAGCTTTTCGATGACGTGACAGAGTTCTATTCATGGTATATTTCCTCCTGGTATATGGCCAGCAACGAACCTTCCTCTTCGGAAAGTTCTCAAAAGAGCGATGCGACACGAAAAATTTTATCGCTGATCAAACGCGTGGCGGAAGTTTCTATGAGCGGAGGAAACTTCCTTTCCGACAAGGAAGAGAGCAAAGCCGTCGATGCCTTGAGCGACATCCTACAGGACCTGAACAGCGGCAGGCTGCGCAAACAGGATTTGCCTGAAGCGCTGCAGCAAGTAATGACAGATCTGACTAACGACAACCCAAAGGCCAAGGTCGTCTTTCAAACGACAGAGCTGGAATACCGTCTTTGCATCAACCCTGCCCCGGGTCAATCGAAGGAGCTGACAGGACAGTACCAGCAATCCCTGTCGCTGATCATTGAGAGGATCACACCGGAGATGCGCGACATCAACGCCAGCGCAATTGCACAGGGGCTTTCGCAGATCCTCGATAATCCCGAAACGGAAATCGACATCAGCGGGGCGATCAATAAAGCTGTCAAAGACTGGATATAAGAGAGGAGCCGGAAAAATTTGCCGATGGACGCGGCAGGCAGGCTTTGGGGGAAGGGCGCAGTCATATCCTTCGCCTTTCCCCCCAAACCTGCATGCCCTACAGCCAGAAGGCGAACCGATGCGGCGCTAGCCGTAATCGTTCAGAGGGGTAGGGTATGCTCTTTTCCTACAATGCCGGCTACCCAGTTTAGGTAGTCGGGGTTGCCCGCGTCGATAGCGATCTTAGACACTTCAGGGACGTCGTAGGAGCAATGCTCTTTAATGTAGTCCCTGACATGTTCGAAATGGGAGTCGAGGGTCTTCAGAAAGACTTTGGCCTCGTTTCCGCTTTCCACAGTCCCTTCCCAAAAATAGATCGATTCGACATGCGGAATGATATTTGCGCACGCGACGAGCTTTTTCTCGACCAGCTCGCGGCAGATGCGGCGCGCTTCCTCAAGGGTCGCGCAAGTCCAGAGGATCAATGCGGTGTCGGTTTTTGCAGACGTCATTGGAACTCCCTCGATTGAAAGGAGAAAAAAGTATCATTTAAACGGATTGGATTTCAAGAATTGCTTTGATTCGCAAAGAGGAGGAACCTCATTAAAGCTTTGAATTAGCCTTGTTCTTCTGCTCTTCGATGAAAGCCAGTTTCTGAATTCGGAAATCGATGATCTTCTCTTTGAGGCGAACGACAGATCCCGACCCTTCCGGAAGAGAAGAAATCTTTCTTTCTTCTTCTAAAATCTGCTCGCGGAGCTTGAGGTAATTGCCGAGTTCCTGAGTGTAATTTTTAGTGCTTAGCCGGAGGATTCGGGGAAGGCAAAGCTGAACATCTTTTCCGTCGATATGTTTAACCATGAAGTCTTCAGTGATGACGACGATCTCCCGCGTGCCATAGCTTTCTGCAAAGGCATTGGAGACATCGATCCGCCTCACTGAAAAGAGATCTGCGACTTTAGAATCAGTGACGATGTTGAGGACGCTCAAGGCAAGTTCGATGTATTTGCCTTGCAGCGCGGTCCCCCATTGCGCAGTTGGCCGCTCGGGATCGATGGCAGGCATGCCAAACGGGGCTAATCCAAGATAGATCGAAGGAAGGTGTTTAGGGGAGAAGAACGGACTGAAAGGAAACAGAAATCCTTCTTTATCGAGGACAACATTCTCATAATCTTCCATCCAGGCGATCGGCTGCCTGATCGTATAATCGATATAGAGCGTGCCCGGCTTGATCAGTTTCACGTCCGCGTGGGAGATGAGAGGCGAGTTCAGAAGCCGCTCTTTGGCGCGGGAGAGACTGAAAAACTTCGCGCTGACGGGGCGGTCGGAAGAAATGCCCAACAGTTCAGCGAGGTATTCCGTCTTGAGCGCTTCTTTTTGCGGGCCGGTCTGAATGATCGATCGAATGGCAAATTGAGGATCTGAAACATTCTGGTGGCGGTTTTTCACATAGCGTTTGATCGCAGAGTAGGAGCCGCCGCTAAAAAGAAGCGTCGAGCCTACAATCCAGGCCAGAGCGTGCGTGAGCGGAAGGTAAACAGGCTTCTTCTTATTTTTCATGCTTTGATCAATTTGAGAACTTCCGGTCCCACCTTGGTGATATCGCCGGCTCCCATTGTGACGAGGACATCGTCCGGCTGTAAAAGGCTCGCCAAGTACGCAGAGAGTTTTTCCCTGGGCACATGGCGGACGTCGAGAGCGGAGCCGCTTTTGACGGCAAAGAGGAGGGCCTCATTCGTGATCCCTTCGATCGGCGCTTCCCCTGCGGAATAAATGTCGGTTAAGAGCAATAGATCCGCGCGCTCGAAAGCTTCTCCGAACTCATGCAGGCAGTCCCGCGTGCGGGTATAGCGGTGAGGCTGAAACGCCGCGACAAGCCTGCGATGCCCGATGGCCTGCTTGATGGCGCGCAGCGTTGCAAAAATCTCTGTAGGATGGTGTCCATAGTCGTCGAATACGGCAATCCCTCCGCGCTCTCCTTTGAACTCGGCTCTGCGGCTGACGCCTTTGAAATTCGAGAAAGCTTTCCTGATCCTCTCCTCAGGGATATTGGTTTTGATCCCCAATCCGAATACCGCGGCTGCATTCAGCACGTTGTGTCCGCCGACCAGCGGAATTTCAATTTCTGAATATTGGACTCCTTCAAAGGAAATATCGAAGATGTTCCTCCATCCGTCCTGACGGAAATTCTGAATGTGCAGATCGTTCTTATCATCGAATCCATAGCTGAATCCGTTAGGCTTCAGGCCTCTGAGGATCTCATCGTCTCCGCACCAGAGAAGATGCTGCGGCGAGAGAACGGAGTTGATGAACTTATCAAACCCTTCGATCATGCTTTCCAGCGTCTTCCAGTAGTCCAGGTGATCGTTGTCGATATTGGTAACGATCGCTCCAAAAGGAACATAGTGTAAGAACGAACCGTCGCTCTCATCAGCTTCTGCGACAAAATAGTCCCCTTTGCCGTAGCCGCCGTTGGCGTTTAGGCTGCTGATCATTCCGCCGACAGCATAAGCCGGGTCCAGTCCTGCGTCGACAAGAAGATGGGCGAGCAGAGATGAAGTCGTCGTCTTCCCGTGCGTGCCGGTCACGAGCAGGGGAGAATATCCCTGCATCAGACGGTGCAAGAGCTCTGAGCGGTGTAAAAATGGAACGCCGTGCAGCCGCGCCTGCTTCACTTCGGGATTCTCCTCCTTGACGGCCGTACTGTAGATGACCGCGGAAGGATCTTTGATATTGCCGGAGGAATGGCCGATGAAAATTTCCGCGCCTTTCTTCTGAAGCTGATCTGTCACATAGGAAGAAGAGACGTCGCTGCCCGACACCTTAACGCCTTTTTGCAAGAGGATATTGGCAAGGGCGCTCATGCCGATCCCGCCGATGCCGATGAAGTGGTATTGTTCGTTCATTTTTTCCATACGATTGTCTCAAGTGTCGAGGAATTCACTGATGAGCCTACCTAAATCGGCTTTTTTCTGCTGCGCCTTAAAATGTTTTATCGCTTCCTGCATTTTTGTCCTTTGGGGCGACTGGGGGGCAATCAAAGACAATAGCGATTGCGCCAGCTGCTCGGGAGTGAGAGTTTGCTCGACAAAGTGGACAGCCCCTCCGACCTGTTTCTCGATAAACAGCGCGTTCTTGAGCTGATGCTGATCGGCCGCGGCGGGGAAAGGGATTAAAATGCCGGGCACCTCATGGTGCAAAAGCTCGGAGAGGGTGATCGCACCGGATCTGCAGATGGCGATATCGGAAGCACTCCACGCAATCTCCATCTGCGGCTCGAATTTTTTGGCAGAACAGCGCAGGCCCAAAGTCTGGCACAAAAGAGCAACTTCAGCCGCAGTCTCCTCGCACCCTGTCGAATGGATCAACTGGATCTGGGCGCTTTTCAGCAGGGGAAGCATCTCGATGACTTTGCGGTTGATCCTCTTGGCGCCCTGGGATCCCCCGAAGACAAGCAAAGTGGGGGTGCTGGGATCGAGGTTGAAATGAAGCCGCGCTTCTTCCTTGGACATCCGCCCCTTGGCAGGCGCGCTTCTCAAGGGGATTTCCACTTCGACGATCTCTCCTTTCAGATAGCTCTTCGCTTCGGAAAAATAGATTCCGCTGAAAAGAGCATTCCTGGAAAACAGGCGGACGACTTTCCCCGGAATGGCATTGGACTCGAAGAGTACGAGAGGAACTTTTTTGAGGGCAGCGGCGCAGAGGATCGGAAAGGTATGGAAACTGCCGAAACCTACGATGAGATCGGGCTTTTCCCTGGACAAAAGGCGGAGGCTTTGGAGGATCCCTTTGAGCAGGATCATCCCGGACTTAAGCGCTTTGCGATACCCGCCGCCAAAGGGAGTCGTACTGGCGATGTCGCGATAGGAAAATTTGGACTTGTCAAAATAAGCGTTGCCACTGAGGTTGGCCCCGGCAAACAGGATTTCGTATTTGGGATTCTGCTTTTTCAGTTGTTCGGCAAGGGCCTGTGCGGGAAAGAGATGCCCTCCCGTTCCACCTGCAGCAAAAAGGATCTTTTTATGTGGTTTTGACATGCTCCCGCTCCGATTGTTTGGCGATATTGAGCAGAACGCAGAGTGCCATCATGTTGGCCAAAAGCGAAGAGCCTCCCTGGCTAAAAAAGGGAAGGTTGGTCCCTTTGCTTGGCAGCAGGCCGGAGACAACACCTAAATTCAAAAATGCCTGAAAACAGATCAAAAACGTGAAGATCGTCGCAATGTAAAACCCGTCATTGTCGCGCGCCCTTTGGGCGATCGAAAATCCGCAAAAACCAATGCCCATGTAAAGCAAAATCAGTCCCGTCATGCCGACAAAGCCCGTCTCTTCAGCAAAAATTGCAGCGATGTAGTCGCTTCTGGCCTCCGGCAGATATTCCAGCTTCTGCAAACTTTCCCCAAGACCTTTGCCGAAGAGTTTTCCCGAACCGGCAGCAATCTTGGCCTGGTAGGGCTGGTGCCCTTTCCCTTTGAGGTCGTACTCGGGATTCATGTAGACCTTGATCCTGTCGGAAACGTGGTGCATTTGGGATGCGACGATCGTGCCGCATGCCAGGAGCACGCAAAGAGGAAGCGCCCAGTAGACCCATTTCTGTCGAGTGAGCAGGAAAAGGATGATCAGGGCCGAAAAGATGATGGCAACCGTCCCGTTGTCCGGCTCGATCAGGATCAGGCCGATAGGCACGGAGACCTTCGCAAGCAGCTCCAAAAAAGGGCGCAATTCGAGAGGATCCTTCCGGTCTGAGATGATATGAATGAAGTAAAGGGGGATCAGAAATTTGACGAACTCGGAGGGCTGAAAAGAGTTGCCGAAGACATTGATCCAGCGATGCGCGCCGTTGATTTGCTGGCCGATCCCGGGCAGAAAGACTAAAATAAGCAAAACAGTGGCCCCGATCAAGACCGATCCGCTCAATTTGATCAGGTTCTGATAACCAATGAACCATACGCCGACGGCTCCAACGCCGCCGACTACAGCGTAGAGAAGCTGTTTGATCAGAGCGTGGTGCGTGCTCCTGTCCAAAAAGCGATCAAGCACCTCGGCAGAGGTCGTGTTGAAGATCATGGTCAGTCCCAGCGCAAATAGGAGGACGACCGATATCAGAAGGGCTATTGCGTATCGGTTCATAGGATTCCAATGGAGAGCGCCTATTCGCGCTCTCCGAAGATGAGGATTATTGGATGCGGATCTGATCGCCGGGTTTCAGGCGGCGTGCTTGATCTTCGTTCATGTTGTTCAATTTGAGAAGATCTTCGACTTTAAGGTGGTTTTTAACAGCGATCGTCCAAGGGCTGTCCCCTTTCTTCACGGTGTAGAATTTTCCGGCGCCGTCATTTGCGGGAGCGGATGTCTGAGCGGATGCAGAGGAGTAAGAAATCGTCGAGGTCTCCGCCTTCTTTATCGACTTGTTTGGGATTTTGAGGACTTGGCCGATGCGCAGGTTGGTGCTGGTGAGCTTGTTGGCCTTCATGATTTCAGCGACGGTCGAATGATTGTGGCGGGCAATTTTTTCGAGGACGTCCCCTTTTTTTACTTTCACTTCAGTAAAAGCAGGTGCAGTGGTCGCTTGCGGTGCGACGGGGGCTGTCAGGGTTTGTACGGTTGGATTCTGCGCGATAGGCGCAACCGGAGTTTCAGGAATTGCAATCGCTTTGAGATCATCGGCGAAATTAGAGGGAGCGGCAGCGGCGGCGGGCTGCATCATCGGTGCCGGCTGCTGGAGCTGAGGCTGGGACTGAACGGCTGAGCCTGCAGCAAGTGTGCTCTGAGAAAATTGGCTGAGGGCCTGGTCGACTTCATCCCCTTGGACAGCGGGAACTTCTTTTTTGAATGCGAGATCAGGGGTTTCCTGAAACGTCTGCACCGGTGCGGCAGCATACTCAGCGCCGGGCGAATTTGACTTAAGCGCACTGGCAAATAGCACAATGAGCAATCCGGCATTGATCAGCACGGCGACAATAATGGTATCTCTTCGGCTCATGATCCTCTCCTTGAATCTAAAGTCTGTACTGTTCGCTGAAACTCTTCACCTCGGTGAGCATAGTCGCGGAACATATCAAAGCTCGAGCATCCCGGCGACAGGAGGACGGAATCTCCTCTTTCTGCATCATTTGCAGCAGTCTGCACCGCTAAAGCAAGCGAGTCAGCGAGTTTAATGTTAAAATACGGGTGCAATTCACTATAAATCTTCGGCGCTGCTTCACCGATAGCGATGATCTTCTTGACTTTACCGGTAAAATGTTCTTTCCACGGAAGGTAGGACGCACCCTTGTCCACACCTCCCACGATCAGGATCACATTTCCTTTCATCGCTCTCACCGCTTGCACGACCGCATCGATGTTAGTCCCTTTGCTATCATCAAAGTAAGAGACCCCGCCTACCTCGCGCACAAACTCAATCCTGTGCGGCGGCTTACGAAACGTTGCAAGCGCCTGGCAAAATTTTTCTTTCGAGATGCCAAACACCCGGCAAAGAGCCCAGGCTGCGAGCGCATTTTCGCAGTCATGCCTTCCCTTCTCTCTATAATCCATGGGCAATAAGCATTCAATCTTTTCGCGGTAGACAATCTGAGATTGATCGCTCCACAAATCGGACCCTTTTTCCATCCCAAAAGTCTGATAATTTTCGAGCGTGAGCAAATGTCTGAACTCGGCTGCTGTTTGCGACTGCACAAAGAATGCCTTGGCCCCTTTCATCAAATGCTGCAAATGGCACTTGGCCCGCGCGTACTCCTCCATCCCTTCATACCGGTCGAGATGATCAGGCGTGATGTTCAATAGGACGGCGGCATCGAAAACGGGAGTGCGCATCGTTTCCAGTTGGTAAGAACTCAGCTCCACAACAAAAACTTCCTCTTCCCCTTGCGACATCAGATAATGGCACAGCGGCGTGCCGACATTGCCGAGCGCTTTGGCTTTCACTCCCGCCGAGTTCAAAATATGTTCGACGAGGAGAGTGACGGTCGTTTTGCCGTTGGTGCCGGTGACAGCTAAAAGAGGCTTTTGAAAATAAGGCAAGGCAAGTTCCGCTTCACCCGTAATCGGAACGCCCGATTCTTTCGCGCCGGAATAAATCGGATGTTTGGGAGAAATACCAGGCGACACAACCAGCTTATCAACCTGGGTCCAATCGATTGGATCGCTGTCATGCTGAACGAAGAGTCCAAGAGACTGCAGGCGCCGGATTTCATCGCTAGATTCTAATAGGCTTCGATTGCCGTCGATCCCAAGAACCAGTGCTTTTTGCTTCAGAAGAAATTCCGCTGCCGCAGTGCCGCTGATCCCCAGACCTAATACAATGGATACTTTTTTCATAGGCTATTGAAACTTCAGAGAGGCGATCCCGAAGATCGCGAGGATTAAACTGATGATCCAAAATCGGAGAACGACCTTTGTCTCCGGCCAGCCCTTATATTCGAAGTGGTGGTGCAAGGGGGAACAGAGAAAGATCCGTTTCTTGTTTCTCAGCTTGTAACTGCCGACCTGCAAAATAACGGAGAGAGTCTCGGCGACGAAAATTCCGCCGACGACGGCAAAGAGCACCTCGCGTCGAAGAAGCACCGCGCTCACCCCAACGATCCCCCCTAAAGCAAGAGAGCCGGTGTCCCCCATGAAGACTTGAGCGGGATAACCATTGTACCACAAAAAGCCAAGACATGCTCCGATCAGTGCAAAAAGATAGACAGCAATCTCGCCGCTCTCATCGATGTAGATGATGTTGAGATAGCGGGACATTTCAAGATTGTTCGACAGGAAGGCGAAAAGGCCGAGCACTCCGGCCACCATCACAAGGCAGCCTGAGGCCAGTCCGTCGAGTCCATCGGTCAAATTGACGCCATTGGACGACCCTGTGATCACAAACATCGAAAAAAGGATGCCGAAAATAATGCCTGCGCCCTTTAATATAGCCACAGGATCCTTCAAAAATGGAATGAAATAGCGGCTCATGTAAGCCTGCGTTGTCAGCGAAGTTCCTGTAAACTCGGTCTTGCCATCGTCCTTTTTAACGACAGAAATTTGTTCTTTTGCAACGGGGGGCTTAAACCAGCTTCCGACATTCAGGGCTTTGGTCACCGGCGGACAGAAAAGATACACAGCTACAAGAAGTCCCAGCAAATTTTGCAGGAGAAATTTCTTTTTTGCGCTCAATCCCTTGGAATTTTTAAATCTCAGCTTTAGATAATCATCATATCCGCCAAGAAGTCCCAGCCAGATCGTTGTGATGAGCAGGATCAACGTGAAACTGCTTTTCCAGTCCATCCACAAAAAGAGAGAGACGAGCATCGAAAACAAAATGAGGATCCCCCCCATCGTGGGAGTCTCTTTTTTTTTCTGATGAAGTTCCACAAGCAGCGGACACTCTTCCACCCGTATCGACTGGCCTGTCTTGAGCTCATATAGCTTTTTGATAAAACGGGGGCCAATAAAAATCGTCACGAGCAGCGAAGTGAGCGTCGCAAGCATCATGCGAGTAGACGAGTAGATGAATGCAGAAGGGATTTTCATTCCCAGCGAACTGGTTAAAAACTGATAAATCAGCAAAATCACGGTTGTCTGGTGGAGTTGAGTTGAAGAGTTGACGCAATCTTACTGAGAAATGAAAAATTGCAAAAGCAAAAAGCACAACTTTATGCAAGTCTTTCAATTTCAGATCGAAAGAGAAAACCAGTCGGCAGCATTCCGATAGAAGAGCTGTTCTTTTTCAGTCTGGGAAAAAGTTGTTGTGATCCGTCGGTAGGCATCGTACACATCCTGAAAACTGCGGGAGAGTCTTGAAATCGGCATATGGCTTCCGAACATGCAGCGGTCAGGGCCAAACGTTTCAATCGCCGTTTCTATCCAGGGACGGACCTGCTCGAGAGTCCAACTCATTCCGAAAATACACTCGATCGCCGAGATCCCGACATGGAAGTTCGAACACTCGGCCAGCTGGCCGATCCCCTTCTTCCATCTTTCAAAGCCCTCAATCGAAAGATCCTCAGGCCATCCCATGACGGGAAGGGTGAACTGGATTTCAGGGAAGCGGCGAAAGACCTTATAAAGATCGGGGAGCTGGCTCGCAAAGACCACAAGCGCGCATTTGAATCGATACTTTCCCAGTATTTCGAGCTTCTTGACCCACGCTTCGTTCTTCAATAAATCAGGGGCGGCGGCTAGCCTCTTGGATGGGTTGTCGCTTTGCCAGAGCAGGTGTTCCCGCACGGAAGCAACGCCGGGAACAGAACTATAAAACTCAAGTTTTCCTTCCAAGTCCGGCGAAAGGAATTCAACGGAGGCGACCATCGCTTGCGGCAGTCCCGAATTTTTCGACAGTTCCTGCGCCCACTTGACTTCTCTATAAGGATCGGTTGAGACGAACTCATGCCAGACAACCCCCTCGACCTGATAGCCTTTGCAGCCTTCAAGATAATCCTTGGGAAGATAACTGCGGGGCAGCGTTGAATAGTCCCCTATCAGCCCCTCAAAATTGGGATCAGTCTCTTCTAAAAAGAGGTGTCTGTTTACCTTGAAATCGTAAAAGTGTAGATGGGCGTCGATAATTTTCAAAGGTCTAGTCCTCTAAAACAAGCCATAATTTTTTTGAATTGGACCCCTTCAATAGAACGACATCCCCTTCTTGGGCAACTTCAAATACGCGACGTTTAATCGCCTCGAACTCCAGGAAGTGCTCGACCGGCTTCTCTCCCTTTTCGAAAATATCCACCATTGTCTGGCACTCTTCTCCCAGGCAAAGAAGAAGATCGACATTCTCCAGGGCGATTGCGGCGACATCGCGGTGGCTCTGTTCCGTGTAAAGCCCGAGTTCTTTCATCGCGCCCAGCACGGCAATCCTTTTGCCCCCCGCGCGCGGCTCAGGAAGGTTGGTCAGTGCCGCTTTCATCGACGTCGCATTGGCGTTATAGGAATCATTGATGAAAACGATCCCTTCGCGCTCGATTCTTTCGAAACGGCGCATGAACACGGTGAGCTTGCTAGCCTGGGGGATGATTTCAGACCACTGCATCCCCATCGCTCTGGCGACAGCTGCCGCGCCGATGAAATTTTCCCGAAGGTGGCTTGCGGCAAAAGGGAGCTCGAACGCAGACGTCCGCCCTTCCCTCTCTTTGGCATAATAGTTAGCTCCCTCTCTGCACAGCATAAAATCGCAATCGCCGGTCTCTTCCTCCAGGCCATAGGTCATTTTAAGACAGTTTCCAGTCTGGGCCGAAGAAAATTGCGCGACCTGGTGATTGAGGATGCCTAATCGGGTCGAAGGATGGGACAGGATTTCATTTTTGGCAGCAGCGATCCCCTCCAAGCCATCGGGAAAGAAGGCGGCATGGGCCAGCGCAATTTTTGTGACAATCGCTACTTCAGGTGGGGCAATATCGATCAGCTTTTCAATCTCATGCGGCTGGCTCATCCCCATCTCCATAACAAACACTTCTTCATTGCCTTCAGAATTCAAGATACTCAAAGGGACACCGACCTGCGAGTTGGCATTGCCGGGAGTCTTGCCGACACGGAACTTGCCTTCTAAAAGAGTCGCGATAAATTCTTTGGTCGTTGTTTTTCCAACAGAGCCGGTCACCCCGACGATGCGAACCGAGCGAAGTCCGTGAACAGTTTTGGCGAGCTGATGCAGCGAAGCGAGCACATCCTCGACTCTAAGGAGGGACAGCCCATATTCCTCTCCTTTATATCCCCTGGAAACCACGGCCCCGACAGCCCCTTTCGCAGCAACTTCCTCTAAATAGGCATGGCCGTCGACCTTTTCTCCTTTAAGGGCAAAAAACAGATCCCCTGGAAGAACGCCTTTGCTGTCCTGTTTGAAGCCTCGCACCTTTCCGGAAACCTTGAGGTCAGAACCCAACCAATTCGCAATTTGTATAAAATCAAACTCAGCCATCTTACCTCCCTTTAATCGGCGCTGGACACTTTAAGACTGTTGCAATATCCGGTTGGATCGGAAAAATTGATGAACACAGAGAGTAGGGAATTCACGGTTTCGCAGCCTACCCTAAGAGGGATGAAGTGAAACTGAAAAGCCCAAATTTCAAATAAGGACAATTTTAACGCGCCAATGGAGTTAAGCAACAATCTCACTTTAATAAATGAGCCGTTGATTTGCAATATCGAGTTAAAGTATGAATCCCACAGGCTTTCGCGTTGCCCAAAACCAGATTTCGAAGTTGTTTAGGAATAAAACTGATCTCTAAAAAAGGTGCGCCATGTCAAGAATTCCACCGAAAAAAATCTTTGAGTACCCCTGGTATTTAAGATTGTTCTATTTCTTCCAGAAAAAGAAGTATGGCTCTCCCCTCGAACCGATGCTGCTTTGGGGAAGGTCTCCCCGCGTCATGCGCAATTTCTTAAGGACATTCATGGCGCTCAGCCGCAAAAGCTCTCCTCTCGATCCTCAATTAAGGGCGCTGGTCTCTGTGAAAGTCTCGCAAATGAACCACTGCGCCTTCTGCGTCGACATGAATGCCTACGCCGTCTTGCAAAGCGGCGGCAATGAAAGTAAAATTGAAGCTCTGCAAAATTTTGAGGACAGCCCGCTGTTCGACGAAAAAGAGAAAGCGGCCCTTCAATATGCTGCAGCAGTCACTAGGCCCTCGCAAAAATTGAATGATAAAATCTTCGAAGAACTCAAACTGCATTTTAATGACGACGCCATCGTCGAATTGACGGCGTTGATCGCCTTCCAAAACATGTCGAGCCTGTTCAATGCAGCGCTCGACGTCTCAGCTTATGGCTTTTGCCGGATCTCGAAAAAATAGGGGAAGTCGAGAAACTTCCCTTTAGAAAGAATAGGCGAAGTTGACGTCGACTCCACCGAAATTATACGTGTTTCCTGGAAGGCCGAGCTTCACGCCGCGTTTTGTTTTGGCAGTCGTATGACCATCCTTCCAATACTCATAGAACGGATTGACGATGATCGACCAGCGCTTATCGTCTGTCAGAGTGAAAGTAAAAGGCATTTCCACATAAAAGTTCGCCAGCTCGTTCTCAATGATCCAGCGGGCGCCTTCTAACGGCTCGATATTCACTGTCGGATAAACCTGCGGCATCCATGTGAACCCAAGCCCAATGGCAAACCAGTTGTTCACAGCGTAATCGGCGATCGCCCCGACCGGAATATAAATTTCATTGTACCTGAATTTAATGGAATCCCCATGCTTGGGATCCAGCTTCTGCCCTAGATGTCTGTATCCAAGTCCTGAGAACAGCGTCAGGAGCAGGTCATCATTGTAAAATGAAAAGGTGTAGCCAAGTCTCTCCTGAGCGTCGATGTACAATAATGAGCGCTCTCCAGCAGGACCATGGGTCTCCCCCTGCCGCCATGCCAGTTTGGCAGCGCCATAAAAACGGTTAAGTGGGCGGTACTCATAAATTGCTTGAGCGCCTCCCAGGCTGCCCTCGAAGGAAGTGTGCTCATGCGGATGGATGCTCACCCAGGTATAGTTGCCGCCGAACTGGAAGCGGGAGTTTAGCATGGGAGAAGTCTGAGCCATAGCAGGCTTTTGGGCAGCGCCGGCTGAGGGCTGGTTTTGAACCATCAACCGATCCTCATTCAAGGCAATTTCGTCGTCTGCCTGAAACAAAGCCTCGTCATCGGACGCTTCGTCCTGGTACTGGATTTCTCGAGATAAAGTATGCTTCGATTTCCCCAAAGCAGTCGCTGAATAGCGAGTCTTTTCAATGGATCGCTCCGCTGCAGATCCAAATACTGGATGCAGGCAAACGAGGGAAAGTAAACAACCGACGGCGAGAGACTTTCTCATTTCATGCTCAACGTTAAAAATTTAACTAGAACCTTTTTGTTGTCCTAAGTTAGATTTATAAAAAATTTGAAATTTAGTCCAGAATTTACCCTGAAGTCTTCTCAAAATGTGGGGATCTCCTATGAAACGCTTGATCATGCAGCTTGCCTGCCTCTCTTCCACCTTCCTCAATGCCGACCCAGGTACTTTTTCTCGCGACCGATTGGAGGGATTTTACGATGAATTTGGATGCGAAGAAAAACAAGACCTCTCTTCCGCTGGGTTGACCTCTCCCTGTATTTCAGTCGCACCAACCCCACCCTCTCCCACTCCCCCGCCGCCTCCCGGTCCGCCGCCCCCACCTCCACCTCCAGGACCACCGCCACCACCTCCTCCCGGGCCTGTTCCGCCTGCGCCAGTGGATATGTATTTTCCCCTCGTCATCTCGAATCAAACCGGGCAACCGGACAATCAAGTCTATTTCTTAGGCCTCCCGAACAGCAATACTCAGTTCTTCACGCTATCAGGAGCATTTCCAGGCGCCATGACAACCGTCCCCATTACAACGACCACTTTTTCCGCATCCAATCAGTTTTCCTATCCGCTTACATCGCTTCCAAAATCGACCACGGGCGCTCATGACTATTTGGTCTATATCCCCTACTCGAGCAGCGACAGACTCTATTTTTCAATTGGAAATCCTCTCTATATTCAAACCAGCGCAGGTTCTGTCAGCCCTTCGATTGGCAATATATTCTATGACCCCAATTATAATGTGATTTACGACTTCGCCGAAATTACGTTCCAACCTGCAGTTCCTCCTATGTCGGGCGATATTAATTGGACGGCGACCATCGACACGACCCAGGTCGACAGCCTGGCGCTTTCGATTAAATTGGGCTTCTACTCTTTCGATCCAATGAATCCGAGCGTTGTTACCCCCTATATCGCAGGAGTGGGAAATCCCTCTACAAATCCGGCCGGCTTTTCCATCGCCAGAGACACTCTCATTAACACTGTCGTCAATGGAATGACAGCTTCATCTGCATCCGGTACATGGAAGAATCTAGCTCTCCCATTCTATACAAACCCGTACTCCCCATCCTCGCCAACAACGTACCTGCGAGTCATGGCTCCCAAGCATGGAGGAGCAATACCTCAACCGCTGGGGCAATACCAGGTACCTGTGTTTCCTTCTACCTACCTGACGAATAACGGCAATGGCGTCAATTATATCGATACGATATATAACTTTTATTCAGGTGTGACGTCGCTTTACATCAAGACAGACGCTGGCGGCGGTTCCGGAGAAGTCTATAAAGGAACTGTGACTGGCTCTGGCCCTTCGGCAGTGTTTACTTTTACAGGGCAGACTCATCCGACTTATACAGTCACATTAACCCAAGGAGCCCTGACAATAGGAAACATGTTCTCTGGAACGCCTCCGATGACCAATACCGGAGCGACGCCAGCAGTTGACATCGGCGTTTTAGCCGACTTTTTTAGCAGCGCTTTTGTAGTCGGGCTATTAGGCGTGCCAGGTCTCTATGATTCTGCCGCTACCCCGCTTAGCGAAGCTAATCTGCTCACTCACTTGCCCAATAGCACTTCGACCCAGCTCCCGCCCAATTACTACACAAATAATTTCACAGCGGCGATGAGTCAGCCAGGATTCGATTTGTACGCCCAGCTTCTGCATCAAAACGCGATCCTCCCTGCAAGTCCCCCATTTACAACACCCTTCCCTACACTGGGATTGTGTTATGCGTATGACTTCGATGACACCCTGGGCTTCAGCAGCGCCATCACGCCTCCGGCCACCACGCCAACATCTGCTAACGTCTATTCGATTATTACGTTAGCTCCCGTCACCGCGGTTCCAACAGGCGTATTTGACGACCCGGGCTTGTATAATCTCACCTTCACATTCACCGGTACTTTTGGGTATAGACAAGGGACTTCCGGCATGTTTACTTCTGCCTCATCGGGTATTACGCTGATGAACATCTCATCAACAAGCAGCAATCCTTTACAAATCCAATACAACGGCAACATCTATACCGTTTTTCCAAAATACCAGTTCCTCCAGCCCCAAGTTCAGTATACCAGTGTGCAAAATGCTGTCTTACAGGGGGCGACATTCACTCCGAACCCAATTGGGTCCACGATGCCTACGGCATTCACAATAGCTCTTCCATAAGGCATGCCTGATGCCATTCCTTTCGTGAATTTTCCAAGACCCTCAAAGAGTCCTGGAAAAGATCGAAAGGAATGGATCGAGGGCATCGATAACTAAATTATTTTCTGCTATTCAAGAGCGATTTTCTGTTTTTAAATTGACGACATATGGGACTAAAGAGCATACTTTTTGCTTCATTGGTGGCATAGCCAAGTGGTAAGGCAGAAGCCTGCAAAGCTTCCATTCCCCAGTTCAAATCTGGGTGCCACCTCCAACTTGAAGTATCCTAAGTGCTCTATCTCGTTTCAACGCCGATTGGCAACCTCGCTGATTTTACCTACCGCGCCGTCGAGATTTTAAAAAAATGCGATTACATCCTTTGCGAAGACACGCGCCACAGCCGCGGCCTGCTCGAACACTATGGAATTGCAGCTCCCCTTAAATCTTTTCACAAATTCAATGAGTCCCAGGAGGAAGATCCGGTCATCGCCGATCTCAAGGCTGGAAAAATGATCGCCCTGATCTCCGACGCAGGAACCCCTCTCATCTCCGATCCGGGAGAGCAGATCGTGGCTAGATGCCGCCTGGAGGGTGTCGCCGTCACCGCGCTGCCCGGCGCTTGCGCGATTGTGGACGCTCTCATCCTATCAGGGATGCCGTCCGCTCCGTTCCAGTTCATCGGCTTTCTCCCCAAAAAAGAGAAAGAGCTGCAGACTGTCCTGTCGCAGGCCCTCCTCTATACAGGAACAACGATCGCCTATGAGACTCCCCACCGAATCGAAGAGACCTTGTCCGCTCTTCTTCAGCTCTGCCCCGAGAGAAAACTTTCCGTCGCGCGCGAGCTGACCAAGCTCCACGAGGAATGCCTATTCGGCACAGCGGAAGAGCTGATGGAACATTTTAAGAAAAATCCCCCGCGCGGTGAAATGGTTCTCCTCCTCAGTCCTCCCGCCGAGCGGATCTCCTACGAACACCTCTCCTTGCAGGAGCTGGTCGAAATGCTTCAAAAAGACCTGCATTTAAACAAGCAGGAGGCGATCAAAATGGCCGCACAGATGCGCCATCTCCCCAAAAGGGAAGTTTATAAGCATTTCACCAATGATTAGCAGTCGAAACGCCAGCTTGCTAAATCTATCGGGATTGCGGATTGCATAATAACTTTTCTTTCCCTATAGTTGGTGGTGAATTTCTCTCCCGTAGAGGTGATGATCCATGGACCATTTGAACCGTGCGCAATCAAATATTGAGGGTTTAGATCAGGAAGTCCGCCGGACCATTCTTCTTGCACTCACCGAAGACCGCGCCGCATTCGATATCACTTCAGAAGCTTGCATTTCTCCTGAAAAAACGACCCGCGCCGACTTTGTTATAAAACAAAATTCCAGGGTGGCCGGCCTCCGTTTTCTCCCCATGATCTGCTGCGCAATCGATGAGACTCTCTCCTGGCAAGTTCACGCTGCTGACGGGGAAGTCTGCGCAGATGGCATGGTCCTGGCTTCTATCGAAGGCAAGGCCCGATCGATCCTTTCCGGCGAGCGCACGGCGCTAAATATTTTGCAGCACGCCAGCGGGATCGCCCATCTCACCTCGGAATTCGTTCAAGCTGTGAAAGGCTTTAGCTGCGACATTCTCGATACGCGCAAAACTCTGCCCGGACTGCGGGCCATTCAAAAATACGCTGTCGTTGTCGGAGGAGGAAAGAACCACCGCTTCCATCTCGAAGACCGCTTTCTGATCAAAAACAACCACCTCAAGCTGCTCAAAGAATCGACCGCTCATCCTGTCTATGAAGCGGTGCTCCGCGCGAGAATTCTGCAGCCGGACGCCAGGATAGAAGTGGAAGTCGAAAATATGGAGATGCTTGAGGAGGCCCTCGACGCAAAAGCCGATCTGATCCTGCTCGACAACATGGCCCCCCTGCTTGTTGCAGAGGCTGTTAAAATTGCAAAGGGAAAAGCCTATTTGGAAGCGTCGGGCGGAATTAACCTCTCCAATGTGAGGGACTATGCCGCTGCCGGCGTGAATGGAATCTCAATCGGGGCCCTGACCCACTCGGTGACGGCTGTCGATATCAGCCTGAGGATGTAAACGATGAGCCTGCCTCATATTCTTTCAAACGCGCTTTTCTTCTCAAATTTTAGGGATGTTGCTTGCTTAGGCATGCCCTACGCAGCATCTCAAAAATTTGCGAAAAAAATCCTGCAAAAATCTTCATCTTCGAATAGTGAGATAGCCTCATGACACTCGATCTCGTTCTGGATATCGGCAATTCGCTCATCAAAGGAGGTCTGTTCAATGACAAAACTCTTGTCGACGAGTTTGCCCTTGCGTCGCATCCGATGCCAAAAGACCAGCTGATGCGCCACATCGGCGGCAAACCGATTAAGAACGTCCTGGTCTCTTCGGTGAATTCCAAAGCAGAAGAGCCGATCAGAAATTCTCTTGAGCAGCAGAATATCCCTTACACATTTCTCGATTTCGCCAAGCTCAAGCTCATCCTCGATGTCGATGAACCCGAGCAACTCGGCCACGACAGGATCGCAAACGCCTATGGCGCGCTAGCCCGCGCTCCCCTCAATGACTGCATCGTCGTCGATATCGGCACGGCGATCACCGTCGACTTCATCGCCAAAGAAGGACGGTACTTGGGAGGCATGATCTACCTTGGAGCCGGACTTTGCGCCAAAGCGCTGTCCGATTACACCGACAAACTTCCGCTCGTCTCCTTCAAGAAGCCCTCATCGGCCCTTGCGAAGACGACCGAGACCCACCTGCAGGGGGGCATTTACTATGGCCAGCTCGGAGCGATCGAACGAATGATCGCGGAACTGCAGATGACTGCCCTCTCCCCAAGTTCCGTCAAAGTCATCGCGACCGGCGGCGCGACGCGGATCGACGATACGAACGTGTGCGCGGACAAAGTCGAGTTCATCGACGACTTGAAGGAGCTTGTTGATTTTATTGATCCGCACCTGACTCTGGTCGGGCTGCATGAAATTCTTACGGAATTAACAAAAAAGGAATGATGAATATGTCTACACCTAAGGAATTGATTTTTGAAGAAGAAGCAAGAAACAAGCTTCGCGAAGGGATCGACAAACTCGCCGACGTCGTCGGCGTGACGCTCGGGCCCAAAGGGCGCAACGTCGGCCTTCAGGCTTCCTGGGGCGCTCCTACGATCACCAACGACGGCAACAGCATCGTCAAAGACATCGAGCTGAAAGACCAGTATGCCAACATGGGAGTCTCCCTCGGCAAAGAAGTCGCCAGCAAAATGAAAGAAAAGTGCGGCGACGGAACAACATCGAGCATCCTTTTGCTCCGGGCGCTTGTCCAAAACGGCGTCAGGAACATCGCCTCAGGAGCCTCTCCGATTACGCTGAAGCGCGGCATGGACAAGGCCGTCGATGCCATCGTCCAGGAGCTGGAAAAAACTGCGATCGCAATCAAAAATGAGAGCGAAACCAAGAACATCGCGATTGCGTCCGCCTCCGGCAATAAAGCCATCGGGGAAATGATCGCCGACGCAGTGAAAAAAGTCGGCAAGGAAGGCGTCATCACCATTGAAGAGGGCAAAGGGACTGAAACCTCGGTTGAGATGGTCGAGGGAATGCAATTCGACCGCGGCTATTTGAGCGCCTACTTTTGCACGAACGCAGAGTCGATGAGCGTCGAAATGACCGATGCGAAAGTACTGATCACCGATAAAAAAATCTCCTCCGTCCAGGAGATCCTCCCCATCCTGCAGGCGATCGCGACCACCGCGTCAGAACTGCTGATCATCGCTGAAGACATCGAAGGCGATGCCCTCTCCACGCTTGTCGTCAACAAACTCCGCGGGACGATCAAAGTCGCCGCTGTCAAGGCTCCCGGCTTTGGGGACAGACGCAAATCGCTTCTGGAAGACCTGGCCGTCCTCACCGGCGGAACGCTCGTCTCCGAAGAAACGGGGACCGCTCTCAAAGACGCGACGGTCGATATGCTAGGCTCTGCTGAAAAGATCCTTATCAACAAAGACAAGACGACAGTTGTCGGCGGAAAAGGCACACCAAAAGCGATCCAGGCGCGCATCAAGCAGATCGAAGGGGAAATCTCAAACGCGACAAGCTCTTACGACAAAGAGAAGCTAGAAGAGCGCAAAGCAAAGCTGAGCGGCGGGGTTGCCGTCATCCGCGTCGGTGCAGCGACAGAACCTGAAATGAAACAGAAAAAACAGATGTTCGAAGACAGCCTGAACTCGACCCGCGCGGCGATCGAAGAAGGGATCGTCATCGGCGGCGGATGCGCTCTGCTCCGCGCCGCAAAATCAGCGGCTCTGAAGCTCTCCGGCGACGAAGAGATCGGCGCCCAGATCGTCTTTAAAGCCTGCGAAGCCCCCTTCAAGCAGATCGTCTCCAACACAGGTTTCGATAGCTCTGTCGTCTTAAGCGATGTGTTCGCGCAAGGAGTCCATTTCGGGTTCAACGCAATGTCGGAAAAAGTCGAAGATCTGCTCAAGGCAGGCGTCGTCGATCCTGCGAAAGTGGTCAAAAACGCGCTGCGCTACGCTGTCTCCACAGCCGGCGTCGTTCTTCTCTCCGAAGCGTTGATCGGCAACGCTCCTGAAGAGGAAGAAGAGAAGAAATAACCCACACCAAATGCCTCGGCTCCTTTTTTGGGGAGCCGGGGATCTCACCTTTTATGCAAACTGCTGCTGTCCTTCCGGCGCTTGGCATCGGAGATGCCCTGCTGATGATGATCGCCTCCCATCAACTCAAGAAGGAAGGTTATCAAGTCACGACTTATCACGCATTCCTCCCCGAGCTTGCCTCTTGGTTCCCGGGCCACGACATAAAGCGCCCTCCCGCGCAGCAAGATCTCATCGAAGCGCTTAACTCCTACGATTTGATTCTTGTGGAAAACGACAACTCGCCAATCATCAAAAAGCTGCTGGAAACCGCCCGTCCGCGCCTGTCCGTGTTTTATCCCACCTATCTTTCGACAAAGCACGCTCCCCTTTCCTCTTTCGACTTTGCCTTCGATAAAGATCTGCCAATGGCGGAAAATATCGCCGCTTCAGTCGCTTCTCTCATCGACTTGCCCACCCCTTCCAAAGAAAACGGCCTCACTCCCCCGATACCCCTTGCATTCCGCTCGAAAAAAAATCAGGTGCTGATCCATCCGACAAGCCGCGCAGCTGAAAAAAACTGGAAAGCGAAGGGATTTCTTGAAGTCGCAAAGCAGCTGCAAGAGAAGGGACTGACCCCCCTGTTTTGCGTCGGCCCCCAGGAGCGGGCCGAGTGGAAATGCGTCGAAGAGGAAGGATTTACTCTCGCTGACCTGCCCACGCTGCCCGATTTGGCCGCCATGGTCTATGAATCGGGATTTGTGATCGGCAATGATTCACTGATCGGCCATCTGGCCTCGAATCTCGGCATCCCGACGCTCATCATCGCAAATGATGAAAAAAGGATGCGGCTTTGGCGCCCGGGCTGGCTTAAAGGGCAGCTCGTCCTGCCGCCCCCCTATTTGCCAAACTGGAAATTTTTACGGCTGAAAGAGACCCGTTGGCAGAGTTTTATCACCGCAGGCAAAGTCCTACGGAGCTTTGACAAGATTTCTGGCCCGCACTAATGCAGCGTCGATATGGGGAAAAATATTCTCGCTTCCCACTTTCTTCTGCACCCCGAATTTTTTGAATGACTCCTGCAGAGTGTCTTTGACGCCGGACAGGATCAAGATTGTGCCAGTGCGTTTACATTTCTCATAGAATTCATCCAGAGCATGCAGCCCTGTCGCGTCGATCGCCGGCACTTTTCTCATCCGCAAAATAAAGACCTTGGGTGGGCGCTCCATGTTAGGAAGCACGTTTTGCAGACTGTCGGCGATCCCGAAAAAGAAGGGGCCGTTAATCTCGTAGACTTCGACTCCCTCGGGAACTGTCTTTTTCATAATGGCGTCGGGATCCTTCTCTTCCGCAAGCCCTCCTCCATTTTCATCAGCCAGCTTGGCAAGCGGGATGACATTGTTCAGATCGCTGACCCGCTTCATGAATAAAAACGCCGCCAGGATCATTCCCACCTCGACCGCGACAGTCAAATCCACGAGCACCGTCAAAAGGAATGAAGTCATTAGAACTGCGACATCGCCAAGTGGAGCTTTGAGCAAATGGCGGAACCTCTCCGCTTCGCTCATATTCCAGGCAACCATCACAAGTACCGCGGATAGAGCTGCCATGGGGATCATGCTGACGATGGGAGCAAAGGCGAGCACGATCAAGAACAACGTGACGGCATGGATCATGCCGGCCACAGGAGTTCTTCCGCCCGTCTTGACATTCGTCGCCGTGCGCGCGATCGCACCGGTCGCTGGAATGCCGCCGAAGACGGAGGATCCCAAATTGGCCATCCCCTGCGCGACGAGTTCGCAGTTGGACTTGTGCCGCCCCCCGATCATCCCATCGGCGACGACCGCAGACAGCAGCGATTCGATCCCTGCAAGAAGAGCGATCGTGATCGCATCGGGAACCAGCCGGCTCCAGGCATTGAATGTGTTGGGAAGATCAGGAAGGGAGGGCCAGGGAAGGGTACGGGGAATTTCCCCAAAGCGGGAGGCAATGGTCTCGACAGGAAGATGGAACCCCCAGCAGACAAGCGTCGCCAAGACGATCGAGGCGATCCCCCAGGGAACCTGCGGAATGAACCGGCGTATCAAGAGAATGAGCGCAAGAGTTCCCGCCGCGACAGAAAACGCAGCAGAATCCCATGTTGGCAATGCCCTGAAAAACGCCTCCCACTTAGGAATGAAATCCGCCGGAACCTTGTCCATCTTCAGGCCCAGGAAGTCTTTTACCTGCGAGGAGAAGATGATGACGGCGATCCCTGTTGTAAATCCTGTGACGAGAGGATAAGGGATATACTTGATCAGAGTGCCCATCCGGCTGAAGCCCATGATGAGCAGAAAAACGGCCGCGATCAGGGTCGCGGCAATCAGCCCGCCATATCCTTCGCGCATGACAATACCGTAAACGATAACGACAAAAGCTCCTGTTGGACCGCCGATCTGCACACGGCTCCCGCCCAATAGCGAGATTAGGAACCCCGCAATGACAGCAGTAAAAATTCCTCTCTCCGGGGGAACGCCGGACGCGATCGCAAAGGCCATGGCAAGCGGCAAAGCGACGATGCCGACTGTGACTCCGGCTTGCAGGTCCTTGCGGAAGAGGAAGAATGAGTAAGGTTCGCGAAGCAGGCAGACGACGCTCTTCGGGACGAAGTCATGCCATTTTTTCTTATCTTTACGGCGCACAGAAGTAGACATAAGCAAAGCCTTGTCAGGAAATTGGATGTGAAGGATGGCCTGGAAATGAAACTATTACACCTTTTAAAGGGAATAAAGACATTTAACCTATCCTAATAAAGTTTTTCGCCAATTTCAGGGATTATTTTGGCCAATTATCGACTGAAACTTTTTATTAGGATAGGTTCTCTAAAAAGCAATGTCGCTTCCCATGAGAGATATAACTTTGTATACGATCAAGCCACTTTGTCGAATTATTTTCAATAACTCGAATTACACATAAACAACTTGAATCATCGATTTTTGACTGCGTCGGCTTTCCCCAAGAATATTAGCCCTAGGTCGGCCTTGCCTCTTGCTTATAGCCGCTAGAGCAGATAAAAAATTGGAGGGGCCTCTTTCTCAAATTCCCAAATCTTCAAGTTGTTCGCGCATGTTGAAAACGGGTTTAGCGTTATTGAATGAGAATTTTTAACTTTACGAGAGTCTGCACAACCTGAGAAAGCAATCTTAGTTTTCCATTTAGCGACCCCTGAATGCTAAGTCCATGGAATGCGACATCCAACTCGTCCTGCTCAGAGTCGGTTTGAAGGACGATCGGAGTCTCAGCGTCAAATTCTCTGATCGCCTTGACCGCATGATTCCCATAGCAATTGGGCATCATGTAATCCATGAAGATAAGATGGTATTTTGTAGTCCGGGCTTTTTCAATAGCTTCATTTCCATCCCAGGCCATATCAAAGACCATTGAACCATCCAGAACCTCTTCAATGACACGTTTTTCAATAATGCGCCGCATCAACTTATTGTCCTCGGCAATCAAAATTCTAAACTGCTTGGGAGCTTTTGCAGAGAGAGCCTCCGCATTAGAAGCCTCAGGATTGAGGTCAGCTTTTTTTTCTATTTCTTTCTCCTGAGTTTTCTCAGAAGTCTTTTCGTTGCTGGTTTCGTGGCACGCAACGTCATTCATAGTAATCGGAGAAATTCCAGGGATGGAAGAAGAGGGGGCTTTTCCTACAGACATAAATACCTGCCAGTTAAAAACCTTTCGACTTACCAAGCCATTTTATCTAAAAGAATGAATTACCTCAAAAGACAAATAAAAAAACAAACGCAAATAAATAGAAAATCCGGGCGAATCTTAAACCATTCTTAACAATCAAGTTGAAAAATTAATCCTAATAAATCGAAGGCCTGTCAGGTGACTTATCTCTAAAATCTATCCCGATAAAAAGTTTCAGTCGAATGCTGTGTTCCTCCCCCAGAACTGAAGGATTGTCTAGACGAAAGGAGGAGAGATTCTGCAGTACATGGAAAACTGCCCAAACGATCGAAGGAGGTAAGAGAGCTGCCAAAGCCGTTACAACCGGGGAATGGAAAGAATTCAGCGATCCCGAAGCGATCCAGCCTCGGGATCATTGTTTTCCAGTGCAGAAGTGGGTCTTACTGAACAAAAATTTCCAGTTTTGCGAGGGTGTCCACAACCTGCGCTAGCTTAGTCAATTTCCCATTCAACGATCCGTTGATGCTAAGCCCATCGAAGGCTTCATTCAATTCATCTTGCGCCGTGTCGCTCTGAAGGAAGATCGGCGTCTCGGAATCAAATTCCCTGATCGCCCTCACTGCTTCATTACCTTCACAATTCGGCATTCTGAAATCCATGAAAATGAGATGGTATTTCGTGGTTCTCGCTTTCTCAATAGCTTCGTTTCCATCCCATGCCATATCAAAAACCATCGGCTTATCCTTGGCTGCTTCGATGACGCGTTTTTCCACAATACGCCGCATCAGCTTATTGTCCTCTGCAATCAAAATTCTGTATTGCCTTGGAGCTTCCTGATTTTTTCCGGATTCTAGTTCCATTCCCGCATCCGCTGCAGCCGCTTCTGCAGCCGCTTCGGAAATTTGGAGCTCTTCTAAATCCATATCAATGGGGAAATTTCCATCAATAATAGGAGCGGGGCCATTTCTTACATTCATAGTTACCTTATATTTAAAAGTTGGATTAATTTTTATTAAATTATACCATAAATAATGAATAATATCAAACTATTAGAGAAATTCCACATCAGCTATCTCTGGAAATCTTAAATTCCTAATTATTAGCGAACAAATAAATTAAAATATTTATTACATAAACACCAAGACAGGCAATATCCCTCCCCTGTCAGCCGCAATTTCAAAAATTATTTTAACGAGTTCTTTTCCAAAATTCGTCTTCTGGCTAGAGTGGGGTAAAAGTCTCAAGTGACCGAAGGTACTCCATGAATAGATCAAAACGTTCGATTTCTCTTAAGTTGCGCAAGAAAATGACAAAAGCGATCCGCAACGCCCAGACGGGGCTGCCCTCCATTGAGAGCCGCCGCAATAGCGACGAAATGACCGCTAAAGAGCTGAGCAGAATGTATCCCAAAAGAGGGGTCAAAAAGAAAGAAGAGCTGTTGAACGCCGTGAAGAAAAGCATCATGACCAAAAGGACGAAAACAAAAAAAAGCTCCTCCAAGCGCACGACGCCAGGCAAAATCCCCGCCGACACCTCCCCTGCCTATCCTCACCGCGAAGGAAAGCGCTGGATTAAAACTTTAACTAAACAGACGTTGGCTCAACGCGCGATCGAGGCGCACCGCGGCAGGAAAAAGTAAGTAATTTAATAACGGAAGGAGTATCATAGCTCTTCCGTTATTAATTTTTTTTTATGCACAGCACAGACAAACCTTTTTTCCGCCTGGCCCACATCTCCGACCTGCACTTTTCCAAGCTCACTTGGAACCCCTCTCAATTTTTTTCCAAACGCTGGCTCGGCAATCTCAACCTAGCTTTGGCCCGCAAACATACTTTTGACGCGGAAAGCCTGACGACTCTCTTTCCCATTTTTCATGACCGCGGCGTCGATGCCGTGCTGATCACAGGCGATCTGACATCGACATCCCATGAAGAGGAATTCATCCTCGCCCAGCAGTTCATCGAAAACCTTAAAAGAGAAAAGTTCAAAGTTTTCACTCTCCCAGGGAACCACGACCATTACACAAAGAACGCCTACAAGCATAAACTCTTCTACCAGTTTTTTGACGCTACATACGCCCCGCCCACAGATCCTGTTTCTTCCTTGAGTCTCAAAGACGACGGGATGACAGCGGCCTATTTTGGACACGGATGGTGGCTGATGGCCCTCGATACGGCGCTTGCCACATGTCTTCTCTCTTCCAACGGCTATTTTTCCTCTGAACTGGAGCAAAAACTCGAGAAGGCATTGAAAGAGCTCCCCGATGACCACAATGTCATCCTCATCAACCACTTTCCTCTATTTGCCAATGAATCCCCTCGCAAAAGTCTGCTCCGTCGAGAGGCTCTGAAGAAACTCCTCGAGCGATTTCCCAAGATCAGGCTCTACCTCCATGGGCACTCCCACCGCCATTGCATCGCCGACTTGAGAAGCAGCAACCTTCCGATCATTCTCGACAGCGGTTCCGCCGCCCAAAAGAAAGGCGGGACATGGAACCTCATCGACATCACCCCCCAAGGCTGTGAGATTGAAGTGTTCAAAAATACCAACAAAGACGGCGACACCTCATGGGAGCCGGTCCTTAAAAACCACTTTAAATGGTGATGCGATGAAACCCTGGTACAAAGACGGACTGCGTTTTAAATGCACAGGGTGCGGGCAATGCTGCACAGGCTCGCCTGGCTACGTCTGGGTCTCCGATGAAGAGGCTGTCGCAATCGCAGAGCGCTTGAAGATCACTGTTGAAGAGTTCATCAAAAAATATACCCGCCGGGTCGGCAACCGCCTCTCGCTCAAAGAGCGCCTTGTCAATAAGCAGTACGACTGCGTCTTCTTGGATGGCAAGCGCTGCACGATCTATGAGCAGCGCCCTAAACAGTGCCGCACATATCCCTGGTGGAAAGAAAATGTGGGCAGTCCTGAAAGCTGGACCGAAGAAGGCGTCCGCTGCGAAGGGATCAATCACCCCGATGCCCCCCTCATCTCTTTGCAGGAAATTCAAAAGCATCTCCCCGATCCAAAAAAAGAGAGCTGAACTCTTAACCTCATTTTTGCTATTTTTCTGACTTACACCGAACCTTGAGGGGTCAGCCATGCCAACACAATCTGCGATCAGTCCAGAAATCGAGCGTCGAGTCAATTATTGGCTGACCGGCCCTTTTGACGAAGCGACAAAAACTCAGGTGCGCGCTCTCAAAGACGGCAATCCCCAGGGATTGGTCGACGCCTTCTTCAGCGACCTCTCTTTCGGAACGGGCGGACTCCGCGGCATCATGGGCCCCGGCACCAATCGGATGAACGTCTATACCATTCGTCTTGCGACACAAGGTCTTGCCAATTATTTGCACAAACAGAATCCCCAGGGCAAACTCTCTGTTCTCATCGGATACGATTCGCGCCACCACTCCGAGGAGTTTGCGAAGGAAGCAGCGCGAGTCCTAGCCGCCAGCGGCATCCATGTCTATTTGCTCAGCCAGCTGCGCCCTACCCCCTACATCTCGTTTGCCTGCCGGTATAAGAAAGCTAATGCCGCCATCATGATCACCGCATCTCACAATCCCAAAGAGTACAACGGCTATAAGGTCTACTGGAGCGATGGAGCGCAAGTCGTAGCGCCGCATGATGAAGGGATCGTCAAAGAAGTCGACGCGCTAAAAGACCTCTCCTCTGTCAAGCTCGCTGAAATCAACGACCCTCTCATCGAAAGCGTTCCCACATCCCTCGATGACGCCTATCTCAAAGCGATCGCCCCCCTGCAGCACTTTCCCGAAGAGAATAAAAAGTCAGGTCCCTCACTTAAAATCGTCTACACCAGCCTGCA
Organism: Verrucomicrobiota bacterium; assembly: GCA_018240065.1. GTDB lineage: Bacteria > Chlamydiota > Chlamydiia > Chlamydiales > Rhabdochlamydiaceae > CAJCIW01. Next base: position 97,071 of record JAFEGH010000003.1, on the reverse strand, counting down.
CGGGACAGGAATCACGATCGTCCCCAGGGCATTGAAAGAGTGGGGCTTTTCCTCGATCCGCCTCATCGATGAACAAGTCACCATCGACGGCGATTTTCCCACGGTGAAATTTCCCAATCCCGAATACAGGGAAACGCTGAAGCTGGGCATCGAATACCTCGAAAAGACTCAGTCGGACATAGTCCTTGCCACCGATCCCGACGCCGACAGGATCGGGGTCGTCGTCCGGCATCAGGGACAATCGGTCCTGATCAACGGCAACGAGATGGCGGCCATCTGCGTCGAGTATCTGTGCGAGGTCCTGCCAAAACTTAAGAAAATGCCTCCCATGGGAGCCTTCGTCACCACGATCGTCACAACGGAGCTATTGAAGACGATCGCCGAAAAGAATGGAGCCGCCTGCTTCGAGGTCCTGACGGGGTTCAAGTATATCGGAGAAAAAATCCACCAGTGGGAAACCTCTCAAGAGGGCTATCAGTTCATCTTCGGAGCGGAAGAGTCTTATGGCTATCTTTTGGGAACCCATGCCCGCGATAAGGATGCGATTATCTCCTCCTGCCTGATCGCCGAGATCGCCCTGCAAGCCAAACTCCAGGGAAAGACGCTGATCGACAAGCTGAATGAGATCTACGAAAAATATGGCGTTTTCCGCGAAAAGCAGATGTCTCTCAATTTCAATCCCGGAAAAGAAGGGATGGACCAGATGGCCTCCGTCATGAGCCGTCTGCGTTCCAGCCCTCCCCGATCGGTAGGCGGCACACCTGTAGTCTGCATGGAGGACTACGAAAAACGAAGCCGCCTCATCCTTTCCTCCAATAAAACCGAAAAGCTCGACTTGCCGCAATCCGACGTGCTCTTATTCCGCCTGGCCGACAAATCGCGCCTCGTGATCCGTCCTTCAGGCACAGAACCCAAGATCAAGATTTATGGCTGCGTCACGGCGGAGAATTTTCAGACCATCGACAGCGGCGTCAAAGCATGCGATGAGAACCTTGACAAACTGCTCGCAGCCCTCAAAAAAGACACGGAATGCTGACAGCAAGACTTGCGCTCATTACAGGCGGCTCCATGGGACTTGGGCTTGCCCTCGCTCATGCATTGGCAAAAAGAGGCATCCCGCTGATCCTCGTCTCCAGGAGCGAAGAGAGGCTGAAGAAAGCAGCTTTGGACCTCCCGTCATCCACTCAAATCCACGCTGCCGATCTATCCCATCCCGGAGACTGCGAGGAACTGATCAAGCTCATCAAAAAACGGCAGCCCGATCTGATTATCAACAATGCCGGATTCGGACTATATGGACCGGCTCTCTCCCATGCTGTGTCGGACCAGATTGAAATGGTCGAGGTCAATGCAAAGGCCCTCATGCAAATCACACTTGAGGGAGCAAAAACCCTGATCAGCGAAAAAAAGAAAGGAACCATCCTCAACATTTCTTCCGCAGCAGGTTTTTTTTCCTATCCTGGTCATAGCGTCTATGCGGCGACAAAAGCGTTCGTCAACAGCTTTTCAGAAAGCTTCGATAGGGAAGTGCATAAACAAGGTGTGCGCGTGCTGACCGTCTGCCCGGGGCTAATCGATACCGAGTTCCGCAGAAGAGCTTCGCGCAATTATTCCCTGAAGAAAAACAGTTTCACAATGTCTGCAAGCGATGCCGCAGAAATGATCCTCAAAAAGGCTGAAAAAGGCACAGCGCTTTCAATCATCGACTGGCGCTATCGGTTCGCTGTCTTTCTAAGCAGTCTTCTTCCCAAACGCCTGACTCAAGCCATCCTGGAAAAAAGACTGCAGCCGCGCCAGGGATTTAATCTGCGGAATCGTAAATAGAGTCATCCGGCAGAAGATAGCTGTTCATAATCTCATCGATTCGGATCAGGTAATGAAAGCGCTGGGCTCCCCAAATGATGTCATTTTCCCCGATCTTCATCCCTGAGCGGATCATGGCCTGGCCGGAGAACGTGTCATCGAAATGTCCCGTCGCGTGGATGCTCCTCAGCGGACTTGGATCGACAATGGTATTGTTGAGGTTGACCGGGTACTGATCTTTGAAAATCTGAGGCGCATACCCGTACAAGACGGCAGTCACAGCCTGCGTCGCATAGTTGATATTGCGAACGGAAGGCTTGAAAAGGAAGGCCAGTTCCGACTGCCCGTAGCGCGCGCCGTGGCCGAGTACGATATGTCCGATAAAATTGTTTTGTCCGTTGTTCTCAAAAATCGCAAAAGCGCTGAAAGGATCCTGCAATTTCTCCCATCTGGCGATCCATTGCTGGACAGCAGATTCGACCTCGTCGCGTGTCCATGGCTGGCCGTCGGAGTATTTTGCAACCGCAGCAGGGTCGGCGAAAAGCTGGACATAGTCTTCCAGTTGCGCTTCCGTGATAGAGACCAGGAGAAGATCTTCCGTCTCGATCTGGGCGCGGATAACTCCCGAAGCGTTCAGGAATGATAAAGAGATCGATCCCTGGTAGGGATCCCCTTTCCATTTCGTGATATGCTCGGGAAGGACGTAATGTTCGGTTTCATCGGCAATAGCCACAGTGGACGCTGTCATTAGAAAAATCGTTGATAACCATTTGTATTTCATAAGCTTCGCTGCTCCTCTTATAGAATTCCAAAAACAGGAAGTATTCGATTCTAAAGCAAAAGGAATTTTTGAGCCTAGCTCTCCTTTAACAAAGGGTTATGCTATTTGGGATGAGTCCAATCTAAGAACTTTTGTAAAGGTGGGCTAGTCTGAATTTAAGAATTGATTCATTTAGGAAGAACTTACTGACGGTCAGGATACTTGATCCGAAGGTGGCGCGTGACCATCAGTGCTTTAACGATCGCGCGTTTGACCCTGCCGAGCTCTTCAAAGGTGAGTTGGCATTCATCGAACTGACCGTCTTCCGCTTTTTCGGCAACGAGCTTGTCGACCATATCGGCAACTGATTCTTCCGTCACTTCGTCCATCGAGCGGGAGGCGGCTTCGACAGTGTCCGCGATCATGATGATGGCGGATTCCTTGGACCGGGGCTTAGGCCCAGGATAGCGGAAGACTTTCTCGCTCACCTTCGTCGCATCTCCGCCCATCTGCTCCACTTGCTTGCAGTAGAAGTAATAGACCATTGTCGTGCCATGGTGCTCGCGGATGACATCGATGAAACTCTGAGGAAGGTGATACTTGCGGGCTAGCGCCTCCCCTTCCGGAACGTGGGCGATGATCACATGCGTCGATTCCGCAGGAGTGAGCAATTGGTGGATATTGAATCCTCCAAGCTGATTCTCAGTGAAGTAGTGGGGATTGAAAAGCTTGCCTATATCGTGGTAGAGAGTCGAGACGCGGCAGAACAGGCCGTTTGCGCCGATGGCGCGCGCGGCGGCTTCTGATATGTTCCCGACGACCAGGCAATGCTGATAGGTGCCCGGGGCCTCGAGGCTCAAGCGGCGGAGCAGCTCGTGGTCGGGATCCATATATTCCATCAGGGTCATATCGGTCATGACATGGAAGAGGGCCTCTAAAATAGGCAGAAGGCCGACTGAGAGCACCGCTGTTGCGCTCAAAAAGACAAACGTGCTGACGAGGTCGGTGATGAAATTGACATCGAACGAGCCGTTGCCCGTCAGATTGAAAGCGACGATCAGGGGGATGATGCAAAGCCAGACTTTCCCGCAGACGGCAAATACTTTTTTCCGCTTATGCAGCCGCCTTGCAAAAAGGATCGTGACCACGGCGGCGAAAAAATTGACGAGAAGGAAGGGAGCGTATTCGAAAGCGAGCGTCGCTCCGAAGACGACCAAAAGGAAAAATGAAGAGATCGCGGCGACTTCGCTTCCGATCAGGACGCAGATCAGGAGGGCGGCGAAGGGGAGCACAAGCGGAAAGGAGGCGGCCTCGCTCATATTGGGAGCGTGATAGATCAGCAAATACTCAGCGAGTTTGGCCACAAGCATGCTCATGACGATGATCGTGACCAGCAGGACCATTTTTTGCAGAGACTTCAGCAGTTCGCGCTGAAAATAATGCAAGTAAATGAGGGCTGCTACCATTAAGCTGAGCGCGATCAGGGCGCTTCCCAGAAGAGATAGAGGATTCCATCGGTTTTGCGATTCGGCCAGAGCGCTCTTCATCGACTGGAGCATGGAGATCTGGCGCGGGGCGACTTTCTCTCCTTTTTTGATGATCTGGGCGCCGGCCTCGATGTGGGTATACCGGTCGGCGACGACACTCTGGACCTTTTGGCGGACCGTGCGCTCCATTGCAAAGTCCTGCTGCAGGAACCATGCATGCCTGGAGAACGCCGCAACCAGATAATCGACGGTCTCACTATAGTATTTTTTTTCCGCCTTGAGCTTATTCTGGATCTCTGTCCATAAAGGCTTGGGCAGGGTCGTTGTATCGGCGTTCATTGCTGAAGATGAAAGCGCAAAAAAGTCAGAAGAAGGAATTTTAAGAGACAGCATTTTGTTCAGGGTTCGGTCGTCAGTAAACCGGGCCAGCATGACGGATTCTTCGATTTTATCCAGAACCGTATAGACTTCCTCAAAAGTGCTTCTGGGCAGTTCTTGTCTCCACTGCTGGTGCTCGATCAAGGAATTTTCAAAATCGCGGCGGTAGGCGTGGACCTGGTTTTCATCCACTTTGTAGATCGCGCCGATGTCTCGCACGGCTTCCTGCTTGAGCGTCTGAGTCGCTTCTTCATCCAAAAAGTTAAAATCGGTCTGGGAGATGACATAGCGCGGGGCCTGGGTACCTACTTCAAGAACTTCGAGGCGCGTTTCGCGGAAATGCAAAAAACAGGTCAGAATGAGGAGAAAACTCAAAGCCAGAACCACCCTTTTGGCGATCTGATTGCCACCGAGTAGCTCCTGCCATCGTTTCTTCTGAAGCACTGATCGACTGTCGTCAATGTGCTGCTCTTGCATGAATCTGCCTTGAATTTGAAGCGTTCCGCTTTAAAATGCTAAAATAATGCCTCGAAAGGCGAATTGGATTCCAACCAAAAAAAACCCAACCTAAAAAAAACTTTTTAAAAACCTGTAGACGCGCGTCTTTTTCTCATCATAACAAATGCGTCAAATTGTTGTTGAAAAATTCTTCTTCACTATGGGTCAGCGTCTTCGGCACAGACATTTAAACTTTATAGTTGTCGTTTCTGGAGTTACCGCTTGTATTTTTTCTGGTTTGTTTTCTAAGGTAAATTCGCGTATAATTAATTTTTACCCTAGAGGAAATCGTGGATTCCAAGCCTAGCCAATACCAAGTCATTGCGCGGAAGTACCGGCCTCAGACGTTTGCCAGCGTCGTCGGCCAGGAAGCCATTGTCACTACCCTGAAGAACGCCCTGCGCCTCGGGCGGCTCGCCCACGCTTACCTTTTCTGCGGCTGCCGGGGAACGGGAAAGACCACGCTGGCACGCGTCTTCGCCAAGGCCCTCAACTGCAGCCATCCCACAGATGATTTTGAACCCTGCAACGCCTGCTCCTCCTGCTTGGACATTATCGCCGGACGCTCGTTAGACGTTCTGGAGATCGACGGCGCCTCCAATCGCGGCATCGACGACATCCGCCAAATCAATGAAACGATCGGATACGCTCCCGCTTCGGGAAAATATAAGATCTACATCATCGATGAAGTCCACATGCTTACCAAGGAGGCGTTCAACGCCCTGCTCAAGACACTTGAGGAACCCCCCGCCAATGTCAAATTCTTCTTTGCGACGACAGAGCCCCACAAAGTCCTTCCCACTATTATCAGCAGATGCCAGCGTTTCGATCTGAACCGGATCCCCTTTGAGGCGCTGAAGAAAAAACTCGCCTGGATCGCACAGGACATGAACGTGCCCTGCGATGAGGATGTGATCTCCCTTGTCGCCAACCTCTCAGAAGGATCTCTCCGCGACGCCGAGTCCCTCTTCGACCAGATCATCTGCTATGCCGAGCATCCGATCACCGCGGCAAAAGTGGCCGCAACGCTGGGGATTATGCCCCGTTCGGCATTCTTTTCGCTCGACAGCGCATTCGAAGAACAAAACCTCTCCTTTGCCTTTGAACTCGCAGGCGACATCTTCTCCTCCGGCAAGGACCTCTCTTACTTCATCGACAACCTGATCGAGCACTACCGCTCGCTGCTCAAGCTCAAACTCGGCGCCGTCGTCGCATTCCCTACTGCGCGCCTCAAAGAGCAGTATGTCACCTCTTCCACCCATTACACGGAGGAGCAATGCCTTTATATCCTCGACTTCCTGATCCAATGGCAGCAGCAGATCGGCAAGACTCCCTTCAAGCGCGTCAGTCTGGAGATGATCCTGCTGCACATCATCCGATCCAAACACCGCCTGACCCTTCCTGCGCTTGTCAGACGGCTGCAGGAACTGGAGCAGAAACTCCCGGCTGCATCGGAATCTCCTAAGATCCCCGCGCCTGTCCCTTCCTCCAAATATTCGGCAGAAAAAACAGCAGAGCCGCCGCAGATGATCGCACCAGCTCCATCTCAAGCTCCCCGTACAATCGAGAATAAAGCTGCTGAAAAAATTGTCGAGATCACGCAGATGATCGCGCCAGCTCCGGCAGAAGCTCTCCCCGCAATTGAGGCAAACGCTGCTGAAAAAACAATAGAGCCTCCGCAAGCGGCAGCTGCGCCGCTGGAATCTTCCCCCGCGATCAACCCTGCGCCTGTTCAGCAGAAGCCGCAGGATGCGCCTTCTCTGGAAGAGACCCTGATGAAAAAGATCCGAGAGAAAATCGAATCCAGCCCAGCTCCCATCGAGGAGCTTGAGGAGAGCGAGTCCCCCATTCAAGAATCTCTGCAGGAGCCCTCTTCGGAGGCGGCTCCAAAACAACCTCCGCTTCTCTTCTCAAAAGCAAAATGGGAAGCGATAGCAAGCGAGAAAGAAAGTCAAACAACAATCCCGCCGAGTCTCCCCGACAAGGGTATTTCCCAAAGCGCTTTGGCCAGCGAGACAATCGCTGCGACGCTTGCGCCTGAAAAACGCGGTCAAACGCCGGCCCCGGCGATCGGTAAAGCATCGGAGGCCTCCTCCATGCCTCAAGCCAGCCCAGCTGCTTTGCCCCAAGCGCCGAGCAGCCGCTATGACACGCTGATGCGCTTTGCCGCGGTGGAACTCGAAGGAACATTAAAAAAGGAGCAACCTAATGGGTAGCGGTTATTCAAAAATGAAAAAGCAAGCCAAGCTCATGGAGCAGCAGCTTGAGATGATGCGAAACGAGATGAAGAGCAAGCAAGTCACCGGCATCAGCGGAAATGGACTTGTCGCTGTCGTCGTCAACGGAGAAAAAGAACTTTTGGAAATCAAGATCAAGCCTGAATGCGTCGATTCGAGCGATCTGGAAGGACTCCAGGACCTGATCAAAGCCGCCTGCGACGACGCTTACTCCAAACTCTCGGACGATCCAATGAACAGCATGTCGCTTCCCGGCGGAATGCCCATGTCTTTTGGTTTTTAATAAACCATTCTGTTTGCAAGACTCCTTGAGAGCTTCCCTCTCAAGGAGCGATGCGCCTTGACGATTCTAATCCCCTTTCTGAACGACGAATCTGACAATTCCGCTTTTGACGTCCTGTTCAGGGATAAGCACCATGACATGAGGGTCTAAACGATCCTGGCAGAAAACGGCGATTTCCCGCTTGATGGCAAGAACGTCTTCTTTAGAAAGCGGTTTGCCAATATAACCCTTAAGCCGCTTGTTCAACCGCTTAGCGCCCCCCGGGACATCGACATCGGAAATGCGCACCCCGTTTTTCTTCGGCGAGGCTTTGTTAATATCCTCGTCGCTTCCGAACACCCAGATCGCTTTGACTTGATCGACAATCACTTCATCGGTCATTTCCAGTTTGTTAAAAGCAAGCTCCCCTTCTCCAAAAGAATAAAGGGCGACCTGGTCGACCTCCTTGGGCGCCATCGGAGTGGTTTTGGGCATCACATGGAAGTCCATACAAAAAGTCTGCTCGCCGAAAGAACAGATCCCAAGAAACAGAGCTGACAAAAAGCACTTGTTGAATCTCATAATGATCTCGCTTGTATCGTGATTGACGATGATAACTAAATTATTGTTTAGCAGATCCGGAATTGACGAGGAACTCATTTTTTGTAGAAAGAGAAACCCCGGAGGAATTCCCCCGGGGTTGCTAAAGACAGAAGATTAGAAATCAAAGCCAAGACGGGCCGTCAAACCTTGGAACCCAAGGTCGGAGGCCTTATTAAAAAAGAGGTCTGGAATGCTGGGTTGAGTCCCATTGCGATCGACCAATTTGCCAAATTGGTTCATGTCGAACCACCACGTGAATTCCCAACCAAGGGCCATATGGAGCATCACGCTCTTTTTAAACCAATGCTTGTAGTCAACCCCTGCGCCAAAGTTGACCACAGGCTGAAACTTGTACGGGCGGTATTTGGAATTGAATGTTTCATGGACAAGAACATCCGTTGAAAGAAAGTAGCTCTCTTTTTGTTTCATAGGCCCAAATAACAAGCCAAAAGAGGAATCGGCAAAAAAACCAAATCCCTTGCCGATTGCAAGATATATATCGCCGCCTCCCATCAGGCCTCCCCCCCACCATTTCCAATCAAATTTAGTGCGGTCTCGCTGGTTGGAGAATTGAGGGACAGAGGAGAACCAGTTATGCCAACTATTCTCAAACCATGCAAACGTCGCACCCGTCATCAGGCGCATCATCACATTCGATCTCATCCAAATCGGCCATGCAAATTTAACATCCAGTCGATCATATTCCAAGCTAACGCGGCTATGTCCAAAGATGTAATCAGTTGAGCCCAAATCAGGGGTTTCAGCGGTAATCACTTCCTGAATATTATTTCCACCGCTGTTTCGAATTCTACCCCTAGCCTTTGCATGTCCTGATTCTGCTGTATGCAAGCGGGTGTATTCAGTTTCAAATTGCCAGGGGCGGACGTCATTGCCCATTCTGTTCCTGGCGAAGCGATACCCTCCACCTGCTCGAAAACCCGATGAGAAATCGAATTTAATGCACCTGGCATCCGCATTGATATCTATCGTATTGGGAGAAGTACTTGTTGCTGTATGTTGTTTTCGCGACCAATACATGGGATCATCTGTCACTGGCTTCCAATAGATCCACTCTGCATACACAAAGAACTCGTTTGTATCCTGATCGTAGTAATACGGGTCGGATGGGCGGGAATTTTGAAGGGATGTTTGATTTCGAGTGTTTGAAGTTGAATTGGCATCAGCAAAGAGAGAACTCATCGTGGAGAGTGCTATCGTAATTGCCATGAGTTGAAGAGGGGTTGTCTTGCTTGACATCGTGACTCCTGGTTAACAAAAGGCCAGTATTCTACCGCAGATTTTTTTTGAAGGGAAGTTGCAATTAAAAGAGAACTTATGTGGACGTAGAAGCGTTGTTGTACGCTTCGAGAAGGACCTGTGAGACTTCCATCGTCGAGTTGAGGCGCAGCACGCGCTGCGCAAGTTCATAGGCGGCAAGCAGGCTGGTCTGCCGGATGGCGCGCTTGACGATGGGAATGTAGCGCGGTGAACAGGAGAGCTGGTCGACGCCAAGGCCGAGCAGGAGCGGGACGAAGAGCGGGTTCGAAGCGATCTCGCCGCAGATCGTCACAGTCCGGCCGTGTCGCTTGGCCTCGGTGTTGACCATTTTGATCATGCGCAGAACGCTGGGGTGCGCGGGATAACAGAAGTCGCTCATGGCAGGGTTGCTGCGATCGATGCCGAGCGTATATTGGACAAGGTCATTGGTGCCGATGGAGAGGAAATCGCTCTTTTCGGCAAGCGCGTCGCAAATCAAGACAGCGGAGGGCACTTCGATCATGCAGCCAACAGGAACGCTGGCTTTGAAGGGAATCCCCTCAGCCTGAAGAGATTTAGAGATCTCGGCGATCAAAGCGCGGGATGACTCGAGTTCACTGATGTCTGAGATCAGAGGTAGAAGGATGCGCACGTCGCCGTGAACGGCCGCGCGCAGTATGGCTCGGAGCTGGATCTTAAAAATCTCGGGATGGCGAAGAAGGAAGCGGATCCCCCGGCAGCCAAGGACCGGGTTCGGCTCTCTTTCCCCTTCGGAGAAAAGCTCAGGGTTCTTATCTCCGCCGACATCGAAGACGCGGATCACAACGGGCATGTTCCCGACGGTCTGGATTAGCTTCAGATAGGCGTTGTATTGTTCTTCTTCGCAGGTGATCAGCTGGCGGTGCTGGAAAAAAAGATACTCGGTGCGAAAAAGCCCGACGCCTTCAGGTCCATACTGCTGGATATTGTCCAGATCGCCTAGGTTGCCGATATTTGCAAAGACCTGGATGCAACACCCATCGACGGTCTCGGAATCATACTGCATTTCTTTCTGCAGGAGCTGGAACGAAGTCTTTAAACGGGTCTTTCTCTGTTTGTACTTCTCTAACGTTGCAGGCTTGGGATTGAAGACCACATCCCCAGACTGGCCATCGACAATGACGCACCGGGCCGGGAGATCCTGCACAGCGTTGACGTCGACGCAGGCAACGTAAGGGATCCCCTTGGCTCTTGCGATCAGGGCCGCATGGGAATTGCCGCCGCCTGATTGGGTGACAAATGCGCTGACGCGGGAGGACTCGGCGGAAGCTGTATGGGAAGGGATCAGTTCTTTGGCGAAGACAATCGAATTGAAAGGGACGTTGAGCAGCGAATTTCCCTTGGTGGGACATAAGTGGCCGAGGACGCGGTTGGCCAGGTCCATGACATCGACGAGGCGTTCCTGAAAGAAAGAGTCTGTCTTGCGGGAGAACCGTTTTTCATAATCGGTGATGACGGACTGGAATACCGATTCGGAATTCGTGAGGGTCTGCCGGATCTTGTCTTCCATGTGTTGGGTCATGAGCGGGTCGTCGAGCATCTGGATATGGGTCTCGATGATCGTCGCGGCGTCTTCAGAAACTTCCTCGGCGAGATTTTTGCGCAGCTGTTGGAGGTCCTCGCGGCTGGAAAACAGGGCGCTTCGATATCTTGCGATCTCCGAGTCGACCTCTTTCATCGTGATTGAAAATTCAGGGATATCTTCCTGAACCGGATTGAGGAAAAATGGAATGCCTATGGCGATCCCGTCGCTGACAGGAAAACCTCGGATCAGCATTTCTTCCAAGTTATCCATTTTTCATTCCCCGAACTGGTTCTCAAAGGCATCCACGATCTTTCCCATCGTCTCATGGGCATCTTCTCCCTCGACAACCACAGTGATGAGGGAGTTCTTCGTCGCCGCCAGCATCAGGATGCTCATGATGCTCCTTGCATTGATCGTCTCCTTGCGATAGGTGAACGAAACAGAGGAGGAGGTTCCCTGAAGGAGCTTGGCAATCACAGTCGCAGGGCGAGCGTGAAGCCCAAGCGCATTCTTAATTCGCACTTTGCGCATGAGTTTCACGGACCTTCTTCCTCTCGTTTTGTTTTTTGGAGATCGTTTCCAACAATTTCGAATTAAATTCCTTGGCGGAGTTATAACCCATCTCTTTTAAGCGGTGGTTCAGCACGATCGTTTCGATCAAAAGGACCACGTCGCGGCCGGGCTTTACAGGCAGAATGTGGTACGGCACTTTGACGCCCAGGATGTCGCAGTATTTCTCATCGAGTCCGATCCTGTCGTAAAAACGGCGGTCGTCCCATTCTTCCAGTTTGACGATCAAATCGACCGTCTTGTCATCTCTGACGCAGACAGCTCCGTAAAGATGGGCGACATTGATAATGCCGATTCCCCGGATCTCCATCAAGTGGCGAGTCAATTCTGGTCCCGAGCCTTCAAGATAGGCCCCTTCGCGCAGGCGCACTTTCACGACGTCGTCGGATATCAGGCGGTGGCCCCTTTCGATCAGGCCGAGCGCGGCCTCCGATTTGCCGACAGAGGAATCTCCCTGGATCAAAACGCCGACTCCGAACGCCTCGACAAGCGTTCCATGGCATGTCATCGTCGGAGAGAACTCTTCATTGAGCAAAAGGGTCAGCTTGCTCAGGAGGTTCATCGTCGTCATGGTGGTCCGGAGCAGCGGGATCCCATCTTCTTCGCAGAAGCGGACGAGTTCTCTCGATGGCTGGTATCTGCCGGCGACGATGACCGCGGGAATGTGGGGAGTCAGGACGTTGCGCAGTCTCTCCAGACGCGTCTCTTTGCTGAGGTCTTTAAGGTAGATCGTCTCGACGTTTCCGAAAACCAGGATGCGCTGGCTCACATAGTTTTTCATGTATCCGGACAGGCTTAAGCCGGGACGATGCACTTCCGGTAGCTTGATCGGGCGTTTCATTCCATTTTTGCCCACGACCAGCTTTAGCCCGAGGTGCTCGCCATACTTGTCAAATAATTCCTGCACCGAGTACATGTCGTTTGCCTATTCTATGCTTTCCAAATAAAAAATCAGCCAGTCAAGAAAAGTCGGAAATGCCAAATTTTCCTGCCAGGCGTTGCGGTCGCGGATGTCGGAGAGAACCTTCTCAAGAGAAGAATAATAGACATTTCCAGCCTGGGAAAGAGGCGTCCAGCCGGCGAAGAAACATTGGTAGCTCGGCTGTCCAAACGATTCATAAAAAGGAATTAGATCGGCGGGATCGATCGGATGGCCGGAAGAAATGATCTCCTGAGCGGTCTGCTCAAGCTCTTCGCAAAGCTGTTTTCTGACCTCGCGCAAATGCCGCGTCCGAATAATCCCAATGTCGCTGTGTTTGCTAAACCCATCGTGGATCTTAAGGAATGCGAGAAAGTCTTCGGGAAGAACATTCTGAAATTCAAATTTAAGCTGCTCGATCTCTTCGTCGGGACAGGGAGGAGCCCCGTGGTAAAAACAGCTGCCGTCCTTTAAACTGTAAACAATCTCGCACTCGAAGGGAGAATCAAACCGCATCTGGGTCAGATAAACCCCGACATCGTCCAACTGCCCAAAAAACTTCTGGATGAATGCATGCGCATGAGGAAGGAAAGGGAGCGTCGCAAGCCAGAAATCGCGCGTGAATTCGACCCTGTCCACCGGTTTTAAGCGAGACAGTTCGTACCAACCTTTTGGGAGGGAGGGAGCCTTTTCCACCATCTCTTCCCATGAGAATCGCGGGGACTCATGCAGTCCGATCACTTCGTGATAGAGACGGATGGGCGCCTGCTCGTCGGCGAATTTGCGGTAGAACCGATGAACATGTGAGTTCATGTATTAAGCAGCCTCTAATCTTCTCGCCGATTTTATCAGCTCCACTCTTTTTTGAAAGTCAAAAAACAACTGTTGCTTTTTATTCCTATCTGGAAAAAATTCTTGGTATTAGCCCAATATGCTATTTTGCCTATGATTGGGGTATTGGGATAATAGTTCCGCTTTGTTTAGGTTTTTTCTCCTCTGAGAATTAGGTTGGCTCCAGTTTGGCCATCCTACTTAAGTTCAATAAAAACAAGAGTAAAAGTCATGGCTTATACGAAAGTTGTCATCATCGGAGGAGGTTTTGGAGGGCTCAACGTCGCCAAATCACTCAATCACGCCAAGCTCGACGTCCTTCTCATCGACAAAACCAATCATCACCTTTTCCAACCCCTGCTCTACGAAGTCGCGACAGCGGCACTCTCTCCGGGAGAAATAGCAACCCCTTTGCGCGAGGTCCTGCGCCATCAGGACAACACGACTGTGATCATGGGTGAAGTCGTCAAAATCGACAAGACAGCAAAGCAGATCACAATCGCAAATGGCGATATCATTGGATATGACTATCTCATTATTTCCATTGGCGCGCGCCATTCCTATTTCGGCAAAGATGAATGGGAGCAGTATGCGCCCGGCCTCAAAACGATCAGCGACGCCCTCAAAATTCGTGAACAGGTCCTGATTTCATTTGAAAAGGCGGAACGGCTCGACAGCATTTCCGAATCGGCCAAATACTTGACCTTCGTCGTGATCGGCGGCGGGCCGACAGGCGTCGAGATGGCCGGCGCCATCGCCGAGATCGCCAATAAGACGATGTTTAAAAACTTCCGCAGGATCAAACCGGAAAAGTCGAAGATCTATCTAGTCGAGGCATTGCCCAAGATCCTTCCCATGTACCCCGACAAGCTTTCCATAAGAGCCACAAAAGCTCTCGAAGATATGGGAGTCAAGGTCCTGACCGGAAAAAAAGTCACCAACATCGATGATAACGGCGTCCAGATCGATGAGATGTTCATCGAATCGAAGAATATCATCTGGGCGGCAGGCAACCAGGTCTCTCCCGTCCTTAAGTCTCTCGACGTTCCTCTCGATCGAGCAGGACGCGTCATCGTAGGTCCCGACCTGACCATCCCCGGCAATCCTGAAATCTTTGTCATCGGCGACGCGGCCAGTTTTACTTCAAAAGATGGAAAGCCTGTCCCCGGCGTCGCGCCCGCAGCGATGCAGGAAGGAAAGTATGTTGCGAAGCTCATCAAGAAAGGGATTCCGAAAGAGCAGCGCCCTCCCTTCGTCTACTTCGACAAAGGGAGCATGGCGACGATCGGCAAGGCAAAAGCGATTGCGATGTTCGGCAAACTGCAGCTCTCCGGCTTTTTAGCTTGGCTGATGTGGGCTTTTGTCCATATCATGTTCCTGATCGGTTTCCGCAACCGGCTCGGCGTCATGCTGGAATGGGGAGCGACCATGTTCACGGGGGAAAGAGGCGTGCGCATCATCACCCGGCCTATCGACCAGGACATCCCTAAAAAGAAAATTTCTTGAAACTCAGCCGTCTCGCAAAGAGGATACTTTCCGACCCGCTCTTTCGATTAGAGGTCAGAGAATATTTTTCCATGTTCTGGGGGAGGAACCCCGCTCTTTTTCTGGGGCTTTCTCTGCTGCTCGGAACGGCGCTGGCATTTCGCCGGGACCTTCTGCTGGGAGTACTATTTGGAGCTCTTCTCTGCTCCGCCAGGTCTAAAGCGGCTTTCCTCCTTGCACTGATCTGTTTTGCCAGCGCATTTGGCTACGCGGCATTGCGCCATCCAAAAATCGTTATCGCAACGGAAAAAATCGAGGGCAAGGGCTCTTTCCACATCGAACAGGTCAAAATCTACTCCTCCCCTTTCAACCGCTCGATCCTGTACGCGGGAACTTTAACGCGTTTTGAAGCCGCGGACGGAAAAGTTTACGGCGGCATTCCGTGCAACATCTATCTTCCGCTGTTTGCAAAACGGATGCCTGCCGACGCTGATTACGAGATCAGCGGCTCACTTTCCCAAAAGGGAGACTTTGCGTTTGTCCTAAAGCCGGAAAAAAAGCGCCCCTGGACCAGGATCAGTTCTTCTTTCAATTTGTCCGAATGGCGCTTTAAGGCAAAACAGACTGTCTCCGCCTACTTAAAGAAAGAGATCGCAGACCCGCATGTGCGCACTTTTTTGAACGCTCTTGCCACAGGAGATATCGATGAGCGGATCCTGAGTATGGAGTTTGGCAAAGTCGGACTGCAGCATATTCTGGCAATCTCCGGATTTCATTTTGCCCTTGCCGCCCTCTTTCTGAACTTCCTCTTCCGTCTTTTATTTCCCGACAGGATCAGCGCACTGTGTCTCATCGCCGCGCTCACGCTTTATTACCTCTTCCTGGGCAACGCTCCCTCGATACAAAGAGCCTACATCGCCATTTTCCTCATCGCTGCGGGACAGCTCTTTTCCTTGCGCATATCTGGATTGAATGCTCTGGGCGCTGGACTCATCGTCGAACTCCTCATCAGCCCTCTTGTCGTCACCCAGCTTAGCTTCCAGCTCACATTCCTTTGCACCCTCGCCATCCTCCTGTTCTATCCGGCTGTGCACTCTGCCATGGCCCTCCTTTTACCCGTGCGCGCTTGGCGCGAAGTGAAAGCGATGTCGATGCTGGACAAACACGGCTACGTCCTCTCCTCATTCCTGCGGCAAGCGCTGGCACTTAATTTCGCTGTTCATTTGATCTCTCTTCCGGTTTTGCTTCACCTGTTCCACAAATTCCCCCTTCTCAGCATCGCCTACAACCTCTTTTTCCCTACCTGCGTCTGCCTTTCAATGCTTCTTCTCTTCACTGCTTTGCTCTTCGCTCCCTGGTTTCCTTTTTTAAGCCATGCGATCCACTGGCTCAACAATGCATGGACCTCCACGGTCATGAATTTGACCTCGAACCCGCCAGCATTTCTCGATTTTTCCCTACGGAGCAAAGAGGTCTCTTTCTCTTTTGTGATTTCTTTCCTCGCGGTCTCTTTTTTTCTGGGAATCCTCTTTTACGAAAAAGATCGTTCAAGTGCTTGAAACACCAGTTGAAAAAAAAGATCTTTAACTTGATGATCGGAACAAATTTTTTACAAAGCTATATGCAGATTTTCGACGCTTTAGAAGATAGAGTGGGAAAAGCTGTTTTAAGCCGCAAGGAGCCGCTATGGAAAAACGCACTTTAGTGATTTCTGGACTGATCTTGACGACGCTCTCCTCATTAAGCGCCGGTGAATTGCCCTCTTCGACTCAAGGCAAAGAAGCCGTCGGCATGGTCAACCCTTCCAGCCGCTATCAAGTCGATAACGGATGGAACCTTTTCCTCAACACAGAGTTTCTGTGGTGGGTCGCCAAAGAAGACGGCCTCTATTATGCGCAATCAGACTACACGGGAGCTCTCCCCGGCGCCGCGCCGTCGGCAAAAGTTTTCGATGGCCACCTGCACAAGGTAAAACCCCACTTCCGTCCCGGTTTCCGCATCGGCTTCGGCGGCAATATGGCTTATGACGAATGGGACATCATGCTTAACTGGACCTGGTTCCAATCCCACGCAAGGGATAAGACCAGAGGGCTTTTGCTCACTCTCTGGGGCAACCCCACAGCCAATGCAGTCGGCCAGTTAACAAACGGAGCAGACTCCGCTCATGCCAAATGGGATCTCCACTTCAATGTCCTGGATCTGGAAATGGGAAGATCCTTCTGGGTCGGCCGCCATTTTTCACTGCGCCCCTTCCTGGGACTACGCGGCGCCTGGATCGACCAGCATTTGAATATCCATTACGATTACATCACGGGAAGCGAAGGGAGAATTAGAGCGGAATCCGATTTCGAAGGCGGAGGCATCCGAGCCGGACTCGATATGCGCTTTGCGCTTCTGGGCGGATGGAGCTTTTACGGAATCGCTTCTGCATCGATGCTCTACGGATTCTACGACTGTGATTTCCATGAGCATTTCGAGTCGTCCGAAGTGGCGGAATCGCGCGATGGGTTCCACAACGCCGCCTCCACTGCGCAGCTGGCCCTTGGCGTCCGCTGGGACACTTACGTGCATAAAGACCGCTACCACTTCGGCCTCTATGCTGGATGGGAACAGAACATCTGGTTCGGCATCAACAAAATGAACCACTTCTTCCACAATTTAAGCGAGGGCAACCTCGAGCAGATGAACGGCGACCTGTCGCTTTCCGGCGGCACATTCGGCGTACGTTTTGATTTCTAACAAACAAGGACAGGAACTGATGAATAAGAAACTCCTCCTCCCCGGTCTCCTTCTTTGTTCATGCGCGACAGCAATTGGAGCGCAAAAGACGCCGGTCAGCCAGGCTCCGGACGACCGCGTGAACTTTCCCAGCAATTTTCAGGTCGAGAATGGCTGGAATCTATTTGTCTTCGGCGACTACCTCTATTGGACAGCCAATGAGGACGGCCTCTATTTCGCGCAGACAGGTCTTGGCGCTGACAACAGCCTCAATTTCGATGGGAAAATCAAACGGATCGATCCCGAGTGGGAAAGCGGAGCGCGCGTTGGCGCTGGCATTAATTTCCCCAAAGAGGGATATGACCTTCAATTCACTTGGACCTGGTTTTCCGCAGACGGCGATGAATCGGCCCATGCAGAAAATGGCACTCTGCTCCCCTTGTGGGCTGTTCCGGAATCGGTTCCTTTTGCCGCCGCAAAGGCCCATGGCAAATGGGATCTCGACCTTAATGTCCTGGATTTGGAATGGGGACGCTCTTCCTGGTTCGGCGGCCATTTTTCTCTCCGCCCCTTCTTTGGCCTGCGCGGAGCGTGGATCGACCAAGACCTGAAAAACCATTTCGTGTACGCCTCAAGTCCTGTCACAACCGGCCATCTGCACTCCGACTCTGACTTTAGAGGCGGTGGGCTAAGAGCCGGCTGCAACGCCAGGTTCGCCCTGCCGCACGGCTTTGCCCTCTATGGCCTGGCTTCCGGCGCCCTGTTATATGGGGAGATCAATGCCGGCCTGCGCGTTCAGGAAGGCGATCATCTCATCGCCCGCACCCGAGACCATTTCTGGAAAGGGATCTCCTCTTTGCAGCTGGGCCTGGGGATGGGATGGGACAGTCATTTCGCCAAAGACCGCCTGCATATCGAATTTCATGTCGGCTATGAGCAAAATATTTGGTTCACCGTGAACCAGATGAACCATTTTATGAACCAGCTCAGTAGTGGTTATTATTTTAAAGAAAATAGTAACTTGTCAACCCAGGGGCTAGTTGCCGGGGGGAGGTTCGACTTTTAGAGAGCCATTTCTCCCACAGGATAAAGAGGGGTTAGACGCCGCCGGGATTCCTTCAAATATGTCGAGAAAGCGCAGCAGGATTGGATCAAAAAGGATGGTTTGACTCAAAATCCTATCTCCAAGTAAACTTTCTACCTCGATCACTCTTGAAGACTCAAGTCCCCTTCAGTCTTTTGGAAGATTGTGCCCCCTTCGTGGCGGTCGTAGCTCAGTTGGTTAGAGCATTGGATTGTGGATCCAAATGTCGCGGGTTCGAGCCCCGTCGATCGCCCATCTTCTCCTATAAATACCATCTATGATAATACTGTAATGATTGATCGAGGCGTCTCTCCATGTCCCTTATCGAAGCGTTTATTTTTGGACTTTTGCAAGGCTTGACCGAGTTTTTGCCGGTAAGCTCTTCTGCCCACGTCAAACTCGCCAAGCTCTTTTTCAACGTCGAAAGTTCAGAATCCCAAGTTGTGTTCGACCTCGTCTGCCATTTGGGAACCTTGCTCGCCCTTCTCTATTTCTTAAGAGAAGAGATCATCCGCATATTCCGCAGCGACCGCAGAAAGCTTCTTCTTTTATTCCTTGCGACGCTGCCGCTTGTCCCCTGCTATTTTTTGCTCAAGCCCTTGCGCGATTTCGCCTCCCATCCTCAATTTTTGGGAATCTGCCTCATCCTAACGGCCACGATCCTATTTTCCGGACAGAAATGGAGAGTGAAAAGGCAGACTCCGGCAACGCTGAAAAAGCAGATCGGCGACGTCCTTTGGATCGGGGCGATGCAGTCCGCTGCACTCATACCGGGAATTTCCCGCAGCGCATCCACGATCTCATGCGCTAAAGTTCTCGGTTGGGATCCACGGGAAGCGGTCCGCTTTTCCTTCCTTCTTTCCATCCCCACGATCATCGGAGGCAACTGTCTTGAGCTGCTGAAGATCTATCTTTCCCATGAAAGTCCAAATGCCGTCTCCCTGCCCGCCTGCGCTGTCGGGCTGCTCACATCGCTCACTTTCGGGCTGCTGGTCATCCGCTTCGCTCTTTCCTATTTAGAGAAAGGGAACCTCAAGCCGTTCGCCTGGTATTGCCTATGCTTTGGCTTGTGTGTTACTGTGTACCTTAACTTCTTTCAGGGAGTCGCTTAAATGGCCAAAGAGAACGCCGGAGCCAAAAAACCTTCGCGCATCCCCAAAGAAGGCAAAGGTCTGATCCTGCTCGGATTTTCGTTGATCCTTTTGCTCAGCCTGATCAGCTTCCATACAGAAGACCATGGAAAAAACTGGCTAGGCCTTGTCGGCTGGGGACTTGGATGGGCTTGCAACTTCCTCTTCGGACTCTGCAGTTATCTCGTCATCGCTTTCTTAAGCTGGCTCGGCTGGCAAAATCTGCTCAACCGCGAAATCCCCTCGATGACAGCCAAGAGCATCTACTTCGGTATCTTTCTCATCTCCTGCTGCCTGCTGCTCAATCTCTTTGCAGAGATCGGTCTGCCCCTGACGACTCTCTTTGAGAATAAGGTCTACACAGAGACCCATTTTTTCGACCTCCCCTACCCCCACCGCACCACGCGCTACAACCTCGGCGGAGTGCCGCTCTACTACCTCTATTCCGACCTCCCGACGATGAATTTACAGCGGATGCTCAGCGACGTCGGAATCGGGCTGACCTTCTCAATCACGGCCATCGTCTCCTTTTTGCTCCTCACGGAAATCCAGCTCATTCCTTTGCTTGGATTGATTAAGCAAAAGATCCAGGCGCTGAAAGCAATGCTGAACAATGTGACAAATAAAACTCAGGCACAGGAAGAAGCCCAGATGCCGCTCATGACCGCAAAGTCTGCGGAAGAGATCGAAAATGCACTTTCCAAACACCTTCCTCAGCCGATCTATCAACCGCGCAAAGGCAAAGAGGGCGAACTGAAAATCCGCACGATGCATGACAAAGGGGAACCCGAAAAAAAAACGGCTTCCGAGCCTAAAGCCCCTGCGCAAACTAAGCGGCAGGCCGCCATCAGCGCCCAAAAAGTCGTGAACGGCGATTTCACCACTTTCCAGCTGCCTCCTCCATCGCTTCTCAACAATCCGAAAAAAGTCGACCAGCCCACTCTAAAAAAAGATCTGAAGCGGCAAGCTGAGATCCTCGAAGAGACGCTGCTTAGCTTTGGGATTGAAGCAAAGGTCGGGGAGATCAACTGCGGCCCTACGATCACCTCTTTCGAGGTCCATCCTGCGATTGGAGTGAAAGTCCAAAAGATTAAAACGCTCGAGAACGACATCGCCCTCAACCTGCAGGCCAAATCGATCCGCATCATCGCGCCGATCCCCGGAAAGGCTGCCGTCGGCGTCGAGATCCCCTCTCTGTATCCGCAGGAGGTCAGCTTCAAGGAGCTACTTCTCAATTACCATCAAAATCCCCGCAAGATGATGATCCCGCTGCTTCTGGGCAAGACCGTCTCAGGCGACAATGTCATCAGCGACCTTGCCAAGATGCCCCACTGCCTGATCGCAGGGGCCACAGGGTCGGGAAAATCAGTCTGTATCAACACTGTCATCATGTCGATCCTGATGAGCGCGCGGCCGGACGAGATCAAACTGCTCATGATCGATCCGAAAAAAGTCGAGCTCACCCCCTATACCAACCTCCCGCACATGATCGCTCCCGTCATCACGGAGGCCCATGGCGCCTATGCCGCCCTCAGCTGGCTCGTCAAAGAGATGCAGACGCGCTACGAAATACTAAAACAGCTGGGCGTCCGCAATATCATCGCCTTCAACAACCGCCAGATCAATAAGGAGCTCGAAGCTTCTCTTAGCATCCCCGTTCCTGTAAAAATGCACGCCATCGTCGCGATCATCGACGAATTCGCCGACTTGATGATGGCCTCCAGCTCCGACTTGGAAACGCCGATTGCGCGGATCGCACAAATGGCAAGAGCCGTCGGCATCCACCTGATCCTGGCTACTCAGCGTCCCTCCCGCGAAGTGATCACCGGACTGATCAAGGCCAACTTCCCCACGCGCATCGCCTTCAAAGTTTCCAGCCGCGTCAACTCCCAGATCATCCTCGACGACGTTGGAGGAGAAAGCCTGCTGGGCAACGGAGACATGCTCTTTTTGCCCCCGGGATCATCCGCACTCATCCGTTCGCAAGGCGCCTACATCAGCGATGACGAGATCAACAAGGTCGTCTCCTTCATTTGCGACCAGGCGCCCCCGAACTACCTCATCGAATCTTTCGACAAGATGAAACTGGAAGACGCCTCTTCGGGAGATAGCTTTGAAGACAACCCCCGCGACACCCTGTACGACCAGGCTCTCTCTCTGGTCATCGAAACGCGCACCGCCTCGACGACATTCCTGCAGCGCAAGCTAAAGATCGGCTATGCCAGAGCCGCATCCCTCATGGATGAGCTCGAGACCAAAGGCGTGATCAGCTGTCAGGAAGGCGCCAAGCCGCGCCGGATATTAATCGACTCCAAAAACGCAATCCCCTCCTCCAAACCTGGGAACTCCTATGAAGAACAAGAGCTTTTTGAGTAAATTCGAAGAACTTAAACCTAAAGTCCCCCTGCAACTCGACGTCGAGCGCAAACTGCTGCCCCGACTCAAATTCATGGGCTACGTCATGTATATTTTAAGCATAGCCACACTGACGTTTGCCATCACTGCTCCAAAAGAACCGGGGATTGGCCCCGAACTCGAAAAGGAAGATTTCGCCAATCTCAGCACATCGGGCGTTGCCCTCATGAACGACGAAGATCAGCTCGAACTCAATCCTATGGAAGTGCTCAACTTCTATGTGGTCGCAGTTGTCTTTGCCGCGGTCGGGGCTTCCTGCTTCCTGATCGGATGGAAGAAAAAGAAAACCCTCTTTCAAGAAACTGAATTAAACGGCGAATAAAAAAATTGCTTTAATCCCCCTAATCCCTGCTAAGATGCGAATAAAAGAAGAAAAAACAGCCCGCATCGCTCATGCAGAAAACAAAAAACAGAATTCTCATCGCAGATCCGGATGAGCAGCTGGCCAGGCTCCTCAAAAAGCACAAAAGCGCCAGCCGTTATGTTTTTGAGACGGCAAAAAATGGTTTCGAGTGTCTAAGTAAAATCGAAACGTTTCAGCCCGACCTGGTTCTGATGGAATTGATGCTCCCCCAGATCCACGGCATGGAGATCCTGCGCAAGGTCAAGTGCGACCCGCGCACCAAGCACATCGGGGTCATCATTACCTCTGCGCACGTGATGATCCAGAACTACCAGGCCGCCATCAAACTGCAGTGCGATTACTTCCTCGAAAAGCCTTTCGAACCCTCCGAAATCTTTACCCTCTTCAAGCTCTTCTTCAACTCCGATCTCCACCCGGATCCCTTCTCTGGAAAAGAGTCTGCAATGGAAGGCAAGCACTGCTATGTCCCCAAGATGCATACCCCTAACTCCTACATCAAATTCTGGGGAACGCGCGGCTCCAATCCCGTTTCCGGACCCGATTATGTGCGGTTCGGCGGCAACACAAGCTGCCTGGAGATCCGCCATGGCCACGATCTGATCATCGTCGACGCCGGAACCGGGATCCGCCCGCTTGGAAGCGCCCTATGCGACGCAAAACCTAAGAATATCCACCTTCTGATCAGCCATACCCATTGGGACCATCTTGCCGGGTTCCCCTTCTTCGCTCCCATCTATGACCCCAATTGCCACATCACCATCTGGACGCCGATCGGATTTGAAAAGACCACCCGCGAGCTATTCACCGAAATGCTTGCCTACGCCTATTTCCCCGTGCGCCTCGACGACATTCAAGCCAATCTATCCTTCAAAGACATGCTTGAGGGAGACCCGTTCCAAATCGGGCATATCAACGTCAACACCCACTATGCCTACCATCCGGGCGCGACGCTCTGTTTTAAATTCGGCATCAACAAAACGACATTCGGCTACGCGACCGACAATGAGTTCCTGATGGGGTATCATGGCAATCCAAGCATGATCACCAAGAAGCACCCACTCATCACTCCCTACCGCAGCATGATCAAATTTTTCAAAGACTGCGACTTCCTGATCCATGAAGCCCAATACACGCCGATCGAGTACCAGAAGAAAGTCGGCTGGGGCCACTCTTCGATCACTAACGCCACCGCCCTGATCCTGCAAGCTGAAATTCGCGAATGGATCATCACCCACCATGATCCCAAGCACACGGACGGCGAGATCCTGAAAAAAATGCAGATGCAATACGACGTCTTCGATGAAATAAACTATGGATGCCGCCCACGCATGGCCTTCGACGGAATGACAATTCCCATTTGAAATTATCCCTCTATCACAAACCATGCCTTACTGTTCTTAGCGGCGGGTCGAAAGACCATGAGAAAACCTTCAAAATCAGAGCGCAATAGAGAGGGAAGATCGCATGAATCTAAGTGAAATCCAGAAGCTCTCCCTGAAAGAGAAAAAGAACCTACTTGAGCGCACGATCAAGCTCCAGGAAGAGACAGGAGAACTTGCCGAGCAGGTCCTCATCGCCGCGCAATCTTCGGGATCCCACTATAAAAAAAGCGCAAAAGACGGCATCCAGCACGAAGCCATCGACGTCGCCCTGGTCGCGCTCTCGATCTTCTTCCTCGAAGGGGGAACTCCCTCGCAGCTCGAAAAAGCCATGAAGGCCAAAATGGCTAAATGGAAACGGTTCCAAAAGAAATAGGTCGGCTGAGCACTTCCTGATAAGCAATCGAGACTTCCGTCTTCGCCTGGAGCGACTCGAGCTTCTCTCTGATGATCTTCAAAGCTAAATCCGGCGCGTTGCACTCGCTGGACAAATGCGCCAAATGGACATGCTTGAGCCCCTCATGGTAGATCTGCTCCAGCAGCTCTGCGCACTCCGCATTGGACAAATGCCCCTGACGGCTCAAAACGCGCTTCTTGTAGACCATCGGACGAGCAGAGGCGTGCACCATCGAGGGCTCATGGTTGGCTTCCAGATAAAGGTAGTCGCACCCTTTGAGATGGCTTGCCACAAGCGTCGTGGCAAACCCCAGGTCGGCGCAAAAGCCCAACTTGAGCCCCCCTGTGCGAATGATAAACGCCACAGGATCGACGGCATCATGTTGAATGCTGAACGGATGCACTTCGATATCGCCGAATTCAAACGATTCGCCCGTTGAGAAGATCTTGAATTTCGGACACTCGTCCAATATCTCATAGATCGCTTTGGCGGTGTCGCTATTGGCAAAGACAGGGATGCCCATCCTGCATCCTAACATCTCCAGCCCCCTGATGTGGTCCGTGTGCTCATGGGTGATGAGGATCGCGTCGATCTCTTCCAGCTTCACTCCGATCTCAGCCAGGCGTTCGCGGATCGCTTTAGCGCTGACTCCTGCGTCGATCAATATCTTTGTGGTCGGCGTACCGATATAAATGCAATTTCCTTTCGATCCGGAAGCAAGCGGACAAAATCCTATCATTTTAACCCATGGGTAATTCGTGCCAATCTTTTATCAACAAAGGAAAAGGGAAACAAGGAGAAAAACAACGCCTCTGAGTAGTAAATCGACCTAAACAATCGCAGAAGCCGACAAGAAATTAAATTAGGACAGATTCAACACAGAATTAAAAAACATTGATTTTAAAATGCATAAATTTATATGGATGGAATTAGACAAAGAACATACCAAATCAAGATAACATCGCGAAACTGAATTCAAATTAAGTAACTGCAAGAATTGATGGAAGAAATCGACACACTGGTCTTAGCGCAGGGCTTCTCTTCAAATGACAATTCCGCCAAGAGAGCTTCCATCGTAGAAATGGTTCGCCGCTGGGGAGGGTCTACGGCAGACGCCGTCCTGGACAAAGCGATGCAATATTTTCAACACCCAGACATCCAAGGGTTCATCGGCTACCGCCCCGAAATGAAATGCGCCATCTGCTTCGGGGATCCCGTCTGCGCTCCTGCCGACAGAGAAGCTCTCTCAAGAGCATTTCACCAATTTGCCGATGAAAAAGGCTATCGGGTGATTTACATCGCAGCATCGCAGGATTACGCTCAGTGGGTCTCTACACATCTGGGCGCTTCTATCATTGAATTTGGAAAGGAACAGATATTCGCTCCCCCTTTCGACCCAAGGAAAAGCACGGGCACTCAGGCTAGCCTAGTGCGAAGAAAAACCAAGCAGGCGCATCGCGAGGGCGTAACGATTCATGAATATATTCCCAGCGACCCTCTTCTGGAAGAGGCGATAGAAGAAGTAAAGACTCTGTGGCTGAATTCCAGGCGCGGCATCCAGGTCCACATTTCCAATGTCTACTTATTCACGGACAGCTTTGGCAAGCGTTGGTTTTACGCAAAACTGAAGGATCGTGTGATCGGAGTCATCGCCCTCAATCGCATGCAGGCACGGGAAGGATGGCTGCTCAACCACCTGATGGTCATTCCGGATGCTCCCAACGGCGTTCCGGAATTGTTGATGGCCACTGTCCTCGAAACGCTTGAAAAGGAAGGATGCCCCTTTGCGACAGTCGGATCGATTGCCGCGCACGAGCTGGGCGAAATCAGAGGGCTAAGCCCGCTCTCGACGCGGATTGCCCGGATCATTTTCAAAATTGCAAGCAAAGTCATCAAGCTCAAGGGGCTCAATACATTTTGGGGAAAGTTTCTTCCCCAGAGCCAGCCATCCTACCTCATATTTAGCCGGGGCCGAATCGGACTCCTCGAGCTCTTGAGCCTTAAAAAGGCAATGAACGGGACATTAAAAGGAGGAAAAAATGCATAACATCACCACACGAACCCTCCATCCTGAGGGCCTTCCTTTAGTAATCGAACCCACAGGCAAACAATTTCAACTCGCTGAATTTTTAAACCATCTGCAGGAAAATACAGTCCAATATAGAAAAAAGCTCCTGGAGCATGGAGGATTGCTTTTCCGCAATTTCCCAGTGGAGACCCCAAACGACTTTGTGGCGGTCATTAAAAATTTGCAACTGGGAGAGTTTTGCAGCTACGTCGGCGGTGATAGCCCCCGCAAAAAAGTGGTGGACGGCGTCTACACTTCGACAGAAGCTCCCCCATCGATCAAACTCCCGCTGCACAATGAACTCTCCTATGTAAAAAACTATCCGAAGCATATTTGTTTTTATTGCGAAACTCCCCCTGCGGCTAAAGGCGAGACGATCATCGGCGACGCGAGAAAAATCTATCAGGCGATCGATGAAGAGGTGAAGAAGCGATTTATCGACAAAGGACTGCGCTATGTCTCTTGCTATCCTTATAAAAGCAGATTCATGAACTATGTCAATAAAAGCCATAAATCGTGGATCAACGTCTTTGAAACAGAAGACAAGCAGGAAGTGGAAAGAAAATGCAGGGAAAACGACATCTCCTTCAACTGGAATCAAAACGACTGGATTAAAATCAGCCAGGTTTGCCCTGCCGTGATCGCTCATCCTGAGACAAAAGAACATGTCTGGTTCAATCAGGCCCATCATTTCGACTTCAACCCTAAATTCCTGGGTTGGTGGCGCTATCTCGGGACCAAGCTCCTCTATTCCCGCAAACACACCCTGCTTCATGAAGTCTTTTATGGGGACGACACAAAAATCTCCCGCAAAGATCTCTACCACATCATGGACGCCATGGACAAGCATACTATCTACTTCCCCTGGCAAAAAGGGGACGTGCTTGTTTTGGACAATATTTTAGCGATGCACGGACGGGAGACATTCACCGGCAAGCGCCGTATCCTGACAGCGATGACAAGCTAGGGACCGCACCTAAATGTTTTCAATGTTTGGGCAAGCGTGAAAGCTCTTAGGCACGCTCCCAAGCACTGCCAAAACTTGCGTTCTGCACAGCCAGATCTCCTTACCTCCCCTACCGACGCTTATCTCAGCTGCCAGTTGGCGATTAAAAGCGGTCTGCCCGGTAATTAAACAGTCGTTTGGGTATAACGCTGCATAAAAATTCAGAAAGAAATTTAGAAAACATTATACATAAATCTGAAACTACTTCACGAAATTTATAATAAAATATTTGACAAAATTACTGCTCGAAGAGTTATAACTGGAAATAGGCGTGAAAACATTTAAAACATGATCAATAAACAGATAATAACATCCACAGATCAACAATTGAATGGAGTTATAAATGATTAGATCGAGTGAAGAAATATTGGCGGACATCGACGCCACCTTGGATCAATTGATCGAGAATGCCGATGTCATCAAAGATGTCTCGCTGCAATCTCTATTTGCGACAGAGGTCGAAGCTCTGCAGAAGACGCAGGAAAGTTTACTGGCCAGGCTCGTGCACATGAACGATCTGTTGAAAGATCAGAAGAAAGAAGATGAATCAGCCAAAGCTGGATCATTTGGGGGCATTGAGCAGAAGATCCTGCGTTTCGGGAAACTGAATGCGCAGATGATCGACCATGTTTCAAACAAACTCAAACGCACGAAAAAAAGCAGACAGCCGCGCGTCCGTCCCCACCGCAGAAAAGAAAAAGTAAAAGCAAATTAGGGCGTGTCGTCACACCCTAGAAGTTAGCCAGTTCGCGGATTGCTTTTTCCAGGTCTGAAAGCTGAGGCAGCACCTCGTCTTCAAGATCTTTACAATAAGGAACGGGGCAATCTTCTCCTGTCACCCTCTTCACAGGCGCATCCAGATACTGGAACGCCTCTTCTACGATACGCGCAGACACTTCCGCACCAAAACCACAGGTCCTCGGCGCTTCATGCGCAACGAGGAGTTTTCCCGTTTTGCTGACAGACTGGACGATCGTCTCGATGTCGAGAGGAATAATTGTCCTTAAGTCAATCACTTCGACGGAAATCCCTTCCTGGGCGAGGGTGTCTGCAACCTGAGAGGCCATGAAGACCATCATCCCCCAGCACACGATAGTGACGTCGCTACCCTGGCGGACGATTTTCGCTTTGCCGAAAGGCTGGAGTTCATTTTCACCGGGCTCGGAGCGTGCGCAGAAGACGCGCTGCCGATAGAGGGCTTTGTGTTCAAGGAAAATGACGGGGTTGGGATCGCGGATCGCCGCTTTCATCAGACGCTTAGCGTCGGCAGCATTGCTCGGCACGACAACTTTGAGTCCGGGCGCATGGGCCAGGAAAGCCTCGATGCTCTGGGAGTGATAAGGGCCGCCCTGAATGTAGCCGCCATAGGGCATGCGCAGAACAACCGGGCAGTTAAATTCCCCGTTGGAGCGATAATGCAGGCTGGCCAGTTCGTTGAAGAGTTGGTTGACGCCTGTCCACATATAGTCGGCAAACTGGACTTCCGCAACAGGTTTGGCTCCCGCCATCGACATCCCCATCGCGATACCGATGATGCTCGATTCAGCAAGAGGCGAATTGAAGCAGCGCTGCTCGCCATGGGCGGCTGTCAAATTGCGGGTAATCCCGAAGACTCCCCCTTTTCCGCGGGCGACATCCTGTCCGAACACGACAACATGCGGATCGCGCTTCATCTCTTCATCGATCGCGTGGTTGAGGGCGTCCATCATCACGATGCTATTCGCAGCGGACGGAGAATCATCTTCAGTAAATGGAGTGAATTGAGAATTGTCGACGTCTTTAAACACCCCTGTTGCAGCGGTCGACTTGTCAGGAAAAGGGATTGTTTCCG
Organism: Verrucomicrobiota bacterium; assembly: GCA_018240065.1. Taxonomy (GTDB): domain Bacteria; phylum Chlamydiota; class Chlamydiia; order Chlamydiales; family Rhabdochlamydiaceae; genus CAJCIW01. The sequence goes on along the minus strand of JAFEGH010000003.1, from coordinate 68,025 downwards.
CTTCTAAAGAGGCGGCCTCGACCTGTTTGGCGCAACGGTCTTTCATTGCTTCCATCTCTTCAGCCGAGATCAGTCCCATGCCGAGCAGCCACGCTTCAAAGCGAGGAATCGGGTCTTTAGCTTTTTCTTCTTCGATGCATTCTTTGTCTTTGTATTTTGAAGGGTCGTCGCTGCTGCTGTGCGCTCCAATGCGGGGAACGTGTGCGACGATCAGGCTGGGTCCCTGCATCGCGCGCCCTTTGGCGACAGCTGTCGTCACAGCGCGGGAGAGGTCTTCATAATTGCAGCCATCGACATCGAATACAGAGAGGCCTTCATAACCTCTGGCCATCTTGGCAATGTTGCCTCCGGCAGTCTGATCTTGGACGGGAACCGAGATCGCCCAGCCGTTGTCCTGGATCACGAAGATGACGCTTAAGCGGTGCAGGCATGCGAAATTGATCGCTTCGTGGAAATCCCCTTGCGAAGTGGCGCCGTCGCCGGCTGAAACATAGACGACCTCGTCTTTGCCGGCCAGCTGGACTGCCTTGGCAACGCCGACAGCCTGCAGGAACTGGGAGCCCACGCAGCTCGACTGGCAAGGGATATGTAGACCCTTATGAGTGAAGTGCTCAGGCATCATCCGCCCCCCGGAATGGTGAGGGACAGCCCTGGCAAGGCATGCGCCGATGATATCGCGAAGAGAGCAGCCTAAGCCGACCGCGAAAGCGCGGTCGCGGTAATAAGGCAGTCCCCAATCTTTCCCCGGAGTCAAAGACAGAGCGCAGACAGCGCCGACCATTTCGTGGCCGTTCACACAAAGATGGAAAGTTCCCCCTTTGTTCTGGCGGATGAGCTTTTGCATCTTTTCATCAGTAAAGCGCGTCAGGTACATCGCTTCGAGAACGTTGATGCAATTAGCCTTGCCGCTGATCTGTTTTTCCTCGACGAGTTCGAGGTCTTGATATGCCATTGTTACTTCTTCTTGGGTTTTTTGGACTGGATTTGCGTGACCATCTTCACGCCCGGCTTCTTGATTTCCGCCGGTTGCTCAGGTTTGGCCGCAGGTTTTTCTTTTTTCTTGCCGCCGGGGAGGAAGCCTTTGACCACTTCCATAATGCGGCGCTTCTTAGGCGGACCTTCTTCTGTTTCCTCTTCCTCAACTTCTTCCTCTTTCTTGCTGACGGCCTTGATCAGGCGGCCTTCAGCTCCGGAGGTAATGTCTTCGATGCCGGCCAGCCTGCTTGAAAGGGTGCGGAGAGATTCCAATCTCTCGGAAAGAGCCTGGAGCTTGGTATCGATTTTGACGCGCGTGCTTCCGCGGAGGTTGGCGAGCAATTGGGCTTCGGTGTCGAATTTTGCGGAGAACGTGACGCTGGCTGCGCTCGTGATCTCGGGCAGGTAAAGGAATTGCCGGCAGACGGCAGGAACTGTCGTGTACATATCGACGGCGACCTGGGGTTCGACTTCCACCTTGGCGACCTGCTTTGGAGGGCGCCCTCGTTTCGGACGGGGGTTGAGAGCCTCGTTGGAATAATAAGTCTTCGCCTTGGCGGCAAGCGCTTCGCGGACTGTAGCAATTTCTTTGGGAACTTTAACGTCGAATAAATGGCGCTTCAGTTTTTCCATCATGCTCTTATTGACGTCCAGATCCTCTTCGAAGACAAACTGGATGTTCTGTAAACGGAGCCATTCGATGATGCGGATGCGCGAGCGCTCGACGTAATACTGCTGCCATTTTTCCAGCTCGGTAAGATGGTCGTAGATGAACTCAAGGAAGTTTTCCCTGGCCTCTTTAGACTGAATGATATCGAGCAGTTTTTCCTTCGTGTCGATATCGTAAACTTTTTCATTGACAAACCCTTCCATGAACTTTTTTGTTTCATAGAAAGTCATTTTTGGAAGGAGGCAATAGCGCTCGGAGTTGGTTGCAATTTCCTGCTCGAGCTCCTCGATCTCCTTCTGTCCTTTGTCCAGATCGACGTAAACGATAAACCCTTCTACCTTATCGAGATAAAAATCCCGTTCGTCGTCGGATTTGGCAAATGCGTCCATTAAGCGATGGTAGCGGAGAAGAAGCGGATTCTGTGCGATTGGAAATTTAGACATAGCGCGTCCTGTTTTTAAAAGGTGAGGTTATCACAGAAAGTCCCCTCATTTCAAGGATAAAAGGGATGTCAGTAAAATTTTTATTACACTTTGATGGAGGATTCTTTGCGCTTTCGGAACGCCTTTAAAAAGACAATCATCGCGACCAGCATCGTTACAGTCGCCACGGTGACCGGCAAATGGGGAAAAAGAGCGACCACGGAGCCTGAAAACAGCGGGGCAAAGCCGATGGCGGCCCACTGGATCGAGTTATGGATCCCCAGCACCTCTCCCTGCGCTTCCTTGGAGCTCAAATTGGAGACGAGGGTCGAGGCAGTCGGCGTGATCAGAGACTCGGCAAATGCAATCAAAGGAAGGAGTGCGAACAGGGCCCATGCTTCATGAACAAACAGCATGAGCGGTAGAACAAGGGCCATCCCAAACAGCGCGCACGGAAGAAGAGTCTGGGGAGAAAAACGATTTAAAAAAGGGCGGATGAGAACCCCCTGGCAGATGGCGATCCACAGTCCGACCCAGGCGAAGAAATTGGCGATTTCGCCCATTGAAAACCCCAATCGCTCAATGAGGAAGACAGGGCAGAACTCGGTAAAAAATCCCCAGCCCAGGCTGAAAATGAACATCACCGCGAAAATCGACCTCAGCTTAGGACTCGTAAATGCTTTTTTTAGATGTTCCACGCCGGCAAGCCAGCTGACTTTCGCCAGCAAGTTAGAAGGCAGAGTCTCTTCAAGACGCCAAAGCAGAAGAAAAAAATTGAACAGGCAAAGCCCTGCAGCAACCCAGAAAGGAGTCGCCAGCCCCCCTCCATCGAATAGCGCGGGATCGGAGAGCTTCCCTCCCATAAAAGGCCCAATGACAAAACCCGTTCCCCAAGCCATGCCTAGCAGGCCGAAATTCTTTGCCTTTTGTTCATCGGAGCTGCAGTCGACGATGATCGATTGAGCGATCGACCAGTTCGCCGCGGCCCAGCCCCCAATGAGCCTTGCCCCTAGGATCAGCAAGACGCTGTGAATGAGGATCCCCACCCCGATGAGCAGGTAGGTCGCAAGCGCAAGCAGAAGAGTGAGGAGCAAAATCTTTTTCCTTCCCTTTCGGTCGGAAAGGGCCCCCAGGATCGGGCCGCCGAAAAACTGACCGATGCAGAACGCGGAGATCAGCAGTCCGAAAATCCAGCCGCGCATAGACAGCGTCGTATCCGGCGCCAGGATGCTCAGCTCAGGATTCATGATCAAGGCGGAGAAGATCGGGAAAGCGAGTCCGAATCCGAGGCTGTCAATGAAAACGGTAAGTAATAGAGGCAAAAAGCGCATAGTTTCTTAAATTTTTCTAATTACACTGCCATCATTCACAAGAGAGTATATTCGGGTTTAGTATACTCTAAAGACAAAACAAAAAACACTCTGTACTGGAAAAAACATGAATTCATGCCATACACCCCTCTGATTTCAAACATGAAAACACGAGAGCAGTCGCCTTAATTTTTTTAAACCTACATTGCGAAAACAGCACTTGTGCGAATTTAAAGACGCGGTATAACATTGCTTCGCACTGGCAGACGCATTTTCATCTTATCTCGATGTTTAAAATTCAATGAGATGTGATCGCTCTTGAAGCAGGCCAGCTTAATCAACTTATTTTTTTCCATTACAGTGTGACTATTTATGGCGGTGTGTCATGACTAATAAAATCGACAATATTTTTACTACTCCAAAACATTTAACATTGAGTCCTCAACAAACTCCTATTACAACTCAATCTATCCCGTGTCCACCTTCGTTTTCAACTTCTTCCCTCTCTCGCCTAAACGCCAAAGCTGCAGAAGGGGGATTCTGCGACTGGGTAAAAGAACTCATTCAAAAGATTTGTCGATTTTTTGGGCTGGCTTCCGAACCTGAAACATCAATTGCGCGAGCGAGCAGATTACTAGAAGAAAAAATTTCGCTTGGAAAAGGTGTCATCGATTCTCATATGCAAAAAGATTTTATCGTCAATGCGAACACTCCGAACAAAGCCATCATCATCACCATTAAATACAACGGGGAATGTAAAGTTGACTATGGAAAAGCGCAAAATGTGAAAAACGATATCGAAGTCGCAAAAGCGATGGTGCGAGAACTGCTCAGTAGGCATCCTTCTGCGGTTAGCACCAAGCTTGAAATCAGCACCATGCTTATCACCAAGAGGAGCAATAATGATTTTGATATCCATCATGTCGATGATTCGGTCAACTTTGCCAATGGAGTTCATCAGGGTGGAAGTCGCAGCAATGAAGGATGCGGCCTAATTCAACTAGGGAGAATTTTGCTATCTGCGATCCCTGAACATCAAAATCAACGGGCGATAGCCAGTTTTATTCGTGATCAACTCTGATCATATTGGAAGGGCTTGATATCCCAATGCCACTTTGACGGCTTGTTAATTTTTTTCTACCTGCTCAACTGACATAACTTCATATTTGCAATTGTATAACCCTATCCACAAAGTAATGAGACATTCCAAACTCTAAAAAAGCGGCACAAAAGAACCCATAAATCCACTGAAATTTTTATTAAGGGCTTATTCTTGAACAGATTGACTTTAAGCCCTTAAAACTCCTATATTCAGACTCCATTTTAAATGTAACTTTTATCAAGGGAGCCCAAGCGATGATCGACATCAAGCTCATCCGCGCCGATAAGGACGCCGTAGAAAAAAAACTTAAAACTAAAGACCCGGAGATCGACCTATCCCCTATCGTCGCACTCGACGAAAGGATCCGCGTCATCAAAATGAACGTCGAAGAGCTCAAGGCCTCCCGCAACCACCTCTCTAAGGAGATCGGCGAAAAGAAACGTGAAAAGAAAGATACGACCGAGCTGATGAAAGAAGTCGCGGGCCTTGGCGACAAGATCGCGATCCTCGATCATGAGCTGACAGCGCTCGAGCATGAACTCACTCAGAAGCTGGCCAGCATCCCCAACCTTCCCCGCGATGAAATTAAAATCTCCCCGGACCCCAAGGACAACGTCTGCATCAAGAGCGTCGGGCAGAAGCGGGACTTTGCTTTCCCATTTAAAAATCATGTTGAGCTCAACGACCGGCTCTGTCTTTTCGACTTCAAACGGGGCGCAAAAGTGTCAGGAAGCGGTTGGCCCGTCTATCGCGAAATGGGCGCCAGGCTCGAGTGGGCGCTGATCAACTACATGATCGACATCCATCTTGAGAACGGTTTTGAGATGCACATGGTGCCTCATCTTGTCAGACCGGAGATCATGTTCGGCTCGGGACAATTGCCGAAATTCGAAAAACAGCTCTTCAAGATCTCCGATGAAGATTATCAGCTTTATCTGATCCCGACCTCGGAGGTTGCCCTGAACGGTCTTTACTATGACGAGATCCTCAAGGAAGAAGAGCTCCCTAAAAAACTCATCTCCTACACCCCTTGCTTCCGCAGAGAGGCCGGAGCTGCTGGATCTTCCGAGCGAGGACTCATCCGCATGCACCAGTTCAACAAAGTCGAGATGTTCTGCTTCACCAAACCCGATCAGAGCGATCAGGTGTTCGACCAGATGATGGCAAGCGCAGAGATGGTCCTCCAAGGACTCGGCATGCATTACCGCAACATGCTGCTTGTGACCGGCGACATGTCGTTTGCCGCGGCCAAGACTGTCGACATCGAAGTCTACCTCCCCGGCCAAAGCCGCTATTATGAAGTATCCTCTGTCTCCAATTGCACGGACTACCAGGCCAGACGTTCGCAAATCCGCTACCGCCATAAGGAAGAAAAGCCGGAGCTTGTGCATACGCTGAACGGTTCTGGCCTTGCGACGTCCCGCCTGATGGTGGCCCTGCTCGAGAACAATCAAAATGAAGATGGCTCTGTAACTCTGCCTGTGGTATTACACAAATATCTGAATGGGACAAAAGAGCTGCGCCCAGTTTGCTAAACACTCGTGGAGGAGGGAGCCATGTCGCATATTTTGACCGACCTCAAAGCGTTTCTCGACGCATCGCCGACATCCTGGCATGCCGTCAAAGAGATCGGCAACCGCCTTGCGATGCGGGAATTCCATCCTCTAAACGAAGAAGAGAAATGGCATCTGGAGCTCGGAAAGAAATATTTCGTCGCAAGAGGCGGCGCGCTGTGCGCATTCTCCATTCCTGAAATGCTTCCCAAAGAAGCTCTCATTCTCGCCTCGCACACCGATTCTCCCGCGCTGAAATTGAAACCGATGCCCGCTTTTCAAAAAGCCAACATGACCCAATTCGGCGTCGAAGTCTATGGAGCCCCGCTGCTCTCCTCGTGGCTTAACCGCGATCTGGCGCTCGCCGGAAGAGTCGTGATCACCAACGGATCGGGAATTCCCGAAGAGCGGCTTGTCTACCTCGACGACGCCCTTCTCTTCATCCCGCAGCTGGCAATCCACCTCGATAGAGAGGTCAACGAGAAAGGGCTGCATCTGAACAAACAGGAACATTTGTGTCCCATTGTCGGACTCTCGGACGAGTTCATCTCTTCCATGGACGTGCTGGAAAAACTTCTGCGCCGCCATCTCTCATTCCACTCCCTCCTCTCGTTTGAACTCTTCCTCGTCCCCCACGAAGCCTCCCGTTTCCTAGGGTTCGAGAACGAGATGCTCGCCTCTTATCGCATCGACAATCTGGCCGGCGTCCACGCTTCCCTCTCCGCGATCGGAATGCAGGAAAAACCCGCGCAGAGGGCCCTGCACATGGCCTTTTTCTGGGACAATGAGGAGATCGGCTCACGCAGCAAAGAAGGCGCCGCCTCACCTTTTTTGAGCGATATGCTCCAGAGAATCGGCTACAGCCTCAACATCGGCGCCGAAGAACTTCTCCTCATCAAGAACAGATCGCTATGCGTCTCGATCGACATGGCCCATGCCTTAAATCCCAACTATCCTAAAAAGCACGAGCCGCACCACATTCCACTGCTTGGCAAAGGGATCGTCCTCAAGTACAATGCCGATCAGAAATATGCCTCTAACGCCCTGTCGGCAGCTGTGATCGTCCATGCCTGCAGAGAGCTTAACCTCCCCTTTCAGCAATATGTGTGCCGCTCCGACATCCCGTGCGGCAGCACAGTGGGGCCGATCGTCGCACAGGGCACCGGGATCAATACCGTGGACATCGGCTGTCCGCAGCTCTCCATGCATTCGATACGCGAAGTGATGGCAGGTCAGGACTATGTCGACATGGTCCGTCTCCTCGCCCACCTCTTGCAAAAAGGGTGAGGTCTGCATGACGCTTCCTCCCCCTTCAGAACATTTCAAAGGCAAATCGGTCGTCGAACACCTCAGAGAAGCAAGGACGCGCGGCGCGATGGCCTCCGCTGAAATCCATGGCACAGAGATGCCCGGTCATATCGCAGCCCTGGCCGATGCCTCCAAAGAGATAGCGATCGCGCTTTTGGTCCTCTGGGTCATCATCTCCCATTTTTTCTCTTTTTCCAACGTCTGGATTTGCCTTGTCCTATTTTCCGCAGGATGGGTCATCTGGAAGACGGCCCGCAGCGCGCTACTGGGCTGGGCGCGCGTCGAAAGGCTCCATCGCGTAATCGAAGAAGAGCGCTGGGAGATCGAACACCACCGTGCCCAGGAGAGAATAGAACTGACCGAGATGTACCAGGCGAAGGGCCTGAGCGGGAAATTGCTCGAGGAGGTCATCGACGTCCTGATGGCCGACGACAATCGCCTTCTCCGCGTCATGCTGGAAGAAGAACTGGGCCTCACGCTCGAAGCGTACGAACACCCCCTCAAGCAGGCATTCGGAGCTCTCATCGGCTCCCTGATCGGCGCCTGCGCCTGCCTGTTCGGACTGTGGGCATTCCCCTCCTTTGGGCTTGCTGTGCTCTCTGCGCTCGTCGTCATTGTTTCCTCAACGATCTCCGCCAGGCTTGAGCGCAACCGCGCAGGGAACACTGTCGTCTGGAATCTGGCCATCGCCGGGCTTACCGCCGGCTGCATCTATTTTTTAATCCCTCTTATCGCTAAAAATTAATGATTCCTGCCGGTCCTTTTATTTTCGATGAGTTCTTTGCCTCCGGGAAGGAAGAGAGCATCAGCCCATTTCTGACACCGGACTCGCGCAGATGGGGAAAAAACCTGCCTCTGAAGACGGCGCTGTTCTCCGCATTTTTACTCTTTCTGGCTTTCGCGACTTCCTTTTTCCTTCCCCCTGTGTCCCATCTGTTTCTTCTCTTTGTCTATTTCTTTTCCGGGACGCCGGCCCTTTTGGGATCGATAGAGGACATTAAAAATCTCGAGATCAACATCGACGTCCTGATGACGCTGGCAGCACTCCTGTCAGTGATCATCGGCAGCGGCATGGAAGGAGCTCTGTTGCTGGTGCTTTTCGAACTGTCCGCTGCAATGGAGAACATGGTCTCCGACAAGACAAAAGGGACTCTGCTCAGTTTGAACCGTCTCTCCCCTCGGTTTGCCTGCGTCGTCTCCTCCGACGGGACCGTTTATGACAAAGCTGTCAAAGAGATCCCGGTTGGAGCTCACCTGCTGATCAAAGCGGGCGAAATCGTTCCCCTGGACGGAACCGTCATCGAGGGAAGCTCTTTCGTCAACCTCTTCCACCTTACGGGAGAGAGCCACCCCGTTTCGAAAAAGAAAGGGGACGAGATCGCAGCCGGGGCGCGCAACCTCGACGGAACCCTGACGATCGCCGTCACGCGGACAAGCGGGGATTCGACGCTCACACGCATCATCCAGCTCATTACACAGGCCCAGGAAGCCAAACCGGAGCTGCAGCGATTCCTCGATCGATTTGGAAAATGGTATGCGATGACGATCATCGGCCTCTTCCTTGTTTTCGCGATCACCATCCCCCTGGTGTTTCCGATGCCCTACTTCGGAAAGGAAGGAGGAATCTACCGCGCACTGGCCTTCCTAATCGCCGCCTCGCCCTGCGCCCTGATCATCGCAACGCCCACCGCCTATTTGAGCGCCATCAGCTGCTGTGCGCGCAAAGGGATCCTTCTCAAGGGGGGGATCATCCTCGATGCGCTGGCCGGCTGCAAAAGGATCGCCTTCGACAAGACAGGGACCTTGACGACAGGCAAGCTCGCGTGCGTCTCCATCGAGACCATTTCAATCGCCTCCCCGATTTGCAGCGAGGATGAAGCTCTGGCAATCGCCTACGGACTGGAGCGCAACGCCGTCCATCCAATCGCCGACGCCATCGTCGCGTTCGCCAAGGAAAAAAGGATCAAAGCAAAAGAGCTCATCGATTTCAAAGCTGTCTCCGGATACGGCCTCGAGGGGAAAGTCTCGCTTTATTCCAAAACATCCAGCGCCTCGATCGGCCATGCTGAATTCATCGGCCAAAAGATACCCGATTCATTGAAAAACAAATGGGAATCGCTGCAAACGACAATGCAGCGCGAAGGGCATATGAGCACGCTCCTGCTCATCGAGGAAACACTCTTTTTGTTCCATTTTACCGATACTGTCCGTCCCGAGTCGGTCGCGATCATCGAGCGTTTGAAAAAAGATGTGCATTTGAAACCGATGATGTTGACCGGCGATCATGCCGACATCGCCAATGCTGTCGCGCAGACAGTCGGCATCGAAGAAGTCTATGCCAACTTGCGGCCCGAAGACAAACTTGCAAAAGTGACGGAGTTGTCGCAGAAAGAAGGACTGATCATGGTTGGCGACGGGATCAACGACGCCCCCGCTCTCGCCCGCTCTACTGTCGGTATCTCCATGGGAAAGATCGGCAGCGCGACGGCCATCGACGCCTCCGATATCGTCTTTCTGAACGACGACCTCTCCCTGCTTGATTGGCTGGTGCGCAAATCCAGACAGACTCTTACGATCGTCAAACAGAACATCACCCTTGCCCTCTGCGTCATCGTCTTTGCGACAACTCCCGCGCTGCTTGGCTTTATCCCGTTATGGCTAGCGGTCATTCTGCATGAGGGGGGCACCGTCATCGTCGGCCTCAACTCCTTGAGATTGCTGAAAAAAAAATAGACCTCTTTTCATAAAGAGGTCTAGGGACAATTCTCAAAAGTTGGAATAACAATCCTAAAAAACGTAATCGAGATCCTTTAGTTGCTCGATTTTACGAGTTGACTATTAGATGTTGTCGTTGTTGTGGCTGATACTTCCTGCCAGGGAGCAGGACTCTTGTCGACGATTTGGACGGCCAACCTGCGGTGCATTGTGTTTTCCGCATGGTTCCACAGCTGGTACGCGACTTCCATATGATTATCACCATACAGCGTAGAAAGGTAGCGCCTTGGTTTTGCACATCCCATTAGGAATGACGGTCCGAATTTAAATGGAACGATGTTGCTGAGCTCCTCTTCTGTCCAATAATCGTTCGGCCAGATCCCTTTTGCTTTTGCATTGCCAATGTAATAAAGGCCGCTCTCTTGATCTTTTTTTGCCGTAAAGATATCGATCGAAGGATAGTGATCCGTCTCGGAAGGGAAGAGTTTCAACGACAGCTCGTGTTCGACAAGCCGGTATCCCAAAGCGGCAAAATCCTCTTTCAATGCGAGCAGTTTCTCTTTATCCTCTTCGAAAATCTGAATGTCGCCGTCATCATCCCAAGGAATCAGACCGCCATGGCGCACCGCTCCTAGCAAAGTGCCCCCGTCCATCCAGTATCGAATCCCATGCTTGGTTAAAATGGTATGCAAATCATCGAGCATCTTGTAAATTTTGACAGTGTCTTTCACTGGCGTCCGTTTGAAAACAGCATCCGTATGGATCTCTTCCTTTGATTCGACATGAAGAGAAGATGGCTTCTCGGACATGGTCTTGCGAAACACCTCAAACGTCACGATGGCCTCGTCGACGAGTGTCGGGACGGTCTTTTCGGCATTGATAGGAACATAGTCTGTTTTTTTCGGTTTGCCCAGCACTTCCTTCAGCTGCTTGGGGATTGTGTCCATTGATTCGACAACGGTTCCGATGCCATGACGCACCATCTGATCCTTGTTGCATCCTTCCCATTGATGGTCAGGATCGACGAAAATCAATGTCTTCACAGCCATCTCCAGCGCTTCGCTCGATGCGGCTCCGCCCGGTTTCATCAGCTCTGCATCAGCGATCTTGAGATAAGCCGCCACCTCATCCTGAGTCTGCATGGGGAGGATTTCAAAATGGATTTGAGGATGCTTATCAGCGCTCTTTAAGTATTCGAGCAACTCCTTGCGCATCGGTTCGTTGGTTCCGCACATCACGGCTAAATGGACAGGACGGTCGTAGACAGTAAGGCGGTCTTCATTGAGACCTTTGATGACCTGGAAAAGAGTTCCCACTCCCTGCTTGCCCATCTGGGCGACGACGACCTGGGAGCCTTCAGGGATATTAAGACCTTGCCTGATCTTTGCTAATGCCTCAGGATCCTCTTCTCTCTTGAAAGATAAGCGCACAGGAAAGCCTGAGTAGTCAATGACCGACTTCGTCCCTTCCGCAATCAAAGCGTCAATTTCATCTTCAGAATGCGTCAGAACCAACTGCTGCACAAGCTCCGATTTCAACTTGCTGCTTGTCGGGCGCAGGATCTCTGGATCGGTCGCGGGAAGCCATAGTTTGACAGTTTGGGGATTGGCCTTGGCCACAAGAGAAACGAGCGCCCAGCTGAGTTCATAATCGCAATGTACAAAGCGCATGGGAACGCCAAGAGAACTGCAAACTTCCAGATCCCTGTCCAAAAAGTGGCAGGTACTCAGGATCAGATCGGGGTTGAGAGGGCGGATTCTGTCTTTGAGGTCTCTAACGCACGTGTCTTCGACAAAAGCGTTGAGTTTGGGTTTTAATTGCCATAGCTCAGTCGCCAGTTTCGGGTCTTTGTGCTGTTGGAAAACTTTATCGTAGACTTCTTCCGCCGTCAAAAGGCCGGAAAGACGATAAAGAGGGTCTGAAGGCTTGGCGATTTCGGCAAAGTCCACTATGGTGACTTTATACTTTTCAGGAAATTTGCTGAGGATCTGATTGAGCGCGTCTGCGACGCTTTTATGTCCGCCGCCACCTGTTGTCGTGATAATGACGATATTCTTGGGCTGATTAGGATCTTTATTGACCGGGAAGACGCAAGGTTTTTCATTTGCTTTGACCTCTTCAAAAAACGCTGTGAATTGGTCCAAATGACTGGACAGGATCGCTGCGATCGGCTGTTCAATCTCTCCTTTCCAATGGGCGAAAAAAGGAAGAGAGCCGATGAAGCGGACGTTTTTTATCAACCAGTTTTGGAGCATTTCCTGCTGTTGAGAATCCAGATGCGGGGCTAAATGCTTCTCATAACTTTTGAGAATACAAAGGGCCTTTTCAGGATCATTTAATTCCAATTCCAGTTGGTTATGGAATTTGGAGGAGATCTCTCTGCGGGGGTAAATCTTTCCATCGAAGGCAGCAAATTGGCTGTTTGATAGTTCCTGGCTCGCGCGACCAATAAAATCTTTTAACATCCCTTGTATCGACATAAATCACCATAATTAAATAATTGTTATTAGCAGACATTATACACAAATAATCAAATTATATTAACAACAAAAACGTTAATAATTTATATTAAAATTAGTATTTAAAAATTAAAAAAAAATAAAGCTGCAAACAGCTAATTATAAATGCCTTATATCACTCAAATTTAGAATAAACGATGGTCTGGCAAAGAGAAGGAGTAAATTGAGATGGACATTACAACAGAGAGCTACTGCGCTAGCGACAATTGCGGGTCTTAGATAACCCCAGCGTCACCCAATCCGGGAAAGGCAAGCACCGCCACCAGAATAAGCCTTTTAGACGGCTTCAGTGCCTTCCTTCGATAAAGGCCTTATTTAAGGGGGGGGGGGCGATATCGTCTAGAATTCGGGATTGTAAGCAAGGCCGATCGTGCGGCGGATGATCTTCTCGCTGATCAACTTTAAGGGTGCCCCTCCAAATTCCCAAAAAGCTTGTCATCGACGGATAGACAAGCACCATTCCAGAGGCTACTGATTAATATCTAATTGCAACTACTTAACTACCAACGAAAAGAGAAATAAAATAACCAAATCAAGCGACCCTTTCCTAGATTAATAGACTATAAGGGGATATACTTCCGGGAACAGTTAAGTAAAGTTGAGGTGAATTGACTCTCTAACGGGACTTTTCCCTTCTCGCAACCAAAGGAGATTTTTATGGCTACTTTGACAGTTAATCCCCGTAATCCTTCCTTCGGAATGGAACCTGTGTTATTCGGCTTCCCCCAAATTGAAATGGAAGGGGATCCATTAGATCCTGTACCTGTCATCCATTCCTCCCTTCCCTCCGCGCAGAATCAACTTTCCCAATTTGTTACTACCTCTCTAAAAGGTAAATGCGTTCTTTTTGGAACCGGCTGCAATCCTCATTTTTCATTTTTATCCAATGATTACCCCTCTCCCGTGGAGTTCGGAGGGCTTCATTATACTTGCGCAACGGCAGCCTATGAGGCGCAGAAATTTATAGGCCAACCTGACTTGATGAAGCGCTTTACAACGATGGATGCGAAGCAGGCCTACGCCTTTTCCGCTGAGAAGCATCTTTGCAAAACACCTGGCTGGCATGAAAAGCGATCTGAGACGATGTACCATGTCCTCAGGGCAAAATTTGGAGAAAATCAGGATTTGCTCAGCCGCCTTCTGCTCACGGTCGACTCCTATCTGTGCCTACATTCTCCCTACAAAAAAATGGATCCTTTCTGGACAGATGATTCCGATGGGACCGGCGCAAATGAGATGGGACGCCTTCTCATGGAAATTCGCAGAGAGTTCGGCGGATGCAGCCAAGCCTCCCCTCCTACTCAATTGAAGGGGTTGATCTCTGCAATCGGCAGCGACAAAAAGATTCCCGACTGTCTTGCTAAAACCGATCACGAAATAGTGGGGGAGATCGACGACCTTAATTCTCGGATCAATGAAGATTTCAATAGGTCCCATACCCAAATCGCCAGATTTCCGATGAACGGGCCCAATACCCGCTTCCCCTTTAACAACTTCCCCTATGACAAAACTCTCGTCCCCCTCTCATCGGGAAGGTATATCAATGCAAGTTTCGTATTAGGGAAACAGTATATCGGCACACAGTCTCCCATGCCGCATACGAAAGAGGATTTTTGGTCGATGGCGCTCGAGCAGAATGTGCCGATCGTGGTCATGCTCAACCGACTTGGCGATCCAGGGGATGAAATCTATTTCCCTTTTGCAAAATGCAATAAAGAACAATATGGGAAGATCCATCTCGAGTTGATGGAAGAACCCCAATTCGTCACAGATCCCAGCTGGCGCCAGTCTCCCCACGAAGAGGAGCCCCACGCGATCATCCTTCGAAAAATAAAAATTTGGAAGGAAGGAGAGGAGCCGCGGATCATCCATCATTTCCAATATCAGAACTGGCGTGATTTTTCTGCCGGCAATGAGCGTGCAGCGGCCTATCTTGTGAAAACAGTCGATGCTCTGCGCCAGGTATTGCCTGAGAAAGGGCCGGTTGTCGTCCATTGCCATGCAGGGGTCGGTCGGACAAGCGCCCTGATCACGCTGCTGGATCAATATCCTCTACTAAAGGAAGGGAAAATAGATATTAAACGCAGCGTAGAGAGGCAGCGCGATCCTGAAGAAGGACGGTGCAACAGCATGATGCAGGCGACGGATCAATACCATTTCTGTTATCGCACGCTCAGGCTGCTTTCAGAGAGTTAACTTTTGATTAACAGGACTAGGGATCGCACCTAGTTGCTTGAAAAAAGCGTCTGCATGTTTCTGCGGACGCTTTTTACTTCATCCTCGATTTCGCTATACCAAGCTCCTCTCCCCATATTGCCCAGATTGAACTCAAACGTTTCGATGGGAGATTTTACCTCGTCAGCGCACTTCTCAAACTCCTCTTTGGATCCGGGAAAGAGCGTAAAAAACAATTCGCGCGGCGTGAGAGTGATTTGATCCTTACTCAATTCCTTCGCAAATACTGCAACGATCTTTTCCAGGCGTTCCATTTGCGCCCGATGTTCCGATCTAGAGAAATAAGGGGACGACTGCAGCCTCTTCATTTTTTGTAAAAGCGAAGGATCGGTGAACAGAAGAAGAGTGGCCCTGTCAAAAGGCTCCGCACATTGCGGCAGCCCCATTTGCCATAAGCGCAGCTCCCGAAAATCGTGTGAAGGGGGCATTGACCTTTCATCGTCCATGTCCCAGAAATTCACCACCCGCTGCAGAAAAAAATCAAATTCCACAAGAGTATTTCCAGAGGAACAGTCCTTCGAGCCCTTCAATATTCCCAAAAGAGCGTAGAGATGGACAAGGGCTTTTGGAGCGGTCATTAGCTTGTCTCCTCCCTTCGGATCCTGGACAATGAGCTCATAAGCGCGGCTGCAATGATTCTTCCATATTTGGACCGATCCCTGAAGGCCAAATTTCATCATATGCTCCTTAAAGGCCGAGGAATTCATGTAGCTTTGGATCGCAAAAGCTCTCTGAGCGTCTGTTATTCTTTCTTTTTCCAGTCCATAAAACAGCTTCTCGCCTAACCCATCCACGATGCGGTGCTCCCCGCACAAATGATACATTTCTCCAAAAATTGCATTTCTGACAGCGCTTGGGAAATCTGGAGCACTTAAGAGTTCAAAAGCCTGGCGGCGGCTCTTCTCTGCCGAGTGATCATCTTTTTTTCGTTCACTGTTTTTGGCGGACTCAAAAGCCCTTCTGATCTCTTCGACTCGCTGAAATAAATTCCCCAATCTCAAGCCTTCAGTCGGGGCAGTCATCCCAAAACCAAATGTCCGGTCGCAATGATAGGCGTAAACCTCTCGCTCGGCATCCCGAGGGTGCAGGGGTTTGACTTTTCCTTCTTTCGTATCAGATGAGGAAATCACAAATATGTCTTTGTAGAGAGATTCCTTCGCCCTGGCAAGAGTTCCTGATGCGATCTTCATTTTTGCCATGGCTTGAATTTTCCGAAGCTTAAGACAGCTGTCTAAATCGGAAGAGAGGGGACGCCGAGACTCTTTTAGAAGGAGCCTGTCGATGATCACGCCCACAGAGGCCCGATCATAATTCCCATTGATCAATTCCTGGACGACCAGACAGAAATGAGAAATCTGCTCAAGGTCATCCGATTCCAATATGCTCGGGAACGTCAATATGAAGGCCTCATGACTTCTCCATGCCTGGCTGCGGATATCATCGCCATCGGAAGTTCCTAATTGCAAGTGGGGATACCTAACATTGAGCTGGCCTTGAAGCTTTTCCAATACAGACAGGCATTTCATTCTGATGGCTAATTCACACTGGATGATTGGCTCTATGTGATGACGGTCCACAAGAGGACAGCTTCGCATCACCAAATCCGCCACGCGATCCGAGCAGCCTGAATAACTTTGAAATTGCGCCTTCGTCCTTTCCAGAAAAGCTGCGATATATCGGTCTGAGACATCGTTTAGAGGGATCTCCCCCCATTTTCTTTTACCGTTCGCATCAGAGAGAGGATAAACCCATCTTTGCATCTCCTCTTCCCCACTCGAGTCCAAAGCGTCAATATCCAACGCCAGCTCATCTGACTTCGGAATTTGAAAATAGAGAGGAAAAGGGCTTACATTTTTTACTGACATGCTCATCTCAAAAAAATAATAGCATAAAAACACAAATCTACTATTTATGTTTTAATAAATTTAACATTAATTATAACAACTAATTTTACATAAATCAATATTAAATAATAAATTCAACGCAGCTTTTAGTTGCAACGAAAGAGCAACAAATAATTATTTAATTGAATTAAGTCGCGCCCCAGGGACTTACCTCAATAATTTACAAGTTGATTTTACTGGATTTGCCGCTTTTGGACGAACCCGGGCCTTAATGCCCGAGATTTAGGTGGTTGAGGGGAGCTTCGCGCTCCCCCAGGCTCTCTTTGCGCCGCCCGGCCATTTAATGGCCGAATCTGCGCCCCCAGTAGACGGATGAAAGCTTAAGGTAGGTCCGGAAAATAGAGCGAGCGCATGTTCTCGCCCACTTTTTTCATTTCATTTCCATCCCCGGTATACCATGCTGTCCGGCCCATTTCAGGGAGATGGAATTCAAACAGCTCAATGGGGGATATCCTGATCCCCTCCTCACTAAACGATTTATCGTTATTGAACCCTTCCTTGACCCTCATATAATCTTCTCTGCTTCCTTGGAAGAGAGCAAAGAACAATTCACGGGGAGTAAGAGCAATTTGCTCCTTTTGCAACTCAGACTGGAATAGAGCCGTCATTTTTTCAAGGCGCTCCACTTGTGTTCTATATTCTGAATTTGAGATCTGGGGAGAGGATTGGAGCTTCTTGAGTCTAGAGATGATCGATGGATCCGTAAGCATGAGGAGCACCGCCCTGTCGAAGGGCTGAGCGCACTGGGGAAGGCCCATTTGCCACATGCGGATATGCCAAAAGTCATGACTGAGCGGCATTGACCGCTCATCGTCCATGTCCCAGAAGTTGACGACCTTCTTTTCCTTAGGATCAAATTCGACAAGAGTGTTGCCCGATGAGCAATCCTTTGACCCTTTGAGCATCCCTAAAACAGCGTAGAGATGGGCAAGAGTCTTCGGTGCGGTCTTCAGCTTCGCGCCTCCTTCGGGATCTTTGACAATATATTCATAGCCGCGTTGGCAATCGTTAAGCCATATCTGAACAGTGCCTTTCATGTTAAATCGATGCATGTGCTCTTTAAAAGCAAATGAGTCCATATAATTTTGAATCGCCACCGCCTTTTCTCTATCTGTAGCTTGAAAGCCGTTAGTATCAAAAAACAGCTTCTGCCCCAGATCATCAATGCAACGATTATCTCCGCATAAAACGTACATTTCGCCAAAAATAGCGTTCCTGACATCCAATGGGAAATCGGCTTCATTCAACAATTTGCAAGCGTGATCTCTGATTGATTTAGCAGTGTCAGGATCCTTTCCTTTTTCACTCTTTTGAGCGGATAAAAAAAGTCTTCTGATCTCATCAACACGCGAGGCTAAATTTTCCACTCTCAGATGCGCTGTCGGCGCGGTCATCCCGATGCCCAGCATGCGGTCGCAATGAAAGGCGTAGACTTCCCTGGCCGCAGAGCGAGGATCAAGCGGTTTGACTTTCCCTTTTTTCTGTGCGGATGAAGGGACTACAAAGATATCTTTGGTGACGACATTGTCATCGGCTCGGGCAAGCGTGCAGCTGGCAATCCTTCTTTTGGCTTCAGCTTGTATTTCCATCAGTTTTTCAGAACTTTGAATATCTGAAGTGCTTGGCCGAAGCGATTCTTTCAAAAGAAGCTTCTCAAGGATCAATCTGACTGTCGGCTGGTCATAATTTCCATTGATCAATTCCTTAAGAACCGATGAGATATGGCCCACTCTTGCTCTATCGGCCTCGCTCATTACCCCGGGCATCGCAAGCAAACGGACTTCCTGGCTTCTGAATGCCCTGCTGAGCTGATCATCCTGATCAGAGGTTGCAAGGTGCAGATCGGAATATTTTGCGTTGAGTTGTTTCTTCAATTTTTCCAAATCGGAAAGGCATTTGGCTCTACCGACAATCTCATCGAGGACGCTCGCATTAATGTCTGTCCTGTCCACAAGAGGACAGCACCGTATCACTAAATCGGCAATCCGGTCAGAGCAACCTGAATGTTCCTGTAAATAGGCTTTTTTCCTTTCCAGGAAAGCGGAAACGAGGCGGTTAGGGCTATCAAATAGGTGGTGCTTTCCCCATTCCCATCCTAAGTCCTGAACACCCTCAGCTGCAGCCAACTGAAAGACAGTTCCTTCCAACGCTCCCCTCTCATTATCTTGCAGAGAAGCGACCTGCCCTCCGAGTTGAATCGGATCGATCTTTTGAAAGTATAAAGGAAAAGGACCCGGTTTAGTGACTGACATAACAACCCCAAAAAAATTACATTTTTTACAAATTAATAAAATTTAAATATTCAATTAAGACACATTATACATTAATTGAAATATATATTGAATCACTATTTAACCGCAAAAATATCATTTTAAAATATATACCTTATATTTAAAGATTTAATTCATTCATTTCGGCTAGAACACGCCCTACTGATAATCCGTCTTTATAATTAAAGTTAATTTTTTATTATTCACACCCTCAGAAATGCGCTGACAAAGAGACTTATTAGTGAAAAAAATATTTTAAAAGTGATATCTGTTGGGTGTGGCGGCGGCTGGATGGTTCCAGGATCCCGCCAAATCGAATGTAAACTGCTATTTATTAATATTTTAGATAGTTAATTGCAGAGAATTGCCGACAGACGCTAGATACAGGAGCCTCCATGAGTACCCCACCTAAAATGAAGAGACTATCGAAAGAGCAGCTCCAGGCGGCGATCCAGAAGGAGAGCAAGCGGTTCGAGGAATACTACTCCTGGATCGAAAAGCATATGCCGGCAAGCTTTTTCGAGGAGGTCGATCAGGACAGCATTCTCTTGATCGTATACAGTCTGATGGGGTTCAACCTGAACGACTATTTTTCCAATATCCATCTCAAGAATATGGCATTCACTTTGAGCCTGGACAGCCCTGATGCAGATCTTCGCGTCTTAAGACATTACAAGAGCTACGGGATCAAAAATTACCGCTCGTTCGTCTCTAACGAACCGCCTCCTTTTCCGGGAGTCAAAGCTCCTTTGCGCATCGCCAGGATTCTCTTCAGCGACTTCGTCGAAAAAACAGCTGAAGACCTCTATCCGCCCGAACAGGAAAAAGAGATCGTGGACCAGGTCAAGTTGCGCAATGCCCAGGCCACAGAAAACGACGTCCACAGGCTGATCGCTTCTTTAAGTCCCCTGTTTTTAAAATCGATGACAAAAGAGCGCCTGGTCATGGCGCTAGATATGTATTTCCGCGCAAAATCGCGCGATAATTGCCAGTATGAGGTCCGCTATAACGAAGACTGGAAAGGCAAAAAAGACACTCCGTCGCTGCAGATCGTCCTGGCCTGGCGGAATGTTCCCAAGTACAACTTCCTCTATCATCTTGCCGAAGTGATCCATCGCCACGGTTTGGCGATGAAGAGGGTCAACGCCACCTATATCGATCCCTATAGCCATCAGAATATATTGATCATGTCTCTGGGGCTTCACGGAATGAAAGGAGGCGCTGCGTGGGAAGAGGCCAACCTGCCCGATTTCCTGAAAGAAATGGTGACGTTGAAATACTTCGAAGGGATGCAAACGATCGAAAGCGCTTTCATCGATACAGGTCTTCTGACTGGCAACCAGGGCAACCTCGTCAAGACAATGGTCTATTTCATCCATCAGTCGCTCGTTCACGCTGACGTCAACATGTACGCCCTCGACCACATAGAGGACGGTCTGTGCCGCCATCCTGAACTGACGGTCAAACTCGTGCAGGCATTCGACGCGAAATTCAATCCCGAGACTGCCAATCTCGAAGACTACATGAAGATCCGCGAAGATTACATCAGGCTTGTCGACAACCTCGACACAGGCAACCAGCTCAACGACACGCGAAGGAAGAACATCCTGAAGCAGGGGATGAACATGGTCGACTATACTCTCAAGACCAATTACTACCGCAGGAACAAGACTGCTTTCTGCTTCCGCCTCGATCCGGCTTATCTGGACTATCTCCCTTTTGACAGGAAGGACAAGTTCCCGGAACTGCCCTACGCTGTTTTCTTCATGAAAGGACTCTACTTTATCGGCTTCCACATCCGCTTCCGGGATCTTTCCCGCGGAGGCTTGCGCACGGTATTTCCCGAGAGGATGGAGCAGATGCTCGCCGAGAGGAACAACGTCTTTTCCGAATGCTACAATCTGGCGTATACGCAGAATAAAAAGAACAAAGACATTCCCGAAGGCGGCGCAAAAGGGGTGATCTTTCTTGAGCCTTACGAACGCCTCTTGTCCGAAGAAGATATTTATAGGCGAGAGCTGGAAGATGCGGGAATGAATGCGGATGAGATCAAGGAAAAGCTCTCCGCATTCCATAAAGCGCAGAAGCTGGAATACCTCTATCAGACCCAGCGCTCCTATATCGAGAGCTTCCTGGCGCTGATCAACTGCGAGGCCGACGGCAAGCTCAGGGCTAAAAACATTGTCGACTATTGGAAAAAGCCCGAGTACATCTATCTCGGACCCGACGAGAACATGCACAATGCGATGATCGAATGGATCGCCTCTTTCAGCAAACATTATGATTACAAACCGGGCGGCGCGTTTATTTCAAGCAAACCGGGCGCCGGCATCAATCATAAGGAATATGGCGTGACGTCGCTCGGCGTGAATGTCTATATGGAAGAGGTTCTTAAATATTTAGGCATCGACCCCGCCAGGCAGGAGTTTACGATCAAGATGTCGGGCGGTCCCGACGGCGATGTTGCCGGAAACCAAATGGAAAATCTCTATCGCTACTATCGCAAGACGGCAAAGCTGCTTGCGACAATCGACGTCTCGGGCACGATCTTTGATCCAAAAGGACTCGATCTGGAAATCATCCATCAGCTCTTCCTCGAATCCAAACCGATCCGCTTCTATCCCCCTGAAAAATTGAGCGAAGGGGGCTTTTTGCTCGACACCCGCACCAAACGGGAGCAGACTGCCTACGCGCAGCAGACACTGTGTTGGAGAAAAATCGGCGGCAAGCTTGTCGAAGAATGGCTCTCCGGAAATGAGATGAACCATCTTCTAAGGCATAACGTCCACCAGGTCAAAGCAGACATCTTCATCCCCGGCGGAGGACGTCCGAGGACATTGAATGAAAACAACGTGAAAGACTTCCTCGATGAAACAGGCAAGCCGACAGCCAAGGCTATTATCGAAGGAGCCAACCTCTATCTTACTCCCTGGGCCCGCCGCTCGCTGGAAAAATTAGGAGTCATCATCATCAAGGACAGCTCCGCGAACAAGGGCGGCGTCACCTGCTCTTCCTTCGAAGTGCTCTTCAGCCTGACCCTTTCCGAAGAGGAGTTCCTCAAAGAAAAGCCCACCGTCGTCGCCGAAATCCTCGAGATCATCAAGGACAGATCGCGCGACGAGGCCCAGCTGATGCTCAAGACTCACAGAGAGACACAGGCGCTGCTCACTGATATTTCCGAGTGGGTCTCAGAACGGATCAACATGTATAAGGACCAGTTGAGCGCCTATCTTCAGACGGTCACCCTCTCCAACGATCCAAAAGACCCCTTGATCCGCTGTCTTTTGAACTATTCTCCCCCCCTGCTTAGGAACAAGTATCAAAAGAGGGTCCTTCTCGAGGTGCCCGATGTGCATAAAAAGGCGATCATCGCCTGCCACATCGCCTCGCGGATCGTCTACTACCGTGGATTGGATTGGTCGCCGTCGCTGATCGATGTGCTGCCCTTGATCACTCAGGATCCCTTGATCGTCGGAAACGGCTAATCATAAACATTTAATAATCAACTACAAAAAGGAAAAACAAGCAGTCCAGTCGCCGGACTGCTAATTTTTCTTGCATCTTCTTCCTCCCTTTGATATATTGATCTTAATAATTGAAGAAATCCCATGAAATCACTGACTCCTAAAAAGCCAGCTAAAGACCAGCGGGAAAGACTGATCCTGTTCGGACTTGTCGACCTGTACCTGCAATATGGGAAACCAATCGGCTCCAATACGCTTAGAGAAAACGGCTTTGAGGCCTTAAGCTCGGCCACCATCCGCAATTATTTTGCCAAACTCGAAGAAGAAGGACTCGTCAAGCAACAGCATTCTTCCGGCGGCAGGATCCCGACGGCAGCAGCCTACAAGCTATACGCCGAGGCCCACTTCGATCAGCCGCGCATCACGGCTGAAGAGAAAAAGCAGATCGCAGAACTTCTCAAAAAAGAGACCCGCGAGGTCGCATCGTATTTGCTGCAGGCCACTGAAAAAATCAGCGAGATCACTTCCTGCGCAGCTTTTCTTTCTTCTCCCCGCTTCGACCAGGACTTCATCCTCGAGATCAAACTGCTCTACATCGACCACAGCCGTCTGCTTTCCGTCCTTGTCACAGATTTCGGAATGATCCGCACCGAAGTCCTCTATACCGACAAAAAATTGTCCAATTTCACCTTGAAGAGACTCGAGTCCTACTTTAACTGGCGCCTGACGGGAATCGATAAGCCTTCTCTGGATCCTGAAGAAGAGACGCTGGGAGCCAGACTCTATAAAGAGTTGATGCTGCGCCACATTGTCAGCTATACCAACTTCAGCTCCGAAGATCTGTTTCAGGCCGGCTTTTCCAAACTGCTCGCCTATCCCGACTTCAACGACGCAGCGGCTCTCGCAAGCGGGCTCTCTCTTTTCGAGAACAAGCAGATGCTGCGCAAACTGCTCTCCAGCGCAACCGAATCGGGAAAAATGGTGTGCCTAATCGGCGACGACCTCATCCCTTTCTCTCCCGAGGCTTCCGCCTGCTCGGTGATCGCCGTCCCTTACCGGATCAATCAGACGCTCTGCGGAGCATTTGGAATCCTGGGTCCGAGCAGAATCCCCTACCGCGAACTCTTTGGACAGCTCAAACAGATTGCAGAATCGATTTCAGATTCATTGACTAAGAGCGTCTACAAATTTAAAATCTCTTTCCGCAGCCCCAAGCCCTCCAACCTGGAATTCCAAAAAAACCATCCGGGATTCCTCGACCAGAGTCAGACATTGCTGCTTGAAGACCAGACTAATCTTGAGGAGAACAGATGACAGAGAACCAAGCGCCGATCGATTCCCCCGAACCTAAAAAACCGATGACCGCAGAAGAAGAACTCAAGGAATACAAAGAAAAGTACCTCCGCCTTCTTGCTGATGTCGACAATACCCGCAAACGGATGCAGAAGGAAAAGCAGGAAATGACCCGCTTTGCCATCGATAATGTCATCTCGGAGATCTTAGGCCCCATCGACAACCTGGAAAACGCACTGCAATTTACCCAGCACATGTCGGATGAGATGCGCAACTGGGCGCAGGGTTTTTTAATGATCCTGGGCCAGTTCAAGGATGTCTTAAGCAATCATGGAGTCACCGCGTTCCATTCTGAAGGAAACCGTTTCGATCCGCAGTTGCACTACGCGATCGAGTCGGAAGAGACCGCGGATAAGCCGGAAGGCACGATTCTAAAGGAGTATGTCAAAGGATACCGCAGCGGCGAACGCACCGTACGGCCAGCGCGAGTCAAGGTCGCTGTGGCACCTGAAACTAAAAAGAAAGAAGGGCAGACGCAATCGGAAACACATCAGGAACCCAGCGCGCCCGCTACAGAGTAATTAATTAACTAAAGGAGAATTCAACTATGACACAACAAAAGAAGAGCAAAATCATCGGGATCGACTTGGGAACCACCAACTCGTGCGTCGCCATCATGGAAGGAGGAGCTCCGAAAGTGATCGCGAACGCAGAAGGCGGCCGCACGACCCCATCTGTGGTCGGCTATAAAGGCGGAGAGCGCCTCGTCGGCATCGCCGCGAAACGCCAGGCTGTCACTAACCCCGAGCGCACCATCTTCTCTTCCAAACGCTTCATCGGCCGCAAGTTTGCCGAGGTGCAGTCCGAGATCAAAACTGTGCCCTACAAAGTGACCAGCAACAGCAACGGCGACGCCGTCTTCGAGATCGAAGGAAAGATCGTCACACCCGAAGAGGTCGCAGCTCAAGTCCTCATCAAAATGAAAGAGACCGCCGAAGCATACCTCGGCGAGAAAATCACCGAAGCGGTCATCACCGTTCCCGCCTACTTCAACGACTCGCAGCGCCAGTCCACTAAAGACGCAGGCCGCATCGCAGGTCTTGAAGTCAAGCGCATCATCCCGGAGCCGACCGCAGCCGCGCTGGCTTACGGTCTCGACAAGCAGCATGACAAGAAGATCGCCGTATTCGACCTTGGCGGCGGCACCTTCGATATCTCCATCCTCGAGATCGGCGACGGCGTATTCGAGGTGCTCTCCACCAACGGCGACACTCACCTTGGCGGCGACGACTTCGACAACGCGATCCTCCATTGGATGTTAGATGAGTTCAAAAAAGAGCACGGCATCGATTTGAGCAAAGACAAGATGGCCCTGCAGCGTCTGCGCGATGCGGCGGAAAAAGCCAAGATCGAGCTCTCGGGCACACAGACAACTGAAATCAATCAGCCCTTCATCACGATGGATGCTACCGGACCTAAACACCTTGCTTTAACCCTCTCCCGCGCAAAACTCGAGAACCTCGTTCACGATCTGATTGAGCGTACAGTCGAGCCTTGCGTGAAAGCCCTCAAAGACGCAGGCCTGGCCAAAGAAAAGATCGATGAGGTGATCCTCGTCGGCGGAATGACGCGTATGCCTGCCGTCGAAAAAAAAGTAAAAGAGATCTTCGGAAGAGAGCCGCATAAGGGCGTCAACCCGGATGAAGTGGTCGCTGTCGGCGCCGCCATTCAGGGCGCCGTCCTCACCGGCGACGTCAAAGACGTCCTGCTCCTCGACGTCATCCCACTGACACTCGGCATCGAGACGCTCGGCGGCGTTCTGACGCCGATCGTCGAGCGCAACACGACGATCCCGACGCAGAAGAAACAGGTCTTTTCGACTGCCGCTGACAACCAGCCCGCCGTCACCATCGTCGTCCTCCAGGGCGAGCGCAAAATGGCAAAAGACAATAAAGAGATCGGCCGTTTCGACCTGACCGATATCCCGCCGGCTCCTCGCGGCATGCCGCAGATCGAAGTCTCCTTCGATATCGACGCTGACGGAATCCTGCATGTTTCCGCTAAAGACAAACAGAGCGGAAAAGAGCAGAAGATCCGCATCGAGGCCAAATCGGGACTCTCCGAAGAAGAAGTCAAGAAGATGCTCCGCGACGCTGAAGAGCACATGGAAGAGGACAAGAAGCGCAAGGAAGAGATCGAGACCCGCAATGAAGCAGACTCGCTTTCCTTCCGCGCTCAAAAGGCAGTGAACGAATACAAAGACAAACTGCCTAAAAATGTCGTCGACGATGTCCAAAGCAAAATCGACGCAGTCAAGAAGGCCCTGGAGGAGAACAACCCCGACAGGATCAAGTCGGCGCACGATGAACTCAGCACGCATATGCAAAAGATCGGCGAAGCGATGCAAGGACAGGCAGGAGCCGAAGGCGCCCAGCACACTCCTCCGCCTGGAGCTGAAGGCCGCCATCAGGAAAAAAAGAACGATAAGCCCGACATCGAGGAAGCTGAAGTTGAAATCCTCGATGACGATAACGACAAAAAGTGATCTAAATCACTCTTTTTAAGGCGATTTTGCCCCTAAACACCCTCCGAGAGATCGAAGGGTGTTTTTTTTATTCCTGAATCGGGCCAAAACAACACATTAAACTAATAACAAGCAACTTAAAAGCAAAACCAACAAAACTATTCAACATTGAACTATTATCTAAAATTGATTAAAATAAAAAGCAAAAAATTTCAGGAGAATTAATGGCATTCATTCCCCATGCCGAAGGGCTGCGCTCATTATGGCAGGCCGCCTGCGAAATCATAGGGCCGGAGTTGTCCTCCCGCGAACAGCAAAGGTTGGGCCTTTACCCAACCCAATATGAAGCCTATGACGATGACCCAAGCGACCCCATCAACTCTTCCGATGCCGATGAAATGATTCCTGTCAGAGACTTTCACAGAGCGCCACAGAGTACCGCTCATTTCGATCCTGTTTTTTTCCGGCAATTCGGCATTCGGACGAACACCCTCTTCACCAAGACAATCACCGCAGATCCGGACTGCCTTGACAAAATCAAAAAAGGGTGGGACGAATATCGGGCAACTTTCACGCTAAAGCCTTCGAAAGAAGATAAAAGAATTGCCAGATTGTTCGATGCGTGCATTTACGGCTCAGCCTCTGAAGGGGACGATCCATGGACTAAAAAATATGAAATCAGATGGGTCCACGAGGCGGTCGGTTTCGGAGTATACGCTAAAGAAAGCTATGAGATAGGCGATGTCATCGGATATTACGCGGGCTACCTCACTGACAGCCCTATCAATCATGACTATGCGTTTGGCTTCGACGGCTCATCTTTTGAGGGATTGCACATCGACGGAACGCTGGCTGGAAACGCCATGCGTTTCGTGAACCATACCCCTGACCACCTTGCAAATGTCAAGACAGTAGAATATTACAAAGACGGCCTCCCCTTCATCATGTTCGTGGCCAAAAACAAGATCTATCCAGGTGAGGCGCTGCTCTATGACTATGGTGGCGGCTACTGGGAAACAAAGGGAATATCTCCCTTCCAATTAAACACTCGATAAAAAATAAAAAAGGTAAAAAACATGTCGCAGTTTCGTCCCGTCACCTCTCGAGCCTTCGATTCCAAATTCCCTGATTACCGGGAAGATCGTGGTTCGTTAAAGTCAGGCCGCAAAACAAAGCAGGATCCTTTTCAGTTATCCGAAACAAAAAAGGGCAGCCGAAATGTCAATTCCTCATTGAGTCGAACTTCGGAGATTGACAGGCTCGCCAAGAAGCGCTCCGCAAATAAAATGGAAGAAGGTGTTGAGGATGAGCCTAATTATAGTTCAGATGATGAATTCGCAGAGGACTCCAGCTCCAAGTTAAGAGCTATTGAAAAAGGTGACATTCCTGGGGTGCCGCAAAAGGTCCGCCCGCAGCGTGAGCGCAAACCTTCCGCTATTCTCAACCCCCGCCTATATGAAGTTCCTACTCTCCATCGCCCGAAATTTCTTCCCGAAAATGACAGCGTTAGGATGGAAGAGAGCGGAAGTGAAGAGCTTCCGCTGGATCCGGTGTATCAAGAAAAATTCGGCATTGAAACGACAGTCCGCTATACAACACAACATAGTGTCGCGCCCGAATGCAAAGGAACGCTTCAGAAATGCTGGAGAGCCTATAAAAAGGAATATTCCATGCCCAAAACTGCACAGGGCAAGAAAGAAGTTGCCGCCTTCCGCGACTGCATTCAAAATTCCAGCCCCGACGGCCATGACAAATGGACGGACAAATATGAAGTGAAAAAAGTGAGCGATGTCGTCGGACACGGCCTCTTTGCGACAAAAGATTATAAAAAAGGCGAGGTCATCGGACATTACGCCGGGCGGATTGTTCCTACCAAGTCCATCGAAGACGATAGCTATGCCTTTGAAATGTTCGCCAACCCCTTTGAAGGCCATAGCATCGAAGGAGCGGAGGAGAGCAACGCGACCCGCTACATCAACCACGCTCCGCTGAAATATACGAATGTCGATACGGTTGAATTTTTCGATAAAGGACTTCCCTACGTCATATTCACCGCACGATGCGCGATCAAAGCCGGGGAAGAACTCTTGTACGACTACGGCCAAGGGTATTGGGAGAAAAAAGGCATAGAGCCGGTCTTTTTACCAAAAAATGCCTGACCCCGCATGAAAATGGGGCCTCACGCTGACAGGAAGCCGGCCTTTGGGAGAGAGCTTTCCCAGGATGACGTCGGCCGCAGCTTCCTGGGCCTCCCTCTGATTTTCATAGGCGACGACGATCGAGGCGAATTGTGCTATTTTCGAAACGGTGTAAGGCGAGCCGAAAACGACGGCGACGATCGGGATCCCGCATTGGGACAGAGCGTGGAGGATTGCCTCTTCATTAAGCTCCAATTCAAAATTGGGCAGCAGCGTGGGAAACTTGGAAAGAGCCAGAACCGCGCACGAACATTCTTTCAATTTGGCAAATAGGCGCGGGTCGTCGAGCTTCATCCCCTCCGTATGGAAGGCCTTCTCCAATTCCGCCTTAAAATAGGGAGAACTTCCCCATTCAATGACAGCCACAGCTTCTTCTTTTAAGGGAAGCATCCCGTCGTGTCTTAGAACTGTGACCGCTTCCTGAAAGAGGCGCTTCTTCAAAGCGTAAGCTTCAGGGGTGTTGATCGTTGCATCCAGATTGGGGAGAGGATCGCAGCACCGTTTTTGAAACAGGCCGAGCTCTTTTTTCTTCTGCATGATTTTTTGCACATGACGATCGATCATCTCTTCAGAGATCTCGTGATTCTCCACCGCTCTCTTCAATGCTGCAAATGCCTCGGGAACATCGGAACGCAGGATTTGATCGATATTCGGCGCAATATGGTCTCCGTATAAAAGCATATCATGCCCCGCCATAAGCGCATTGAGAGCGATTTCTGCCGTCGAGAAATTTTTGGCCAGCGCTTTCATATTGAGAGCGTCGGTGATCACCAGTCCCTGAAAGTCCATCTCATTTTGCAAAATCTCCGTGATGATCTGTCTTGAAAATGTGGCAGGCAGCAACTCCTGCTCTGCGAGAGCATTAACATAGAGATGGGCGCTCATCACGGATTTGACCCCCGATTGAATCAGCCAGCGGAAAGGAAACAGCTCGATGTTTTGCAAGTGCTCGCGGTCATGGGGAACATAGGGGAGGTCGACATGCGAGTCGACGGAAGTGTCTCCATGTCCCGGAAAATGTTTAGCGCAGGCGATGATGCCCATCGACTGGATTCCTCTCATCACCATTTCAGCGCGCAGGGCAACCTGAAATGGATCCTCCCCGAAAGAGCGCATATGGATGATGGGATTGAGGGGATTGTTGTTCACGTCAACGACAGGACCCAAATTGAGATGGGTTCCGACGAGATTGCACTGGCGTCCGATCTCCTGGCCAAGTGAGAACAAAAGGGAGAGATCCTGGACGGCGCCGAGCGTCAGGTTCCTGGGAAAGGAGATCACATCGGAAAGGCGCATGGAGACCCCCCATTCCCCGTCTTGCAGGCAAAGCAGCGGCAGAGGGGAGATCTTCTGGAGCTTGTCGATCAGGCCCCTTTGCCCGTCAGCCGTCCCCTGTTTAAGCAGGATCCCCCCTGCTTTTCCCTCGCGGAGGATCCTTTGCAGGTCTTCATAATGGTCGTCCCCGCGCAGCTCGCAAGCCGGGATAATCAAAAGCTGGCCTATCTTCTCATCGAGGGTCAAGGGCCTAAAGTCGCCCGCTTCTTCCGCAAACCCTTGACTTTCAAGAGACAAGATCAATAAAATTAAAAAAAATGATTTGTTTAAATAAACAATTATTTTTGATATAATATATGTCATAAATCGATTAAAATAATACAATTAAATAATTTCGAGGATCACATGTCAAAACAAGTCAGCTACGCTCGCATAGCGCCTTTCAAAGAACCGTTCGACACCCTGTACTCAGCTGCAATCCAGAGCACCGATACTTCCGTATTGGATCAGGCGATTGCGAAGATGACAGATCTTTCATTAAAAATAACCGAAGGTTTAAACACCGCCCCCCCGAATGTGGGCCGTTATTTCACATGGGGAACCAAAGATACAACCGTAGATGCGGAGTCGATCAACGACGACATTCAAATCAAGCTTGCCGACCTCATCGCCCACTCCGATCTCGTCAGGTTGAATCCTTCTAATCCTACTCCCCCAAGCTCTCTTCAAAGCAAGGTCGATTCCATACCCACCCCTTCCACCACTTCTCATCCCGGAGGAACGCAACCGGAAAAGACAGCTGTTGATCTCGCATCGGGTTTTAGCAACATGTCCGCCAATTGCTGGGCGAATTCCCTGCTATCGATGATCGTCTTCATTCCCAACTTAAGAACAGCTTACGAGACCGTAGCGAATTACCACGCTGCCAAGAGCGTCTACGATCCTGCAAGGCCGCATGGAATCGCTTTGCAAAACGCTTTGATCGCCTATCATACCGCACGCGCGCTTAAGACTCCAGTTCCTGCTAATGTCACCCAGGACGTGCGGCTGGCGTTCAATCATTTCTTCGGACATGTGGATCCGCATTCGCACCGTGAAGTATTCTCCAAATACAGCTGGGCCCACGAAGACGCCTATGAGGCGTTGCAAGTTCTGATGGGCGAATATGAGCGGATCAAACGCGAGCAGAACCGTGAAAACCCAGCCTTCAGTTCTCTCTATTGCCCGCTGCAGACCTATCGGCATTACCGTCCCGTAGGCCCGGAAAGAGAACCGGATCCCACCGTGGTTCAAAGAGACGGCTACTCCAGACTCAGCGCTGACAATGCTTCAAGGCTGATCGCCAATGACTATCAAATCCTCCTGGACCTGCAGAACAAGGGGCATCTCTCGTTCTCTGCTCTTCTCACCGATCATTTCCGCAATACCTGTGTCGACGACCACGACCAGGCCAATTACATGCTTCCCAATGGTAAAGTCAAATCTTTCAAGCTCACGGCAGAAGGGCGGCGATTCCTTACCGTCCCGGACGAACTCATGCTGACGATCAAACGATTCGGCGCCAACATGTATGGCCAGGGTTATAAGATCGTAGCGCCTGTGATGATCAACAGAATCATCGCGCTGCCTGCTGAAGCTACGCGAGAAAACAAACCCATCGCCTATGAGCTCGATTCCTTCATCGTTCACTCCGGCGGAATCGGCGGCGGACACTATATCAACTATAAAAAGATCGATGGACGCTGGCTGGAAGCCGATGATAGCAGAGTCCGATTCGTCGAGACCCATGAAATAGATCAAATCCTGCACGGACAAAGAGGGGCGGAGTTCACGAGCTACTTGCACCATTATACCCGCGTGCCGCAATCCTCCCAGTCGGAAGCCCTCGCCTCCGCGGAGAACGCGCAGCTCTCGCCTCCCTCCTCTTCTTTGCTTGTCCAGGCCGATGTAGAAAAATTCACGAAGCAAAAACTGGACTGCGAGACCGCAGTCAAAGCGCTCGAGACCTATGCTGCATCCACTCAAGAGCAAGTGGATCCTACCAATTTGAACCTGGCCCTGCAAGAGCTCCCCGATCACGCGCTCACCACATTCCGCCATGCGATCTGGCTGAACGATAAAACTCCCGACATTCATGAATACGGGACAGCCGAGCTGACAAAAAATCCTAACAAGATCAAGCAGATCAGACTCCCCTGGCTCATCGGACCTACAGGGGCTACCCTTCTGGAACAATCGATCGCCGTCCAAAAAGCCAAGCAAAAAATCGCAGAAGAAAAACTGCTCGAAGCGCAAGCCAGGGCATTTCTGGCTATGCTCAATGACCCTTCTGTCGAAAACGAGAACCTGATTTTAGCGCTTAAAGCGCTCCCGCAGCAAATGCAATGGAGCCTCCACGGACTGATTTACCATTCCCACAAGATCAAATTCGGGGAAGCCCATGTCAATAAAAGAGAATACAACAACGAATATGGCAAATTGGCTCTTGAAAATGGAGATCTTCGCAAGACTTTGACCGAAGCGACAGAGTCCGTTCTCAACTTATTTGGCAATAACATCGTCGAGCAGCTTGTCGCAGATCACAAGGTCAAAGCGGAAAAGCTGCAATACCGATTCGAAAAAGAACAGCTGCAGGCCTTCCGTGAGCTGCTGACCCACTATCCAACGCACGATTTGAGCCCTAAGCAGCTGGTCAAAGCATTTGAAAGACTGGAAATCCGCCCGGCATTAAAAGAGAAGCTCTATTGGAGCATCTGGATGGGGCACAATAGACCCAACGTCTATAACTATGGCAGCAACAAGTTCAACGAAAATCCGCGCTGCGTCCTGGCTATCCGCGAACCGGTCCTTGCCGACGCGCACATCTGCCAGCATGGCTCTGACATCCTCGCCCAATTGATCGCTCTGTTGAATAAACAGTCAGCTTAAACGAAAAAAACCTCGCCAGGCTTATCGCCTGAGCGAGGTTTTTTTATTTTTCTCAATTTCAAGTCCGTTAAGTGAAGATGCCCGTGAAAAGCCGCATGATATCGTTGTAAGTCAGATAGACGAACAGCGCGATCAGTAGGATCACGAACGGGATGATGAGCCTTTCCATCGTCTTGGACTTGATCGGCCGTCCTGTGATCCATTCCCAGATAGAGAAGCAGATATGCCCGCCGTCAAGGACAGGGATCGGCAGAAGGTTGAGGATCCCCAGGTTCATGCTGATCATTCCAAGCCAGAAGAGAGCCTCTTTGAATCCCTGTCCCCAGCTATGCTGCATGACCTGCACAATCCCGACAGGACCTGTCATGTACTTGGGTGTAATCGTTCCGGTAAAGAGAGCGACCATCGTCTTCCAAGTCTCTTGAAAAACGTCCACGAAAAGCACAAGCGGCGAAGGATTGTACTGCACAAACCGATTTGACATCGCGATTCCAAGTTTGAGCTTATGCTGCTGTTGCTCGAACATTTGAACCGCTTGTTGCCTAGCCTCAGGATCCTTGATCTTCTGGATCTCTTTCATGGCGGCATTGGCGTGAGCCTGCAACTCTTCTCTCTTTTCCTCAGAAATAGAAAGCTGTGTCAGCGGCTTTGGGGCCACGGGTTTGAGCAGCTTAAGGTTGCCCATTTCGGCAATCGGCGCTTTTGTGCCGATCGATTCGACCATTTTATCCAGGTCGTCCCATCGGATGCCCGCGACGAATGCCTTATCGGCGTCTTTCCAGGACACGGTAGACGTTTCATTGCCCTTTTTGACGATGATTTGAATGTGGCGGCTCTGGAGGAGGTTGAGCATTTCATATGTGGAAAGCACAGGGAGGCCGTCGACCGCGACAATCCGATCGCCGCAGACGAGAGGCACTTCCATCGGGGAACGGGCAGAGCCGGCAGGCTGCTGCTCTAAACTGTCCGCATTGAGATAGGAATAGAGACTTTCCACCTGGCAATTGTTTGTCAGGTTGTAAGGGATGAAAAAAAGGTCCTGCACTTTCCCTTTGAGCATCGCCTCATGCTGCCAATCTTCCAGCTCCGCTTTTTGCACAGCGTTAAGGCGCAGATCGGAGATCTTCAGGCGGGGCACGCGGGAAAGGAAGAACTCACTGCCTCTTTGCACTGTCAGTAAAGCTTTAGGCTCATTGATCGTCTGGATCAGCTGCTCCTGAGAGAACATGACCTCGCCGTCGACCCACAGTAGCCTGTCCCCGTCTTCGATGCCGCTGTCGATCATCGGAGAGTTAGTGTCAAAGGCAAGGCTGGCGTTTTGGTTGTAGATCAAATAGGAAGCGGGCCTGAGCGTGGAGACCAGCGTCTGAATACGACCGGAGATGGGAGCACCCTTGTCAAAGTCGAACTGGTATTGGAAAGGGATGCTCTTCTGTTTTAGATAATCGATTTCAAGACCGTTGATCTGGGGCGGCGCGTCATCCAGGATCGCAGCATAGATGAAGTCCTGGAAATTGCGGAATGGCTTGCTGTTGATCTGGGTGATCTCATCTCCCGGTCTGATCCCTGCGCAGTAGGCTCCGCTATAGGGATCGACAGATCCGACGAGATGGGTATAGTCGGAAAATGACTTGCTCCGTCCTCCCATTGCCCACAGAACGCAAAAAGCGATGAAAGCAAATACGATATTGACGATCGGGCCGGCAAGAGCGACCTTGATCCGCGACCAGGGTTTCTTCCCATAGAAGCCGTCGTGAATTTCGTAAGGTTCCAGCGCCCCTTTCTTTTCCATGCCAGCGATGCGGACAAATCCGCCGAAGGGAAGCCAGCAGAATTGCCATTTGACGCCGTCTCTTTCCCAAGTGTAGATGGGTTTGCCGAAACCAATCGAAAAAGCCTCGACTGTCATCCCCTCCCTTCTCGCCATCCAGTAGTGGCCGAACTCATGAATGAAAATGAGAAGGCCGAGTCCGAAGGCGGCCAATATCACGTAAAGAAGACTGAAGATCATATTTTTATCCCTTAAGATGCAGGTTCTGAAGTCGCAATAACTGTCGTGAAGATCAAATTTTTATAAATAATTTTATTAGAGTTTATCACTTATTATTGCTCAAAGTCAATGTTCTCCTTTTCCAAACGCAATGGACGCCAAGGCTGGCAAAATAGATTGCGCCGAGGACAGTCGCCGCTAGCCCGGAAGTGGAAAGAGGAAGATGATGAACAGAGAGTAAATGGCGGGCAAGCGCGACACTGATGATCGAGGCGAAGACGCCGATCGCAACCGCCAGAATAATCAGCTTTTTAAGACGGTGAGTGAAAAGCCTGGCGGTGAGGACAGGACCTACCAGGAAAGCAAGCACCAGCAAGACCCCGACCGCGCGGAATGCTCCAATGACCGTCGCGGAAGTCAGCACCATCAATAAATAACTGAAAAGCGCGCTGGAGAACCCCTGGGCGCTCGCGAACGACCCATCGAATGTCGTGATCTTGAACTCTTTAAAGAGGAGCGCGATGACAGCAAAGTCAAACAGGGCGATCCATAAAATCAGCTTTAGATCATGAACATGCAGAGCATCGACATTGCCCATGATCGCCTCTGTGCCAAGGTGGGTATTGCGCGTGAAGACGGTGACGAGGACGATCCCGAGGGCAAACAGGGTAGTAAAGACAAGTCCCGTGCTTGCATCCTCCTGTAATTTGAGCAAATGGGTCAGCATTTGCGTCAGCAAAGTCGTGATCAGCCCTGTGGCAAGGGAGGCGATGAGCAGCACCTGAATGCTGATCGAATGGGAATGCACTTCCCCTTCGGGAATAAAAGGGATCAAAATCACGTAGGCGATGACGATACCGAGCAAAATAGTATGCGACAGGGAGTTGGCCAGCATGGTCATTTTTTTCAGCACCAGGAATGTGCCGACAAGGGAGGAAGAGATGGCGACCAGCGCCAGGACCAGCACCTGCACCTCGTCGGAGGCAAGATCTGAAAAGCCGATTTTTCCAAGGAGGAGCTCTCCCATTCTCTGCATAAAGATAAGGAGGAACTCGCCGAAATTTTTGCTGAAGTAGGGGTTGGCGGCCAGCATCATAGTGTTTCCTCCGGTGAGGGGATCGGCTGGGCGTGAGGATCTCGCTTAGGATCACCGAGCAGCTCCGCCAGCTGCTTCTCCAGCTCAGGAGTGATGATGTGCTCCATCTCTTCAGCGCTGCGGTGCACTTTTTCCGCTCCCTGGCCCAGGAACACCAGATACGCTTCCCAGAGTCGATGCAGACGCACAATGCGGGCGGCCTTCAGGCGGCCGTCCCTGGTCAATCGGAGGGTATGCGCTGATCCCTCTTCAATCCACCCCTGCCGCTTCAAACTCCATATCAGCAGACGCATTTGCACAAAGGAAAGCGGCTGCCACTTTTTGATCGCGGCGACAGTAGAGCAGCCATCATCGCCCAGTCGCCATAGGTATTTGAGAAGGTTGTCTCCCATGCACTGTTTTCTGAAGCGCAGGATGCGCCATAACCTGCTCACAAGACCATTGCGCGGAGCAAATAATAAAGAAAGGAGGCAAATCGCCGAAGCCGAAAGCAGGATCATGGGCCCGGTGGGAAGAGAAAAGTCCCAACCCCATCCCTTGCGCGTTCCCCATTCGGGCAGCTCCACAGAAAGATAATTTCCTAAAAACCCGCTCAGCGCTCCGAAGACCGCAGCATACAGGAACACAGCCCATAGACGATGGCTGAACTGTCTGGCGGAGACCGCCGGCGCGATCAACATCCCCGCCATCAAAACGACGCCAACGCTGCGGATCCCAATGACGATCGCCAGCACGAGGAGCAAAAATAAAAGAGTGTCGATCGAGCGGATCGGAACGCCCGCCGTCCTGGAGTAGTCCCGATCGAAAATAGTCATCTGGATCTGGCGGTAGAGAAAGACCAGGACCATCGAAAGCAGGGCTGCGAGAACGGCGTAAAGCCAAACGTGGATGTCGGTCATCGTCGCAGCCTGTCCATAGAGGAAGATCTGGACTGTCTTATACCATAGCGCGTGCGTGAACTGGATGCGGCTGGCCACGAGCACTCCCACGCCGAAAAAGACAGAGAGGACAAAACAGAGGGCCGCGTCATTTTTAACCCGGAACTTGTGCTCCATCTTCTCGATCACCCAGAGTCCAAGCAGAGAAGTGAGAAATGCGCCGATTAAAATCGCCAGAGCCATCATATCGGAGGACAAAGGAAAAAATGCCGCCATGAACAGGACGCTGAGGACAACGCCCGGATAAGTCGCATGGGAAAGCGCTTCCCCGAGCAGCGAACGCCGCCGCAGAAAAACGATGACCCCGACAAGCGCCGAGGAAAGGCACATCAGCATGCTCCCGAGCGTCGGCGACTGGAGGACGGGATCTGTAAAATAGTGCCACGGAGAAGAGAGCATTATTGGAGACCCGACGTTTTGTTCTGCGTCAATTTCGCCGCCTCATCGAGCAGCGCGCTGCTGCGTCCATAAGTGCGCATGATCGAATCAGAATTAAACACTTCTGAGACCGGACCGTTTGCGATCAGGCAGGTATTCAACATGACGACCCAATCGAAATAGCTGTCGACAGTGGAGAGGTCGTGATGAACAACGAGCAGGGTTTTCCCCTGCACTTTCAATTTGTCCATCAGGGAGATGATCGCCTTTTCCGTCGCCATGTCGACGCCCGCAAAGGGCTCGTCCATCAAATAAAGATCGGCGTCCTGAAGTAAAGCTCTGGCAATGAAAAGCCGCTGCTGCTGGCCGCCAGACAACTGACTGATCTGCCGCTCGGCGAAAGGAAGCATCCCGACCATTTCAAGGGCGCGCTCGGCCGCCTGCCTGTCTGCGGCTTTGGGCCATTTGAGAAATCCAAGCTTTCCATAGCGCCCCATCAACACGACTTCATAAGCTGTCACAGGGAAATCCCAATCGACGGAAGAGCGCTGTGGAACGTAGGCGATGCGGTGCCTGACTTTTTTGTAAGGATGGCCGAAGAATTCGATCCGCCCCGAGAGAGGGCGCGTCATGCCAAGCAGAGTCTTCAAGAAAGTGCTTTTCCCCGCGCCGTTGGGTCCGACGATGCCGACCAGTTTGCCTTCGGGGATCTCGCAATGCACATCCCAAAGGACCGGGGTCTTGTCATAATTGACGCTGAGCTGTTCGACTTTAAGAGCAGGCTTCTTTTCTCTACCGGTCATCATTATTTCCAAGCCTCGATTAATACATCTGCATCGTAGCGGATCATTTTAAGATAGGTGTCCGCATCGCTGCCCGGCGGTCCCATGGCATCTCCATATAAGGGGTGATTTGAAATTGCCACCGTCAGCCCCATCTGTTTGCACGCGTGCACGACTTTCTTTAACGAATCGCGACTGACATTGGACTCAGGGAACACAGTCTCGATATGGTACTTGATGAGATGGTCGATGATCGCCTGAATGTCCGAAGCGCTCAGCTGACCTTCGGGAGCCAGACCTTCCGGCGCGTCAAAACGCATTTTCCACTCCGATGGCGTCTTTTCATCGACAGTCGCGAGGTAGGCCCTTGTGAAGTAATTAAAAGCGTCATGGCTGGTGACAAGATACCGCTTCTGCTGCGGAATATTTTGCAGGCTGCGATAGACAGCTGAATGCTCCTCCATCATTTTTTGGCGCGCGGCGTCAGCATTGCTGCGATAGTCTGCCGCACCTGCTGGATCGATCCGAACCAGAGTGTCGACAATCGGATCGATGATCCTGCTCCACAGAGAAATGTCCATCCAGATGTGGGGGTCGATCTCTTTGTCGGCATGAAGGATCAGATCAGGATTTTTTTCCAGAACGAGGTTGCCAAGCGCGATCGCGTTCTCATGATGCTCGAGCTGATATCGTAAGCTGGCCCCATGCTCAAGGCCCAGCCCATTAAAAAATATCACCTGCGCGAGCGAGAGCTTTTCGTCATCTCCCTTCACAAGCTCGTAGCTGTGAGGGTCGATCTCCCCTGTGATCAGGGCGATGTGAGCGATCCTCTCTCCGCCGACTTGAGCAACGATGTCGTCGATCATCGCCGTCGTCGAAAGGACTTTGACTTTTCCTTTCTCGCCAGCCCACATTTCAATTGAAGACGGCGAGCGTGAAGAAGAACATCCTGCGATCAGCGCGCAGGACGCCAGGACCAAGAGAGTGAAAAGGATGAGGCTATTTTTCATAGTTGCGTTCCAGTCCGCGCAGGAGCCTGAAGGGATAAATCCCCTTCGAGCAGCCTTTGGTAAAATAAATCTGCAAAGCATACCGCCCGACGCTTACAAGGCGAAGAGCCTCCACATCCTCATCAATAGAGGAGGGATCGACCCGCACTTCCCCCGTTAGCTCATCGCGGCATTTGGCGCAGGTGCAGTTGCGCTGCAGATCGCTTAAACGGTAGTCGGAGATTTTACCATCTGTCCACTCAATAGTAAACCTATGACGGTCTCTTTGCCTGATCGCCCGGATAAAAATCGAATTGTTCATTTCTGCCATTGCAATTCAAAATTTTTCAATTGGTCCTTTTCCAGCTTTTCAAAAGATTCCATCTGCTGGGCGACTTTATCTGCGATCGATTCAAAAGCTCCCGAGGCAGGAGTGCCAGCTCCCTCGGAAAAGAGGGAAATCCCCTCATCGCAGCAGCGGCTCACCTCTGGGTCCAGAGGAACTTTTCCCAGAAAGAAAAGTCCGGTTTCATGCGCGAACTTCTCTCCCCCCCCCTGCCCGAACGGATAAACGGGATCTCCCCTCTCCGTCAAATAATAGCTCATATTCTCTACAAGACCCAGAATAGGCACCTGCATCTGACGAAACATTTCGATAGCTTTGGCCACGTCGAGCAAAGCAATCTGCTGCGGGGTGGTCACGATGACGGCGCCGGAAAGCATCCCTTCCTGGATCAGGGTTAACTGAATATCTCCGGTTCCAGGAGGAAAATCAATGAGGAGGAAATCAAGCTCCCCCCAGTCGACCTGATGAATGAACTGTTTGATGATCCCATTGGCAATCGGCGCACGGACGGAAGCGGGATCCCCTTCGTGTATAAAATAGGCCATCGAGACCAGTTTGATCCCGCGGCTCACCGCCGGAATAATTCTCTGCTGGATGTCAGGATGCTGGACGGGTGCGATCTCTTCCGGGAGCATCTTTCGAAGGGAGGGCCCATAAATATCGGCGTCCATCAGTCCAACCTTGAATCCCTTGGCCGAGAGGGAAAGAGCCAAATTAAGGGCGAGGGTCGACTTGCCGACCCCGCCTTTTCCGGCCGCGATCGCCACGACATGCCGGACTCGGGCTAAATTATGTTCCGTAGAAGAGGTCATAAATAATATTCCGCAACCAAACATTGGCAATCTCGAGATTCTAGAAAGGCGGCGCAATAATTTAAATTCTTTTCGCGCGTCATCTGATCTTCTCCTAATAAAATTTCTCGCTGATTTTCACAGAACATGGCCGAGTCAATTTCAATCACTGAATATTGACTTCGGCATTCTCAGTGAAAACCAGCTCAAACTAACCGATAAATAGAGTGGAAATTTTTATTAGGATAGGTTCTAGATTCTGTCGAAAAATAATTCACCTTTCAGTATACGACTCAAGGATTATATTAATGCAGCACAAATTGAAGAAAAAAATTTAAATTGATAAAAATTTATTGCAAAAAACCGTATCAATTCTTAGAATCAAAGAAACATAAATTGGCTGATTATGATTCTACTGAGGAGTTTTAATTTATTTTCCTCTAGGATGAGAAAAATAATCGAGAGCTGCAAGAAAGAAGATTGCAAATAAAATCGGGATAAGATAAATCAACTAACAACATTAATGCTAATGGGGTTTTTTAAGTCCAAAAACCGATTAAATACTGCTGATCGGCTCCCTAATAAGGCAGGAAAGAATTTCATTTGCACATAAAGAGTTTAAGGA
This sequence comes from Verrucomicrobiota bacterium, assembly GCA_018240065.1. GTDB lineage: Bacteria > Chlamydiota > Chlamydiia > Chlamydiales > Rhabdochlamydiaceae > CAJCIW01. Next base: position 27,425 of record JAFEGH010000003.1, on the reverse strand, counting down.
AAACATATGAACCCACGTGAGGAAACAATGGAACCAAAAACAAAGAACCTGCGCGAAATCGAAGATGTAATTGCAAAGGCTATTAAAAAAGTAAATGGAAGAAAAGAGAATGATCTCTGCAAATATCTTCCGATGACAAGCGGCGGTTATATGCACCATTTTACTTTGCGTAAAATGAAAAATAGAAATCCTTCTGAACTGAGCACGTTAATTGAAAAATTTATCATTAACACAGAGAAGCCTTCAGTCGTCGCCCCCAAGCAAAGAGCCGCCCGCGGATCGCGCAAGCGCCGCGACCAGGTGACCTTCACTCGCAACCAACTGGAAAGAATGCTCAATATCGCCCGTCTTGCCGGCGACAAAGAAATGGTCTCTATCCTGGCTCCAAAGAAATCCTTGGCAACATGCAAACGAGAGCTGATCTCTTCCATCCGCCACGGCCGAGTCGAGCCGGAGTTGTGGAATGGTTATGTAGAGTCTTTGAACGCGCTTCAGCAACTGAGCAATTCCCCTCTGAGTGAAATGCTTTCCGCTCTTTCCAGCCACAAATAATTGAATTCACCTCCTGACCACCTTTGATCTTTCATGTTCAAAGGTGGTTTTTCATTTCCACTCACGATTATACTTTTAAATTTAAGCCATCGGTTTAACTGCGAATTTGTTTCGCTGACAATTGCCAAAGGAACTGCATTTGACATATCTTTGTCTTGTCAATTTTGCACCCAAATGCTATGCTTTTGACGCATAAATAACTTTTTTTGCAACTCATCGAGTTCAGTTCAATTTGAAGGATTTAAACATGGCAACAAAGTCAGACACGCCTAGCGATTCTACCTTTACAGGACTTCGCGGCATATTTTGGCCTATTCACGGGTTCGAATTAAAAAAGTTCCTGCCAATGGGCATCATGATGATGTGTATCTTATTTAACTACACCATCTTACGAGACACTAAAGACACATTAATGGTTAACGCGCCAGGTGGCGGAGCAGAGTGCCTTTCATTCTTGAAACTCTACGGCGTCACTCCCGCTGCGATTCTCTTTATGATTATTTTCGTCAAACTGGCCAACATCTTCTCAAGAGAGCGCCTTTTCTACGCGATCTTAACGCCGTTCCTCGTTTTCTTCGGTGTTTTCGCCTTCATCATCTACCCGAATAAAGAAGCTCTCCACATGAGCATGGACTCTATTCAGGCAGCGCAAGCCTCTCTTCCCAACCTCCACTGGCTCGTCCCTGTGGTAGGAAACTGGAGCTTCAGCATCTTTTACATTCTCTCAGAACTCTGGGGAAGCGTCGTCCTCTCCATGCTCTTCTGGCAGTTTGCGAACGAGATCACTAAAGTCGCCGAAGCGAAACGCTTCTACGGCCTGTTCGGCATGATTGGAAACGTTGGACTCCTTCTCTCCGGCCCGATCATCATCTTCACCGCCAAATACGCGAAGTCCCTCCCTAAAGATATCGACTCGTTCGGCGTGAACTTAAAGTTATTGATGGGCTGCGTCATGATCTCCGGAGCGATCGCGATCGCCACCTACTGGTGGATGAACAGAAATGTTCTGACCGATCCGAACCTCTATCAGCCAGGCCAAGGCAAAAAGAAAGAGAAAGCCAAACTTTCTGTTGTCGAAAGCTTCAAGTACATCTTAAAGAACCCCTACCTTGGACTGATCGCCGTTCTCGTTCTCTCCTACGGTATTGCGATTAACCTCGTCGAAGGCGTCTGGAAAGGTCAAATCAAAATTGCCTTCCCCGACATGAACGACTACAACATGTTCATGGGCCAATTCTCCACATGGACAGGGTTCATCACGATCCTTCTGATGATCGTCGGCAACAACGTCCTGAGAAAATTGAGCTGGACTAAAGCGGCTATTTTGACGCCGATCATGGTTCTGGTCACTTCCTCGATCTTCTTCTTCGTCGTCTGGAACGGCACTAAGAGCACGCCATTTGCTCCTCTCATGGGAACAACAGTCGTCCTCGTAGCTGTCATCGTCGGCCAAGTCCAGAACGTCTTGTCCAAAGGGACGAAATACTCCCTTTTCGACTCGACGAAGCAGATGGCCTACATCCCTCTGGACCAGGAAGCGAAAGTCAAAGGACAGGGCGCTGTGGAAGTTATTGGAGGAAGAGCCGGCAAATCAGGCGGCGCGTTCATCCAGTCCACCCTGCTTGCCGTCATCGGCGGAAGCGTCTCGCTCGCCAGCTTGACTTTCATCCTTGGGCCTCTCGTGATCATCATCTGCGCAGTTTGGGCGATCTCCGTACTCGGACTCGGACGCAAATTCGCAGCCTTGACCGAAGGGAAAGAAGCTGCTGTCGCTAAAGAAGAAACAAAGCCAGCATCCGCTGAGCTTGCGACAAGCAACCCGAAAGCTGGGAACTAAGCCCCCGCTGCATCGCGCTCAACCGGGCGCAAGATGCAAAAAGGCCCGGCCGATGAATCGGCCGGGCCTTTTTTATTTCATACTCAAATTCTTGATAATAAAGTAAATATTTTCTATTCTACTTGGGCTTGAAACTCCAAGGAGATCCTATGCATAAAATGAAGACCTCTCTACTGGCTTTCGCATTAAGCTGCGCGGCCGTCAATTGCTTTGCAGATACAGCTGACAATGAAACCTCTTTCAGTGAACAAGAGTCCCCGAAACTCTTGATAGAGGAAAAGGCCGTCCTCGTCGTCCAGAACAACACACCCTCTTCCTCTACTCAAGTGGTGCTGCAGGAGATGCAGCCCTCAACAAGCCCCACCCCCTCATCAATGGCGCGCCTGCAGAACAACCACTGCTGCGAACCATACCTCTCTGCTGACTACCTTCTTTGGACGGTCAGACAGGACAACATGAGCTATTGCATCCCCTCTTCAAACCAATTATCAAATTCTGCTACTTTGATAAAAAACAAAGTCCAGAATCCCGATTGGAAATGGGGCTCCGGTTTCCGCGTTGGAGCAGGTCTCAACTTCCGCCATGACGGATGGGACACCTATATCATATATACCCGCTTTCATCCTGAAGCCGCCGATGGGCATCGATCGCTCAAAGAAGATGAGCAGACATTGATCCCAACGTTTCCTGCGACTGCAATGGGCGGATTCACGAATAATACGTTTGATTCGGCAAAGACCCGATGGTCCTTTGAATTCGATGCCATTGATTGGGTGCTTGGCAGAAATTTTTATGTCAGCCGTTACCTGACACTGCGCCCCTTCGCTGGATTAAAAACAGCATGGATCGAGCAGTCGCAGTACTTCAGATACCATGTCCCTCTCAATGTAGTGCGAGGATTCGATGAATTAACATTTTTCAATAAAAACCATCAGGATTTCTGGGGAATCGGGACAGAGATCGGACTAGACACTGCATGGTATGTATATAAGAAGAACCTCAGCATCATCGCTGACTTGACGCTGTCCGCGCTTTGGGGGCGCTTTGAACTCTCTCAAAAGCAAAGATTCATCGATAGCACTTTGGGACAGGACTTCACAAATTTTAACCTCAGAGATGGATACCACGCTATCCGTCCTGTCATCGAATGGTCATTGGGAATGCAATGGGAAAGCTGGCTATATCGTGAGACCATGAAATTTTCGATGATGGCCGCTTGGGAAGAGCAGGTCTGGTTCAACCAGAACAACTTCGCAACGCTTTCAACTAGTGTCCCACAGTACGGAGAGAGAGGAGGCGATCTCTCGATGCAGGGCCTAACACTCAGAGGAAGGTTCGATTTCTAAACTAGCTCATTTTTCGATAGGACGAAATGGCCTGGCCGATGGATTGCGGCCGGGCCATTTTTATTTGATGAGGAAACAGTTGAAGATAAATTTTAAATTTTTAATTGTAGGAAAATGTGTAACCCACAAGGAGTCCGTATGCATTTTACCAAGACCTCTCTACTTGCCTGCGCTTTAAGCTGTGCAACTGTCTATTCTTTTGCTGATACTGCGGGGAAAGAAACCTCTTTCAAGGAACAAGGATCGCCTAAACTATTGATGGCGGAGAAGAACGTCCTTGTCGTTCAGAACAACACCCCATCTTCCTCTTCTCAGGCAACAATGCAGGAGATGCAGCCTGCGACCAGCCCTACTCCCTCTTCAATGGCGCGCCTGCAGAACAATCACTGCTGCGAACCTTACCTCACTGTTGACTATCTCCTCTGGACGGCCAGACAAGACAACATGAGCTATTGCATCCCCACTTCTGATGTGAGAAATCAAAACGACACTTTAATCAAAAACAAAGTCCACAATCCTGATTGGAAATGGGGTTCCGGTTTCCGCGCTGGCGCCGGCCTCAACTTCCGCCATGATGGCTGGGACACCTATGTGAATTATACACGATTTCATCCTGAGGCAGCCAGCGGGCATCGCAACCTAAAAGAAGATGAACAAAAATTGATCGCGACATTCCCTGCTTCTGCAGTAGATGCATTTTCAGGTTACGAGATGAATTCAGCAAAGACCCGTTGGGCATTTGAATTCGATGCGATTGATTGGGTCCTGGGCAGAAACTTTTATGTCAGCCGTTATTTGACATTGCGCCCCTTCGCTGGATTGAAAACGGCATGGATCGAACAATCACAGTACTTAAGGTACCATGCGCCTGATAATGGAGCGTTTGCTGAAACCACATTTTTCAGCAGAAACCACCAAGATTTCTGGGGCATCGGAGCTGAGATCGGATTGGACACGGCATGGTATCTTTACAAGAAGAACCTCAGTATCATCGCAGACTTGACCCTGTCTGGACTTTGGGGACGCTTTGAACTCTCTCAAAAGCAGAGACAAATTGTTGCCGGGCAAGAGTTTGATAATTTCAACTTGAAAGATGGATACCACGCTGTCCGTCCTGTCATCGAATGGTCATTGGGCATGCAGTGGGAAAGCTGGCTCTATAATGAGACCATGAAATTCTCGTTCATGGCCGCCTGGGAAGAGCAGGTCTGGTTCAACCAGAATAACTTTGCAACGCTCTCAGCCAGTGTCCCATTGTATGGAGAAAGAGGAGGAGATCTCTCGATGCAGGGCCTGACACTGCGAGGCCGGTTCGATTTCTAATCAGCCCCTTTCGTGAACCCATGCAAAAAGGCCCGGCCGAATTTTCGGCCGGGCCTTTTTTTACAATGAAGACGATCTTAAGAGATCAGAACGTGAATTTCGCTCCGACTGTCAGCCCCATCATCCCTAAATTGCCGCGGGTATGGCCGTAAGAGCCGCTCCACTCAACCGGGATTGTCGCAGGCATAGTCTGTTGCGTAGGCGAAGTTCCCGTCAAAGGGATCAGGAAGGGATTCATGTCGAACCAGTTCAGGTACTCCCATTTGACATCCAATGCCAGGTGGTACCGTTTGCGAATAACATCAGTTTCATAGCGGAAACCGAGTCCCGCTTCAATTTCTGGCTTAATGCTGTTCAGTTCACTTTCAAAGTGGACGACAGTCTGATCGATTGTGGAACCGATTGTTCTTGCAACTTTGACGGTTGCCTCGGTATGCCCATAAATCAGGGAGAAAGCAGCGTCTCCAAAGAAGCTAAAGTGCCGGGTAAAGTACCAGGAGGCTGAAATTCCCCCCATCACTCCGGCTCCCTTAAAGTCTCCGTCATTGCGAATGTGCATCTCAGCCCCAGGATATGCGACGCCATGGTAGTCCAGGTTATAATCCTGGTCGATCCATGCGGCCCTGACGCCTGCCATCGGCTTGAGCGAAAAGTGTTTGCCAATGCAAAAAGCGCGCGCGAGCATCCAGTCCAGCGTATTGTAATGCAATTCCCAATCAGACTCGATTGACTTGGACACGCCAAAATAATAATACACAGGGTTCCAAATCGAATAGACTGTCTTATTGTTAAAGGCGTTGGGTCCTTTTGCCTTTCCTTCCGCATCGGAATGCAGCCATGTCCAATTCAGGAAAGTGTCCCAGGCCCACTCATCGGAACAGTATCCAATTTGAACTTTAAATCCAGGCTCCCATTCAAAATGAGGAGTGTGGATCTTGCCTTTCGAGGGTTCGGAATTAAAGACTGCAGGTCCATTATAAAGCAGCCCATCGACCGCATATTCGAGTCCTTCCTCTTCCGCCTTCCAGTAAATAAAATCCGCGCCCATGTAAAAACCGGGGAAGTTCTTGTCGTTGAACAGAGCAAAATCAGACTGCTGGTTGTTTGCACTGACCATAGGCTGTTTACCGTTCATCGGCATCGATTCCTGACCGTCGGCGATCTTTCTGCGCTGATTGAGAGGCCTTGGATGGGCATAGGATCGCTCATTCTGTGCTTTGGCGTTATTCTGGACTGCCGCTTTCTGCCCTTGGCTCTGCGCTCTCGCATTTTTCTGCACCACTGCGCGCTGCGGCTGTTTCTGCGCTCTAGCTGCTGGGACTCTTCGTGCAGGGGCTGCCAATTCTTCATCGGATGCCAGATCTTCTGAATCGGAGGAATTTTCAAGATCGGCGATTGCGTCATTTTGATAGCTCTCGTCTGAATCGAGATCGTCCTCAAATGCCTCGTATTGCAGGTAGCACTTTTGGACAGGCGCCTGTTCCGCTTGTTCCTCAATCAGATATTGAGGGGATTCAGCGCAGGCCATGCTGGAAAGGATAAGCGATAAGGGTACGATTGAATATTTCATAGTCTTCCTATTCATTTTCATGATCAATCTCACGACAGTTTCTACACGCCAGAAGAGGAGTATAGACTTTCAAACTAACTGCATAGAAATTTATAAACAACGAAAATGCAGACAATTTTTTAAGATGACTGGAGAAAATGAAAGAGGATGGAAGGCAGTAAGAGCCTCGAGGTTAAGACTGCTTGCTACTCTGGGAAATACTTTCTAACTGACTTTCGCGTAATGCATGATGTAGCTTTGCTTCATTGCAGTCTGCGCATGTTTGTCGGAAACTTCGTAGACTCTGGAGTCAGAGCAATACCACCAGGTAGTGCCGACCTTGATGTAGGAAACATAATGCCCCCCATCCTGGCTCGCGCCGTAATGAAGCAGGAAGGCGTCGCATTGATAGGCGGCGTTTTCACCGGAGCGGACAAAGCGGCTTGGCAGCTGGAACCTTTCAGGCGTCTCGATATTTTCACTGACCTTACCCTGGGTACCATCGCGGTCGCGGTAAAAGCGCTTGAACTGGATCAGCAGATCATCGGGAGCCCGCGGGAAGAAAAGCTGCTGGCGCTGTCCGATATCCGTCCTATGGTCAAAAAAGCCGCTCAGGAGATTTTCAAAAGTGGGGATCGGAACTCCCCGTTCGATATCGACCTGAATCATCGGTTCTCTGCGGGGGTTTGCAGGGGCTCCGTTGAGGAGGTGTTCGAACTGATAGAGTCCATTGGGTCCCTGAAATAACCATTCGAACACTTGCGCCGCGTCTTCCTGAACATGTCCCTGATCAATCACTCCGCCTGTCTCCCTGTGTAGAACCTGACGGATCTGATGGGTGTCGATATCGGGGGAGACTTTATAATAATTTGTTCTGGCTGCGCGATAGGAGTCGAGGAATTGAACGAGTCGGGGAATCTGTCTCATGCGCCGTTCGAAAGCGGGCACATGAGCGAGCATCTGTAGACTGGAGTTCAGCCAGCAGTTGCTGCCGCCGTTCACCAATCCGATCGGCTGGCCGGGAACAAAGGGGCGAGCCATCTGGACGATCTCATTCAGTTCTTGAGGGTTTCCGGCAACATACGTTCCCAATAATCCCATCGCGATCGCCGGGACCAATCCAACAAGAGCTACAGGCCCGACAAGGAATGTGAAAACAGCTGAGGCGGCCAAAGAGACCAAGGCAGCAGCCTGGAGAACTCTGCCTAAAATGAGAAATGCGTAGACTTTTGAATCGGTGGAGCATAGTCCACAGATCTTTTCATGAGCAGAGTAAAGGTGGTGTTGAATCCCGTTAAAGCAGTTCGCAACTGGATTTAAAGAAACTTCCGTGATTCCACTCATGGCAAAACCCTGTTAATTTAGGCGTAAAATATAAGAGATCCCTCTTTATTTAGCCATTGTTCTGAATAACCAAATGCTAATTTAAAGTTTAATTTTACCTCCTTTGACCTATTCGGAGACGCCACCTTGTAAACAAGTCAGAAACCCCCTATATTTAATCCGTTGCAGAAATTACTGTTTTCACGCTAAAGCATCATGAAAAAAGGCATGTGAATAAATGTTTAAATACGACCGGCGCTTCATCCGCAATTTTTCGATCATCGCCCACATCGATCACGGCAAATCGACGATCGCCGACCGTCTATTAGAGCTCACCCAAACAATTGCCATGAGAGACATGCAAGAGCAAGTCTTGGACGCCATGGATCTGGAAAGGGAGCGCGGGATCACGATCAAAGCGCACCCGGTCACGATGCACTACACCGCTGACGACGGAAACATTTATCAGATCAATTTCATCGACACACCCGGGCACGTCGACTTCACCTACGAAGTATCGAGGTCTTTGGCAGCCTGCGAAGGCGCCCTTCTCGTCGTCGACGCTGTGCAAGGCGTGCAGGCCCAAAGCCTAGCCAACGTCCACTTGGCGCTCGATCGCGGACTCGAAATCCTCCCCGTCATCAATAAAATCGACCTTCCCTCCGCCGACGTCGAAGGCGTCAAACAGCAGATCGAAGACGTCATCGGCCTTGACACTTCCAATTCCATCCTCTGCTCCGCGAAGACTGGCGTCGGCATCAAAGAAATTCTCGAACAGATATTGCTCACCGTTCCCTCTCCCGCCGATCCTCAGGACGACATCATTCGCGCCCTCGTATTCGATTCCCATTACGACCCTTACCGCGGCGTCATGGTCTACATCCGCATGATCAGCGGCGAGATCACCAAAAAGACGATGATCCAGATGATGGCCACCGGCAAAAATTTTGAAGTGTTGGAAGTGGGGATCTTTTCCCCTGAGGAAAAACCTGTCGATGTTCTCCGCCCCGGAGAAGTAGGATACTTCCTCGCCAACATTAAAATCACAGCGGACGTCAAAATCGGCGATACGATCACCGCGACGAAAAAGCCCGCTTTGGAGCCGCTCCCCGGTTTCCGCACGATCTCTCCTGTCGTCTACGCAGGAATCTATCCTGTGGACTCATCCGATTTCGAGATGCTGCGCGACGCGCTCGTCAAACTGCAGCTCAACGACTCGGCGCTGCATGTCGAGCAGGAGAGCAGCATGGCGCTGGGATTTGGATTCCGCTGCGGCTTTTTAGGGTTGCTCCACCTCGAAATTGTCTTCGAGCGTTTGCAAAGGGAATTTAACCTCGACATCATTACGACTGCGCCAAGCGTCGTCTACAGAATCACGTTCACCGATGGCTCTACGAAAAACGTCGACAACGTCGCCCACTACCCCGATCCGACATTCATCGAGTACATTGAAGAACCCTGGGTGAAGAGCCACATTATGGTCCCCGCCGACTATTTGGGAGCTATCATGAGCCTCGGCATGGAAAAACGGGGAGAACTCACCAAGACCGAGACGATGGACGCCAAGCGCCTCCTCCTCACTTACCGCTTCCCTCTCAACGAGATCATCACCGACTTCAACGACAAGCTGAAATCGGTCACGCGCGGCTATGGATCGTTCGACTATGAGTTTGAGAAATATGAGATCGGCGACATCGTCAAGCTCGAGATCCGCGTCAACGAAGAGCCTGTCGACGCCTTCTCCTGCCTGGTCCACCGCACAAAGGCCGAAGGGCGCGGAAGGGCGATCTGCGAAAAGCTCGTCGATGTGATCCCGATGCAGCAGTTCAAAGTTCCGGTCCAGGCGGCGATCGGCGGCAAGGTCATTGCACGCGAGACGATCCGCGCCATCACCAAGAACGTCACCGCGAAATGCTACGGCGGCGACATCACGCGCAAGCGTAAACTCTGGGAAAAGCAGAAAGAGGGCAAGAAAAAGATGAAGGAGATCGGGAAGGTTAACATCCCTCAGTCCGCCTTCATGGAAGTTCTCAAAGCTAGCGAGTGATCCTCATACTTCCGTCTCGATCGATAACCATATGGCGGCGGTCCCTTTCGGCACGCCGCTGCGCAAAAAGATCTCTTCCCAGAATAAAGTTCACAATCCTTTTCGACGCGTTCAACCCGCTCGCATCCTGATAGAGCATCAGCGGACCGGCATGGTGATTGAACCCCGGATATTCACATCTAATCGTGGGCTTGAATTGCAATTGGACGACTTGCGTTGCAGCTTGCAGCGGCGTTAACGAAGCCGCGTTGACAGCGGCAGCTGCTGGAGGGATCAACGGATCCTGCGGATGGTACATGAAAAGGGTCCGCTGTTTGATCCTTTCAAGCGCTCCCCGTGCGTCCAATCCCCAGCCCAGCCACGCGATGATCGGACCAATAAACGATCGGATGAAACCACTGCATGAAGCCAGAAAAGCGGGAATCGGAAATCGCGCGATCACATCGCCGATCATAGGAGAGTTCTTGATCACATTCTCAAGGCAATCGAACGAATTGAGATTGGTGCATCTTCCGCTCAATGGATGCTTGTCGGCGAGCATCGCGCTCACCGCCCCGCCCATCGAAAACCCGAGATGATGCAGATTCCTTTCCGAGATATTCAGGGAGTCTTTCGCAGCCTGATACACAGTGTCCGCATCGATCACAAGATCTTTCAAACGATGAAGCGTCCCCCTGCTTGCGCCGCACTGCCGGTAATCGAAAGTGATGACATGGAACGGCTGCGGGCTTGCGCACCCTTTTTTCAGCAGCCAATCCCAACCTGAATCGCGCGCCAGCTGACCGTTGGGCTGGCAGCAGAGAATAGTGGGGATGTCCATGCTGGCGCCTCGGCGATGGCGGTACAGCGTCCCTTTGATATTGATGCCGTCGGGGGTTGTGAGGTTGAGCACGATCGGCTCGTAATGCGTCCTGAGCCGCGTTGGATCAGCTCCAAGCGGGGACGTTCTTGCGAGGTCTGCATCCCCTTCCCATTTGTTTTGCCATATTTGATCGACCCGTTCGACGAGCTCGCGGGGAAATCCTGTCGTGGGCATGATCAATTGACGGCATAGGGAAGTGATGGGAGCGAACAGGGTTCCGGCCATCCTTGTAAAAATGTCGGCCTGCAAATGGCTATTGGACTCATTCCATCGCGCCTGAAAATCGATCTGTCTCATTTATTCCTCATGATTGGCAGAACATTATCCCTTCATGAGAAATTAAGAACAACGGTTACAAACACGCCTTTTAAATGAAAAATTTAAATTACAAAGAGGTCTCGATAAAGAGGCAAAGGGAAGGCTTGCGCGCAGTGACCTGGAACTGCTTTTCCCCCGTGATTGCGGCAGCGTCGCCAGGCTTGAATGCCTCGTTGCCGATCTGCACGTCCCCATCGATCAGGAAGGCATAGACCCCTTTAACGGAAGACGACAAAGTAAAATTTAAATTAACACCCCCGCTTAAACGACCTAAATAGAAGCGGACGTCCTGATGGATCAGCAGAGATCCTTCGCTTTGTTCAGGAGCGACGACGAGCGTCAATTGGTCAGGCTTTAAAACCGATGCGAATTCTTTCTGTTCATAGCCAGGTTCCAGTCCCCTTTTATTCGGCGTGACCCAGATCTGTAAAAAATGGACAGATTCAGACTTCGAGCCGTTGAACTCAGAGTGTTTGATCCCTTTTCCAGCCGTCATCCGCTGCATCTGGCCCGCTTTAAGCTGACCTAGTCCCCCGGTGCTGTCCTTGTGCTCGAGGGTTCCTTTGAAGACGAGCGTGACGATCTCCATATTGTCATGAGGATGGGGAGGAAATCCGCCGCCGCCGCCGACCGTGTCGTCGTTGAGAACGCGCAGGTGCCCGAACCCCATCCTTTCAGGATCGTAATACTCCCCAAAGCTGAAGCTATGGTAGGAAGTCAGCCAGTCAAGTTGGGTCAGTCCGCGCGATTCAGCAGGTATTTTTACAATTGCCACGGATCACACATTGTAAGAGGTGGAAGTGACGTTGCCGCCGGTCCCTGTCCAATTCGTATGGAAGAATTTGCCTCTGGGCTGATCGATGCGCTCATAGGTGTGCGCGCCGAAAAAGTCGCGCTGCGCCTGGATCAGATTAGCGGAAAGCTGCCCTGTGCGGTAGCCGTCGAAGAACGAGAGGCTGGTGCTGAAGCAGGGAACCGGAACGCCAAGTTCCGCTGCCTTCGACACGACTCTTCTCCACGCAGCTTCTGCGCCGGTGATCTCTTTGCGGAAGAAATCGTCGAACAGAAGGTTGGCCAGATCTCCTTTTCTGTCGTAAGCTTTTTTAATGTCATTCAAGAAGCGGCTGCGGATGATGCACCCTTCGCGCCAAATCAGCGCGATCGCTCCGTAGTTGAGCTTCCATTTCATCTCATTTGCCGCAGCGCGCATCAGCATGAATCCCTGGGCATAGCTGATGATCTTGGAGGCGTAGAGAGCCTGTCGGATGTCTTCGATGAATTGCTTTTTGTCGCCTGTGAACTTCACAGCCGGCGCCGGGAACAATTTCTCCGCCTGCAGGCGCTCTTCTTTGAGAGAAGAGAGGCACCTTGCAAAGACAGCTTCCGCGATCAACGTCACGGGGATGCCGAGATCCAGCGCACTGATGCCGGTCCATTTCCCAGTCCCCTTTTGTCCTGCGACGTCGAGAATTTTATCGAGCAGCGGTTTGCCGTCGGCGTCGCGGTGAGTGAAGATCGTCGATGTGATCTCGATCAGGAAACTATTGAGGACGCCTTTGTTCCATTCGTCAAAGATCGCGTGCATTTCATCCACGGTGCATCCCAGGACGTTCTTGAGAAGGAAGTAAGCTTCCGAGATGAGCTGCATGTCGCCGTACTCGATCCCGTTGTGCACCATTTTGACATAGTGTCCAGCGCCGCCGTCGCCGATCCATTCGCAGCAGGGAAGGCCGTCCTCTTTGGCCTTGGCGGAAATTCCCTGGAAGATCGGCTTAATTGCATTCCATGCGTCAGGGTTGCCGCCTGGCATGATAGACGGCCCATGGCGAGCGCCCTCTTCCCCGCCGGAAATCCCCGATCCGATGAACAGGATCCCTTTTTCTTTTAACTCTTTGACTCTTCTCTCTGTGTCGGGATAGTGGCTGTTGCCTCCGTCGATCACGATGTCCCCTTTTTCCAGAAAAGGGAGGCACTCCTGGATCAGATCATCGACAGGAGATCCCGCCTTGACCATGAACATCACCTTGCGCGGACGCTTCAGCGACTGGAAAAATTCTTTTAAAGTGTGAGCGCCGACGACACGGGTGTTTTTGGCAGGGCCTGCGAGAAAGTCGTCGACTTTTGAGACGGTGCGGTTGAAGACAGCGACCGTAAAACCATGGTCGTTCATATTCAGCACGAGATTCTGTCCCATCACCGCCAGCCCGATCAGCCCGATGTCCGCTTTTGCCTCAGTCATTTGCTTCCTCCGAAAATATAAATTATTCTTTTAACCATTCTACAACATAATAGCATTTGCCTAAAGAGCGCCGGACGATTAAAATGCACGCTCTCAAGTGTTCTCGTAGCTCAGGTGGATAGAGCGGTCGCCTCCTAAGCGACAGGTCGCGCGTTCAACTCGCGCCGAGGACGTATTTTTAAGTCCCTTTCACATCTTCATGTACTTGTCGATTCCCTGCGCGACGCCGACGGCCAGCCTGTCGAGATAGGCCCTGTCGCGCAGTTTCGCGCGCTCATCCCGATTGGTGATGAAGCCTCCCTCCACGAGTACTGCGGGCATGTCCGTTTCGCGAATGACATGGAAATTCCCCTGCTTGACTCCTCGTGAGACAGCCTCGGTCTGATCGACGATCCTGTGCAAAATGCAATTGGCCAGCCTCTTGGATGCGCGGGCGCGCCACATCTCCTTGGAATCAAAATAGAAGATCTCCACTCCTTGCGCCTCAGTGCTCGGCGAAGAGTTGAAATGGACGCTGACAAAAAGGGATCCCTTCGTCTTGTTGGCGATCGAGACGCGGCGCTGCAGCGGCAAATAGGCGTCGCGGCTGCGCGTCATGATCACGCGGTATCCCAGCTCTTCGAGATGTTTTTTAATGAGCAATGAAGTGGTGAGAGTCAGTTTCTTTTCCATGAAGGTATTGACCTTCGCCCCTTCATCCGTCCCCCCATGGCCGGCATCGAGGATGATCAAGGGTTTGAGAGCGCTTGCGGGCACGTCGGAGCTTGCCTCGTAGCTTCCCTGGACGCCATGATACGAAGGGCTCCTTCCAGCGGAGCAGGAAGTAAAGAAAGCTAAAATACAAATAATGAAGCTAAGCGCGCGCAGGTAGCGCATGAGTTTTTCTACCGTCTTTAGGCTTGCGACCGGTTTCACAATTCCCGTGCACGGAAAAATTGAAGATTTTATAGCCATTTACCAAGGCGGCAAGAGTTGCCGGAACTAAAGGCTTAAAGGCTTCAAAAAAACCAATTTTGCCGCGCTCGGGAAATTTAAAGCCGGCTCTTGAGTTAACTTTAGAGACTGCCTGTAAATTTGGCAATTATTGATTTCTGCTCTCTCTTTCCTGCTGGCGAAGAAGATTTCAATCGAAAAAAATGCCAAAAAAACTATTTTATAAAGCTATTCCCAAACAACTTCAAAAGCTTGGTTTTTTGGGCAACGCGAAAGCGGGTGGGATTCAATGATCGCAGGGGATCCCCCATTAGCTAATATTGGATCCCCTGCGATCATTGAATCGCGCCGCTTTGGCTCAGCCGAAAACAAAGATTTGAAGTTGTTTGGATATATGATCGATTGCATTACATTTGCCCTTGTGATCGCGCTCCTGATCGGAGCCGGCATCTTCAAATCCCGGCGAATCAGAACCGAGTCATCCTACCTTTTTGCAGAAAGGAAAACGAAATGGGCGGCGCTCACGGCAACCCTTGTCATGACCGAATTCAACTCTGCGACACTGATCTCATTTGCATCCCTTGGATACGCAGCAGGGTTCTGGGCGCTCACCCTTCCCTTCATCTTCCTTTTCGGACTTCTCTTCTATGCCATGGCGGTCGCAAAAAAATGGAAGGCGTTCGACGGTCTTTCGGTCGCCGGTTTTTTCACCAGCCGCTATGGCCGCGCTATCGGCGGCAGCGCGAGCATCCTCCTTTTAATTGCCATGCTGGGCTTTAGCGCAGCCTATATCAAATCCCTCACCCTGCTCTTCCTCCCCCTTCTCCCTTCAGCCAGCCCCTGGCTATTGAGCCTTGCCCTATGCTCCCTTGTCCTCCTGATGACGCTCCGCGGCGGACTGATCGCCATCATCCGCACCGATGCGCTCAGTCTGGTCTTCATGCTTATTTTCTTTCCGCTCGTCGCCTATTTTATGTGGCAATCCCCCTCTCTTCCTCCCCTCGCCTATCCTGAAACTTTCTCCGCCGAAAAAATCCTCCCCTTGCGCTTTGTCTTTTCATTGACCATCCTGACGATGTTCACCTATATCCTCGCTCCCTGGTACGGACAGAAGATCTTCGCGGCTGAAAATGGCAAGGCCGCCTACCGCTCAGTCGTCGCCGCAGCTTTCCTCATCTTTTTGCTCTACGGGTCGGCAATTGTCGCAACAGCCCTCTTCCGCTATCGCGGCTTTGAATGCCCCTCCTGGGAGATGGCGCTGCCCCATTTGATCGACCGCTGCCTCCCCTCCGGCGTCAAGGGGTTTGCGTATGCGCTGCTCTTTGCGACCTCAGCGACCACACTCACAGGAGTCTGGAGCGCGATGTCGGCGATGTGGATCGGAGACTTTTCAAAAGCGGATCCCGCCTCTTCATGCAAGAGGAGCATCCGGATCACGCTTCTCTTTGCCATGGCTTCCCTTCTGATGGCGAACACCCTCGTCGACAAGGTGTTCGATAAACTCATTCTGGCCAACATTCCCGTCGCAGCGCTCTCTTTTGGACTGCTCGCCGGATTTTATTGGAAGAGGGCATCGCGCCGAGGAGTGATGATGAGTATCGCCATGGGATGCCTCTGCGGCGCAGGGGCTTGTCTGATCTTTGGCGAGCAGGGCGGATACACCTGGTATTGGGCGGTATGGGGCGTTCCCCTCACCTTCCTCACAGGGACTCTATCCTCGCTGCTGCTGCCGGATAAAAAACCACTAACCGCCTGATCCCCACAGCTGCTTCAATCGGCTGTCCCTTCCGCAATTGGCTCGGTAGAACTTATAGCGGATCGGGTTCTTCTGATAGTATTCCTGATGGTATTTCTCGGCAGGGTAAAAAGCCGTTGCCGGAAGGATGTCGACCTCGACCGTTTTGAATTTGTTTGACGCGACCAGGTCCTGCCTGTACTTCTCGGCGAGCATCTTCTGCTCCTCATTCTCATAAAAAATCACGGGGCGGTATTGACTTCCTTCGTCGCAGAACTGCCCATCTCTTCTTGTCGGATCGATGTTATGGAAATAGAAGTCCAGCAATTGCGCATAGCTGACTTTAGAGGGATCGTAGACGACCTTCACCGACTCGACATGCCCCGTCCCTCCGGAAGACACTTCTTCATAGGTGGGATCGACCTTGGTCCCCCCTGTATAGCCTGCCGTCGTCGAGATGACGCCTCGCACTGTATCGAAGTCGTGCTGTACGCACCAAAAACACCCGCCCGCGAAAATAGCCGTCTCCGTCTGACCCTTGGAAGGAGCGGCAGCGGATAATCCGCTCCAATAACTGCAGATCAGGAACAAAGGGACGAACAGAATTTTCAGGAACTTGCTTTTCATGACAGCCTATTTTTCAATTTTTTTATTGACTGAAGCCCGAAAAAAAAACAGAATGCGGACATGAGAATAAAACTATTTCAGATCCTCAGCCTTCTTGTTCTGGTTAATATCCCGATGGAGGGCTTTTGTCAAACGAATCAAACTAATCCAAGTAACTCTGAAGGTGCCTGCTTGCCTGAATACCGGTTCGATGGAAAGAAACTCATTCTGACAGATAAAGAATGGAAAGAACGCCTGACTCCTGAGCAATTCAAAGTATTGCGGAAAGCAGGAACAGAAAGCGCGTTTGCCAATGCCTACTACGACAACCACCAGCCAGGGATCTACGTCTGCGCCGGTTGCGCCCTTCCCCTCTATAGTTCCGACGCCAAGTATGAGTCAGGCACAGGCTGGCCGAGTTTCACTCAGCCGATCTGTCCGGAAAACGTCTCCTATAAAGACGACTGGCATCTTTTCTCCAAGAGGATCGAGGTCCTCTGCAGCAGGTGCGACGGACACATCGGCCACGTCTTTGACGACGGCCCCCCTCCTACAGGCAAACGGTACTGCATGAATTCAGCGGCCCTCAACTTTATCCCACAGAAAAAATGAAAAAATATCCACTTGTCGTCATCGGTGCAGGAGCGGGCGGACTGGTCGTGGCCATCGGCGCCGCCAAAGCGGGAAAGAAAGTCTTGCTCATCGAAAAGGGGAATTATGGCGGAGACTGCACGAATTTTGGTTGCATTCCGAGCAAATCCCTCATCGCCTCAGCCCATGCGGCAAGCGCCTTAAAAGAAAGCAAATCGCTCGGAGTCGAATTCCCTCTTCCGCCTTTCAATGCAAATCCCGCCCTGGAGAGAACACGGACCATTGTCGCCGAGGTGCGCTCGCATGAAGATCCCGCAGCTCTGACAAAACTTGGCGTCGAGACAATCACCGGACAAGCCTCTTTCCTAGATTCCCATACCCTCTTTGTGAACGGGGAAGAGATCTGGGCCTCAAAGATTGTCATCGCAACAGGATCGTCCGCTTTCATTCCTCCGTTGAGCGGCCTGGATAAAACGCCCTACCTCACCAACGAATCGATTTTCCATTTGAAGCAAGTTCCCGAAAGCCTCGCCGTCATGGGCGGCGGACCTATCGGATGCGAGATGGCGCAGGCCTTCCAGAGGCTCGGCTCCAAAGTCTCTCTGATTCATACGCATGAAGAGCTGTTAAATCGGGAAGAGAAGCTGACGCAGGAGACAATCGCTAAACAGTTCGAAAAGGAAGGGATCGCCCTCCACCTCGGCGTCCATGTCACACAAGTCAACTATGCAAATGACAGATTTCAGATCGCTTTGGACAATGGCAAAACAGTCGATGCCAACGCGCTGCTCGTCTCTGTCGGCAGACGCCCCAATCTCGCCGCTCTCAATCTCAAGGCGGCCGGCGTGACCTATTCTGACAAAGGGATTACAACCGATGCCTACGGGCGCACAAATAAGCATCATATCTGGGCGATCGGCGACGCGGCTGGAGCCCCTTTCTTCACGCATCGGGCGGAGAACCAGGCACGCTCGGTGCTCACCTCGTTATTGCTTCCCTTCAAGAAAAAGCTAGACCAGGCCCAGGCCGTCCCCCGCGTCACATTCACCGATCCGGAAGTGGCAAGCGCAGGGCTGACAGAAGAGCTTGCCGCCAAAAAATATAAAATCGCAGCCTACGTCGTCCCTTTCAGCGTCCTCGACCGTGCTATCACAGCCTCCCGCACGGAAGGGTTTGTCAAGGTCGTGACCAAGAAATGGAGCAGCCAGATCCTCGGCTTCACGATCGTGGGACCGCGAGCCGGCGAAATGCTCGGAGAACTCTCCCTTGCGATGCATGCGAAGATCCCTCTGCGCAAACTCGCCAGTCTGATCCATCCTTTTCCAACCTACAACCAGGCGATCCGAAAGGCCGCCGACCTATGGCTCACGCAGACGATCCTGGGCGTCTTCAGGAGGGCTAAAAAGTGAACAGGAAATTGAAACGGTTCCTTCCCCTCATCGTCATTTTGATCGGGATGGCGGCCGTCTATTTTTCCGGACTTTATCATTATTTGACCTTCGACACTTTAAGGGCCTACCACCACACCTTGAAGGCATTCATTGCGGCGCACCCCTTTGCGGTCCCCATTCTCTACATGGTCGTCTATGTCATTCTGACAGCTCTTTCCGTCCCGGGCGCCGTCTTTCTCACCCTTCTTGGCGGATATCTCTTCCCGCAGCCGCTCAGCACAATCTATGTCGTTATTTCCGCTACATGCGGCGCGTCCCTGATCTTCCTGGCGGCGCGCACAGCTCTGGGCGATTCCCTGAAGAAAAAA
This sequence comes from Verrucomicrobiota bacterium, assembly GCA_018240065.1. GTDB lineage: Bacteria > Chlamydiota > Chlamydiia > Chlamydiales > Rhabdochlamydiaceae > CAJCIW01. The sequence goes on along the minus strand of JAFEGH010000003.1, from coordinate 8,405 downwards.
GCGGGGCCCTTTCTCAAAAAAATGGAGAAAGGATTCAACGACAACGCCGCAAGCTACATGCTCTTCCTTCGCTTTGTCCCTCTTTTCCCATTCTGGATCGTCAACCTCGCCCCCGCTTTCTTCGGCGTTCCTTTAAGAACCTTTGTCTGGACGACGCTGATCGGCATCGCCCCCGGCTCATTTGTGTTCACTCTTGCCGGCGGAGGGCTTGAAAAAATCTTCGAAACCAACCAAGCTATCTCTCTTGAGGCCATCTTCAACACGGAATTGAAGATCGCGCTGACTTTGCTTGGAGTGCTGGCCTTGGTTCCCATCATCGTGAAAAAGTTCAGAAAAAATCCATGATCGAAGCCACTTTGCGCAAAACCTACCAGAAATACTGCGTCGACCCTTTGCTGCGCTTAAAGGTTTTTCGCAAGGTCCATCCCATCGCGCTCACTTTGCTCGCCTGTCTTGTAGGCGTAAGCGCGCTTCCCCTCCTCTCCTTAGGCTTTACAACATCTGCACTATTTTTTTTGATCGCCTCCGGAGTTCTGGACACCCTCGACGGATCGCTTGCCCGTCAGGATGAAAAAACATCCAATCAGGGCGCCGCCCTGGACATCACCTGCGACCGCCTTGTCGAGTTCGCCGTCATCCTCGGCTTGTTCTTCATAGAGCCCTTTTCCAGGGGCCTGCCATCGCTTTTGATGCTCGGCAGCGTCCTTATCTGCGTGACCTCATTTTTAATCGTGGGCATCTTTACACAGAACAGTTCAGAAAAAAGCTTCCATTACAGCCCGGGGCTCATCGAGAGGGCCGAGGCATTCTTCTTTTTCGCTGCCATGATCCTCTTTCCCACCCTTTTCAATCCCCTCGCCTATCTATTCAGCATTCTTGTCCTGCTGACAGCTGCCATCCGCCTGGTGCAATTCTTCAAGCAATCCGCATAACTTTTTTCTATTCTTCCCCAAAAAAACCGGTTTGACCCTGACGTTACGTCATACTTTATGGTATTCTCATCCTCTAAAATCAAAGGCTATTTGAGGGGGAGAAGATGGGTTATACAGTCAAAGAACTCGCTCAGCTATCAGGCGTCAGCGTCCGGACCCTTCATTTTTATGATGAAGCGGGACTGCTCAAACCTGCCTATGTGAAGGAGAACGGATACCGCTTTTATGAAGAGGAGCAGCTTTTGCAGCTCCAGCAGATCCTCTTTTTTAGAGAACTGGACTTCGAATTGAAGCAGATCCAAAAGATCGTGAGCCAGAGCGATTTCAACAAGATCGCAGCGCTCTGCTCCCACAGAGAGATCTTAAAAAAGAGAGGCGAGCGGATCCAGACATTGATTGAGACCATCGATAAAACAATCCGACACTTAAAAAAGGAAAAAACAATGTCTGACCAGGAAATTTATGACGGGTTCAGCAAAGAAAAACAGGAAGAGTACGAAAAGTATATCCTCGATCGTTATGAGAAGAAGGCAGAATCTCTCATCGAGGAGAGCAAACGCAACATCAAAGGCTTTACGCAAAAAGACTATGATCAGATCAAACAGGAGTTTGATTCCGTTCATCGGGAACTTTCCAAAGCCATCGATGAGCGGCTCTCTACAGGTTCGCAAGAGGTGCAAAGCCTGATCCAGCGCCATTTCCAGATCATCAGCCGGTTCTACAACCCGACAAAGGAAGTGTATGCCGGCCTTGCCGACCTCTATTTGGAGCACCCCGACTTCCGAAAAATGTACGAGACCTTCCATCCGCAGATGGTCACATTTTTAGCCGAAGCCATGAAGCTTTATGCACAGCGCAATTTGTAAACTGATGCAAAGCCGCTCATGATCCATGGGCGGCGTTGACGAGCGCTTCGACCACTTTCGGATCCGCAAGCGTCGAAACATCCCCCAAATCATCCGTTTTCCCTTCTGCGATCTTTCTTAAGATGCGCCGCATGATTTTTCCCGAGCGGGTTTTAGGAAGCGCTTCAGCAAATTGGATCTTGTCGGGAACGGCGATCGCGCCGATCTCTTTGCGGACATGCTGCGCCAGCTGCGTTTTCATGACGTCAGATCCCTGGATCCCTTCGATCAGCGTCACGAACGCATAAAGCCCCTGTCCTTTGATCGGATCGGGAATCGGAACGACGGCAGCTTCTGCCACTGACGGATGGCTGACGAGCGCGCTCTCCACTTCCGCAGTGCCGATTCGATGCCCCGATACATTGACAACATCGTCCATCCGCCCAAGCAGCCAATAATCCCCCTCATCGTCGATGTGGCACCCGTCTCCGGTAAAATAGAGATCTTTGTGCGCAGAAAAGTAAGTGTCGACGAAACGATCGTGATCGCCCCAGATGGTGCGCATCATTCCCGGCCACGGTTTGCGGATGCAGAGCGCTCCTCCTTCCCGCGGAGAGCATTCGCTGCCCTCATCTCTGAGTACCACGGGATCGACGCCAAAAAAAGGGCGCGACGCGCTTCCGGGCTTTAGCGTGTGCGCTCCGGGAAGCGGGGCAATCAGGATGCCGCCCGTCTCCGTCTGCCACCAGGTGTCGACGATCGGGCAATTGCCTTTGCCGATGACGCTGTGATACCAGGACCACGCTTCAGGATTGATCGGCTCGCCGACAGATCCCAGGACGCGCAGCGAGCTCAAGTCATACTTTTCCGGATACTCCTCCCCTTTGCAGATCAAAGAGCGGATCACCGTCGGCGCCGTGTAGAATACGGAAACTTTGTATTGTTCGATAATCTGCCAAAACCTTCCCGCGTCGGGATAGGTCGGCGTCCCCTCGAACATCACCGTTGTAGAGCCATTGGCAAGAGGTCCATAAACCACATAGGTATGGCCTGTCACCCATCCGATGTCTGCCGTGCACCAATAGACATCCTCATCATGCACGTCGAAGATGTATTTGTGGGAAAGAGAAGCGTGGAGCAAATAGCCCGCCTGTGTGTGGACGACTCCTTTAGGTTTTCCCGTCGACCCCGAAGTATAGAGAATGCAAAGCGGATCTTCCGCTCTCATCGGTTCCACAGGACACGAGGCGGGCTGCGACGCCGTTTCTTCATGGTACCAGAAATCCCTTCCCTCCTGCATTTTGCAAGGGTCTGAGGTGCGCTGCACGACGAGAACGGTTTTCACCGAGGGAGATTTCGCAAGCGCCTCGTCGGCGATCTCCTTCAGCGGAATTTTTTTTCCTCCGCGCAATCCCACATTTGCCGTGATGAGCAGCTTACACTCGGAATCCTGTATTCTGTAGGTGAGCGCCTCGGCGCTAAAGCCTCCGAAAACCACCGAATGGACAGCCCCAATCCTGCTGCAGGCCAGCATCGCAACGGCAGCTTCCGGCATCATCGGCATGTAGATGCAGACCCTGTCCCCTTTGCGGACGCCGCTTGCCTTGAGAGTATTTGCCAGCCGGCAGACCGCCTGATGCAGTTCTGAATAGGTGAGGCTCCTCTCTTCTCCTTCAATGTCCCCTTGCCAGACAATGGCGGTCTTATGTTTCAGCGGGGTCGAAAGGTGGCGGTCGAGGCAGTTCCAGGAGACATTGATCACGCCGTCTTCAAACCAGCTGTGGCGGATGTCTCTGGCATTTGTGTTCCAGGTGTACCTGCAGGCAACGGAGGGGAACTGGATCCAGTCGAGCGTCACGGCCTGCTCGAGCCAAAAGTCGTCTGAGTCCGCGATCGATTGGCGGTACATCTTTTCGTACTCATCATAGCTGCGGATGTGCGCGTTCTGGGACATCTCAGAGGAAGGAGAATATTTTCTCGTCTCGTGCATCAGGCAATCCAGCGATCCGGCGTCCACCATCGAATTCATGAATTCCTCCCGCTCAAATAAATTTAATCGTCCCTTTTTAGGGTGAAAAATCATTTGTGTCAACGAGGGATGAAAATCCTTTTGTCAATATCGAGATCTGGATAAAAGAAAAGAAGAACGTCACACGAGAGCGTAAAAATATGATCAAGGTCGCCGTCTACGATGCAAGGCCCTACGACAAGGAATACCTCACATCTGCTGCAGGCTCGGAGCAGATCCAGTGGAGTTTCTTTGACTTTCACTTAAGCGATGCGACGAAAGATTCCGCCAAAGGCTTTGACGCCATCTGCCCGTTTGTCAATGACAAGCTCGACGCAGCCGTCTTGGAGTCCCTTGCAAAATCGGGGGTCCGCCTGATCGCCCTGCGCTCTGCCGGCTTCAACAATGTCGATTTAGACGCCGCGCATCGACTCAAACTGCCCGTGACGCGCGTGCCTTCCTACTCGCCCAACGCCGTCGCGGAACATGCTGTGGGACTTTTGCTTGCGCTCAATAGAAAAATCCATCGCGCCTTCGTCCGCGTCCGCGAAATGAACTTCTCTCTTCACGGACTTTTAGGATTTGATATCCACGGAAAAACTGTCGGCGTCATCGGCACCGGAAAAATCGGCAAAGTCTTCGCCAAAATCATGAAAGGATTTGGAGCGACTGTCATCGCCTATGATACCCAACCTGACGAAAAATGGGCAAAACAGGAAGGGATCAGCTATGTCTCACTCGATGATCTTCTCAGTAAAAGCGACATTCTCTCCTTGCATGTGCCGCTTCTGCCCTCCACAATCCATCTCATCAATGAAAAGACGATCGCAAAGATGAAAAAAGGGGTCTTCCTCATCAACACCAGCCGGGGCAAGGTCATCGAGACATCAGCCCTCATCCAGGCGCTCAAAAGCGGGCAGGTGGGAGCTGTGGCCCTGGACACCTATGAAGAAGAGGAATCCCTCTTTTTTGAAGATCGGTCCGATCAGATCCTGCAGGATGATGAACTGGCAAGACTCCTGTCGTTCCCCAACGTCCTCATCACGGCCCATCAAGGGTTCTTCACACAGGAGGCGATGCGCGAGATCGCGCGGATCACAGTGGAAAATGTGACCCGCCTGCACAAAAAATCCCCCTTCCTCGAAGGAACTGAGCTATGAAATTCAAACTCCCAAAAAATATCGACGCCTCAGGGCGGTGGATCCGAGGCTCGATCGGGATCCTTCTGCTTACCTACGCCTACGCAAAAATGAGCTGGATCGCGCTGATTTTCGGCCTCTTCACCCTTTTCGAAGCTGCCTTTAGCTGGTGCATCGTGTATCACATCCTCGGCAAAAGCAGCTGCCCCATCAAGAAGAAATAGGCTTTAGTTCCCTTCCGGAGCAACGACGGGTCTTTCCCAAAGCAGTTTTCCGCTGCCTGCCTCAATGCAAGTAAGAAAATAGGCCAGACCGCTGCGCGCGCACGAAAAGACAAACAGCTGATCCCCTTTGGCCTTCCAGGAAATGATCACCGAGTTGAACGGGATCTCCCACACAGGATCCCCTGCATAATTATAAGTCGTGAAATAGGTCACATTGTCAAAAGCCGAGACGATGTGGACATGTTCGTTTCCAACACTTAACATCTCGGAAGAAAACCCATCCCCATCCACCTCGCCAGCATGCACAAAAGCGGAAATGGAAAACATCCCAAAGAATAAAAATGATCTCAGTTTCATGACGCCTTCCCTTTCAGTTCGATAATCATCACTTCGAGTTCAGTATCTGACACATTGACCCCTCTATGCATTTCTCCTTCCGGATCAGCCTCGAGGAATACCGCGCTTCCCGTCGGAAAATGGACATCCCGCGTCGAGCCATCCTGTTCCATCCGTCTGACTGTGCCCCCTTTGAGACCAATGACAACGCGCGGAAGCTCATCGCGGTGAAGGCCCACTTCCTCTTTTGCCGCCATCACGATCTTCGAAACGCGCACCTGCTCGTTCTCAAATTGCATGTCAAACTCCAGCGAGTGCAGAGCAAAAGGCGCCAGTGCGCCGATGAACACTAAAGCTTTCTTCATACATGGCTCCATCAAATGATTGCTCACAGTCTATCCAATGATTCCCTTTATTGCCAAACCCGCATCAAGCTCCAAGCTCCGTGTTAATCTAACCCATCGCTCATTCAATGCGGATGCTTGATGGCTTATTTTGGTGCGATACTCTTCCCTTCTATATCAATTTCAGTCCTAAAAGCCTCGGTTCATGAGACCAAGACAGGAATGACCTACCGACTCGACAAGACTCCATAGAAATTCACATAAATGGAATTCCCTCTTTTCAGACTCCACTCTCAAAATAGAACTGCAAAAAAACAATTTGAATGCTTATAACAAAGAACATATGCAAAAAAATACCCCCTGAGGTCTATGCGCTCGAGCAAACTCCCCATCTTTATTAAGACATTCTCATGGACTGCGGCATTCTGCCTTGCAACCCCTTCTTTATATGCGGTCACTAACCTCACAGTGAATGTTGCTGGGGATGTCAACACTTCGACAAACGGTACATTTAGCGGCAGCTCAGGAGACTTAAGGGGGGTGTTAAATCACATCAATCAAACGCTACCTCTCGATACCTACAATGTTACTTTTGCATTAGGTGCCAGCAACACTATCTCCCTTAAAGCGGCTTTGCCTATTCTAAATCTAAATACAGCAAATACACTAACAATTGATGGAGCGAATGGAGGGAACCAAATTATTATTGACGGTCTAAGCAGCGGTCTACCTACGTTCCCTGGCTTTTTTGCTGAGCAAGGAAACATCTTAATCCAAAATTTCACTCTTCAAAATATGATTTCAAAGGGAGGCAATGGAGGAAGTGGTAGCGGCGGCGGGGGACTCGGAGCCGGAGGGGCAATTTTCATTGATAAGGCTAACGTAACGATTTCAAACATCGCTATTAACTCATGTAAGGCTCAAGGTGGAGATGGGGCTAATTTAGGAGGTTCCGGATTATTAGGAGGGGGTGGAGGAGGAGGTTTTTGGTGTACAGCTCAACCTGGAAGTGGAAGAGGAGGCAATGGAGGTGATTTCACTACAGGAAAAGGAGCGGGAGGGGGAGGAGGAATAGGGGGTGTAGGTGGAAATGGCTCGACTGTACAATCTGGAGGTGGGGGGGGGGGAATTGCCGGATCAAATCCTATACTTACTGGCAACCCTGGCACAGGGGGTACTGGTGGTTCGGTTAATCCCGATGGTTTGCCTGGAGGTGGATTTGGTGCGGCATCAGGAGGGGGGGGATCTGGAGCTATTGGTGGCATAAATGCTGGCGGAGGAGCTGGTGGTGTTTCTGCGCAATCGGGATGCGGCGGGGGTGCTGGTGGACAATCCGGTAGTACAATACCTGGAGATCCTGGAGGTAAGGGAGGATTTGGGGGCGGCGGCGGGGGGGGGGCTTTCCTTAGTACTTCTGGTAGTGGAGGCAATGGAGGCTTTGGTGGAGGTGGTGGCGGTGCATCAGCTGGTACCTCCGCTGGGATTGGAGGTAATGGAGGATTTGGTGGTGGTGGCGGCTCCGCAGGGGGGGCAGGAGGAGTCGGACCAGCTGGTGGCAATGGAGGATTTGGTGGCGGTGGTGGTGGAAAATGGAGCACCTCTGTCGGCGTGGGCGGCACAGGAGGAGTGGGTGGTGCCGCAGGGGCTACAGGTGCTGGTAAGGGAGGGGGAGGAGGAGCTGGTTTTGGAGGAGGTATATTTGTAAACAGCGGTTTATATAACTCGGGAACCCCTGGATCGTTGACAATTTTAGGGCCGTTCAATACAGATGGAAATAACACAACCTCAGGGGGATTAGGATTTAACGACAATGGCTGGAATGCAGGCAAAGATGGTTTTTTCTTAACCGGGTCTTCAATCATCCTTGATCCCAATGGAAGTTCGATCACTTTTACCAGCTCCATTGCTGATGATAGTCCAGCCTCGTTTACCGGAGCTACAAGTGCTATCACTTTAGGGACTCAGGCAGGCGCTCAGATTTCTGTCGGCACAACTAATCCCTCTGGAATTGTCAATCTAGTCGCTGCAAACACCTATAGCGGCGGGACAAACCTAAATAAGGGAACAATTGCTATCAGCAATAATAAATCAATTGGCATAGGTGCATTAAACTTCAACACCAACAATGGAAATATTCTCAAATCATCCGTTTCAGGATTAAATGTCACAAATACGATTAATTTAAATGTAGACGGGGTGATCGACACTAATGGGAATACATTGGCTTTAACTGGACCAATTTCTGGGGTGGGGGGCTTAACCAAACAAGGAACCAACACGTTGACATTTTCCGGAACTGCAAAAAATTATAGTGGACAGACCACGATCACTGCGGGAACACTCATCGCAGGAGCTACAAATATCCTTTCCTCAAGTTCTATTGTCAGCTTTGCAAATACTTTAGGTGCAACACTTGATATTACAGGTTTTGATAACACAGTAGCAGGCCTTGCCGGCGGCGGTAGCACAGGTGGCAATGTCATCTTAGGTGCAAATACCCTGACTTTGGGCAACAATACGACAGCTACCTCCTACGCAGGCGCCATCTCAGGAACAGGAGGAATCACCAAGCAAGGA
>JAFEGH010000002.1 GCA_018240065.1 Verrucomicrobiota bacterium | reverse complement strand
AGCCTTCCTAAAAAACCCTTCGCTTCGGGAACAAGGATATAGTGGCAGCAGTTGCCTCTTTTGAGACATTTGCCCTCTTTCTTAAACGGCGTGCGGACAATGATCCGCGCGATTCTCTGCGCGGCCAAATCGATCAAAATCGTCGGCAGCAGCAGAACCCGGACCGGCCAGCGGATCAGACCGGGGAGCCATTGCCGCGGGATGCCCCCTTCGGGCTCGGGAGGGACTTCCTTAGCTTCTTCGGCTCGGACCAGGATCTCGTCCAGCCCGTCGGAGACGGACTCTGGCTCTGAATAAATCTTTAACATGACCCCACATCCACAAATTTAAGCATTTCCACTATAGGGATTTGATCTGGAAATTGCAATCGGTCCCCCATCGCTCAAGCTCCAGGTTTAAAAGTTTTAGTTGTCTTTCCATAATTCTTCCCCGTGCTATACTCCTCTGCTAAACTAAAGAGGGCGATGTTGTTATCGCTTAAGTGATGTGATGAAAAAGTTTCTTCTTTTGCTCAACCTTCTGATCCTTCCCTTTACCTCCGCCCTGCCTGCCGAAGTGCAGGAAGAGGAGCACCAGGTCGTCATCCTGGGAAGCGGCGTCGGCGCCCTCACCTCCGCAGTCTATCTCTCCAGAGCCGGGATCACCCCTGTCGTGATTACAGGGCCCTCCGTTGGTGGGACGATCACCCAGTCGCACAATGTGCAGAACTGGCCAGGGGAGATGTCGATCTCAGGTGTGGAATTGGGTGACAGGGTCAGGAATCAGGCTGAGCTCAACGGCGCGATCTTGCAGCCCGAGCTCGTCGTTTCTGTTGACTTGACCAAACGCCCCTTCCTCATCACCACCAAGAAAATCATCGGATCTACCGAGCAACTGAAGCGCTACAAGGCCCAATCGGTCATCATCGCGCTCGGAGCTACTCCCAATCTGCTCAACGTGCCCGGTGAATCGGGACAGGGCGGATATTGGTCGCGCGGGGTCTACAGCTGCGCCGTCTGCGACGGCTCCCTTTACAAAGACAAGGTCGTCACCGTCGTCGGCGGCGGCGACAGCGCCCTGATCGAGGCCCAGTACCTTTCCAATATCGCTTCCAAAGTGCATCTGCTCGTGAGACGCGATGAGTTCCGCTCTGTTGAAAAGGAAAGGATGAAAGAGATCCTCTCCCGTCCCAACATCGAAGTGCATTACAGGACAGTTGTGAAGGAAATCAGAGGCGATGGAGACAAGGTCACCCACCTTCTCCTCGAGTCCACATCTTCTAAGCAAGCATGGGAGCTTAAGACCGACGCTCTATTCCTTGCTATCGGAGCTCTCCCCAATTCCGGTCTGTTCCGCAATCAGCTCGAGCTGGATCCGAGCGGCTACATCGTCCTGAAAAAACACCAGCAGACATCTGTCGACGGAGTCTATGCGATCGGGGATGTTTCCGATCCCGAGTTCAAGCAGGCGATATCCGCAGCCGGAGACGCCGCCAAGGCAGCGATGCAGGCACAGCAGTACCTTGCCTCCAATGCCGCCCTTTCTCATCAAAAGGAAGCCCTTGCGAAAGCCGAGATCAAGCCCGAAGCCAGAAAAGTCATCGAGATCAACTCCAAAGAGCAGTTCGATAAAGAAATCCGCGAGGCAGACTGCGCCGTCTTCGTCGACTTTTATTCTACCCACTGCGGCCCCTGCCGCACCTTCAGCCCCGTTTATGACGAATGGGCAAAGCAGTTCGGCGGCAAGATCAAATTCCTGAAGGTCAATGCCGACCGCGCCGAAGAGATCTTCCGCGCCTACCAGATCCGCGCCGTGCCCACTCTTGTGATCCTCGACTCCAAAGGCAACATCATCCGCAAGAGCACCGGCTTTGGCGAGATCTCCGAGGTCGACAAGCGCCTGGAAAAAATGAAAGACAAGACTGTTTTTTCTCCTCAGGATTTCAGGTAACGGTCGACGCGTGACAGCCAGCCCGGGAGCCAGCGCTCTTCATGGCGCTCGGGCGGAGCCGACTCCACCCTTTGGCGCAGCACCGCTTTAGCCGCTGCCGTAAATGCAGCCAGGGGATTCTCCGGATTCTCCGGCATCTCTTCCAGGACCTGCCTCAAGCCCCATCCTTTCCCCGCATAACGCTCTGAATCAGACGTGCCATCCCCTTTGAAATTGACATAGTCGATCAACGCGAATTTCCCCTGGGAAGAATTTTCAAGCCTTGCGATCTGTTTCAAGGCGCGCTCTCTTTTCTCTTCGCCCATCGTTGAAAGGATTCTTGGCAAAGCCGCTTCAAACCGCTTCCCGATAAACACAGCCTGCAGCGCCATCGTTTTTACGAGCAGTTCCTGCAGCTCTTTTCGCTTTGCCCCTTCAGCTAAAAAAGCCTCTTTGTCACTCCACGGACACCCTTCCTCCGCTTTGAGCCACCCTGGCAATTTCACATCATTTTCTTTCAGAAAAGCCATCAGCTTCGGAAAGGTCTCTTCAAACGGGCCAACTACACCTTTGGGATACCAGATGAAATGCCCGATCCCAAGCGAAGGGAAATTCTCCCCCTCGTTCCACCACACAAGCCGATCCTCTTTGCCGCTGCATTCATTATAGAAAACCCCTTTTCCAATGGCATCAGCTTCATCGGTAGAAATCTGCATCGCACAAAGAGGCAGCGACAGTCCCATAGACACAAAAAGAAATCGACGGAGAATAAATGGTCTCATTGCTTACACTCGCTAAAAAATGGACAATCCTGAGTTTATGAAGAAGTCATTGTTTCTCTATCTTACCACACTTCCGATCTTTTGCCATGCCCAACCGGGTGAGCTGTCCCACAGCGGCTTCTTTGCTCAAGGATCCGTTCTCTACTGGCAAGCGGAGGAAGGGGGACTCAGCTACGCGATCGAGAGCTCTTCTGCACAGAACCTATCCAAGGATGCCGACAATAAAAAACTCCCCTTCGATTGGGACTTCGGCTTCAACATCGGACTGGGATACCGCATTCCTCACGACACGTGGGATCTCCTCCTTCAATTCACCAATCTGCAAACGCACACCGACGCTCGTGAAAAAGCCGAGAAAGGGCGTGTTCTCTTGCCAGTCTGGGAAACTCCCTCCTTGCCGCCCCTGACATTTGCCCATGAGGCCACGGCCCATTGGCGTCTGCACCTGGGACTCATTGATTTCCTCCTGGGCAAACCCTTCCATCCAACGCAAACCCTTACTCTCACCCCACAAATCGGCGTCCGATGGGGATCCGTCCGTCAAAAGTTCAACATCGAATACCGCGGCGGGAGTTTCTTGCCAGAAGAAGAACTCCTGATCCGCATGAAGAACAAGTTCTGGGGACTTGGCCCCTATGCAGGCATGTCTGCTGATTATCGCCTAGCCAAAGGCTTCAGCTTATTTGCTAAAACAGCCCTCAGCTTACTCTACGGAGAGTTCTATCTGCACCAGGACGCCGACAACGAAGGAACAAAGGAAAAGCTCCTCGGGGTTCATGACATCTATCGCGCCTCTTCAGCGATCTTCGAAGCAGCAGCTGGACTGCGCTGGCAAAAGAACTTTTCCGGCACTCTCAAGAAACTAACATTAGAACTAGCCTGGGACCAGCTTCTCCTCTTCTCACAAAACCAACTGCTCCGATTCATGGATAATGCGCAGCCTGTGAGGATAGCCTCCAACCAGGACGACCTCTCGATCGCCGGTGTCCATTTCAACGTGGGTTTCGAATTTTAGGCGTTCTTCAACGATCAGTGTGAAGGATGAAAATACTCATTTGTAACGTATTGCATTATATTTTATGTTTTAGCATTCTCTCGAGTTTGACCATGCCTGAAGTATAGCTTCTTGCTGGAAGATTTCAAATTTCCTCTCCTTAGATAAGCAATGATATGATTGACGAGCTAAAACAACAAATGATGCGAACAGATGTCAGCCAAAATCGGTTAACGAAGGTGTTAAGTGCTGCTACCTTGGACGTTAAAAATGCGTTGATCCAATACAGGGTTTGGCTTCATTTAGGATGGATGGAAGTCAAGCAGCGCTATCGTCGCTCTGTTATAGGCCCGTGGTGGATCAGTCTGAGCATGTTGATCTTTATAGTGATGATGGGGATCGTGTTCAGTAAACTCTTTCATCAGAGCCTTGAAGAATATATCCCTTTCTTTACAGCTGGATTTTTATTTTGGACCTTCATTTCAAGCAGCATCACTGAGGCAGCCGATATTTTCAAATCCAACGGCGGATTTATAAAACAGATCAACCTTCCCTTGAGCTTATATGTTTTCAAGCATTTGGTTAGGCAAGTCATCTACTTAATGCATAACGCAGTCATTTATCTTCTCGTATGCGCTTTCTTCAAAATAAACCCCGGCAAAGTTGCGCTCATAGCAATACCGGGTTTTTTCTTGCTCTTGCTAAATGTCTACTGGATTAGTTTTTTGGTCGGCCTTGCGAGCGCTCGTTATCGAGATATGGTTCCGATCATTACAAGCTGCGTTCAAGTCGGCTTCTTTATTACCCCAATTTCATGGATGCCCAGGTTGTTAGATCAAAATCCTGCTATCCTTATTTACAATCCCTTAACCTATTTCTTGGATATTGTCCGATCTCCACTTCTTGGCTCTGTTCCTGAGCTATCCAGCTTCATAGTGTCGGGCATCTTTGCGATAGGTGGGATTGTCATCAGCTTTGTCATTTTTTCAATGGTTCGGGCGCGTATCGCCTACTGGGTGGATTAACTATGGCTTGTGTCGAAGTTGAAAATGTCTGCTTAACATATCCTGTCTATGGAGCCGATGCTCGCTCATTTAAGTCGACGTTGATTAACCTGGCTACGGGTGGACGGCTTGATAGCAATAACGGAACCGTTGTTGTAGAAGCTCTTAAAGATGTAAGCTTTAAGCTTGAAAAAGGGGATCGGTTGGCAATCCTCGGTCAGAATGGAGCGGGCAAGTCGACTCTTCTTAAAGTCCTTGCTAAAATCTATGAGCCAACAACGGGAACATTGAATGTCCAGGGACGAGTGAATTGCCTGTTTGACATCATGATGGGTATGGACCATGAATTGAACGGTTACGAGAACATCATGTTGCGTGGCATGATTCTGGGCCTTACCAAGTCAGAGATTCGAAATATCATTCCACAGGTTGAAGAATTTGCCGAATTAGGGGATTTTATGAAAATGCCCATCAAATCCTATTCATCTGGTATGAAGGTTAGGCTTGCCTTCGGCATTATTACCCATGTGTATTCTGAAATCTTGCTCATTGATGAAATCGTCAATGTAGGTGATGCCAAATTCATCGAAAAAGCTAAAGCACAGATGAAAAATCTAATCAATCAGTCAGAGTTTATGGCGCTCTCAACACATGACACTCACATTATCAGAGAGCTATGCAACAAGGCATTGTGGCTTAGTGGTGGCAAAGTGAAAGGGTTTGGTACCGTTGAAGAGATATTGAAGATCTACCAGTAATTCGATGATTACTCAGTTAAGGTGAATACATGAATATTTCAGCAGAAATTCCGGTTTAAAATGAAACAAAATAGCGAAGTTCGGTCCCTCTTTCATTCGAACACAAAGCATTTACGGTCATTACTCTACCTTACTAGAAGAGTAGCATTTTACTCTGCACGAGCAGTGTACATAAAGACACTGAAGCGCACTGCTTTTGGAAGAAAAATAGCTGCTGAAATTAGAACTCGCGGATGGTTGCATCCTGCAGCTAATGCACTTGGTGAGTATGCGCTTAGCGCTCCTGTTGAGGCCCTCGGGGATTCTCCTTCAAGAAGCACCCCTTCTAGCGATGATCCTGTCTTGGGATATCATTGCTGGACCCCTCACATTCATTTTAAGTTGTCTGACGCATTGTCAGTTCGCCCACACATTAACGTTCTACTCCCCAGTCTTGATCCGAAACACATGTCTGGAGGCCCTAATTCTGCTCTTTTGTTAGCTGCCTATCTTTGTGAAAGAGGTGAATGGGTTCGGTTGATTTCCACCAATGTTGCTTTTGACCAAAAAAAGAGCAGTGAATTGTATGCGCATATTGATACTTTATTTCAAAGGCCTGTGCAGCGCGAACGCATATTGCTGGTTGATGGACTGAATCAAACCACGGGTGTAAATATCGGGGCCAATGATCTCTTTTTTGCTACAGCCTGGTGGACAGCTCAGATTGCAAGAGATGCAGTCAAAAAGACGATTTACAGAGATTTCATTTACCTTATCCAGGATTTTGAACCACTTCTTCACTCTGCGTCATCTTTTCATGCAAGGGCTCTGGAAACGTATGGATTACCACATATTCCTGTGATTAATACAAAACTATTGCTCGATCACCTGGCTCAAGAAGCTTGTGGGTGTTATAGGGATGAGAATTTTGTGAAGAAAGCATTGTATTTTGAGCCTGCCATAGATCGTGCTAGCTTCTTTCCAACCAGCAAGGCAAATTCTCCTTCTACACAACAGCGCAAGGTGTTGTTGTTCTATGCAAGGCCTACAATGGCTCAACGCAATTTATTCGAAGTGGGGTTGATAGCTCTTCGACGGGCAGTAGCTGCAGGTTATATTACAGATGAACATTGGGAAGTATTGGCAATAGGCGAGAAGCTTGAACCTATATCTCTTGGTAATGGTGTTACCCTTAAGCCGGTACCATGGATGAGTTTTAACGATTATGCAGAGCGCATACGCACAGCTGATCTGCTTCTATCTTTGATGCTCTCACCTCATCCAAGCTACCCTCCTTTAGAAATGGCCGCATCGGGTAACTTAGTTGTAACTAACAGTTATTCAGTGAAAGACGAAACGCGCCTTCGTTCTATATCACCTAATATAATCGTCGCAGCTCCGAATGTTGATAGTATTGCTTCTGCGTTACAGCGCACTGTTGGTAAGATTAATGCTGGCCTTTCAAGCTGTGATCCTACAGGATCCATGTCTTATCCTTCTTCATGGCATGAGAGTTTTAGTGCTCTACTCCCCCAGTTGGAACAGCGGATCCATGCTGTACGCATTGAGCGACGATCTCATATCAATCATGTTCGGAATCCGTATCTAAAACATAAGGAAGATTCATACACTGAATTTAAAGCAAGTCGCTTATCAACAAGGCGATCCCAAGGTCCTTATTTTCAGATGCCAGGTTTACTTAGCTTTGTGTCTCCCACATTCAATACTAGTCCTGAATATCTTGAGGAACTAGCTGCAAGTGTATTTTTGCAAGACGGAGGAACAAACTTTGAGTGGCTGATTTTGGACAATGGTTCCACTGACGGAGCGACAATTGAATGTTTACGGACCCTTGCCAAACATCCCTGTGTGCGACTTGAAAGAGTTGATCAGAATTTGGGTATCATCGGAGGAATGCGATACTGTCTGGAACACGCAACAGGACGTTACATTATCCCACTAGACTCAGATGATGTGATTGAACCTGATTGCGTTCACGTTCTTACAAAAGAACTGCAAGATAAGGGATTTCCAGCATTGGCTTACACAGATGAAGACAAACTTGATAAAGATCGTTTTGTTTGCCCCTATTTCAAACCAGACTGGGATCCAGTCCTTTTTCTTCATTCATGTTATATTGCTCACCTTTGTGTCATTGATCGTGAAAAAGGGCTGTCGTTAGGGCTCTACAGCGACAAGAAATCAGAAGGATGCCATGATTGGGATAGTTTCATTCGATTTATGAATGCCGGTTATTTTCCACACCACATTCCAGAGGTGCTGTATAGTTGGAGAATACACCAGCAATCGACTGCCCAGAATATCGGCTCAAAATCTTTTATCTCAAGTTCCCATCAAGCTTTATTATCACAATTCTTAAAAGGAACTACAGCTCCTCACTTAGAGTTGACGCTAAGTTCACTGTTTAGCGCAGGAGTGGATTGGTGGTTCAAACGCAAGCGTGTTCATCCTAAATCCTATGCGACTATTCATATCGGCAATGAAAAATTAAATTCGGTTTCCTCTTTATCCAATAGTAACGAGCATTTTCACATTGACCAAGAAGAAGGAATTGCTGCATTGGAGAATACGCTGATAAAGGTTAAAAGCGAGCTTGTCCATATTGTATGGGATGGCATTGTTCCTGATGGAGATGAGTGGAGCTGGGATGCCATGGGCCTGATGGACTTATTTCCAGATACGGTCATGGTGGGAGGATCGCTCCACGATGGCACTAGCATACTCGGTGGTCCGATGGTATTTGGCTTTGGGAATGGTTGTGACTGCCCAGATCGTGGCAGACAATTGGGGGATCCAGGATTTTTTGCACAGATGTGGAAACCACATTCCGTATCTGCGATATCCAGTGGTCACTGCGTCGTGCTGACAAGTTTTCTAAAGGAGGTCATTCCGCAGCTAATAAGCTTAAAAGGATCGATTGCCTATCTTGGTCCTTGTTTGGGAGCGCTTGCACGGGAAGGAGGGAAACGCGTTCTTTTTTCCCCTTTTATGAGAGCACGTGCACGAATGGTGCCTGAATCTCTGGCTACTCCTGAGTGTTTATCACGTTTTCTCACTCGATTTTGGAATTTGATTCCCGATGAGAAACTGCTTTCCCCCAGACTAGGCATTAATGCGAAGTCTGCTTATTTACCAGTTCCCGCTATTGAGCGACTACAACATCTAGAGAACCTGAAACATGCAAAATTGCCCTATCCAGAGGAACTGAGCCTTATCCAGCAACATCGCATTGAAAAGTATCCCTTACCAGCGGAACCCCCTTCATTTACCTTGCTTACAACAATATATGAAAGGACGAATATGGCTCTGCTTGATGCCCTGGCGGAGTCGATAATGCTTCAGTCGCTGCCTGCGACACAGTGGGTCATCGTAGCTCACGGCCCAATTCCCCAAGATCAACTAGAGAAGGTCCGTAGTAAAGCAAAGAGCATTTGGCAGGCTACCTTAATTGAGAAAGACCAACCCCTAGGCATCATTGGAGCCATGCGTCTAGCCTTAGATCACGCTCATGGTGCGTACATTGTCCCGGTGGATGCGGACGATTTAATTACTGTAGATGCTTTGCAAATTTTGGCGCACGAAATTAAGAAGTTGAGCGAACCTGACTTGATATATTCAGATGAAGATTTGCTAATCCAGGACGTGCCTTGTCATCCCTATTCTCGAGGCCCTTTTGATCCACTTCTCCACTCAAGTAACTCTTGTATTTGGCATCTATGCGCAATCAAACGTGAAAGCGCTCTGCATTTTAACCTATATACCGATCCCGGAGCGAATTGGTGTCATGATTGGGATACTGTCCTTCGCATATCTGAAGGAAGAGGCAGAATCGAATATGTATCGGAAGTACTCTATCATTGGAGACAGCATCCTATTTCTGTTTCAAATAAGCCGACGGGGGAATCTCCATCTTTGGATTCCGTCCGCCATGAACTTAAGAAACATATCGCCAAAACATCTAGACCTGACCTCTTCTTTATCGACAAATGGCCGATATGTCCTGTCGAACTGTACATCGCCAGGCGTGAAAGAGAGAAGCCGCCTTTCGTATGGATGGATGAAATTCTAGACCCTTCCCTTGCACAAACTCTCCCAAGTGACGCTATTGTAGTAGTCACTAGTGGCGATGTTATAATTGACAGAGAGTCCACTTTCAATGAGGTGGCCAGGATCTTTGAATTGTATCCCGATGTGGGAGCTGTTGGAGGACGTGTCATTGACAAACAAGGGAAGATCACGGATGGCTGTTATTTGCGCAATGGAGCCCATGGATTTTCGAATTGCTTAGAGGGTGTGGCTAATGATAATCCTGGTAAGTTTAACATCTTTTTCAAAATACAAACTGCCTCTAAAACGGGGTCTCGTTTAGCCTTTTTTCGTTTAAGCGCTTTGGTTGAAAAAAAGGTTCCCTTTGAGCTGTTTGCCACCCATCCTTCCTCTTGGATATCAGGAGTGTGTGAAAAACTGACGCAGGATAACAAATGGCGAATCGCTTATTCCCCTAGGGTATCAGCCCAAACTTGTGTGTAAGCACATATGAAGTCGTTTTTGCTCGCAAGTTCTCGTTATCACATTGGGAATGGATCGGGCGCTAATGAATCTGAATCAGATGCAAACACCATTCCCAATGAGTTTTATAATTGTTGAAAGGAGAGGAAGCCTATTGGTTATGAAGCGGTTCCAAAAGTTCTGCTTGAGGAAGTATTTTCACCAATGAAAGCTTAGTCAAATTGCAAGTAATGAACCAAAGTGACCTTGCGTATCTGTAAGTCATCATTTGCTATAAGCGATGAGTCAAAGGAGGCATCTCCCTCGCCATGGCCTTGTTCTCAAACATTGCTTTTCAAGATTTCAATTTCGCTTTACGTGCTTCGTTGCAAACTCAATGAAGCAGTTTGAATGTTTCTTAAGAATCAAGCCTGATATCCATAACGAATTGCCTCGCTGATGTGCTTTAGCATGACTGCAGCTCAGTCACTCTAAAGATAAATATTTCCTACCAATAATTTTGAAAAATCCATATATTTCGGCGTAACTGTCATTAACATTTTCGGTGCCTATATGAGAACAGTCCTCCTTGCGCTTATTGCTTCCACTTCTGCTCTATTTGCGAATGCCACGCTTCCAGCCCCATACGACACTGTCACTTCCTTAATGCCCCAAGCCTTTGAAGGAGAGCTTCTAAATGCGAGGCCCCTGGAGAATTTAATTAAAGCGACTGGAGCCAAAACCGTTATTGAACTTGGATCCTTTAAAGGAGATTCTACGATTCTCATCGCTCGGAATTTACCTGAGTCAGGAATTGTCTATGCGGTCGATCATTGGTTTTTACCTCCATATGATCAAAGTGTTCCCTTTTTCTATGCGAAAGTTGATGTTAAAAACTTATACAATCAATTTCTTTCGAATGTTATTCATACAGGGCAAACAGAAAAAATCATTCCAGTTAGAACAAGCACTTTAGACGCTGTTTCGTTTTTTAAAATTAACGGCATTTCACCCGATTTAATATATGTTGACGCATCACATGACGAAAAAAGCGTATACGATGATTTAACTGCATATTTTCCTCTAGTTAAGGGTCATGGGGTTATTTGCGGAGATGATTATATCTGGGGAATTAATGATCTGCCCGTCATGAAAGCAGTCAATCGTTTTGCTAGAGAAAATAACCTTGAAATTCATGTTGATGAAAACAAAGTATTCTGGCTTCTGACTGAAAAATAATTGGAGAGAGCCGTTCATGTTGAATTTTAAGCCCAAACCGCTGAATGTCTCTTCGGCAGCTTTTTTTTGCGCTGCTATATTTTTTTTGTTTCCTTCTTTAATTTTTGCGAAATACACACTTTCTGTTTGCACTAATTTTCGAAACGATGCCAAGTATATTGCCGAATGGATTGATTTTCATTTAATGCAGGGCGTTGAACACTTTTATCTCTATGACAATTTATCAACTGACAACCCGGAAAAGGTATTAGAGCCCTATATTCGCCAGGGTTTTGTAGAGATTATTAAATGGCCATTTCCAGCTCGTAACGCAACAGAGTATGCTGTCATGCAGTTAGGGGCATATCGGGATGCAATAAAAAGATGTGATTCAACTTGGGTTGCATTTATTGACACTGATGAATTCTTGTTTTCTCCTCTGAGAATCGATCTAAAAAGGGCTATAGAGAATTATAATGGATTTTCAGGCATCGCTGTAAATTGGATCGTCTATGGAACGTCAAATGTAGAACGTACTGATGGTAAAATCTTAGGCAAGTTATTATATCGATCTGAACTTACTGATGGTATGAATTTTCATGTTAAATCCATTGTCAAGATAGAGGATGCCATAGATGCTGAAACTGCTCACAACTTTCTATACAAGCCGGGATGTCAAGCTGTAACTGAAAATTTTGCACCTATAAATTCCCCGTTCAGCAAAGAGGTCTCTGTGAATTTTTTACGCATTAACCATTATTGGGCAAGAGACATGGAGTTTTTTTTTAATGTAAAAATAGAGCGTGTGCGACAAGTAGGTGCTGATTGGCAGAATATTGTCAAAATGGAAAAAACATTTAACAGTGTTTACGATCCGATTTTAATTAATGACTAAATTGATTGGAATTAGATGCAATTTATCACTAGATCCCTTCCTCTTTAGTTGTTGTGTTGCGCAAGTTTTTCCTTAACTGGGCCTATTTTTTCTCAGCAACATAAAATTTATAGACTCGTTTAGTTGATGAAAATATAAAGACATTTTTCTACAGCTATCTACGAAATGACACCTGGGTAACGGAGAAGAACATGAAAACAGTGCTTTTAGCTGGTGGACTTGGAACCCGATTGTCTGAATTGACCAGTCAAATTCCAAAACCAATGGTCGAAATTGGAAGTAAGCCTATTCTTTGGCATATTATGAGTATTTATGCGCGCTTTGGTTTTGAAGATTTTGTAGTGGCTTTAGGTTACAAAGGGGAAGTGATTAAAGAGTACTTCTTGAACTATCATGCGAACCATAGCGATCTCCAAATTGATTTGTCATCGGGAGAATGTCAGATCAAGAGTGGAAATAGGATGAATTGGCGAGTAAGCTTGATTGATACTGGGTTGAATACCCAGACGGGAGGGAGGATCAAGGCCTTGAAAGATACGATTGCTAATGAGACCTTCCTGCTTACTTATGGCGACGGAGTTGCTGATATCGATATTTCCGCTCTGGTAGCATTCCATAAATCCCATGGAAAGCTGGCTACTGTTACAGCCGTACACCCTCCTGCTCGATTTGGAGGTCTTGTCTTGGATGGTAATCAGGTAGTTGAGTTTTCTGAAAAGAACCAGGCGCAGGAGGGGTGGATTAACGGAGGATTTTTTGTTCTTGAACCTGAAGTCATTCAGTACATTTCGGATGAAAAAACAATGTGGGAAAAAGAGCCATTGGAAAAAATAGCAGCGGATGGGCAGCTGATGGCCTATTTTCATGATGGTTTTTGGCAGCCCATGGACACGTTACGTGAGCAACGCTTATTGCAAACCCTTTGGGAATCAGGAAATCCTCCATGGAACGTTAACCAATATTTAACTTTACGGCGGTGATATGAAAGATTTTTGGATCAATAAAAACGTTTTTGTCACAGGCGCCACAGGCTTCCTTGGATATTGGCTGACTAAAGCACTGGTTCAGGAAAAAGCTAATGTTGTCACTTTAGTTCGGGATCATGACCCTCAAAGTGCTCTTTTCAGAAGCAAACTTCATCGAAAAACTAGAGTTGTCCAAGGGGCATTGGAAGACTATGCCTCACTAGAAAGAGCTATAAACGAGCATGAAATTGACACTGTGTTTCATCTTGGTGCACAGACGATTGTTGGGACTGCCTTACGCAATCCTCTTCCTACGTTCGAAAGTAATATTCGTGGCACCTATAATTTGTTGGAGGCATGCAGACAACATAAGGGATTGGTTAAACGCATAGTCGTCGCTTCTAGCGACAAGGCGTATGGCTCCAGCACGGTTCTCCCTTATACAGAGGAAATGCCGCTTCGAGGGCAGCATCCTTACGATGTCTCTAAATCCTGCACCGATCTGCTCTCATATACTTATTACCAGACTTATGGGCTTCCTGTCGTTGTGGCTCGCTGCGGTAATTTGTTTGGGGGAGGGGATCTGAACTGGAGCCGTCTAATCCCAGGTACTATCAAAAACTTCCACTTAAAAACCGCTCCGGTAATTCGCAGCGACGGTACTTATACAAGAGACTATCTCTATGTCGAGGATGCTGTTTACGCTTATCTTATGCTGGCGTTCAACGCTCATAAGGAAAACATTTGCGGACAAGCCTTTAATTTTGGCCCAAATTCTCCCTACTCGGTATTGGATATTGTAATTGCTCTGCAGCGGCTAATGAATTGCTCCGATCTCCCACCAAAGATCCTTAATGAGGCAAGAGAAGAGATTCGCGATCAAAGCCTAGATTCACAAAAAGCAAAACAGGCTTTGGGATGGCAGCCTCTTTTCAATTTGGAAGATGGGTTGCAACGTACTGTCCAATGGTATGGTAATTACTTTCAAGAGTCGCTAGCAGAGGAGTTTTGTTCAATATGATTGAAAATCAAGATTCTTGTCGGTTTTGTCAAAGTCCTCTAAAACACTCATTCTGCGATTTAGGAATGACGCCTTTGTCCAACTCTTATTTAAAAAAAGAGCAGTTAGAGAAAGGAGAGTCCTTTTATCCTTTGCATGCCTATGTCTGCTCACAGTGTTTTCTTGTGCAAGTCAAGGAATATGAGCTACCTCAGAACATATTTAGCGATTACGCATATTTTTCTTCTTATTCCGATAGCTGGCTTAAGCATTGCAAGAACTACGCCGAGCAAATTATTACACGGTTGAAACTAGACTCTTCGAAGCAAGTCATTGAAATAGCAAGCAACGATGGCTATTTGCTGCAGTTTTTCAAGGAGCGTAATATTCCTGTGTTGGGGATTGAGCCCGCTGCAAATGTCGCAAAGGTTGCTCAAGAAAAATCGATCCCCACCCTGGTAAAATTTTTCGGAAGCCAGGTTGCTCAAGAATTAAAGGAAAAAAAGGTTCAAGGGGATTTACTGATAGGCAATAACGTTCTGGCGCACGTTCCAGGCCTTAACGACTTTGTTAGGGGAATGCAAATTCTGCTCAAGCCGCGCGGAGTGATTACGATGGAGTTCCCTCATTTACTGCGGTTAATGGAAAGTAATCAATTTGATACCATCTACCATGAGCACTTCTCATATTTTTCACTGGTTGCTGTTGAAAAGGTGTTTAAGGCACAGGGGCTTAAGATATTCGATGTCGAAGAATTGAAAACCCACGGCGGGTCGTTAAGAATCTATGCGGCTCATGAAGAAGATTCTGAAAAGCAGATTTCCCAACGTGTGGTGAACCTTAAAAAGAAAGAAACCGAGCTGCATTTTGAAGATCTAAAAGGCTACACTCAATTTTCAGTTGGAGTGCAGGAGCTAAAGGCCAACCTTTTGCGCTTTTTCCTTGATTGCAAGAAGGAGGGAAAAAAAATCGTTGGTTATGGAGCTCCTGCTAAGGGAAATACATTATTGAACTTCTGCGGCATACGATCTGAATTTCTCAACTTCACTGTAGACAGAAGTCCGCATAAGCAAGGGCAATTTTTGCCAGGTACACATATTCCTATTTATTCAGTAGAGGAGATTTCAAAGGCAAAACCGGATTATCTTTTTGTTCTGCCTTGGAATTTGAAAGATGAAATCATAAATCAGATGGCGTTCATCCGTGAATGGGGTGGAAAGTTTGTCATTCCTATTCCGAAGCTGGAGATTCTTGAATGAAATTTCAGCCGCTATCTTTAACAGGAGCTTATTTAATTGAACCTGAGCCGATTGCGGATGAAAGGGGATGTTTCGCGCGCATTTTTTGCCGGCAGCAATTTCAGGATAAGGGTTTAAATCCAAATCTCGAGCAATGCAGCATCTCTTTTAATCACAGGAAAGGTACATTAAGAGGGATGCATTTTCAAAAAGCTCCCCATGCTGAGTCGAAATTAGTACGTTGCACGAAGGGTGTGATTTACGATGTGATCATCGACCTGCGGGTAGATTCTCCCACATATAAAAAATGGGAGGCCATACTCCTCTCTGCAGAAAATCGGAGCATGTTATATGTTCCAGAAGGGTTTGCTCACGGCTTTCAGACATTGGTTGACAATACTGAGGTTTTTTATCAGATTTCATCGCCATTTGTTCCCGAATGCGCTTCGGGAGTCCGCTGGAATGATCCTGCTTTTAAAATTGCTTGGCCTGAAGAAGTCACCGTCATTTCTGCAAAAGACCAACGATACGAAAGTTTACCATGAAAAAGGTGCTCGTTACTGGCGCTACTGGATTCATCGGGAGACACTGCATCTCCTTACTAAAAATGAGGGGCTACGAAGTCTATGCTATTTCTTCCAAAAACACCCGATCCGCTTCTAACGATGCCCATTGGATTCAATTCGATTTACTCGGATCCGGCTCTTTTAAAAATCTGCTCACCGAGATCAACCCATCCCATCTATTGCATTTAGCGTGGGTTACTGAACATGGGAAATTTTGGCGATCCAGAGAGAATTTAAACTGGTTAAAAGCGAGCATTGACCTTCTTCAGGAATTTGCCCTTCAAGGTGGGAAGCGTGCCGTTCTTTCAGGAACATGTGCTGAATATGATTGGAACGCACAGGAATTTATAGAAGGAGAGACTGCCTGTCGTCCTCATACTTTGTACGGGTCTAGCAAATTATCCTTATGTTTGATCCTTGAGGCGCTCGCCAAAGAAATGGGTTTTAGCCAGGCATGGGGAAGGATCTTTTATCTTTATGGGCCTCACGAGCATCCTAATCGCTTTGTCCCTTCTGTGATCAGGGGATTGCTCCAAAAAACCCCAATACCATGCTCTCATGGCAGACAGATTAGAGATTTCCTTCACGTCCAAGATGTCGCTGATGCATTTGTCGCTATATTAGATAGCGATGCGCAAGGCGTCATCAATATTGGGTCCGGAGTCGGAGTGTCGTTGAAGGAAGTGATCCATAAAATAACCGAAAGGTTGGGTGGGAAGGAAATGGTGCAGTTGGGAGTCTTGCCAGTTCCCTCAAACGACCCTGCCAGTCTCATTCCAAACACGACAAGATTGAGGGAAGAAATTTTTTGGACTCCCAGATTCAGTCTTGAAGAAGGCCTTAATAATGCATTAGGATGGTGGAAAGGCGAACTGCACGATTGAGGGTGCTATAGGTATGTCTCCACTCATTACGACGATTATTCCAACTTTCCGACGTCCTGATCGACTAAAAAAAGCCATTCAAAGCGTTTTGAATCAGACTTACCCTCACATTCAGGTATGTGTTTATGACAATGCCTCCGGAGATTCTACTTCAGATGTAGTGAAGGAATTGGCTAAGTCTGACCCCCGAGTAATGTACCATTGCCATCTAACTAATATTGGGGCGGTAGAGAATTTTCAATATGGCTTATCTCGCATTGAAACCCCTTTTTTTTCGTTTCTTTCAGATGACGATCTCTTTCTTCCGGAATTTTATGAAACAGCGATGAATGCGCTTAAAAAATTTCCCGATGCTTCATTTTTTTCAGGAGCTGTTGTTGATGTAAGCGATGATGCAGAGGTTATAGATATCATTCTTTCTAGATGGCCCGAAAACGAATATTACTCTCCTCCTGATGGATTATTAGAAATGATCGGAAAATACTCGAACTGGGCAGGTGTCCTTTTTAGCAAGGATGTGATCAAAAAAATTGGTCTCCTCGATCTTAGTCTCAAAGCTATAGATGTTGATTATATGCTCAGGGCTGCGGCCTGTTGTCCCTTTGTGATATCGAAAACGCCTTGCGCGATTTTTGTCCAACACCTCAATTCTTATTCTAGAATTAATGGTCTTAAGTTAATTTGGCCAGGCTGGTCGATCATGATGAGTAAAGTGCAAGAGAATGTTCATCTATCATTGGAAACGAGGAAAAAGGTGCAGCTTAAGCTCCTACGGAATCTTCAGAAATTGTTATTTATGAATGCTCTAAGGAGTCTTGAAAAGAAGAACTTTGAAGAGACTGAGTCAATCATCGAAATTTTTGTTCAAAATAAGGGGCGAAAGACAACCGCGCTACTTCTGGCATTGGCGGTCAAGGTCTGTAAAGCTTTTTCATCTGTTCATGCTCTATTTTTGTCTTTGCTCAATATGAGACGATTTTGTCTAAGGCGTTTTAGAGTGGCTCATACGGAGTCGGAATTTATAAAAAATATACGTCTAATGCTGTCTGGAAGGTAAGAGGAAACTCCCAACTCTTACTAGAATCTATAAGCATAACCCAGGAATCCCATGAAGAAGATGCTGGTCATTTTAGCATTAGGAATTTCGTTTCTATTTAGCTGGTTAAACGCAGTCGAAATTGATGCTATAGCGTATAAAGAGTGGTGGTTGGAATTTAGAAACGAACCTATGGTCCCATCAGAATTAAAAGCCATGGAAGACTATTTTGTCTCGACGGAGCTCTTAACAGAATCTTCAAAATTCTGGCTTTTTTTAAACAAAATGAACATCGAGCAAATCGTTCAATTTGGGTTCGATAATTTTAAGCAGACGGTTGCGTGTAATTATTTTACATGGGTCGTGAACAAAGACCATCAATATTCAAAAAACCTATTTGAAGAGGGATCGGACTTTCTTCAATCTCTACCGGCGTCTGAAATTGAAAAAAACATGAGATGTTTACCCAAGAGCAATCCATTCAATACAATCAGACGACTGCCATGTTTTATCACTATCTAATGAAAAATGGCGCTGGTCCTTATCTTGAGAAATTAGAGGAACCGCATTTTGGCAATGCTCCATCGATTACTATTAATGGAAAATCGATTTCACAGGATGTCTTGAATTCTCTATTAGAGTACCTTTCCTTGGCATCCCATCGAGACCTATCCTCCATCAATACAATACTTGAGGTTGGAGCTGGATCCGGGAGAACTGCTCATTGTTTTATACAGCAGTTACCCAATGTTAAATATATTATTGTAGACATCCCCCCCGCTCTGTATTTGTCTCAAACATATCTCTCGAAGGTATTTGCAGACAGAAATGTCTTTAGATTTCGTCCCTTTCAGCAATTTAGTGATGTGAAAGAGGAATATGATCGTGCTGATCTTGTTTTTTTGACCCCTGATCAGATGAGGATGATACCTGATCATTCGATCGATCTTTTTTTGGCGATCGATTGTCTGCATGAAATGAAAAGAGAGTCTGTGAAGTTCTTCATCGATCAGGCACAAAGACTTTCGTCGCTCTTTTATTTTAAATGTTGGGTCGATACGGTGGTTCCTTTCGACAATATCCATTACCCTTTTCATGAATATCCAATTCCCCCATCTTGGCTCAAAATATTCGAAGGGCCTTGCTTCATTCCCTCTGAATTTTCCCATGCTTTTTACCTTCTGACGCAAGAGGCAGGATAATTTATTAAAGAGAATGGACGGAGGAGTGTAAATAAGGAAGATGGTAACGAGAGTGGAAGATCCTTTAATCACAATAATTATTCCTACGTATCGACGGCCAGAATTATTGAAACGTGCAATCTTAAGCGCTGTGAATCAAACATATCCTTTATTTCAAGTCCAAGTATATGACAATGCTTCTGGAGATGAAACCCAAGATGTTGTTCGTGAGTTTTCAAGAAAGGATCCGCGGGTAAAATATCATTGCCATCCAAAGAATATTGGGATGATAGCAAATTATGAATATGCTTTAAAAAATGTGGAGACGCGATTTTTCTCTTTTCTTTCTGACGATGATCTAATCTTCCCTTGGTTTTTAGAAGTCGCCCTCCAGGGAATGCAGACAGCGCCCGATGCAGGATTTTCAGCGTGTTCCACGATCATCATGTCTGAAGATAAAAAGATCATCCGCGTCCCAATAGATTTGTGGACAAGAGAAGGGACATTTTCTCCAGGACTCGGTGTGATGGAAATGATCTCAAAATATCCCATTCCGACCTGCGTCCTTTTCGATAGAAAGGTTATCCAGGATGTTTCTATCGATGCTGAGAACCCGCTTACATGGGATTGCGATTTCCTTCTTCATGTTGCAGCCCGCTATCCAATCATCGTTACCAAGCGGCCGTGTGGCATTTTTCTGCATCATTGCTTGTCGTATTCCAAAGTGCAAGATTTTAAGAATTGGGAACATGCTCATAGCAGGTTGATAAAAAGAATATGCCTTATAGATCAGCTTTCAGATGAGATCAAGGAAGCTGCCATTCAATTGATCCATAATGATTTAAAAGTTACAAATCGAGCATTTGTTCTGCAGTCTCTTTTTGACAAGAAATTTACCCAAGCTCGTGAATATGCATCGTCTTTTAGGAAGAATTATGGTTTGTGTTCGACTGGATTCATTCTCACTGCTTTAAGCATTTTGTGCAGCTGGTTTCCGCCTACTTTCTATTTTCTTTATTTGCTACGAAAAATAAAGAGAGCTGGAAATAGAAACAATTTGTCTTCATATAAAAAATATATGGATTTGTTCTAGAGGGGGCAAGTCTCGGTCAATTCAATGCTATCTTTTCATTATGATTGCTATGCTGTCATAGAAGTGAATGGACTTGATCTTTTCGCGGTAGATGTTCAATTCGCTGAGGACAGAAGGGGGTAGGTTCAAGTGACTTGCTCGAGTTGTTCGTTGGCCAACGTAATTCACATCATCGATCAGTTGTTTCAGAAAGTTGATCGTTGAGTTGGTTCCTCCTCCACCATAAGAGCTCCAGTAGGAGGTGTGCAAATCCTCGATGATGTACATGCCTCCGCTTTTAACATGAGGGAATAGGGTCATAAAGCTAGTAATTTGCTGGTCCATCGTGTGACCACCGTCATCCAGGATAATATCAAAGTTACCGTCTGTTGATTGTATGAAGCGCTGAAGCTGATCTGGGCTTGCCTGATCGCACAGATGGTATTGAGATCGATTGGAAAAATACTCCACCGCTTGAAAAGTGATATCCATAAAGTGCAGGTCTGCATTTTTAAAATACTCTTCCCACATTTTAACGCTGGCGCCTTTATAGATCCCGATTTCAAGAAACTTGATTGGCTCTTGTTTTAGGGGCGCAAAGTATTGCGAGTAGACTTCAGTGTAATTGTGATAGCTCGATCCTTTGTCTGCCCCTGTTCTTAAGGCAATTTCATCGAGATAATAGTATTCATCCTGGTTGAAGGCAGCTTCAATGGGATTTACAAGACCAGCGATTGCGCAAAACGAAAGCAAAATTGATAGCTTTTTCATCCGCTCTCCAAGGTTTAATCAGTTGACAGTGATGTGCTTAACGTGGATCAAAGGGTTGGATTCTCTCAGGATCTACGACGGGGTGTCAAGCATTAGTTTGGAAGGGTTTTTCACATTTGATGTTAGCAAGATCATAAAGGTGGAAGTTTTTATAGCCCAAGTGAGCAGGGATAGCATTTATTCTTCATTTTCATTAAACCAAAGATAAATGCTGAGATTAAGTCAGGACTTTGTAGTGGCATTTAGAATTTACAAGACTTGACTGATCAAGGAATTAACGTCGATCTTTGGTTTTTTTTGAGACTCGCACGCGTATTCCAAAGCGACTAAGCATGGAGAATCCATATTGTGACTAAACTCTCTTCCATTCGTTGGTTCGATACGCTTTCTATCAGGGATGTTCCGCTGGTTGGGGGGAAGAATGCCTCATTGGGGGAGATGCTGAGGACTTTGAAGGGCAAGGGGATCAAGGTGCCGGAGGGGTTTGCGACGACATCGGATGCCTATTGGGAATTTTTGGAGTACAACCGGCTGGATGAAAAGATTGCTGAGCTCGTTGGGGATTTGAAGAAGAAGGGGCTGAAGGAGGTCGGGAAAGGGATCAGGAAACTGATTCTGGCGGGGAGGTTTCCTGAGAAGATGGAAGAGGAGATTGTCGGGGCTTATCGGGAGCTCAGCCGGATGTCGCGTGAGAAGAATGTCGATGTGGCGGTGAGGAGCAGCGCGACAGCGGAAGATCTTCCGTCGGCAAGTTTTGCCGGGCAGCAGGAGACTTATCTAAATATTCGGGGAAGCCGGGAGCTGATGGAGGCTTGCAAGGCGTGCTTTGCCTCTTTGTTCACCGATCGTGCGATTGTCTATCGAGAGGCCAAGAAGTTCGATCATTTGAAGATCGCTCTTTCGATTGGGATTCAGAAGATGGTGAGATCGGACAGGGGATCGTCGGGGGTGATGTTCACGCTGGACACGGAGACGGGCTTTCGGGATGTGGTCGTGATCAATGGCGCGTGGGGATTGGGGGAAAACATTGTCCAGGGGATTGTCAATCCTGATGAATATGTCGTGTTCAAACCTCTTTTGGGAAAGAAGGGGATTGTTCCTGTATTGGAAAAGAAGATGGGCCGCAAAGAGGTTAAAATGGTCTATGGGAACGGGGGCAAGAGGACGGTCAGGAACGTCGAGACATCGGATGCGGAGAGGGCTCAGTTTGTTCTGAGCGATCAAGAGATCCTTAAGCTTGCGAGGTGGGGAGCCGGGATCGAAGCGCATTACGGAAAGCCGATGGACATCGAGTGGGCGAAGGATGGGGCAAGCAAGGAATTGTACATCGTGCAGGCGCGTCCGGAAACAGTGCAGTCGCAGAGAAAGGCGGATGCGTTCAAGACGTATACTTTAAACAAGCGGGGCAAAGTGGCCTGCGAGGGGCTTGCGATTGGAGAAGCGATCGTCGCAGGAAAGGCCCAGGTGATCAAGCATTTGTCTGATATCGACAAATTTCAGACGGGCAACATTCTGATTACAGAAATGACGTCGCCGGACTGGGTGCCAATTATGCAACGGGCTGCGGCGATTGTGACGGACCATGGAGGAAGGACTTCTCATGCGGCGATTGTGAGCCGGGAACTTGGGGTTCCTGCGATCGTGGGCACCAATGAGGGAACGAAGGCCATCAAAGATGGACAAATGGTGACGGTGTCGTGCGCGGAAGGCGACGAGGGTTATATCTATGACGGGATCGTTGCTTTCAAAGAGCAGAATATCAAGCTCGGAAAACTGCCGAAGATCAAAACGAAGATCATGATGAACATCGCAAGCCCGCAGGCGGCATTCCGGTGGTGGAGGCTGCCCTGCGAGGGGATCGGGCTTGCCCGGATGGAGTTTATCATCAACGATATCATCAAAATCCATCCGATGGCGCTTGTGCATTTCGACCAGGTGAAAGACGTTAAGGAGCGGAAGAAGATCCTCGAACTGACGAAGGGATATCGGGACAAAAAAGAGTATTTTATCGATCACCTTGCAAGGGGGATCGGGAAGATCGCAGCTTCGCGCTATCCCTATCCTGCCATTGTGAGAATGAGCGATTTCAAGACGAATGAATATGCGAATTTGATTGGGGGGAAAGCGTTCGAGCCCAAAGAGGAGAATCCGATGCTCGGTTTTCGGGGAGCGTCGCGCTATTACAATCCCAGGTATGAAAAGGGGTTTGCGCTGGAGTGCGCCGCGATCAAACGGGTGAGGGAGCAGATGGGGCTATCCAATGTTGTGGTCATGATCCCTTTTTGCAGGACATTGGAAGAGGCTGACAGGGTGCTCAAGGTGATGGCGCACTATGGGCTGAAAAGAGGACAGAAAGGACTGCAGGTCTATGTGATGGCGGAGATCCCTTCGAATGTGATTCTCGCAGAGGGATTTGCTGACCGATTTGATGGGTTTTCCATCGGTTCCAACGACTTGACGCAGCTTGTTTTAGGGATCGATCGCGATTCCGAGGAGCTTTCTTCGCTGTTTGATGAGCGCAATCCGGCTGTCAAAAATATGATCGTGCAGCTGATCAAGATCGCGCATCGTAAAAAACGCAAAGTGGGAATCTGCGGGCAGGCGCCAAGCGACTATCCCGAGTTTGCAGATTTCCTTGTTAAGGAGGGGATCGACTCGATCTCCCTCAATCCTGACAGTATTCCAGGGGCTATCCGCCGTCTGGGGAAAAGAAATTAACTATTCCTAAAAACCACCTTAAGTCATTGATTGTTAGTGATATTATGTGTGTTTTTCCGTTGTTTTGCTAGAAGCGCATATCCCTTATTACTAGTAATTAGCATGTTAACGCCTGAAACTAAGTGTAATTAATTATTTTAAATATAGTCAAAATAATGTATAATAATAATTAGAATAATAGAGAATATAATAACACGGTAACAACTATGTGGCTTTCCGAAGAAATGACCGAGTCCCACCCGCTCTTTAACAAGGTGCAGTACATCACGACGCAATCTTGCGAGCGGAGCGAGGCCGAGATCAACTACGTGAACATCAACCGCAAGTACATTGCGTTCGATTTGCGGGATAAAGCTCTGATGGTCCTGGTCGGACTCACTCTAAAACCATTTGGATTCCTGCAGAATTTGGAGGACTATTTCTTCGACTCCAAATTCCGGATTTTCCGCGTGTGGGCGGAAACATCTATTGCCAAGCGCGGCGAGTCCCATCTTCGCAACCTCTACCTTAAGCACCCTCAGAAATTCTTCGAGGTCGAGTTTGAAAACGCCAAAAGCGTGAAGATGAAGATGATCAAATGCAACTACTCCATCAGTGAAATGTGCTCTTCGAAACGGGTGGCGCTCAATGACTCGGAACAGTCTCCGGATATGATGAGCGACTTCCGCAAGAAGATCCAGAAGCAGGAACAGAAGTTATTCTTAAGCGAGCAGCTGATCGAGGAGTTCTCCCCTAGAAAAGAGAGCAATACGAAACTTCTGGGAGTTCAGGAAGAAAAGTAACTTCTAAGACAGTTTGAAATTGATAAAAGGCAAGCCGGAAACCCCGGCTTGCCTTTTTTTTTGGACTTAATGGTAGATGTTGACTGCGATGACGGCGCTTGCAAATTCCGGGGTGTTGCGTCCGGCAACAGTAAACCAGGCGCCGGCGATGACACCGTAGTTTGCGCTCCAGTTGTATTCGATGGCTGGAGCCAGGCTAAGGGACTCGGAAGAAGGGGCTCCGACGACGTTAGGAACGCCTGCGGTGGCTCCTTTATGCCCCGAGAAGCGGGTCTTGTTGATGTGCTGGTATTGGATATCTCCGGCGAGCGCCCAGCGTTGGGAGACGGCAATCTCAAAGCCGAACAGCACTTTCAGCACCTGTCCAGGGAAGACTTTGCCGCGGGTATGGTGGCCGCCGCCGTAGGCGTTGAAATTCTTCACATGGACCGGCGTTGGGACCGTGTATTGGACGTTGAAGCGTGGCGCGAAGAAGAAGTGGCCTCCCCACCAGTAGAGGTGGGACATGACGATGCCGACGGTTGGCAGCCAGCTTCCGGTTCCACCGACATCTGTCCCTTTATCCTTAGGATCGAGCTTCTGGTATCTGCCGATCGGCAAGTTTCCACCGAAGTTCAATTTGATGGCGGGCCACCAAGTGCCTTTCTTGTCGTTGAGAATCTGGTAATCGAAGGCAACTCCCATATCGTTCAAGTCCCAATGGGAAGCTCCGTCGGTGTGATTCCATGACCATGCGGGGACGAATGTAAAGTCGAAGCTGGCAGGCAGTCCGATCTGAACCGGGATCTGTGTGCTGAGGTTGTAAAAATTATGTAATAGGTCATGGGTATGCCAATTGGCATCGTAGAGGCCGTAGTTGGTCGTGATGAATTCATAAGGTTCGATGTTGTAGTGGCCCTTGGGGATGACGTGGCCGGACGGCGTCAGCAAAGGACCTGTCAGCCAGGGAGTCGGCGCCGTGTCTTGTTTGGGTGCGGGAGCAGGTTTTGCTGATGGGGTATCGGAATACAGGGCGCTCGAAAAGCTGAGAGAGCATGCAGTCAATAGGGAAAAAGCAATCGCGGTTCGATCAAAAGAAAATACCATAACGCTACTCCTTAAATGGAAAAAATTTAATCTTAATCGTCTAATCTAAACCCTTGTTGAATTATTTTAAAATATGAAAATGGAAAGGCCCCTCGCGCAAAGATTTGCGCGAGGGGCCTTATGCAATACGCTCGAAAGCAGAGTTACTTCATGAACTCTTGCGCGACCTGGATGCCGAGTTCGACGAGAACGAACAGGATTAGCATCGCCAGGAACGCTTTTCCACCGGGAAGCTGCGGATTGCGCGCTTGCTTCTTGATATATCTTCCGACCCAGACCATGACAGGAGGGAACAACCCGAACAGGATGGCGCAG
Source organism: Verrucomicrobiota bacterium (assembly GCA_018240065.1). Classification (GTDB taxonomy): domain Bacteria; phylum Chlamydiota; class Chlamydiia; order Chlamydiales; family Rhabdochlamydiaceae; genus CAJCIW01. The sequence continues at coordinate 118,855 of JAFEGH010000002.1, read as the reverse complement.
CTGAATCCGCCCGCGTAGCTGAGCGCGGTAATGAAGATGTGGGGATAGGTCAATGCGACAAGCGTCGGCGGCACGAAGACGGCCAGGCAGAGCATGACTTTTTTAATTCCCTTCTTCTGGACTTTAAGGCCGTCGGCCAGAAAGTCAAGATAGGCCAGAGCGAGGGCAATGTAGGAGGTCGTCATCGTGAAGAACGCAAACGATTTTCCAATCGCAAACACGATCGGGCTGCCGAGCAGCTCTTTCAGCGGCATCACGGCGTTCCATCCTTTTTGGGCGGCGATGGTCAGGCCGTTAGGGCCATCTGCCGGGACGATCCCGAGGATGAGGAATTCCCAGACCAGGTACACGACGAGCGGGATGCTCGTTCCTAAAATGATGGAAAGGCGGACCTTTTTGACGTTGCGGTCCATGTATGTCATCAAGGTGGGGATGATGACCTGGAACGTGAACGCAGTGAACAGGACGGGAAGCGCCAGCCACGCTTTAGACCAGTCGGCGCGTTTGAGCAAAGTCGGATCGACATGGTTGTAAGAGACAGCGATAAAGAGAAAATAGGAGACGGCAACTCCAATCATCAGTGTGATGTTCAGGCGGTCTACCCATTTTGTTCCGAGATAGACGACAGGGGAGAAAATGACGACATAGATGACCATGGCCAGCCAGGAGGGGATCGCGCAGCCGCAGATCTCGCTTAAGACCGATCCTCCGCCGACAACGTGGGCGATCATGACGGTGACGAACAGGAAGAGGTAAACGACCCAGCAGATGTTTTTGCCGACGGGCCCGAGCAGGCGGTTGGCCATTGTGATCAGGTTGGCGTCTTTGGGCATCCACGTGCAGACTTCCAAAAGAAGGAGGCCGGTGCAGAGCATAAAAAGCCAGCAGAGCAGGTAGATGACCGCCGCGGGAAGAAATCCGCCTTCGCCCGTTGCGACAGGCAGCGCGAGCATTCCGACGCCGACCATTGTTCCGGCAATCAGTAATGTTCCTCCGAAGACGTGACCCAATGAATGAAAAATATGCATGGCTTTCCCCTTTCAAAAATAGAGGTTAAAAATTCCGGGAATGCAATTTCGCAATGCGCATCCGGTTTTTTGAGAGGCTGGCTGCGAACGGTTCGATGCGCAGACAGCTTCATACGATCATCAAGACGAGAGGCAAAAAATAAAAACTGGCCTCGAAAAATAATGGCGGCAGTCTTAAAATAAATTGATTCAATAAGTCTTTATGATACGGCGAAAAGGATAAGGCCTTTATAGATAAAAAGGCAAGAAAACCTTTGCCGGGGTAGACTTTGATGAACTCGATCAGTATGATCTCACGAACTCACCGGAGCTTGGCATGGAAGTAAAAGAGTTGTCTCTCGCAGGGGTAAAGATGATCCGCCCCAAAGTTTTCTTCGACGATCGCGGTTTTTTCCGGGAGACCTTTCGAAAGCCTCTCTACCAAAAGGCGGGGGTCGACGTCGACTTCGTCCAGGACAACCACTCCTTTTCCAAGAAGGGGACGATCCGTGGGATGCACTTCCAGCGCTCGCCCGGCCAGGCCAAGTTGGTCTCGGTCATGGAAGGAAAAATTTTCGATGTCGTCGTCGACGTGCGGCCAGACAGCCCGACTTTTGGAAAATGGGAGGGGGTCTATTTGGACGCCGCCCTGGGAGACCAGCTTTATGTTCCGGTCGGTTTCGGCCACGGCTTCTGCGTCGTGAGCGAGCAGGCCCATGTGTTCTATAAGGTCAGCAATATCTATGATCCCGCGGAGGAGCGCTCCTTCCGTTTCGACGATCCTTTCGTCGGAATCGCCTGGCCGGTCGCGGATCCATTGATTTCGGAGCGTGATCGAACATGCCCTCTTTTGAAGGAGGCTGTAAAGTGAAAATTTGGATTACCGGATCAAATGGGATGCTTGGATCGTCTTTGCTCGAGCGCTGCAGCGCCAAAGGGATTCAGGCCGTTGGAACAACGCGTGCGGAGGCGGACGTCTGCAACCTCGATCAGCTGAGGGAAAAATGTCTGGAGATCAAGCCCACCCACATCGTCAATTGCGCCGCGTATACCGACGTCGACGGGGCTGAAAAAGACTTGAACGCAGCTTTCGCTGTGAACGCGGAGGGCGCTGCGAATGTGGCGCGCATCGCAGATGAGCAGGGGATCCGGCTCGTGCATATCTCCACTGACTATGTGTTCGCGGGGACAGGATCGGAGCCTTACCGGGAAGAGGATCCATGCGCTCCTGCCAATGTCTATGGAATGAGCAAATGGGAAGGAGAGAAAAAAGTTTTAGAGATCCTGCCGAGCGCCTGCATCGTGCGCACTTCGTGGCTGTTCGGTTCGAAAGGTAAAAATTTCATCTCTTCTCTTCTGAAATGGTTTCAGCAGAAAGAAGAGCTGCAGATCGTCTTTGACCAGTGCGGCAAACCCACCTATTGCTATGATCTGGCGGATGCGGTGCTCACTCTGCTCGACGCTGAAGGGATCGTCCATTTTGCAAATGACGGAGAAAGATCGAGATATCAGATTGCGCTGGATTTGCTGGAGTCGACAAAATTTCAGGAGATTCCAGTGAAATGCCGGAGCATCGTCCCTGTTCCGAGCGCGCAGTTCCCCACTCCCGCCGTTCGCCCGGCCTATAGCGTGCTCGACACAAGCAAGTATTCTTATCTCACATCAATCAAGCCGCGTCCCTGGGGCGAGGCTGTTAACGAGTTTATCAATGAAGCGCTATCCCTATAAACGATTTCTGGTCACAGGAGGAGCGGGCTTCATCGGCTCCGCTTTCATCCGCTTTGGTCTCAAGCATCATCCGCATTGCGAGAAGATCGTCAATCTCGATGCTCTGACGTATGCCGCGGATCTGCGCAACCTGGCCTCTGTTGAAATGGATCCCCGCTATTTATTCGCCAAAGGAGACATCCGCGACGAGGCGCTGGTGGAGAAACTGTGCGTCGAGCATGAGATCGACGCCATTGTGCATTTCGCGGCAGAAAGCCATGTCGACCGCAGCATCTTAGGGCCGCGCGCGTTTTATGAGACCAATGTCGGAGGGACGCTTGCTCTTCTCGAGGTTGTGAGAAGGCAGCGCCATATCCATTTCCACCATATCTCCACCGATGAGGTGTATGGGACGCTGACGCATGAGGGGAGTTTTTCTGAAAATTCTCCCTACCGCCCCAATTCTCCCTACGCCGCTTCGAAGGCGGCGTCCGATCACTTTGTCCGGGCGTACACGCACACCTATGGAATTTCCACGACTATTTCCCATTGCACGAACAATTACGGACCGTGCCAGAACGTGGAGAAGTTCATTCCGCGGATGATCTACGGCTGCATTCACAAAAAACCGCTGCCGATCTACGGAGAGGGAGTCAATGTCCGCGATTGGATCTTCGTCGATGACCACTCTGAGGCCGTCTGGTCGATTTTGGAAAAAGGAGAGAAAGGCCAGGTGTACGACATCGGCGGTGAGTGCGAGCGGAAAAACATCGACCTGCTCCATACGCTCATCCAGGAGTTCTCGCATTTAAAAGAAGAGGATCCCAAAGAGCTCACTTCGCTGATCACATTTGTGTCCGACCGTCCCGGACACGATTTTCGTTATGCGATCGACTGCGGCAAGATCAGGCAGGAGCTCGGGTGGCGCCCCTTGCACGACATCGGCTCGGGCATCCGTAAAACAATAGCCTGGTATTTAGAAAATCCTGAAAGGTTGGAAACAACATGATCGATAAGAAAAAAGTGGCGTGCATCATTCCTGCGCGCCTGAAATCGACCCGCTTCCCCAAAAAGATGCTCTGCATGCTGAACCATAAGCCGCTGTTGCAGTGGGTATGGGAAAGCGCGAAGAGCGTGTCCCTGTTCGACGAGGTGGCGTTTGCCGTCGACGCGGAGGAGACCGCGCAACTGATCAGCGGCTTCGGGGGGAAATACTTCATGACATCGGAGAGCTGTCCTTCCGGGACCGACCGGCTCGCGGAACTTTTGGAAAAGAAGGCGATCGACGCCGATATCTGGGTGAACTGGCAGGGGGATGAGCCTTTTATCAGCGAACCGATGATCCACGACCTGCTGCAGAGCTGCGGCAAGGAGGAGAGCGATCTGTGGACCCTTAAGAAGAGGATTACAAAATCAGAAGAAGTGACGAGTCCCCAATTCGCCAAGATCGTTTGCGACCACAGCGGTTTCGCCATGTACTTTTCGCGGAGCGCGATCCCTTTTTACCGGGATGTCTCCGACTTTAAGCAACAGGTCTATTTCAAGCACGTGGGTCTTTACGCCTATACGCGCGAGGCATTAAGAAAAATTTCTACTTTACAGCCGTGCCCGATCGAGACGGCCGAGCAGCTCGAGCAGCTGAGGTTCCTTTACAATAATTTGCGCATCCGTGTGCATGAAACTGATTACGAGGTGTTTGGGATCGACCTTCCGGAACACCTGGCCAAAGCCGAGGCGCACATGGAAAAGCTGTCCCCGAGGGCCTTATCATAAGGTGTTCTATCATTGAGAAAATCCCCTCTTAGATGATATCCTATACTTCTTAAAATTTAGGATACGATCATGTCAACTGAGGAGCTCCTCAAAGAGCGCGCCGAATATAAGTATGGGTTTGTCACGCCGATCGAGACAGACGCGATTCCTAAGGGACTCTCCGAAGAGACGATCCGCGCGATCTCAGCCAAAAAGAACGAACCTGCATTTCTGCTCGAATTCCGGTTGAAGGCGTACGCCAAATTCAAAGAGATGCAAGAGCCCGATTGGGCGAACCTGCGCCATCCTCCGATCGACTATCAAGAGATTTGTTACTATTCCGCGCCGAAAAAAAAGCAGTCGCTGTCCAGCCTCGATGAGGTGGACCCTGAGATCCTCAAGACATTTGAGAAGCTCGGGATCCCTCTTGACGAACAGAAGCGGCTCACCAATGTCGCCGTCGATGTGGTCTTCGATTCGGTCTCTCTCGGCACGACTTTTCAGAAGACGCTGAAAGAGGCGGGCGTCGTCCTCTGTCCGATTTCCGAAGCTGTCCATCTCTACCCTGAATTGATTGAAAAGTATCTCGGCAGCGTCGTTCCAATTGGGGACAATTATTTTGCTGCATTGAACTCCGCGGTCTTTTCCGACGGTTCCTTCGTCTACATTCCCAAAGGGGTGCGTTCCCCGATCGAGCTGTCGACCTATTTCCGCATCAACGACAAGCAGAGCGGCCAGTTCGAAAGGACCTTGATCATTGCAGAAGAAGATTCCTATGTCAGCTATCTCGAAGGGTGCACCGCTCCTGCCTTCGACAACAACCAATTGCACGCGGCCGTCGTCGAGCTGGTCGCTTTGGATCGCGCCGAGATCAAATACGCCACTGTGCAGAACTGGTACTCCGGCAACCCTGAAACCGGTCTTGGCGGGATCTACAATTTTGTCACCAAGCGGGGAAGATGCCAGGGATTTCGCTCGAAGATCACCTGGTCCCAGGTGGAAGCGGGAGCTGCGATCACCTGGAAATATCCCAGCTGCATTTTGCAGGGGGATGAGTCGATCGGCGAATTTTACTCTGTGGCCCTCACTAACGGGATGATGCAGGCCGACACGGGAACCAAGATGATCCACTTAGGGAAAAAGACGCGCTCGACCATCGTCTCCAAGGGGATTTCCGCCGACCGCTCGCACAATACTTATCGGGGCCTTGTCAAGATGGGCCCGCGCGCAGAGAATGCGCGCAATTATACGCAGTGCGATTCGATGCTGGTGGGCAACCGTTGCTCGGCCAATACGTTCCCTTACATCGAAGTGGCGAACCAGACGGGACAGGTGGAGCATGAGGCTTCCACCTCGAAAATGAATGAAGAACAGCTGTTTTATCTGCAGGCGCGTGGAATTTCACGGGAAGATGCGATCAACATGATCGTCAGCGGATTCTGTAAAGATGTGATCCGCGAACTTCCTTTGGAATTTGCCGTCGAAGCTCAAAAGCTCTTGACGCTGAAGCTGGAGAACTCGGTCGGATAGAACGGCGATTATTAATCAGTGGTTAGAAAAGGACCTTTAAACATGTTGGAGATCAAAGATCTACAGGCAACTGTAGAAGGAAAAGCGATTTTGAAGGGGTTGAACCTCAAAGTCCGCAAAGGGGAAATCCATGCGATCATGGGCCCCAACGGCGCTGGAAAATCGACGCTTGCAAAAGTGCTCGCCGGCGACCCTGCGTATGAAGTGACTGGAGGAGAAGTGCTTTTCGAGGGGCAGAATATCCTCGAACTCGATCCGGAGGAGCGCTCCCACCTCGGCCTGTTCATGAGCTTCCAGTATCCTGTGGAAATTCCCGGGATCTCCAACCTGCAGTTTCTGCATGCCGCCTACAACGCTAGGCTCAAAGCGGTGTCCAAATCCGCTATTTCGGAAGAGGAGTTCAGCAGGATCCTCGATGAGAAGATGCAGTCTGTCGATGTCCGCAGCGAGTTCAAGCACCGCAACCTCAACGAAGGCTTTTCCGGCGGTGAGAAGAAACGCAATGAGATCCTCCAAATGGCCGTCTTAGAGCCCAAGCTTGCCATCCTCGACGAGACCGATTCAGGTCTTGATATCGACGCGATGCGCATCGTCGCCAAAGGGGTCAACTCTCTGATGAACTCCGACAACGCCCTCATCCTGATCACCCACTACCAGCGCCTGCTCGATTATATCCGACCTGATTTTGTCCATGTCGTCATCGACGGCAGGGTCGTGCAGTCGGGCGGTCCTGAGCTTGCCCTCACCCTGGAAGAAAAAGGGTATGATTGGCTCTATGTCTGAACAAACTTTTTTGAATCATCTTCTGGGCCATTTCGAGAAAGTTCCTCCGACGGATGCCTTAAAAAGCTTCCGGGAGAAGAGCTGGCAGCGTTTTTCCGAAGCGGGGCTTCCCTCTAAATCCCATGAGGCTTTCCGCTATGTGCACTTAAGGGAATTTTATCTCTCTTCGTTTGATGCGCCTGCATTGAAAACAATCGATAAATCTCTTTTTTCCGATGCTATCCTTCCGGAATGCGCGCACTCCCACATTGTTTTTATCGACGGGGCGTATTCTCCTGAATTGAGCGACACCTCAGCTCTTTCTCCCCAGACGGTGCTGCTCTCTTTGGACGAGGCGATCTGCACGCACGGCAGTTTCCTGCAAAGCCATCTGACGCGCTCTCTCAAGGAAGAGAAAGATCCCTTCGCTTATCTCAACCTCGCCCTGCACCTGAAAGGGGCGTTCGTTTACCTTCCTCCCAAACTGGAAATGACAGCTCCTCTGCAATGTCTGCATGTTGCAACAGGCGAGCTGCCGCAGCTGACAGCTCCCCGCCTCCACCTTGTCCTGGGCGCGCAGAGCAGCCTGCGCTGCGTCGTCACTGCAAAAGAGCTGAATGTTTCCGCCTTCCACTTTCATGTGCCGTCGACAGAGATCTCTTTGGATGAGGGTGCAAGCCTGGATCTGCTGACGATCGTCGATCGCATGCCCGCCTGGCATATGGAATCGGTGCGCGCTGCTTTGAAGAAGCATGCGCGGCTCAACTCACTTAGCGTGACGCTCGGAGGAAAGGCTGTCCGGCAGAGCTACCGCGTTGTTCTGAAAGGAGAGAACAGCGAGGCCAATTTAAACGGTCTGTGGATGCTCAATAAAAACCGCACGGCCCATACGCACGCTTCGATTGAGCACGAGGCTCCTCACACCCGGTCGATGCAGCGGTTCAAAGGGGTTCTGAATGATATCAGCCAATCGAGCTTCGAAGGCAAGATCCTTGTGAGAAGCGAGGCGCAGAAGACAGAGGCCTATCAGCTCAACAACAACCTGATTTTAAGCCAGGGGGCGATTGCCAACAGCAAGCCTAACCTGGAGGTTTTTGCGGATGACGTCAAAGCCTCTCATGGCGCCACTGTTTCGCAGCTGGACGCGGAGCAGCTTTTCTATTTGAGCACGCGCGGAATCGACTCCAATACCGCCAGACATCTTCTCATTAGCGGTTTTTGTCGTGAAATGATCGACGCGATTCCGTATGATTCGCTTCTTAAAAATATGCAGGGAAAAGTTGAAGCGTACTTGAAATCAGGAGCATTGTGACCGATCCGCTTTTCAACTGCTGCAATCCGCCGCTAAATCCGGCACAAAAAGCAAGCGAGGTCATATGACGGGGAGCACCGGCGAATTCAATGTTTGGAAAGTAAGGCAAGAATTTCCCATGCTGCAACAGCTTTTGCATGGAAAGCCCTTCATCTTTTTCGACTCGGCTGCCACCACTCAGAAGCCCCGCAGGGTCATCGAAGGGATGAACCGCTTCTATCAGGAGCAGTACGGGACCGTCCATCGCTCCGTCTATGATTTTGCCGCCCAGGCGACGACGCGCTACAACGACGTCCGTCAAAAGATCAAGGAGTTTCTCAATGCCTCCTTTGTCGAAGAGATCATTTTCACCAAAGGAACGACCGATTCGATCAACTTAGTGGCCTCTTCTTTTGGGAAGGGGTTCTTACTCCCGGGCGATGAAGTTTTGATCACCGCGATGGAGCACCATTCGAATATCGTGCCCTGGCAGCTCATCTGCGAGGAAAAAGGAGCGCATCTCAAATTCGTTCCGATCAATGAGCGAGGGGAGCTCGTTCTCGAAGAATTCGATAAGCTGCTGAGCGACCGCACAAAGATCGTCAGCGTGGCCCATATCGCCAATTCCACAGGAACGCTCAATCCCATTGAAGAGATCATCCGCAGGGCCCATGCCAGGGGCGCGAAGGTATTGATCGACGGCGCGCAGAGCATTGCCCACATGCCCATCGACGTGCAGAAGCTCAAGGCGGATTTCTATGCCTTTTCAGGCCATAAGGCCTATGGTCCGACCGGCGTCGGTGTTTTGTATGGGAAGAAGGCGTTATTGGAAAAGATGCCTCCTTATCAAGGCGGCGGGGACATGATCGACGAGGTCACGCTGCAGTCTTCCACTTTTCAACATCCGCCGCTAAAGTTCGAGGCAGGCACTCCCATGATCGCCGAGGTGATCGGCCTGGGAGAGGCGATCGAGTTCATCGAGTCTTTAGGCCGCGACCGGATTGCTTCCTGGGAACAGGATCTTCTCGAGTATGCGACCAAGCGCTTAAGCGAAGTCAAAGGACTGCACATCATCGGCACCGCTCCCAAGAAAGGGGCGATCATCAGTTTCATCATTGATGGCTTGCATCCGTTGGACATCGGCACTTTGCTGGACATCCGCGGCATCGCTGTGCGCACTGGACAGCTTTGCGCCCAGCCGACCTTAAAATGCTTCAACGTGTCCTCCCTGACGCGCATCTCTTTTGGTCTTTATAACACCATCGAAGAGATCGACATCTTCATCGATGCCCTGAAGGAAGTCATCCTTCTTTTGCGTCCCTCTCTCTCTTACTGATCTAAGTTGCGGTTTTCTCATTCGGTGCGCGGCACCGTCATGCGCGAACACTTCTGATTCCATGTGGACAAAAAGAAACCCGGACTTTTTTCTTCCCGATGGAAGGAAAAGTCCGGGTTGGATTTTCAGATCAGCGGATGCCGATTAGAAATCAAAGCGCACGGCGAGCGTCCAGCCCTGGAATGTCAAATCACCCTGGTTGGAAACCAAAATGCCGTCGGCGACATCGTCAGTAAAGACAGGGAATTGATTCTGGCTGAAGTAGACGTGGTGTTCCCAACCGAGCTGCAGTCCCAAGTGGAAGCGGTCGTTGTAGAACATGTGGTCGTAGCGCAATCCCATCATCAGATCAAGGATCGGATGGGAGATGCGATAGGTCTGGTCGACGTCAGCAAATTTGCCGTGGGAGTCTGTCTGCTGTCCGGCAGGGGTGTCTTCATCTTCGTAGTCGATGTCATGGAATCCGTAGACGATCGCAGTAGCAACGTTGCCGAACAGGCTCCAGCCTGCGCCAAGGCCCCACTGTGTGTCGAGTCCGCCCTGAAGACCGATGCCCCACCACTCATCTTTGTATTCCGCTTCCACTTTGTTAGGAAAGGGAGTATTTGCGAAGTTGCGGTAGTTGGTCTCCCATTTTTGACGGATCCAATCAGATCTCAATCCGAAGTGCGGACGGAGAGTCAGCCATTTGCTGACGAAGAACTCGCGGCCCAGATCCAGGTCGAGCTGGTTGAAGCGCACATGCCAGGTGCTGCGTGTTTTTTGGCAGGTATTGGCGCCGCCAATCGGGTCGTTAGGATGTATGCGGGAAGGGAAGATGAAATCATCGTCATGCGCATGGATGCGTCTGTGTCCGTCTGTGTACAAACGGATCCAGGAAAGGCTCAAGTCCCATCCATCGTGAGGAAGGTTGTAGCCGACGCCGACGCGGAAGCCGAAGTCCCAATCGGAATGGATCGTTTTTACAGTTGAATCGGAGAGGTTGATCGAGGTGTCATCGTTGACAACAGCTACAGGCATGCCATTCTGGTGCGTGTTCCACAGGATGAGATCGCCGAAGATGAAAAGATCGGCGCCATCTCTGACTTGAGGACGGCCGGGAGGGTTGATCATCCCGCTTGCTCCTCTGCGCTGCTCAAGAGCATTGACGCGGTTTTCCAGATTGCGCATTTGCGCGCTGTCGACGTCAGCGTTCACTAAACTTGTCACAGCGACAAGAGAAGCAGCCGCTGCAGACCACATATTTTTCATGTTTTTTTGCATAAGGATCCCCCTAAAGTTTGGATCGTTAATTTGGCCATGCTAATCACTTGGGCGACGTGCAAAACTCCATTCGTGCCCTGCTTTTCACCGCTAATAAAAGAGATTATCAAACCAGGACGGCGAAGCGAGTTTTGCAAATAGCTCAATCGTCTAAAGGGTAATGTTGTACCTCGTTTGCAGATATTTTCTCGAGCATTTTTTGAGCGCGCGCGGACAGGATTTTATGAACGCGTAGTAAACAAGAGATACAGAGTTGATGAAGGGGGAAAAATCGATGCAAAAAAGAAACCCGGATTTTTCTTCTTTTACAAAGAGAAACCCGGGTCAAGGAGGAAAATTGTTTGCCCGATTAGAAATCGAAGCGTGCGGAGAATGTCCAACCCTGGAGAGTCAGGTCTCCCTGATTGCTGACGAACATTCCGGCGCTTGTGTCGTCATAGAATTTCGGGAATTGGTTTTGGCTGAAGTAAATGTGGTGTTCCCAGCCAACCTGAAGACCCAAATGGAATCTGTCGCCATCGAACATATTGTCCCAGCGCAATCCCATCTGCAGGTCCAGGATGGGGTGAGAAATGCGATAGGTTTGATCGAGATCGGCAAATTCGGTCTCGACTTCGTTGACTTCATTTTCCTCATCGACGTCCAGATCGTGGAATCCATAGAGGATCGCCGCTGTCAGGTTGCCGAAGATGCTCCAGCCATTGCCAAGGCCCCATTGCGTGTCGAGCCCGCCTTCGAGTCCGATCGCCCACCAATGGTCTTTGAATCTGACTTCGATTTCATCGTCGTTGGCCTTATTCTCATACTCGCCTTTCCATTTTTGGTGGATCCAATCCGATCTTAAGCCAAAATGGGGACGGAGCGTCAGCCACTTGCTGACGAAGAACTCTCTGCCCATGTCCAAATCGAGCTGGTTGAGGCTGAGGTTCCAGCGGCTGCGGGTTTTGTACTGAGCGGCGTCTCCGACAAGAGGGTTAGACGCGCTTGCCATGATCGGATAGATGAAATCATCTTCATCGGGATTGGTCTTTTTGCCGCCGTTATCTGTAAAACGCAGCCATGTCAATCTGACGTCCCATCCATCATGCGGCAAGTTATAGCCGACCCCGGCGCGGAATCCGAAGTTCCATTTTCCATGGATGTTTTTGACTTCAGCGTCTGCGATATTTGTGCTCGAGTCATCGTTTTCGACCGCGTAGTTTAGGCCGTTCTCATGAGCATTCCAGTAGATCAGGTCGCCGAAGACAAACAAGTCTGCGCCGTCTTTAACTTGCGGGCGGCCCTGAGGATTGATCATCCCGCTTGCGCCTTTGCGCTGCTCGAGCGCGGTGACGCGGTTCTCAAGATTGCGAGTTTGTGCATCGTCCGCATTGACTATGCTTGTCAGGGCAACAAGCGATGTCGCAGCGATGGGCAGCATTTTGCTTAGGTTCCTTTGCATACAGATTCCCTTGGGGTTTGGATCATTAAAAAATTCTTCTTCCTGTTTTGAAACGCGATCTGTTAAGATGTCTCTCGATCGAATTTCCGTTGTCGCACAGGATTTAAAAACTGACGGCACTTTTTTCGAGGGCGTATATGTTTGCCTGTATGCAAACGCGTCCCTTCATCTACAAAGATCTGTTTTCTTCATGAAAACGAGTTCATGAAATGCGTCGACCTTTGCGCCGTACGTATTTATGGAATCTATTTATTCGTTGAAATTGAGTCAATAAAAAATTAGAAAGAGTGAAAAAAAAGTTGATGCGGAAGGATTGTCAATACGCCAATCCCTGGACGGCTTTGTTCATTTCAGTGAGCCACAGGAAAGTTTGTTTGTTGAGTTGCTGCAGGATGAAGAACCATCCGGCGCAGAGCATCGCCAGCCCAATGAGGGACTTGAGCGACATCCCTAAGAACGCAATTTGAACTTGCGGGGCCAGTCGGTTGGCGATCCCCAGGAACATCTCGGTCATCAAGATCGCAAGCAGCGAGGGAGCGGCGAGTTGGATCCCGACAGCCATGACCTTGTTAGTGAGGCCCCAGATCATTTGCCAGAAAGGATGGTTGAAGCTGAAAAACTGGATGGGCACCCACACGTCGGCCGGAATGATGGTGTAGGTGTCGAAGAGGGCGCTGAAAAAGTAAAAGGGGCCGTCGATCTGATAGAAAATCACGATCAGAACAAAGTTATAAAGGATGCCGAGGTCTGAGGCCTGGGATTGCATGAACGGGTCGGTGACCTGCAGGGAAGAGGAGCCGCGCAGAAAGTCGATTGTCACGCCTGCCGATTCCGCCATATAGAAGGGGATAGAGACCAGCAGCGCGAGGATGAATCCGATGAACAGCTCTTTTGCGCACAGTAGAATAAAGGTCGTGTTGAACCCGATCAGCGTCGTGCTCGTCAGCGCCATATGAGGAAGCATGATGACTGTGAGGGCGATCAATAGTCCCATTTTTATGGGGCTTGGGGTCTTCGATCCGAAAAAGGGCGCCATGGAAATGACAGGAGCTATCCTCATCATCCCCAGGAAAAAGAGGGACAGCGCGGAGATGGGCGCAAAGTCGGTCAGCGCTGAGAAAAATGTGAGGTAGGAATCTGTAGTTGACATTTCTTAAGTTCTAAGACGACCATTTCGGAAAGTTCAAAAATATATTGTTGGTAAACGCCATGATCTGCGAGGCCAGCCATCCTCCCATGAAAAGAAGGACCATGATGACCGCGAAGAGCTTGACCATGAAGGAAAGGGTCTGTTCCTGAATCTGCGTGGCCGCCTGGAAGATAGCGACCATCAGGCCGAGCATCGTACTGATCAAAATCGGCGGGCCGGAAAGGATCAGGATCAGCAGCAGCGCCTGGTAGGAGAGTTGGTAGATCTCGGTAGCATACATCTCTTCTTTCCTTGGTATCTTTTTACCTGAATGATAGCACAAGACCCTGAATGATCAAGGTCCAACCGTCGACCATGACGATGAGCAGCAGCTTGAGCGGCAGCGCAATCGTAAGGGGGGACAACATCATCATCCCCATCGCCAGGAGGATGTTCGACGTCACAAGGTCGATGACGAAAAAGGGAAGGTAGATCAATACGCCGATCTCGAAGGCCGCCTTCAATTGCGTCGTGATGAAGGAGGGGATGATAACGATGAAGTCGGTGGGTTTCAAGTCTTTGCGGAACTCTTCCGGGAAGGAACGGTAGGCGAGCTGGTAGAAGCCGGCGATGTGTTTTCCGGTGGTGTTCCTCTGGAGGAATTCCCTCAGCGGCTCTTTGCTGACATCCATCACATCGATGACGTACTGGGCGCTTTCCGCCGAGAAGAGTGTTTCCGGGGGCTTCCTCTTCAAATATTCCTCTCCGGCCTTGTACATCGAGAGGACGGTCGGGAACATGACATAGATCGTCATCAAGAGCGCGATACCGCTCAAGACCTGGTTGGGAGGGGACTGCTGAACGCCGAGCGCGTTGCGCAAAAGGGAGAGCACGATGACGATTTTAATGTAAGAGGTGAGGAGCATGATAGCAAACGGGAGCAGGGAGAGCGCGGTGATCGCGGTGAGCTCTTCGACCATGGACGGAGGAGGGAGTCCGCTAGTCGTGGGGTTGGGGGGCATCAGAGTATTGATGTTGGGCGCTCCCGGGGGATTGGGAGCGTCCTGGGCCCAAAGGGCCTCTGAGCCGAATCCGATGAGCACCAGCGCCATCAGAAGAAAAAGAATGATCTTACGTCTTTGCATGTTGAGACAACCGTGTTCGCATATATACCCGGACAACTTCAAAACTTAAGGATTGGCTGCGTCCAAGCGACGCGCTTCAATGATCTCAAAGGACCTAATATTTGCAATATGGGGTCACTTGAGATCATTGAAGCCCACCCGATTCCGCGTTGCCCAAACCTTGAGTTTTGAAGTGATTTGGGGATAACCATTCTGCATATTCTCGAGCAAAAGAACGAGAAAACAAATGGGCTATCCCTGAATTTATTACATTTGGGGGATTTTCTCTAAAAGAAAAAGAGTCTATCTCACTAATCAAAGAGGATTTTTTTTGCCAATTTTAGAGAGGCTGCGCAGCACATACTTAAACAAGCAGGACACGCAGCATCATTAAAATTTGAGTGAAAAGACGTAAAAAGCAAGTTTGATGGATAGTGAGATAGGATCAAGGGCCTATTTTCAGAAATTCTTTAAGATTTCATGTACTTTTCAAAGGCCGACTCGAGGGCACGCCATTGGTTTTCGATCGAGGCGTTGATGATGCCGCTCTCGGTCTCGATGATGCATCCGCCGGGGGCCACGTCATTGCGCTCCTGAATGGTGAGCACCTGGACTTGTTCCAGAATGTTTTTGATCTTGGGCTTCTGGGCCTCCAGAATTTCTTTGTCGACTTTGTTGACGTAGATGTTGAAGCGATGGTTCTGGATGACAGGGGCCAGCGTCTGGATGACGATTTCGACGATGGTCTCAGGATTTAAGCTGAGCTGCTCGCCGACGATTTTTTTGGCGGCTTTGAGGGCCAGCGGAAGGATCTGTTTCTGCAGGTCGCTGCGGATCACGCGCAGTTGTTTATCAAAATGGACGAGGTGCTCGTTAAATCGGGCCAATCCTTCGGAAAACCCCTTCTCGTTCGCCTTCTCTTTGAGTTCCTGGCACTCTTTCTCTACCTGCTTTTTAAAATGATCGACGTCTTCTTTCGCCCGATTGAGAATCTCGCCGGCCTCCATCAGGGTGCTGAAGTCTTCGGCAGGGATGACCTTGTCTTCCGTCGCGGGATGGATCTCCCCTTGATAAATGAGTGAGAAGAATTTCATAGATTCTGCTGGGGGTTGTTGTTTTTTAGGGCGCTCATGAGCTCGACGACCTGATCGCTGAGCAGGGCCGAAGCCCGCGGGTGGTCAAGAGCTGTGCAAAGTTTTATCAGCAACTGCCCTTTTTCCGCATCCAGGCGATGGGCGACATGCCATAACAGGCTTGCATTTTTCCCATAGAGGGACTTGGCGATGCGGTTGATTCCTCTTTGCAGCAGCATGGAGCGCAGTCCGTCCTTGTCCCCTTTCCATCCGAGCAGTCCCATTTTCTTAAATGAGACCGGTTCCTTTTTATGCAGAAGCGTTTTTAAAAAAGTAGTTTGGGCTTTGGTGAGAAGGGAATTAATTTCTTTGAGCTTGGATGTTTCGATAATGTGGCGGATCTCGATCGACAGGTCGTGCATGCTGAGCAGGTCGATCAGAGACGCAAGTTCCGTCTGGCTTAGGTCGAGCAAACCGTTCAAGGGGTCTTCGGGCAGGCAGGAGATCGGCAACAGGTCTTCTGCGGCGATCATCTCGAAGAGAGTCTTTTTAAGGTAGGATTTTCCCAGAGGGGAAGGGGTCGGCAGCATGTTCGACAGCAGCAGCGATTGCTTAAGCCCTTTGATCTGCTCGGGAGTTAAAGAAGACAGGAAAAGCTTGATCTCGTTTTCGGGGAGAGAACGGAGAAAAGGAGCCAGCCATGAATAGTGGATCCGCGAGAGTTCCTCTTCTAACGGTTCGAAGCCTTCTCTGGGATCAAACGAAAGAGCGGGAAGGGTATCAAGCTCAGCGGAAAGCTCCGGAGAAACGCAGCGTAGCAGGGATGTTCGCCGATCGGCAGGTGACGTGCGCAAAAAAGACTGCCATACGATCAGAGCGGTAGTATCCATAGATAGCGGTTACTTCTTTTCCTCTAGGGGCTTGCGGGGGAGTTCGCTTGGAGTTTCACTTTCGTCCAGAGGAATGGGGTGCATGAGAGACTTGAAGCCGCCCCGTTTTTTTAAGATAGGGTAGAACTTCCAGAACATCCATCCGAGAATCAGAGCGAAAACGATAGCGCAGACCATGAGGAGGAAGAAGATGAAGCGGAATCGGCTGGCTGAGCTCTTGCTCATCACGATAGACCAGATGCTGACATATTCTTTGGCTTTGGGTTCTAAAGCCTCGGTAGAGGGAGTCAGCGTCACATCGGTGAAGCGGGAACGGTCGGAGATAACTGTGACGTCGTTGATATCCAGGCCGGTGATGCTTCCTGCGATAAGCCGTTTGATCTTGGTGACGAGGTGGCTATTGGGATCGTCCAGGATCCCCTGATGCTTGACATAGACCGCCGCGGTGATTTTTTTAGGCGCCGCCTGTGTTGAGCCGGGGAGGGCAGGAGTCGTCGACTCGACAGGGAAGGAGAGTTGCACGTCGGCGTCGATCACGCCATCGATCTTGCGGATCATATTGGCGAGCTGCTCTGCAAGGCCTGCCTGGTACCGGATCGTTTCCTGCTTATCGGAAGACATCAATCCCGTATTGGCAAAGAGGTCGAGGAGCGTCGTGCCTTTTTTGCGTGGAAGTCCATTTTGATTGAGGATGGCCATCGCATCGGTAGCTTTGCTCGAATCGACGGAAATGCTGTATTTCTGCCCGGTTTCCGCACCGCCTGGAGCTGCGCTGACAGCGGCAACTTTTTCAGACGCAATTCCCTTGCTGGCGAGAAAGACGACGATCTCATTGGCCTCTCTCTCATCCACCTCGTTGATGATGATCATGTTATGTTCGCAGCCCGTGAGGCATAAAAGAGAAAGCATGAGGGAGAGGAATACCATCAAACGGCGGAGCGAAAAACGATCCGAGGAAATTGAAAGAACGGAGCAGTTACCCATATCTTCTAGTTAGGTTTTTCAGAGGGAGCAGCCTTAAAGGCAGGCACACTCTTGAGATTGAAGGACTGGTTTGGCTCTAGGAAAGCAAATTTCACTTGGCCATAACTTATTTATATCAGTTTGGGAAACCCCCGTCAAATTGAATCCGCTGCGGAAATAAAAAGTGAATGAAAATGGATAGGTTTGGAGGGCGATGGGAATGCGGCGGGATAACCCTTTAGGTTTTGGCGGCAAACCGGGCGTTAGTCAAAAGAGAGAGAACCTCTTTGGCATCGGGGTGGTCCCGCTCCATCCGCTCGATGCGCTGGAGGAGGCTGTCGATCCTCAATTGGGCTTTCGCCCTATCCTGCTCGGAAAAGGGGTTCTGCAGAACGGACTTCATTTCGAGGATCATCTGCAGGATTGGCGATGCTTCGGGAGAAACTGCGCAGGGCCATGTCCCCTTGAAAGCCTCGGCGTGAGGATCAAGGATACCGGAGTAGCGGAGAGCGATCGATTCCGAATGGCCCACAAGCTGCTGCAGAAGGTAATGGTCCTTGAAGTTGTTGTGCACGTTCCCGTAGGGGGTCTCCTGCGGGCATTTCTGCTGCAATATCCATTTACTGACGAGGGCATGGGTTTTTTGAGCGCTGGTATATTCCAAGCGTTCGATCTGCTCCACAAAAGCATCTGTATCCTGCAAAGGGGCTTGTCGCAGGATAGTATCTACCTCGTCTTTCACTGATGCGTTGCACAGCTCGAATAGAACATAAGGCAGGATCTCTTCGATGGGGCGCCCTTTCAGGGTCGGATGAAGCTCGATGGTGTTGGATTCGATCAGCAGTTTTGCTTTGAGGCTGGAGTCCGTATTGGCAGCGAAAGCCAAATTGATTTTGCGGACGAGAGGATCGTTTCGGGGTGTTGGCTGAACCGCTTGAGATAGTATTGCAAGTGATTCATTGTCAGATAATAAGAATTCAATTGTGTGCTCCAGGTCGGAGGGAAAGGAGACAAAGAAATCAGACGCTGTTGCTGCTTGGGAGAGCGTTTGACTAGAATTAGCTGTATTTGAGCTGATTAGCTGTAGTTTTGTTGCCATGCGCCTGCCTTTGTTTAATTTTCTCATCTAATGTCTTAAAAGTCAATGAATTAAACATTTACTTGGCGGAGCGTCAGGTTTTATTGATTTTATCTTATAGTGAATTGTTTAATTGTAATATCATTTTATGATATAATTGCGATTAATAAATAATTTAAAATAGTCGATAATATGGCTTTCAATCTTGACGTTGAAAAAAAGGATCCATTAGCTTTCTCACCTTCTCAGACAATCTCTTCAGGAGCAGCTCCTGCCTCAATGGAGTTGCTTGTTCGGAACTCACTGGAAGGTCTTTCCACTACTTCTCCCCAGAGGACTCTTGAAGCTGTCGCCGTTGCCACTCCGAAGATGACCCTCGAAAGCGATCATTCAATAGAACTGCTTTCTACTTTTGAAAGATCCTTGAACAAAGGGGGAGCTGAAAAAAAGAAATGGGATGAAGAATGCAATCAGGTGTTTCTTAAGACGCATTTTGATCCCGCAATTGCCAAGACTTCTCAGTTCCAACGTCTTGTCGATGAACACGGTTTGGCGATAGTTTCCTTGAGCGTTCAAAGAATTGAAATGCAGGTCAAAGACGCGCTTCGCGAAGATGAGTTTATCATCCATGGTCTTGCCATGATCGAACATGCATTGAAAGAAGGGGACCGATTTTCTGGTGTTCCAGAACTATGCGGGTTTGAGAAGGATAACACGCCCCTAATCGCTTGGAGAAAGGACGCCCATTTGGCAAGTTCGCTTGTAGAGGATGGACTTCATTTTAGCTCGAGGAGCATTCAACAGGCGGTTGCTCAAAAGCCGAAGAAAGCCCAGTTTGACAATATTGAGGAAATGAAGGCTGCCTTCAATTATTTCAAGAGAACGCTGCCTACAGGCTTTCTGGAAGATGGTTGCGACATGCGCTGCATCTGGATCTCTTATATTCTCGAGAATTGCTTTAAGGTGGGATACGAAAAAGTAAAAGTTTCCCATTCCCGGGGCGCTTTGTTTGAAGTGAAGCCCCCTTTTGCAGAGGGAAAAGTCAAATGGACAATGCATACCGCGCCGGTGGTCATGTGTGCAGGGAAAAAATATATCTTCGATGTCTCGCTGAGCGAGCCAATTGAATATGAGCAATGGTTGTCGAGTCTGCATCCCAAAAGAGAGGAGATGAAGATTGAGGCCTCCTCCCGATGGGATGTAGAGTGCCGATCGGGCGATAATGGGCAATCCTTCAATTTCAATACTGTGAAAGAAGATCTTCGCGGTCTTTATTTATTTGAATACGTCGATGACAACTGCGTTGCTACCAAAGTAAATATCCGCCGCACTAACGGATGGATGAGCTGGGTAAAATCGGAAAGAGGATTTGCGCCCATTGGTGCGCAGACTCTTAAGAAAGATCCTAAGGGCCGCACGATCATCAGGCCTGTTGTGATGGGAGTGCAACCTGTTGGGGATGGAAAATATTGTCCGGTGATTGAAAATATCCCTGTTCGAGCTGAATTCTTTGAAGGTAAAGACGGACAATATTATATCGATGAAAGTACGCAACGCAAATTCCAGCTGTTATTCAGGAACGGTCGTCTGGTGAATACGAAGTATTAATCGTGTTTTTTGTAGATCCAGGAAGGGCCGTTTCCAAATCTTCTGAAGAAATAATCGCGCACTCCGCAGAGTGCCGCGCGATTTTTCAGCAACTTCAATTCTTTTTCTTTCACATCGCTCTTTAGAGTGAGCAGCTTCGTCAAAAAAATCTGGAATTTTTTGAGTAGCCGGATTTTCACCATATGCAGGACGTCGGGGATGATGACGCGCAGGTAAAGGCTCCACTTCTCGGATGGCGGGCAGTTCCTTTCGATCCAGAGTAGGCGGTTGCGCCACCAGAAATAGGTCGAGTGGGGCTTTCCACCGACGATGGAAGCGGAGACCTTGTGCCATATTTTGGCTTGAGGGGAAGTGATCGTTTTAAAGCCTGCTTTTCGGGCGCGGAAACAAAAGTCGGACTCCTCCCAAATGAGGAAGTAGCGCGGTTCGAGATAGCCTATCGCCTCGACGACAGAGCGCCTGACGATCAGGCAGGCTCCGCAGACGTAATCAAGCTCTTGCGGCAGTTCCCACTGTCTCCGATCGTCTTTTTCCCTAAGGCCGACAAATTCGAAGGTTCCGGTTTTTCGATTCCACATTCCGCCGAGGTGGTCGAGGGTATCGCGGTTGTTGAAAAGATAGATTTTTGCACCCAGGATCCCGGCATCGGGATGCGATTTGAATGTCTCCACAAAGCGCTCGAGGAGATCGGGAGCTGCGATCGTATCATTATTCAGGAGGAGCAAAAGATCGGCGCCTCCCTCGATCGCTTTTTTCATGCCGATGTTGTTTCCTACTGCAAAGCCTAAATTCGATCCGGTCTGAATGACGATGTGCCTGGGAAATCGCGCGCATATTGCGGGAACCGAGTTATCGGTCGACCCGTTGTCGACGACGATTGTTTCAAAATTTGGGTAGGTGAGTATTTCCAGCGACTCCAGGCAGGCGAGAGTATCGTTTTTGCCATTCCAGTTGAGGACGATGACTGCAATCTTTGGAATTTCAGGCAAGCGAGCTGACATAGGCCTGCCATCCTGCGTTGCGATAGAGAACCGCTTGCGACTTGGGCTCATTTGCTCCGTAGATTCCTCTGCCGACGATGATCACGTCCGTGCCTGCATTGATGACGGATTCGGGAGTCTGGTACTGCTGGCCGAGCGCGTCCTTGCCGGTAGCGAGCTGGACGCCGGGGGTCATGTGGATGAAGCCGGGATTGTCGGAGAGTTTTTTGAGGCAGATGAAGCCGATCACAAAGTCGAGGTTCTCTTCCGCCATTTTGACTGCGGCCTCTGTATAAGAGCCTTGGGCCAGTGTTCCTGCCGAGCTCATTTCTGCAAGGAGGAGCAGAGCTTTTCCCTTGGGAAGTCCGACCTCTTTGAGTCCTGCGATGATGCCGGGGCCGGGGACGACGTGTGCGTTGATGATGTCGGCCCAGTCGGCGATTTTATAAACGCCGCCCCGGTACTGATAGGACACGGTGTTGCCGATGTCTGCGAATTTCCGGTCTTCGAAGATCAGAAATTGGTGTTTATCGGCTATCTTGCGGAGCTCTTTTGTGATATCGGGAGTAAAATCATCAAGGATGTCGATGTGGGTCTTAAAGACGCAGATTTCAGGGCCGATCGCGTCGGCAAGTTTTAAGAGCTCGGCAGATGTTGTCACATCGGCTGCGACAGAGAGGTTTGTTTTTTTCTCCTCCATCAACGCAAGGAGTTTTTTCGCCGTGGGGTTTTTGGAGAGAGAAGATCTCTCAAGATAAGTTTTTCTGCGCATGGAGCTCATTTTATACCAGGCTTTATTTTGCGGGGACGGCTAAAAAATCGTTGACTTGCTTGAAGGTCGCTTCAGAGATTTTCTTTTCATAAAACAATACTTTTAAAAGTTCGAAGATGCTGATCAAAGGATGCAGCACAATGCTGTTTTCCATCAGTTTTTCTTTGCCGCCCTGTTCCCGGTCAAGAACGACGATGGCGTCGTTAATTTCCAAATCCTGTTTTCGCAAAGATGCCGCGGTCTCCATGATGCTCGCCCCTGAGGTGACGACATCTTCGATGAGCAGACAGGTCTGTCCTTTTTCGAACTTGCCTTCGATCAGTTTTTTTGTGCCGTAGTCTTTGACCTCTTTGCGGCACATGATCATCGGATGGCTGCCTTCAAGAGATAGGGCGGTCGTGATCGGGAGCGCAGCGTAAGGGATCCCGCAGATCATGTCGAAAGAGAGCTGTGCGATCAGTTTGTTCAGGCAAGCGCTGAGTTTTTTCATCAAAGGGGGATAAGAGATGACAAGGCGCAGGTCGATGTAGATCGGCGACTGGATCCCGCTTTTCAATGTGAAAGAGCCGAATTTGATTGCTTCGATGGAGTAGAGGTCGAGGATAAGACTTTTAGTTTCCGGCGTCATCATATTGTTAACCTTGTTTTATATTTCAATCCGCTCAGCCTGGCTGATTTTTATCCTCAAATATAGGGGGTGTCTGAATTTTTTTCGGAAAAAACTCAGCACCCTTTGGGAGGCACCTAAAATCATTTAAAGGCGGGGTTTATCCTTTTGCATGGTTTTGATGGTACCTTGCGGCAAGATAGGGATCCCACATCATTCCCGTTGCAGACATCGCGACATCGGCGCCGGCATTAAAAAATAAATCGAAGTGTTCCGGCAGAGTGATGCCGCCGACGCCGATCAGGGTGAGATCGAGTTTCTCGCGGCGGTTGATTTTTGCGGCGGTTTCGACGAATTGCAGGGCGACCTCGCGGATCGGCCCTCCGCAGATTCCGCTCGTCAGGCGCTTGGGGCCGAGGGCCGGCTGCCCTTTTTCGTCGATCACGGCCATGCTGACGGTGTTGATGCCGGCGACGGCGCGGATCCCGGCCCTTGCCGCAGCAATGAAAACATCCCGCATCTGTTCTTCCGAGGAGAAGATCCCTGCTTTGATGATCACGGGAATCGGAGCGACGGCTCTTACGATCGCTTTGCCGATTTCGAAGACGGTCGCCGGGGTCATATAGAGGCATCCCTCGCTTTTGTCGATGTTAGGGCAGGAGAAGTTGGCCTCGATGATTTTAGCTCCGGAATTTTTGGCAAGCTCTGCGGCTTTCACGAAGTCTTCCAGGAAGGTGCAGTCGCTGCGGACAGTGCCGCCGACGGAGACGACCATCACCTGACCGTCCTGAAGCGAGGCGTTGGCGCGGGGGATGTCTTCAATCAGAAATTGGGGGCTTTTGGAGGGCATGCCAAAGGAATTGGTGACGGCCAAGTCTTCCAGATGTGGAGAGGGGCTCATGACAAGGGTTGCGGACTTGGGATGCGCTTGATGTTTGATCATTCCGTGGGTGTCGACAAAGACCATGTTCGGAAGCGGATGGCAGGGATATTCCGTCGAGCGGATCGTTTTGTAGATGGGAATATCGAATCCGAGTTTTCCGGCCAGGTCGACCCATCGCGATGTGAGAAGAGGGCCGGCTGCAACGCCGATCGGGGAAGCGACGCTGTGGCCCAGAAAGTCGATCCATTTTTCCTTGGGGGGCATCGCTCTTTTAGGGAGGGGTCCGCTGAAAAATGGTCCGTCTGCGGCATTTTCCAGATAGGTTTTGTGGATGTCGTAAATCGCAGGCTGCTGCGGATACCACTGCGGAAGTTTATTTAAGCTCATAGACTTTCCCTTTGAGAATGGTGTAAACGGGCCAGCCTTTCAGCTCTCTGCCGGCGTAAGGACTCCAGCCGCATTTGGTCTTCAGTTTGCTCTCGTCGATGGACATTTTTTTCTGCATGTCGACGAGGACGTAGTCGTCATTGGAATCGAGGCGGTAGATTTGCTGAACCCTCTGGCGCATCAAATAAATGATCTGCTTTAGAGAGATCCTTCCCTGGTTGCAGGCGTCGAGGAGGAGCGGCAGCGTCGTCTCGACGCCGGGGATGCCGGAAGGGGCTTTCCCGTAGGGGAGCGCTTTCTCTTGCAGCGTATGCGGCGCATGGTCGGAACCGATCGTGTCGATCACTCCATCCTGGATCGCCTGCCAAAGCGCGGCCGCGTCTTCCTTCGATCGCAAAGGGGGGTTCATCTGGACTTTGGTGCCGAATTTCGCGTAGTCGTCAACAGTTAAAAAGAGGTGGTGGGGCGTCGTTTCCATAGTGACGGAAAGCCCTTCTTTTTTCGCCTGTTTGATGATCTGGACCTCCCGCTTGGTGCCGACATGCAGGATATGCAAACGGGTCTTATAAAGGCGCGAAAGGCCGATCGCTTTTTCCGTCGCGCGAGCTGCGACCTCGTCGTTGCGCAGCTCGGAATGGGTCCTGGGGTCTGTGCGCCCTTCGAAGAGAGATTTTCTCTCGTGGATCAGCGCCTCATCTTCTGCGTGGACGGCCAGAAGCAGATCATGGGAGGCGGCCAGGCTGAATGCGGCGTGAAGGCTGTTGTCGTCGTCCATGACAAGGTTGCCGGTTGAAGATCCCATGAATACTTTCAGCCCGACGATCCTGTCCTTGCAGCGCTGGATTTGATCGAAATGCGACTTGTCGGCTCCAAGATAAAGTCCGAAATGCAGCGGGATGCCGATTTTCTTCAGCTGCTGTTGGATGAGGGTTTCTTTCTCAGCCAGGCGCTCGAGCGTAATTGTCGGCGGAATTGTATTGGGCATGTCGAAGACGGTGGTGATGCCGCCATAGAGAGCTGCCTTGGCCGCGGTCTCCCAGTTTTCCTTATGTTCAAGTCCGGGGGTGCGAAAATGGACGTGGGAATCGATGAGGGCAGGGAGGAGGGTCAGCCCTTTGGCGTCGATCACGCTCTCTTCGTCTGATTCCAGGGAGAGGTCGATGACGGATCCTTCTGCCGTGGCGGCGCCTTTGATCGTGATCATGGGCGGTAGTCCTTGATTTCTTTGCGCTCGAAGATCTTTTCGCAGAAGTGGCAGCGCAGCAGGACTTGGTTTTTGTGCTCTTCGACATGAAACAGGGTGTCCGCGCTCTGGCAGTTGGTGATGCAGCGGAGGTTGGGACAGACCAGGATCCTGGCTACTTCTTCGGGCATTTTTGCGGATAGCTTGCTGACGAGCTTGTAATTTTTGATCGTGTTGATCGTTGCGTGGGGCGCGAATGCGGCAATGTCATGCGCCTCTTTTTCAGTGAGGAATCTGTTTTCGATTTTGATCAGGTCTTTGAAACCCATCGAGGTGCTGTTGAAGTTCAATCCAAGCGAGACGCGATGTTTTCCGGGAAAAAGTTTGAGGAGCTGCAGGATGATGACCGCCGCCCCTGCGGGAATGTGGTCGATGACCGTCCCATCCTTGATAGCGGCGACAGAGAGTGTTTTGGACATCGTCAACTCCTTATTCCAGGATCAAAGATAACAGGGCCATTCTGACATAGAGACCGTTTTCCGCCTGCTCGAAATAGCGGGCGTGGGGAGTTTTATCGACCGAGGTCTCGATCTCATTGACTCTAGGCAGCGGATGCAGGACTTTCAGATTTTTTTTTGCTTTGGCGAGCATCCCTTCTTTTAAGATGAAGGCGTCTTTTAGCTTCTCATAGGCAGAAGGGTCGAAGCGCTCTTTTTGGATCCGGGTCATGTACAGGATGTCGGCTTTTCCCAACACTTCTTCGATGGTGCGGTGGAATGAGAACTTGACGCCCCGTTTCTTGAGAGCATGGCTGATTTCATCGGGCAGAGTCAGTTGTTCAGGGGAGACGAAGAAGAGGCGCATGTCGAAATGGGAGGACGCAAGGCTCAAGGAGTGGACGGTCCTTCCAAATTTGAGGTCGCCGACTAAGGCGATATTCAATCCTTTGAGTTTTCCATGGCATTCTTTGATGGTGAACAAATCCAGGAGAGTCTGCGTGGGGTGCTGATTCGCCCCGTCTCCGGCATTGATCAC
Source organism: Verrucomicrobiota bacterium (assembly GCA_018240065.1). Taxonomy (GTDB): domain Bacteria; phylum Chlamydiota; class Chlamydiia; order Chlamydiales; family Rhabdochlamydiaceae; genus CAJCIW01. The sequence goes on along the minus strand of JAFEGH010000002.1, from coordinate 93,054 downwards.
GGGCGTCTGAGTGGACTCGCAGGCCATGCGCGCCGCCCCTTCGCTGGGGTGGCGGACCACGAGGATGTCGGCGTACTGTCCGATCACTTTCATTGAGTCGTGGAGGGACTCTCCTTTTTTGGCGGAGGTCGAGTCGGAGTCGGAGAACCCAATGACATTGCCTCCCAACCGCAGCATGGCCGATTCAAAGGAGAGGCGCGTGCGCGTCGAGGGTTCAAAAAAACAGGAGGCGAGGATTTTGCCTTTAAGAAGTTCTTTGGGCCGCTTTTTTTTGAATTCGTCCGCCTTTTTAAGAACGAAGAGGATCTCTTCTTTGGTCAGGTCCTCGATTGAAATGAGGCTGCGTCCCCGCATTGGATTTTTCATAAATTGGCTCTTTTAGAAGGGAGCAAAAGCTAAAGAGAAACCTTTCACTCGGCTTTGTACAATTTTTGCATTTAGCTGAAGGAAGCATCTCTCCGAAGATGAGTGCAAAAAATGTACAAAGCCGAGTTTTAAGTCATCACTAAAAGGTTGCTTTCAGTGTTTTTGCCGCCGCCTCCTTTTGTTTCATAAAATAGTTTTAAAGCTGCATCGTAAACTTCTTGCACGCCGATTTGCAAGAGGCAAAAGGGCTCGCGGCAGCTTTTGCGAAGGCAGGGCGAGCATGTGGGCCTTTTTGCAATGGCAAGCGCGGATTCGACGAAATACGGGCCGCACAGTTTTGGATCGGTGGGAGCGAACAGGCCTATCGTTGGCGTTTTTTGCGCGAAGGCCAGATGCATCGGGCCTGTGTCATTGGCGATCATCATGTCCATCCGTTTGATCAGCGCTGCGGCCGCAAGCAGAGGGAGGCGGGTCGCCGGGAACGCTCCTTCAATGCGGGAGGAGATCGATTCCACGAGCGGCTTTTCCGACGGGGTGCCTGTGACGATGATGCGGCAGCCCAGATTCTGGATCAAACGGTTGCCAAGTTCGATGAAATGGGAGGCGGGCCATTGTTTAAACCCGTCCTTTGCTCCGGGATGCAAGGCGATGAGGGGAAGATAGGAAGGAATGTGAAGCTCTTCGAGGAAGGCATCCGCGATCCGCTCGTCTTCGGGGCTTAAAAAGAGTTCCATGGACGAGTCGAGCGTATGGGCTCCCACTTGGCCGACGATGCAGAGGCGGCGCTGGATCTCGTGCATCGGGACGTTGTCGATAGGATGGGTGAGCAGGAAATCCAGACCTTTGTTGATCCCGTGCGTGCCGATGATTTCCTGGGCGCCCAAGATGGCTGCCAGCGGCAGCATCGGGCGCTGAGACGTGTGGAAGTTCAGGACGTGGGTGATCTTCTTGGCTTTGAGCCTGCGATACAGAGAAAAGAGTGATCTCGCGAGCGGGTCTTTGGCCACGATGATCTCATCGATGCGGCGGTTATGCTGGAGCAGAGCTTTTCCGATGGGGGAAGTGACAACGCCGATGTAGCTTGTCGCAAAACACTCTCTTAAGGCGCGTATCGCCGGCGTTCCCCATAGCGTATCGCCAAGGCCCGTAGTAGAGAGAATGAGAAAGCGTTTTTCTTCCCCCAGGTTGAGCGATTTGGGCTTGAGGAGAGAGACGGTGTTTTTAATGAGTTTGTTCTTGAAGTTCAAATCGAGTAGCCCTTCTTGGTTTCAATGAATTCTCTCCAGGAGAGGATGGGGAGCTTGTTCATTTTGAGTTCAGCCAGGCACTGCAGGAAAACCTGCGCGATCTGCAGGTTGGTGATGAGCGGGATATGGTGGTCGATGCTGAGGCGCCGAATGGTGAAGCCGTCCGTTTTGTGGCTGGATCCAAACGAGCGGGGAATGTTGACGATGAGATCGATCTTCTGGCCGGCGATCAGCGTCGCGACGTTGGGCTCGATCTTTTCACTGGCCTTATAGACGCAGCGCGAGGCGATGCCATGTTGGCACAGGAAGTCGTTCGTTCCTTCTGTCGCGTAGATTTCCCAGCCTTGTTTTTCCAGTTCCTGCAGCTGCTGGAGCAGTTTGATTTTCTTGTCTCCGCCGATGCTGACGAGGATCCGTTTGCGGCGGATCGTCTGTTCAGTGGCGAGCCAGGAGAGGAAGAATGCCTCGAGAAGATCGTGCCCTAAGCAGGCGACCTCGCCGGTCGAGGCCATTTCGACATGGGCGACCGGGTTGGCGCCTTTCAAACGGGCATAGGAAAACTGGGGCGTCTTGACGCCGACGTAGTCCAGCTCGAGAGTTTCATAGGGGGCGGGGGTGAATTTTCCGAGCATGACGCGAGTCGCAATCTGAATGAAGTTATGATCCGTCACCTTGCTGACAAATGGAAAGGAGCGGGAAGCGCGGACGTTGCATTCGATGACCTGGATCGCATTGTTCTTGGCGATGAACTGGATATTGAACGGACCTGTGATTTTAAGCGCCCTGACGATGCCGCGCGTGATTTTTTTTGTGCGCCGGATCGTCTCGAGATAGAGGCGCTGCGGGGGCAGGACGATGGTCGCGTCGCCCGAGTGGACGCCTGCATTTTCCACGTGTTCTGTGATCGCTTCGATGACAACTTTTCCGTCTTGCGCGACGCCGTCGATCTCCAATTCTTTGGCGTCGGAGATGAATTGGGACATGACGACGGGGTGGTCGGGAGAGATGAGGGCGGCTTCGAGTAAAAACCGTTCCAGCTCTTCGTCGGAGGAGACGATGTTCATCGCGGCGCCGGACAGAACATAGGAGGGGCGGATGAGGAGAGGATATCCTTTTTTCTGCGCGAATTTTTTGGCGTTGGCAAGATGCGTCACTGTCTGCCAGGCGGGCTGGTCGACGCCGAGTTTGCCGAGCAGGGAGGAGAATTTTTGCCTGTTTTCCGCCATGTCGATCGAAGCGGCGGAGGTTCCCAGCAGGGGATATCCCCGCGCGTGCAGTTTTGGAGCCAGGTTGTTGGCGATCTGTCCGCCGACGGAGACGATGATCCCTTTTGGATGTTCGAAGTCGGCGATGTCCTGGACGCGCTCGAGCGTCAACTCCTCGAAATACAAACGGTCGGATTCGTCGTAATCGGTGGAGACGGTCTCGGGATTGGAGTTGATGATGATCGTTTCTTCTTTCATCTGACGCAAGGTGCGGCAGGTATTGACTGCGCACCAGTCGAATTCGACCGATGAGCCGATGCAATAAGGCCCCGATCCAAGGACGATCACGGGAGGTTTTGCCGCAGGCTGGATGTCATGGACGGAGCCATGATAGGTAAGATAGAGATAGTTCGTCTGCGCGTCAAACTCACCGGCCAGAGTGTCGATCTGTTTGATGACTGGGACGACGCCGTGCTTGATTCTCTGCTGGCGCACTTTTTGCGCATCGATTTTTTTAATCGATCCAATCGCAGTATCGGAAAAGCCCAGCTTTTTGGCTTCTGAAAGTGTTGCGGCGTTAAGCGGGTTTTTTGAAAGTTTTTGTTCGATTTTGGCGATATGTTGGATGTGATTTAAGAACCAGCGGTCGATCTGGGAGAGATGGTGGGCCTCATCGACGGAACCGCCCTTTTTGAAAAAATTGTAGAGGGCGAAAAGGCGGCGGTCTGTCGCACGGGAGATCTCGTGCTTGGGGCTTTCGATCGGATGGGGATAGTCGGTGAGTCCTGAAACGCCGATGTTGAGCATCCTCGTCGCTTTTTGCAAAGCTTCGGGAAAGGATCTGCCGATCGCCATCACTTCGCCGACGCTTTTCATTTCTGTGCCGATGCGGCGATCCGCCGAGCGGAATTTATGAATGTCCCAGCGAGGGATCTTGACGACGACGTAATCGAGGGCGGGCTCGAAGAAGGCAACGGTTTTCTTTGTCACCGCGTTTTTAATTTCTGCCAGAGAAAAGCCCAATGCGAGCTTGGCGGCGACAAAAGCGAGGGGATAGCCGGTGGCTTTAGAGGCCAGCGCGGAAGAGCGGGAGAGCCGCGCGTTCATTTCGATCACGCGGTAGTCGCCGTTCTTTGGATTGAGCGCATATTGGATGTTGCATTCGCCGACGATATTGAAATGGCGCGCGGAGCGGACGGCAATCTCGCGCAGGCTATGGTACTCGTGGTTGGTGAGTGTCTGCGAGGGAGCAACGACAATACTCTCGCCGGTATGGATCCCCATCGGATCGATGTTCTCCATGTTGCAGACAGTGATGGCGTTGTCGAAGGCGTCGCGGACGATTTCATATTCGAGCTCTTTCCACCCGAAGAGATACTCTTCGATGAGGATCTGCGGGGCGCCGCTCAAGGCTTCGCCTGCGCGCAGCTCCATCTCCTGTTTGTTTTGGATCTTTCCAGAGCCCAGGCCCCCCAGAGAAAATCCGGCGCGCATCATGACCGGGTAGCCGATCTTCTGGGCTGCGCTCAAGGCTTCTTTGACCGACGAGACAGCAATGCTTTTAGGAGATTTGATGCCGATGGAGGCGAGGCTTTTTTTGAACAGGTCGCGGTCTTCGGTCATACGGATTGAAGAGATGGGCGTACCCAGAACGGCGACGTTAAATTTTTTAAAAACGCCCATCTGGTCGAGCTTCATCCCGAGGTTCAGCGCTGTCTGGCCGCCGAAGCTAAGGAGAACGCCGTCGGGCCTTTCTTTTTCGATGATCTTGGCGACGATTTCTGGATTGAGGGGAGAAAGGTACACTTCGTCGGCCATTTCGGAATCGGTCTGAACGGTGGCGATGTTGGGGTTGATGAGGACGGTGGCGATCTTCTCTTCTTTGATGGCCTTGATAGCCTGCGTTCCGGAATAATCGAACTCTCCCGCCTGGCCGATCCTTAAGCCTCCGGAACCGAGGATCAGGATTTTTTCACCTTGGAATCGTTTGATTTTTCCTGACTTCGCTTTCTTCATAGGCCTTAAAGTAATTGATAGAATTTTTCAAAGAGCCACAAAGTGTCGACAGGGCCCGGAGAGGACTCGGGATGGAACTGGACTGCGGAGAAGGGCAGAGAGCGGTGCTGGATCCCTTCGACGGAGGAATCGTTGAGGTTGCGGAAAGTGACTTCCCACTCTTTGGGCAAGGTCTTCTCGTCGATCGCGTAGCCATGGTTTTGCGAGGTCAGATAACATCTTCCGGAATCAAGGTATTCGCAGGGCTGGTTCTGTCCGCGATGGCCATAGGGGAGTTTGTAGGTTTTGGCTCCGATGCTTAAAGCCAGCAGCTGGGCCCCCAGGCAGATTCCGAAGACGGGTTTTTTCTTTTTCAGGACTTTTTGCAGGATGGCGACCGTCTCTTTGCAGACAATCGGATCTCCCGGGCCGTTGGAAATGAAGACTCCGTCGAACTCTTCTTCGGAATAGTCGTAATCGTGAGGGACACGTTTGATCGCAAGCGGAAATTTTAGCAGCGAGCGAAGGATATTTTCCTTCATGCCGCAGTCGACAGCGATGATCTTTTTTTTGCCTTTGCCCAATTCCTTCGCCTGCTTAGTGCTTACTGTGGCGACAAGGTGGGTCTGATTGGGGTCGGGGAAGCTGCGGGGATTTTTTTTAGATTTCGTGATCGCGCCGAGGGCGACGCCGCTGACGCGGAGGGATTTCGTGAGGGCCCTCGTGTCGACTCCGCAGATAAAGGGAACATTCTGGCTTAAGAGCCATTGTTCCAATGTCTTGACAGCCTGATGGTGGTCGCAGAATGAGGAGATTTCGCTTAAGACGACGCCGCGCGCGTGGATTTTGGAAGACTCCCACCATTTTGGGTCAGGAACGCCGTAATTGCCGATCAATGGAAAGGTGAAAGTGAGGATTTGTCCTGCATAGGAGGGGTCGGTGAGGGACTCGACATAGCCGGTCATGCCTGTTGTAAAGACAACTTCGCCGAATGTTTCGTCCTCGCACCAATCAGGAGAGGATCCCTCGTAGACTTCGCCGTTTTGGAGGACGAGCCTAGCAGGAACCAGCTTGATTTGAGCATTCAATTCCATAATTTCGCTGGACCGCGCTGGCAATGTGCATTTTGGTCGATCATAACAAATTCTTGCCAAAATACAAGGGCAAACATTGTGAGATGTTGAATAGATTCAACAAAAAAATTATATACAGGTTATGCCCAAACAACTTCAAAACTTGTGTTTTGGGCAACGCGAAAGTAGGTGGGATTCAATGATCGCAAATGACCCAATATTGGCAAGATGGGTTCGCTTGCAATCATCTAACCGCACCGCTTTGGCGCAGCCGAAACCCGGATTTTGAAGTTGTTTGGGCATAAGTCAAGGATGGTACTGGATGAAGATCTCTTTGGGATATCAGGTGCTCATAGCAATCGCGCTGGGGATTCTCATTGGACTCTCTTTTGGCAAATACTGTTCCGTCCTGTACCCTATCGGCCAGATCTTCTTCATGCTGCTGCAAATGGCAGTCCTTCCTTATCTGCTGTTCCTGCTGATCCACGGGTTGGGATCTTTGTCGCCGACGATCGCCAAAAAGCTGTTTAAACGGGGTTGGATCTTCTTCGTGCTGCTCTGGGCGGTCAGTTTCGGCGTCGTCTACTGCCTGATGACCCTCATTCCGACTCCCCAGCTGATTTTTGTGGAGCCGATCGCCAGCGGGTCGAAATCGGTCGCGATGAATCTCATCACCCTTCTTGTCCCTCAGAACATCTTTTATGATCTCTCGAACAACATGGTCCCTGCGATTACGGTGTGCGGAATGATCGGCGGCCTTGCGGTGATGAACATCGAGAAGAAAGACTACGTCCTGAATTTGCTTTCCCAGATGAATGCAGGGATTGAAAAGATATTCGATTGGCTCGCGAAGGCATCGCCCTTGGCCATTTTTTCCCATGTCGCCGTCGCCATTGGGACCACCCGATTCGATAATCTCGAGAAGGTTGAGGTATGCATCGCGATCTACGTCGTGGGGACAGTATTTCTCACCTTCTGGTTCCTTCCCGCCCTGATCACTTCGCTGACGGATTTTTCGTATAAGGAAGTGATGAGGGAGTTTAAAAATGTGTGCCTGATTCCCTTTGCGACTGCGATGCCCAGCTTAGCCTTTCCCTTTATCTACAAGGCGATCAAAAGACTTTCCCAGCGCCATGAAATGGACAGCAAACATTTCGACAATACGGCCCAAACAGTCCTGCCCCTTTCTTTCAGTTTTGGGCAGATGGGCAATTTTTTCATGCTGTTCTTCATCATATTCCTTTCTTTCTATACGCACCACCCTCTGACGTCGATCCAGGAATACCTTGTCATGGCGCTCACGCTCCCGATGTCATTTGGCACCATATTATCGAGCTTCTCCGCGGTCACATTTTTGATCGAAAAATTCCACTTCCCTGTGGAAGCTTATCAGGTGTTTTTGACAACGTCAGCGATCACGATGAATTTCCAAGTGCTGCTGAGCATCGCCAGCGTGCTGACATTGATCATCCTCATCTTGAGCGCCTATTACGGACTGCTGAAGGTGAAATGGGGCCAATTGATTCGCCGCACGAGCGTTTGCTTTGTCTTTTTTGGGGGGATGATCGTACTCGTCAAGCCTCTGCTTAAATTCGATGACAATTTTACTTATCTCTACAGGAATTTGCGTGTTTCCGAGGTCATGTCCGATCTCCCGCTGACGACAATTTATAATGCCGGAGAACCTATCCCGCCTTCCGCCTTTCCAGCCCTTGCTCCCATGGAGAGGGTTCTCAAGTCGGGCGTGCTGCGCGTCGGATATTTCATCATGGACACTCCCTTCTGCTACCTTAATCGATTCGGGGAGATGGCCGGGTACGACGTGAGTTTTGCCTACCAGCTTGCCCGGGATCTCGACGTCAATCTGGAATTCATTCCCATCGATGTTTCAAGGATTGGCGAACAATTAAAAAATGGGGAGTACGACATCGCCATGTCCGCGCTCGTCATGACAGAGCAGCGTTTGACTCAGATGGATTTTGTGAAGCCCATTTTCGAACAGAACAATGTCCTGATTGTTCCAATTAAAAATACAAACAGTTTTGTCAATCTGGATGATGTCGTGCAGACACAAGGGCTGAAAATCGGAGGGATTGGAGCTTACTACGATACCCTAAGCCGCCATTTTCCTCTCTCCGAGCCTGTCTCGGTGAGCAACTTTAAACCTCTCATTGATGGCGAGGTGGACGCTGTGCTCTGGTCCTATCTTTCCGCCTTTGTATGGTGTTTGGCCCATCCCGAATTTACAATCATCGATTATCAGGGCCGCATCGGCAAACACTTTTTTTCCTATGCTGTGCAGGAAGGAACAGTTGATTGGATGCATTTCCTTCAGAACTGGATGTTCCTTAAAGATGAAAGGGGTTTTTCCGCTGAAATGTATTCCTATTGGATTGAGGGGCAGCAGCCCGTGGATGCCCACCCCCGCTGGTCGCTGATCCAGAGCTTCATTCAGTGGCTCGGCACGCCTTAAGAGATGCTTGTCGCATTCATCGATAAAAAACTTCATTCCACAACAGATCTTAAGGCTTGACCTTGTGCCCGGTGTGATTGCTGAGTCCGTCGTATCCTGCATACTTGTAGAGTTCATGCAGGGTGGGGAAGTTGAAGACCTGCCCGATGAGATCGTGAAGCGTTTTCTTTTCTTCGACGAGCATCACGCCGTAGTGGATGAGTTCGGTCGCCAAGTGGCCGATGATGTGCACGCCGAGGATCCGCAGCTCGTCTTTGGAAAAGATCAACTTTAAAAAGCCGCTCTTGGTTCCCAGGATTTTTCCGCGGGGCATGTCCGCATAGCGCGCCTTTCCGACGCAAAAATGGAGGTTGCGCTTGACGGCATCTTCTTCCGTGATGCCCACCATCGAAACTTCCGGAACTGTGTAGATGCCGTAGGGAAAATGGGAGGGCAAGTGCTCCAGGTCCTGCGTCTGGAAGATGTGGGCGACGGCGACTCTTCCCTGGTCCATGCTGGTGCTCGCAAGCGCAGGAAAGCCTATCACGTCCCCGACGGCGAAGATATGGGGGATGTTGGTGCGGTACTGCGAATCGACAAAAACCTGTTCCCGCGAACCGACTTTGATCCCGATCTTGTCGCAATGCAGTTCCTTGATGTTCCCGCTTCTTCCGGCGGCAAACAAAAACATATCGACCGACAGGGCCTCACCGCTTTTGAGCCGCACGGAGATCATTTCTTTTTCCGTGGCTGCAGGTGTCATCGACTCGATCGACTTATTGAACAGAATTTCGACATTGGCCGCCTGCATTTGCGCGACGAGATCCGTCGAGACCTCATGGTCGACGAATGGAAGGATGTGCTCCTTGTCATTGACAAGATAGACTTTCGTGCCCATCGTGGCAAAGATCGTGGCGTATTCGCAGCCGATGACCCCCGCTCCAACGATACATAGGGACTTGGGGAACCTGTGGATTTGCAGGATCGTATCGGAGTCATGGATCCGCTTGCCGTCGAAAGGAATTGAGGAGGGATGATAGGGATAGGAACCTGTGGCGATGATGATGTTCTCGCCGTAGATCGTCTCTTCCTTCTCCCCTCTGACCTTGATCGTGTGGGGATCTTCAAAGCTGGCGATCCCGTGGAAAATCGTCACTCCATGGCGCATCAGGTTCTCATAAATCTCCTGCGCGGCGGAAGCGCTGACGAAATTTTTCCGGTACATGAAATCTTCAACCGAGGCCTCATGCTCCAAACCCCTCTCGACGCCGTAGACCCCTTTTTCGAATTTTCCCGATAGAAAAAGGGCGGTCTCTTTCAGAGTTTTGGAAGGCAGGGTTCCTGTCACGACCTCTGCGCCGCCGTAGACTTCCTCTTTTTCGATGATGGCGACTTTGTGGCCGAAATAGGCGGCTTTGACAGCAGCTTTTTCTCCCGCGGGGCCAGTGCCGATGACGATCAGATCAAATTTTTGCATGGAATCCCACCTGCTTTCGCGTTTCCCAAAACAGAGTTTTGCAGTTGTTTGGGTATACGGTCGTATGCTACAAAACGATTTAATCGCACAAATGAAATAAGAAAGCAACTCTTCCGGAGGTTTTGAGTGGAAACAGTGATCCAAATGCAGGCTGAAAGTCTCGCCCACAAGATCAAGCACTATCTCATCACGACCATGGGAGTGACCCTCGACGAGGCCAACCCCGAAGAGTTCTACCGCGCCTTCGCCCTGACTCTGCGCGAAGAGACCATGATCAACTGGACCGCCTGCATGCATACTTATAAGAAGCGGCAGGCCCGCATGCTCTACTATCTGTGCATGGAATACATGCCCGGCCGATTCCTGGGCAACAACATCACCAATATCCATGCGACGGAGCTGGTGCGCCATGTCATGAAGATGATGAATCGCAACTTCGAGCAGGAGCTCTGCTATGAACCCGATCCCGGTCTTGGAAACGGAGGATTAGGGAGGCTTGCCGCCTGTCTGCTTGATTCGCTTGCGACCCAGCAGTATCCCGCCATTGCCTACGGGCTGCGTTTCCAATACGGGATTTTCGATCAGGAGATCTGGGACGGCGTCCAGGTCGAGCGCCCGGAAAACTGGCTGCTGCATGAGAACCCCTGGGAGTATCGCCGCGATACTCACGCCGCCTCTGTCTATTATGCCGGCAGGACCGTGCCGAACGCCAACAAGAGAGGGGTCGAAGTGATGGACGTCGCCGATTTCGACGAGGTGAGAGCATTGGCTTACGATGTTCCGATCATCGGCTACAAAGAAAGTGGGGAGTTCAACGTCAACACTCTGCGTCTGTGGACGACCAAGGAATCCCCGCGCAACTTCCAACTTCAGCGCTATAACGCCGGATTGCTGGATCAGGCAGCTGAAAACACATCGCTTACCGACGTGCTCTATCCCAACGATAACAATGAAACGGGAAAGCGGATTCGACTGAAACAAGAGTTTTTGCTTGTCTCGGCCTCCCTGCAGGACATCATCCGCCATCATCTCCATACCTTCCCCGATATGAGCAATTTCGCAGACAAGGTCAGAATCCATATCAACGACACCCATCCGGCCCTGACGATTGCGGAACTGCAGCGTCTCTTGATCAGAGAGCATGACTTCGGTTGGGAAGAAGCATGGGAAGTCGTCAAGACATGCTGTAACTTCACGAACCATACCGTTCTGCGCGAATCGCTGGAAGAGTGGAATCAGAACCGTCTGCATTACCTGCTTCCGCGGCAATACCATATCATCGAAAGACTGAACCTGGAATTCTGCGATGCAGTCCGCAAAAGGTTCCCCGGTGATGAGGACAGAGTCCGCAGGATGTCGATCATTCAGGACGGTCAGGTAAGGATGGCCAACCTCGCCATTTTCGGCTCGCACCGGGTCAACGGCGTTGCAGCTTTGCATACCGAGATCCTGAAAAATGAGGTGTTCAAAGACTTCAACGAAATGTATCCGGATAAGTTCGTCAACGTGACAAACGGCGTCACGCAGAGAAGATGGCTGCTGCACATCAATCCGAAGCTGTCGCATTTCATCACCAAGAGGATCGGCAGAAAATGGATCACGAACTTCGAACATATCAGCGAGCTTGCCGCATTTGCAAAAGACGCCGAGAGCAAGAAGGAGTTCCTCGAGATCAAGCGGGAGAACAAACGCGCTCTCATTCATTACATCCACGAGAAGAACCCCATCCGCGATGAAAAAGGCAAAATAGTCGGCCATTACACGACGCTCGATGAGTCGGCGCTGTTCGATGTCCAAATCAAGAGGATCCATGAATATAAGCGGCAATTGATGAACATTCTGCATGCCATCATGGTCTATCATGAGCTTAAAGCGGACCCCAATTCCCGCAAGGTCAAACGCGTCGTGATCATTGCCGGAAAGGCCGCTCCAGGATACGCCGTTGCGAAGAACATCATTCATTTGATCTGCTGTGTCGCCCGCAAGATCAACAATGACCCCACCGTCAAAGAGAAGCTCAACGTCGTCTTCATGGAAAATTATAATGTCTCCAGAGCGGAACTGATCATTCCGGGGGCCGATCTCTCCGAGCAGATCTCGACCGCCGGCATGGAAGCTTCCGGAACGGGAAATATGAAACTGGCCATGAACGGGGCCCTCACGATTGGCACGGAAGATGGCGCCAATATTGAAATGCATAGGGAAGTGACAGACAAATGGTGGCCGTTTGGATTCGGCAAAACATCAAGCGAGAATGCGGCGCTTCGCTCCTCCGGCAGCTACTCGTCATGGGATATCTACATGCATGACCAGAAGATCCATGAGGCATTGAACTCTCTTCGCGATCGGACGTTTGCAGAGACCGACGCGGAGCACGAGGCGATCTATAGCCTGTCCCAGCTTCTTTTGGAAGCTCAGAACGGAAATCAGCCCGACCGCTATTTTGTGCTCAGCGATATGCAGGCTTATTACGAAACCCAGAAGAGAGTCGAAGAATTTTTCCTCGACAGTTCCAAATGGGCAGAATATGCTATCCATAACATCGCCTCCATGGGAAAATTCTCAACGGATGAATCGATCCACAACTATGCGAAGCTTGTCTGGGATATCAAGCCATGTCCTTGCGACAAAGAGGAGCTCGACAAGGTCCGCGCAGACTATAGCGAACACGATAAATGCCGAATTTTATAAAACTCTTTAAGCCCGATCGTCCGGCGATGTGGGTCCGCGCAATCAATTTCTTTTTGATCTTTGCGGCGTTAAGCCTCTTTTTTTGCGCTGTCTTCTCCACTCAGGTCTACCATTGGAGCGTCCTGTCCACCTACCGGGCAGTTTTTTTCAAAGGCTGGGTTTCTACCATTCTGATCTCCCTTGCCAGTTTATTGCTCAGTTTGATCATTGGACTTTCCGCCTGCCTGATGCGCCGCTCGAAGATCCTGGTCTTGCGCTATCTGTCTCAAATCTACATCGAGCTGATCCGCGGAACGCCGCTCCTCGTTCAGTTGCTTTTTTTCTTTTATGTCGTGGCATCGGCCTTTGGGATCCAGAGCCGCTACCTTGTCGGAATCGTCACCCTTTCGATCTTTAGCGGCGCCTATATCGCGGAGATCTTTCGATCCGGCATCGACAGCGTCCGCAAGACGATGCTGGAGTCGGCAACGGCGATCGGCCTGACAGGATTCCAGACCTACCGCTATGTGATCTTCCCCATCTCGGTCCGGCAGATCCTGCCTCCGCTGGCGGGCCAGTTCGCCTCGATCATCAAAGATTCTTCCCTGCTCTCGATTTTGGGGATAAGTGAATTCACCTATGCCGCTCAGCAGGTGAGTAGCGCCACCTTCAGCACGCTCGAATGCTATTTCCCATTGGCCGTGGGATATCTCGTCCTCACATTCCCCATTTCTATGATCAGCAGGTACCTTGAAAAGAGGAGCCGCCATGAAGCTTGAGATCAAGGGACTCTTTAAAACGATCAAAGGAAACCCCATCCTCTCCGATATCAACTTTGCTTCTGAATTTAAAATCCTCGGCATCGTCGGTCCATCGGGCGGAGGCAAGTCGACCTTGCTCAGAGTGATCGCCGGACTCCTCGCCCCTGAAGAAGGAGAGGTTCTTGTCAACGGAGAAAGAATTCCCTTCGGCGATTCTAAGGAACTCTTAAAGTATCGCAGATCGCTTGGCATCGTCTTTCAATCCTGGAACCTCTTTCCGCACCTGTCCGCACTCGAGAACATTGTGCTCCCTCTTTACCGAGTCCACGGTTACTCCATGCAGCAGGCGGAAGAAGAGGGGAGAAAGCTGTTAGAGCGCTTCAATCTTCTTCCCCACGCTTCAAGACGGCCTCATGAGCTTTCCGGCGGACAGTGCCAGCGCGTCGCGATCATCCGGGCGGTTGCGAGCAGACCCTTCCTCCTTCTTCTCGACGAACCTACCTCGGCGCTCGATCCCTTGATGACATCCGAGGTCCTCGATCTTATTTTCGAGCTAAAAAATGAAGGGATCTCTTTTATTCTAGCCAGCCACCATATGAGCTTTTTGCAGAAGATCGCCGATCACGCGGCCTTTATCGATCATGGAAGATGGATAGAATCCGGCAGCGTGCAGGATGTTTTCGTGCATCCCAAAAAGGCTCCCGTTGTCGACTATCTCTCAAAAGTTCTTAAATACTAATAGGTCTCGATGCTCAGGTTTTTTATTCTAGTTTTCACTTCGGCCGTTTTCTCTTTATGCGCAAAGCCGCTGAATGTCGGCATGGAGCTTTCCTATCCTCCATTCGAAACCCTGGACGTTCAGGGAAACCCCTGCGGGATCAGCGTCGACATCGCAAAAGCTCTGGGCAAATACCTGAACAGGGAGATCAAAATTCAGAACATCCCTTTCATCGGACTCATCCCCTCTTTAAAGACAGACAAGATCGACCTGATCCTCTCCTCGATGACTGTCACGCCGGAGCGAGAGAAGTCGATCGATTTTTCCGATCCCTATCTTTCCACAGGGCTGTGCCTGCTCATCAATATCAAGACAGAGGGAAATACGATTGAGGAGCTGGATGCGAAAGGCAACACGATCGTCGTCAAACTGGGCACGACGGGAGAGGCCTATGCTTTGAAAAATATCACGAAGGCAAAAGTGATGTCGCTCGACCGCGAGGCGACATGCGTCCTCGAGGTTGTCCAGGGCAAGGCCAATGCCTTCATCTACGATCAGTTCTCTATCCTCAAAAACTGGCAGAAGAATCCGCAGCAGACAAAAGCCAACCTCAAACCGTTCGTCAAAGAAAATTGGGCGATGGGGATTCGCAAGTCGGACCCTGAGCTAAAAGAGCTAGTGAATGCATTTTTAAAAGCCTTCCGTTCCGAAGGAGGGTTCCAGCAACTGGCCGACAAATATTTTAAAGATGAGCAGAAGCTGTTCAAAGAGCAGGGAGTTCCCTTTGTGTTTGAAACCTCTGCACAGCTTTGAAGCGACAGAAAAATCCTGGAGAGATCTATTTTGAGGCTGCGGAGGTCGATTCCTGCAGACCCCATTTTTCGAGCAGCTTGTCGTAAGAGCCGTCTTTCTTCATCTTCTGAAGACCTGCGTTGAATCCTTTGATGAGATCGGGAGCGGCGTTATGTTTGGTGACGAGCCTCAAGCCTTCTTCATTTAGAGGCGGCGTCACGATCTTGAGCTGTCCCTGAAAGAGGTCGCGGCAATAGGCGACGGCAGTCAGCACATCGACCATCGCCCCATCGACTGTCTGCGCAAGGATGTCGTTTAAGGCGATGGGAATAGAATCGTAATAACGGATCAAGACGCCGGTGCTCTTTTCCAGGATCAGGGCGCTGGTCGATCCGGAAATGACAGCGATCTCTTTACCGCATAAATTGTCGATGGAGTTGATTTTCGAGTTTGCTGCGACGACGAGAACGGGTCCGAGCGGAAGATAAATGTCGGAGAAGTCGAACAGTTTTTCATTAAAGATGTAGGGAGGCATCGAGGTAAGGATCGCCTCATACCTGTCTTTTTGCAGGCCTTCCATCAGGTCGTCCCAGTTGACGTTCACTTTCACGAAGGGAATTTTTTCCACCCCTCCAATCATCGTCATGAGCTCGGTCGAGAATGCCGTGACACTGTTGTCGCGAGTGCCGAACTGAAGGGGATACCAGCTGGCGTCGACGCCGACCCTGCGTCCGCCGTTAGAGCTGCCGCCGCAGCCGACAAGAACAAGCAGGACTAATAGGAGAAGGGTTTGGACGCGCTTCATGCCAAGGGACCTCTGCATAGATGATTTGCTGTACCTGCTTATACCATACAAATTCCTAAAAGTGTATGTTTTTAGGTTTTAGGGAGTTTTTCATGGACAACACAGCATACCTCCTCGTCAATTTTGGCGGGCCCAGGGACTTGAATGAAATTGAAGAGTTTCTGATCTCCCTGCTGACAGATCAGGAAGTGATCCGCACTCCATTTCCGGCGTTTTTTCATAAGCTCCTTTTTACCCGGGTCGCCAAAAAGAGGAGTAAAAAAATCGCTCCCGATTATGAGCTGATCGGAGGAAAATCTCCCATTTACGAAGACACAGAGGCAGTTGCTGAAAGGGTGGGAAAGAGGCTCAACGCAGAGGTGATCACTTTCCATCGCTACCTGCCCAAGACTCACGCAGCATTCATTAAAAAACTGGAAAGTTTGAGAGATGTCCAGCGCATCCGCGTCTTCCCGATGTTCCCCCAGTTCAGCTATGCGACGACCGGGAGTATCGCCCTATGGTTCTCCAAACATCTCTCAGCTGTGACAGTGGACAAGCTGCAGTGGATCAAATCCTACCCAGGACAGGATTCCTACATCGACTCGATGGATAGATGCCTCCGCGATTTCTTAAATGAGAAAGGCCTGAAGGAAGAGGAGACGGTCCTGCTCTTTTCCGCCCACGGACTGCCGCAGCGGTTTATCTGCACGGGCGATGATTACGAGAAAGAGTGCCGCCTTTCTTTCCAGAGGCTGTCAGAGAGGTTTCCCGGCGCGCTCGCGCGCTTAAGTTTCCAATCCCAATTCGGCAAAGAGCCGTGGATCCGTCCCTATACGGCAGAGGTATGCGAGCGGATGAGCGAGTGGTCGGAGGGGCGCAAAAACGCTGTGGTCATCCCTTTAAGTTTTACCTCAGATCATATCGAGACCCTTTACGAGATCGAGGAGCTCTACATCGGCTCAATCCGGAAAAGCGGTATGCAAGCTTACCGCTGCCCAGCTCTTAACCGAAGGGAAGACTGGATCAATACAGTTGCGAAATTGTTTCAAGACTCTGAAGGGATGGTCAATGCTAAATTGATCAGGAAGGACACGGGGAAATGCTGTAGAAAGCCCGGAGCCTGCAAGCTGGCTCAAGAACGGGGCAGTCCGGCGTAAAATCTTCTGCGCGATTCACCGAGATGTTCAGGTGAGATCGGTTAAGTCGCTGAATTCAACTTAAGGGTTGCTTCTTAAAGGGAGTCCGAATTGTCTCTTTATTCTGCAATCGCTGCAATTGGTTTAGCCGTGGACCCGCTGTTTGGCTCTTTGATAGTTATCGAAAAAGATGAGGCATGTGACAAAGAGCGCCACAGCGCCGATGAAAAACCAGGGGGAAATATTAAAATACTCGGGCAGCGTGGTTTTAGAAATTTGTGAGTCGGGCTTTACATGCAGTTTGATCCAGGGATAGAGTTCGGCATAGATACCCGCGCCGACGATCATTCCGGCGATCCCATACCAAGCATCTTTCGCATTAAGGGAGAGGGCTCCTACGCATGTGCCAGGGCAAAATCCTAAAACGGCCATGCCGACGCCGAAAATGCCGCCGCCAAGGGCTGCTGCGAAAAGAGTTGTCGTGCTGATGATCAATGCTGTATTGAAAAGCTGCCCATTTAAGGCGTAGAGCAAAAAACTGCCTGTCCCAATCGCTGTCAAAATGACTTTCATCACCGTGAAGTCTCTAAGGAGCAATTGGCCGACAATCGTTGAAAATCGGGTTACCTGGGCTTTTTGAAGGACAAATCCAAACAGGACGCCGATCAGCAGACCAGCGATCATTTCTGAGGGGGATGAAAAAATGGCTGTGTTCATGAATTACGTCGCCTTTTTTTTTCGATAGAGTACAAGAGCTGTCGGAATCCCTACTGCAAAGACTCCCAGCATAAAGAGCCAACCTGAAAGGGCTAATTGAAATCCTCCAGAGATCGCATGGCCGGAAGTGCACCCGCCAGCCAATCTTGCGCCGAAGATCACGATTATTCCGCCAATAAAGGCCTGCAGGCTTCGTTTCGACGACAGGGGAGATGCTTCCTGATGCTGGATAGGGCTTTGGTTGCGGCTGAGCCTGCGCGACAGATTGGCGCCAAGAAAGATCCCGATGACAAGCAGGAACTGCCAGTCAAACCAGGCTTTGTTCTTCAAATACTCGTGATAATAAATCGTATTGAGCAGGTGATCGGGATCGACGAAAGCCCAGAATAGGGCTGCCAATTTCACAAACGTTGTAGAAGTTCCTATCGTTTTATGAAAGACAGCGACTGCACTCACTGCTAAGAGTCCAATGTAAACGCCTGCTGCATAGGGAGACCATTGCTTTTTTTTTAAATAGCTAAACATGGCGCCATAAAATTTTTTTTATTCTCGATGATCTGCTTTACCCGTCGTTCTATCTATTTGACTTACGCGGCTCTGCTTTGAAGATAAAGCCGCCGCATGAGTCCCGGAAAAAGTGAAACATCGAGTTGTATTATACAGTAATTATGAGTGCTGTCCAGCAAGTCCTGAGAGGGCGTCAATAGATGTTGGCCTGATCCTTAATGCAAGTGTGATAGGTCGATGGCTTTATACTCAAACAACTTCAAAACTCGGATTTCGGCTGCGCCAAAGCGGCGCGATTCAATGATTATTTTACAATTTTGAATGGTCGGAATTTAGAATCCGTATCGAGCGGTCCTGTAAGGCGCAATGGACGATCTGGTGGCATGTGAAAAGAAGATCATGCGGCATCTGGCTGGTCTCATCAGCCAATTGTTTTTGCACTTCCAATTTTTTCGTTTCCCATTCGCGTGGAAGCTCTTGATTTTCCACTAAGCAGCGGTTTCGAAATTCATTAATGAGATAGCGGTAGAATAAGACCTCGACGGCCCCTTTGTCTGTGAAGGAAAGCACATCATAGGCAGCATTGCAGCGCTGGCACTCCTGAGCATGATGTTGGATTGTGGAGACCGAATGCGAAGGTGGGGTAGACATTAGTTATCCAATAAAAATGGCGCGCATCGCGTAAAAGAGCAGAATGCTCATCGCAGCGCTTGCCGGTATGGTGATCACCCAGGAGAGGACGATGTCGCGCAGGATGCCGAGGTTTAAGGCGCGCATGCCGCGTGCAAGACCGACGCCTAGCACGGCGCCGACGAGGCAATGAGTCGTTGAAATGGGCATCCCGAGTTTCGAGGCGATGAGGATCGTCGTCGCAGCTCCGAACTCGGCACAAAAACCGCGGGTCGGAGTAAGCTCTGTGATTTTTTTGCCGATCGTCTCGATGACGCGCCAGCCCCAAGTCGCCAGACCGATCACAATCCCAAGCCCTCCGAATGCAAGCAGCCAGGGAGGAACTGTTGTGACATCGGAAACAATCCCGTTTTTGATGACATCGAGAACGGCGGCGACGGGACCAATCGCGTTGGCCACGTCGTTGGCGCCATGCGCGAAGGCGACGAAGCAGGCGCTTAAGATCTGCAGGTAAACGAACATTTTCTCGACTGTGTGGTACTCCGAGGTGCGGTCGACGAGGCTTGTCTCCTTTCGCATCTGATTCGAGAGGGCGCGCACCTCTGTGAGAAGAGTGCCTACTTTTTCGTGGGTAGCGTCAAAGGAGACGACGTGGACGCGCTGCAAGTGTTTGATCGCCTTTTCAAGGCTCACTACTGTCTGAGGGAGATAGCGGGAGGGTGGACGCGTTTCGACGTCAGGGAGGGGAACTCTGCGGACAAAGAGATAGGAGATTCCTGTTGCCGCAATACCGATTACCAGCGCGATACCCAAAGCTTCGGAGAAGGTGATGTCGAGGTTGAGGTTTTCAAGACCGTTGAAAATTAAACTTAAGGTGAAAGTGCTGAAGACGATGAAGACAAGGAGAGGGATAAATTTTTTGGTGGCCTCGATCGGATTCATCGCATAGAGGATATTCCGCTGGAGGATGCTGAAGATCAAATAGGAGATGATGGCCGCGACCACCGGAGAAACGACCCAGCTGAGCGCAATCGAGCCGGTTTCGCCCCATTGGACAGCATCGATGCCGCCGACCACGCAGCCAAAGCCCAAAATTGCTCCCACGATCGCGTGAGTCGTCGAGACGGGCCATCCGAAATAAGAGGCGATTTGAAGCCAGACGCTGGTTCCGAACAGGGCCGCGCACATTCCAAGAATGAGGATAATCGGCTCGGTGATGAACATATCCGGATCGATAATGCCGCGCTGCATTGTCTCTGAGACATTTGCGCCTACAAAAAACGCGCCGCTGAATTCCAGAATGGCGGCGATGATGACGGCCCTTCTCAATGTCAAAGCGCCGGAGCCGACCGAGGTGCCCATCGCGTTGGATACGTCATTGGCGCCGATATTCCACGCCATGTAGAAACCGACGACGAGCACGAGGATTTTTAAAATAACTTCGATTTCCATTCCCTGTACTATTTAAGTTCCAGAATCATTCGAATGCGGTTCGCAAGGCGTTCTGAAAGGTGGGAAATAGCGCCCACTTCTTCGATCAGCCGCATCCAAAGGTTAAAAGCGGGAACGCTAAGCGTGTCGCCGTGCATGAAAAGCTGCTTCATGAGCATCTTTTGCATTTTGTCAGCTTCATATTCCTTGAAAGCTGTCTGTTCCACCATCGCTTTGACCTTTTCCGCTTCGATCCCTCCAAAAGAGGACTCGAGCAGCTCATCGATCTCCTCGATGATGTGTTTGGCGTCCAGGAAGACGAGTTCGTTTTTACGGAAGAAGGCCACTAACTCCTCATGAAACTCCCGGAAGGTTTCCAGAGGTCTTAGGGTGAGCAGGATTCCCACATCTTCCGCTTTATCGGCGATGCTGTCCTGAACGGAGAGGATTTCGAGAAAGTGGGCCCTGTCGATAGGAAGAAAGAGGCTCTTGGGAAGGTGGTTGCGAATATCGTTTTTCGTCAGGTCGGCCTCGTGCTCCATTCGGGAGAGATCGGCCACGAGCTTCTCGATTTTTTCCATGTCCTTTTTTGCCAGGGCATTGAAGACATCGGAGAGCCTTTCAATGCAGAGCGCCACTTTCTTCATGTGGCTTTGCAGAGGAGCGAAGGGCGACTTTCCAAAAAGACGGGCGATATTGAGCATATGAACTACTTGTAATGAACGGAAACATGATTTACGGCCATTCTATACAGGAATCCCCCTTTCCGTAAAGTTTTTGTTGGGATCAATAGAGGGGGGATTATCGCCTTTTCAGCAGGCAGGAAGGACCAATGCATGGAATCTTCAGAAGGCGGCGGAAAGGATAAAGGAGAGGAGAAGCAACCCGAGGACTAAATAACGCATGAGTCTCATCGACAAACTCCAATTTGTCCCTGTAAGGACTACCCTTTTTGGAAGATCTCTTTTTTGTCGGCCTCTGTCATCTCGCGGAAGGTTCCTTCCGGGATGGGGCCGAGTCTGAGTCCGCCGATGCGGATGCGGGAAAGCTCGAGGATGTCTAGCCCTGCGTTCTGTACGAGCAGGCGGACCTCTCTTTTCTTTCCTTCTTTAACGACAACCTTAAGTGTTCCTTTGCGCACCTTCTCGACTCGGACCGGCTTGATCCAGCTGCCCTCGATGTAAGTGCCTTTAGAGATGTCTTTGAGATGCAGGTCTGTGATTTCCTGCGAAGTTTTGACAAGATATTCTTTGGAGATGTTGGAAGAGGGGTGGATCACCTTGTTGGCGAAGTGGCCGTCGTTAGTGATAAGGAGCAGCCCTGTCGTGTCGCGGTCGAGTCTTCCGACAGTGAAAAGACGCAGATCAAGATGCGCGAACAGGTCGACGACTAGCTTTTTGGAGCCGATGCGCGTATTGGAGCAGACATAGCCGTGGGGCTTGTTGAGGATGTAGTAAACTTTTTTTTCCTCTCCCTTGATCGGGGATTCGTCGACAAGAATAGTGTCTGTTTCCCAATCGACCATTGTCTGGGGAACTTTAACCACGTGTCCGTTGACTTTGACTCGGCCCTGAAAGATGACCTCTTCGGCTGCTCTGCGGGAGGCGATTCCTGCAGCGGCAAGAGCTTTGCTTAAGCGTTTTTTCTTTTCCATAGGGGAATATTTTAACGGATCGAGGGTTTACACGCAAACAGATCAGGATAGTGGGAAATTTTTACTTTCGCGTGATGCGGATTAAAAAATTTAATTGATTTATGAAGCTCCAAGCTTTCGTAATGCCGAAAAGAGGAGAAAAAGCTAAAATTTAGGTTTTGGGATTATTTAGCCCGATTCATATCCATTTTTTATAGAGGGACTATGTCACAAAAAGCTGCAAAGCTGATCATGATGCGCCACGGACAGTCGGAATGGAACAGGCTTAACCTTTTTACCGGATGGGTCGATATTCCCTTGAGCGTAAAAGGAGTTGAGGAAGCGATCGAGGGTGGCAGGAAAATCGCGCAAGTCCCGATCGACGCGATCTTCACTTCCTCTCTGATTCGCGGTCAAATGACAGCGATGCTGGCGATGATGCACCACAGTAGCGGCAAAGTGCCCTGCGTTCAGCATCCGGGCGAAGGAAAGCTCGAGGAGTGGTCCCAGATTTACAGCGATGCCGCCAAATCAGGCTGCGTTCCTGTCTATTGCGCATGGCAGCTCAACGAAAGGATGTATGGAAAGCTGCAGGGTTTGAACAAGCAGGAGACGCGGGAAAAATTTGGCAACGAGCAGGTGCATATCTGGCGCCGCAGCTTCGACCAGGCTCCGCCGGAAGGGGAGAGCCTCGAAATGACGGCCGCGCGGACGATCCCTTACTTTCAGCAGAAGATCCTTCCTCTTTTGAAGGAAGGCAAGAATGTGTTCATCGCCGCGCATGGGAACTCTCTGCGCTCGATCGTCATGTTCCTCGACAGCCTTTCCAAAGATCAGGTCGTCCAGCTTGAGATAGCAACCGGTGAGCCGATCCTCTATACATTCAATGGCGATAGGTGGAATAAAGATGTCTAGGGTTTATCTCGATCACCACACTGCGACGAGGCCATTGCCCTCCTCCATCGATGCGATGCTGCCGTTTTTGCGCGACCAATGGGGATCGACGACTGCGCCTCACCAAATGGGCCAGGAACTGTTCCCTGCTCTGAACAAGGGGACCGAGTCGATTTTGGAATCGGTTGGCGCAAGCATCAATGACAAGTTCTATTTCTTCCCATCTGGCGACGAAGCGATCAGCCATCTCTACCTTTCCCATTACTTTGACAGCATCCGCAATACGGGGAAAAACCATATCCTGACCACGGCGATCGAAGAGGCCCCCGTTCTCATGTCGCTCAAACGGCTCGAAGATCTCGGCTGCCACGGTAAAATCCTTCCTGTGAATGAACAGGGTCAGCTCACCAGGGATATTCTCGACGAAGCGTTGAAGGCGCGTACGTCTTTAGTCTCGATTTCCTGGGCCAACGGACTAACGGGCGTCATCCATCCGATCGCGGATCTTGCCGAAGCGTGCCGGGACAAGGATGTTCGATTGCATGTCGACGCAAGTTATGTCATCGGCAAACTTTATTTCCGTCTCGAAGATCTGCCTATCGACTTTCTCACCTTCGACGGTTCCCTTTTACATTCGCCCAAAGGGACTGCAGGACTGATCGCCAAAGAAAATGCACTTTTTTCCGCTCCTCTTTCTTCGATGATGGGCGTTTCGGTCGGAGGCATCGCCGCTCTTTCTCAAGCGCTCGAAGAAGGCTCGCGGATGTTCGACCATGTCTGCCTGGAGACAGCCCGTCTGCGCGATAAATTGGAGAAAGGAATCTTGAATGCAGTTCCCGATGCCCAAGTCCTCTTCCAGAAAGCAGAGCGTCTTCCCAATTGCAGCGCGATCGCGTTTCCAGGAGTCGTCAGCGACGCTCTCTTGTTTCTGCTGCATCGAAAAGGCGTCTACGCCTCTTTGGGCGGCGGACACTGTCAAAAGCTTTCCCATATCCTCGTCGCCTCCGGCGTCGATGAGACCCTGGCTCAATGCGCGTTGAGTTTCAGCCTCTCGTTTGAGACGAAAGAAGAGGAGATCGACTACGCAATCAGGACGATCATCGAAAGTGTGCAGAAGCTAAAGTCCCTGAGCCGAAAGCTTCTCGAGGAGACAACATGAGCCATCGCAAATTCACTCTCTCATTTCCATGGGCCAGATACAGCAAAAAGCTGATTCAGAAAATAGAGAATCCCCGCCATGGCGGCTACTTCACAGAGGAAGAGGCTAAAGAACGCGGAATGCGCCTTGCGACGGGACGCCAGGGAGATCCTGAAGACGGGAACTCAGTCTCTCTTTACCTTCTTGTCGACGAGAGCGACGGCGTAATCGCCGATGCCAAGTTTCAAGTCTTCGGGCAGTCTGCGTTGATCGGCGCAGCGGAGGCGGCATGCGAATTGCTGATCCGCAAAAATTACGACCAGGCGCGCAAGTTATCAGCAGACCTCATCGACAGGCAAGCGCGCGACAAGGCAGAAACCCATGCTTTTCCGGAAGAGACTTTTGCTCATTTGAACCTTGTCCTCGACGCCATCGAATCGGCGTCGGAGCAGTGTATGGACATCCCGTTTGCCGAAGCTTACGTTCCGACGCCGCTTGAATCCAGAGGAGAGGCTGGGTCGGGCTATCCGGGTTGGACTTTATTGAGCCGCGAGCAGAAGATCGCTGTGATTGAAGAGGTGATCGAGAAGGACATCCGCCCCTACATCGAACTCGATGCGGGCGGGGTGCAGATCCTCGATCTAGTCAATGATACAGAGTTGACTATTGCCTATCAGGGAGCCTGCACTTCCTGCCATTCCGCGACGGGGGCGACCTTGAATGCGATCCAGGAAATTTTGCGGGCGAAGGTAGATCCCGCTCTTGTGGTCATTCCGGATGCCTCCTTTCTCTCCCAGGAGTTTAAAGGGCACTTCTCTTGATTCGAAGCGCGTCGAGAACACCCTCATGGAAGACGCCCCCTGCGATTGTCTGCAGCGTTAAATAGATACTGTTTGCGATGGGCAGCTCCCTAAGCTCCATTCCGCTTTCGCGCTGTATTTCATTGCGCACCTCCTCAATGATTCCCTTAAGCGCGGGAACGGAAAGAGAGAAGGCCGCATCCTTAATTTCACATGCGCTAATTGCTTTCACTTTAGAGACGAATGAGCGATGAAAAGTAATACAGAGCCTCACATCTTTTTGGATGGCTTCAAAACTTTTACGCATTTTTTCCAGCTCGATATGGTCTTGCCCGGTTAATTCGGGCCTTTCCCGCATGTGTTGCAAAAGGGTCGCATCGATGTCCTGATTGCAGATGAAATCGAGGTAATACGGAAATGAGAGGACTGGAATCGTATCGCTGTCCCACATCAGGCAGAAATTCTGCAAGACCTTTTGCCGCATGAAATCAACATTGGGGGAGGAGGAGGCTTGTTGAAAGGTTTCCTTAAGAGTGCCGATCTGCTCTCCGCCATCCTCGTGCGCACGCCAGGGTAGGACAGTCTGTCCATTCTTGTTCGAAGGGTCGATCAATTCAGTGACCAGTACCGATTGGAGAAGATAAGGAATAAAGGAAGAGATCCTCTGGCCAATTCCTGTGTACTTGCTGAGGGGCAGTAATTCTGATGGGAATCGCCTCCCAGCCAGATGGGGCATGGGATGGCGCGGTCCAATGCTTAGTTTTGCTGTCTCGAAGCCATAGGATTCTTCATTGGGAAAAGGCAGCAAGCTTAAGCCCGGGCTTCGAAGAGTCCCTCCCATACTGCTTGTCTGCCAATCTTTAACCCAGGTTGTCTGCCCATAAAGAAGATAAGGAGAGCAGATCAGCTTATCGAAATCAACAACCTGCGCGCCAACGCCCCCGTCAATATAGGTGGTCATGCGTCCCGTCGAAATATTGTAACGGACAAATGAAGATCCGAAACGTTTTTCCGCCTCTGTGAGGTCGAATATAAAGTTGGCAAAGGGGTATTCCAGGTCGTCGTCCCCCATCTGAACGACTGCTTTGCCTTCCAGGACAACTCGATTGAACACTTCATGCAGATGGGGTTCAGGAGCGCTGAAAATTTCCTGCAGAGGCTGGCTTCCGTTTTCCCAATAGTGTTTCAAGACCGGAGCGAGAAAGAAGGCTGCATTCCTGGCGCCGCCGTAGCCCAATTTTCCTTCCCCTGTCGTGTCGATCAACTTTTCAATGCCGATTTTGCGCGAAAATTGGAGGATCTGGCTATTGGAAACAGGGATAATGGCGGTGCCGAAACGGGCATTAAGGCTCTCAATATAGCGGGCGTTCTGCTCAAAAAGATCGGGCTGCGATTGGTCCAATACGAATATGGGTGCGGTGTTAGGTGCTATGCCAAAAGGGTTGAGGGAAGACATATTCTCAGCTAAAGAGGGAAGCCAGGAGAGCCTGGACAGGTCTTTCCCGCAAGTCGGTAGCACAAAAGTAGTTGCCTTAAGTCCACTTCGGTAGAGGCCAGGATCTCTGATCCCTTTTAGCTGATCAAGGAGCATGCCTGTATACTCGCAGTAGGAAAGCAAATCTCTCATATGCGAGCCGGCTAATTTATCGCCCGAGGAAAAGAGATTGTTCAAATCGGTTAAGGTGTTGAGGATGCAATCCTGTCTGACTTTGGCCGGACCTTGAATTTCATAGAGTCCAAGGCGTGTGAAATAAGATTGGAGTTCTGAATCGGTGTAATCAAGTTCTTGCGTTTTTCCCAGATGAGGACCTAAGACCGCGCTGACTCGGCTCTGACAAGCGGCTTGATTTTGATCGAGTTCTCCTAAAAATGCAGGGGAGAAGAAATCAGTCTCCGTATCGGAAGCAGCGTAGCGCTTGCGAAGAGCGAGATCCCCGTCCCGTTTCAGATGGGGAAATGCGATCAGATTTGCAACAAGCGCTCGAAGCAATCCTGCCGCTTCGCGGATCTGGCCATTAAATCTCTCCTCAAAAGTGGCCAGGAGATTTGCACAATCAGGCATGCTTAGTGGTTTTTCTTGAGCAAAGGCGAGAGCGACTTCCTTGATCGGAAAGCGATGGGAGCGCAAATTCTCGACCCATCTTCTGACTGTTTGATCGCTATCTTCAGCTAAAACCTTCAGAAGAAAATACGGGCCTTCCCGATACTCAAAGCAACAAAGCACAGCTAGGTGGGCTCTCTGTTCGGGAGAGAGATGGCAGAGGGCCTCTCGGAGCGTTTCTCTCGAAGCGTTCTCTGCGAAAGTCTGCCAGAAGAAAAATTCAGACTGAGAGATCAATCCGCAGAGCTTTTTCGGCGCCCAATGAAGATCAAGATGCGCCACTTTATAGGCAAGCGCACTCAGAAAGGAGTGGACTTCCGATTCTTTGCAATAGGTGTTAACAAAATCGCAAAATCTTCTGACAGTGCAGCCAGGATTTGAGAGTTGCCTGTCCAGTCGTTCAATGTAGGCGTCCAAGTAGACAGGGGTAAAAGGGGGTTCAGGATGGAGGGAGGTTTGAGGGAGAGAGGCGGCTCCTCCAATGGGGATCAAAGAGAGCTGCTTGGATCTCATCCTGACCAGGGCCAGTGTTGCTGAATCTCCCTCTTTCACATGGGCCAATTGGCTGTGCAGGGAATTAAACAAAAGCTTGTGATGCTGGAGGGAAAAAGCGGGGAAGGAGGGGTCGGAGGTTAAAACGGCCCAGCTTTTCAGTTTGGTTTCTAAAGCGCGCTTTTCCCCTTCATTGCATGGGTCTAGAAAGCTATCTCTGGATTTTTTGATTTGATCTAATGCGCCCGAGGCAAATAGATGCACATCTCTTAGCAATTCTTGCATTTGCGAGTCGGGCAGATTCTCTTTATCAGAGGCTGAAAGCTTTTGATAAAATTGAGAGTACTCAAGATGGATTTGTTGTAGAATTGGCTTTGTCATTCTGATTAATTTTAATTAATTTCTTTGTTAATTCACGCTGCGACATCCCTAAAAATTTTAATTGTATTGAGATGTTGTTTTATGTGTGAAAATTGTTATTGTTCAAATGATTCTATATATATCGTTTATTGTAAGCTATTTAAATAATTACTTTCTTTCTTTTTCCGAATCATTCTAAAGCTTTCATTTTGAGTTAATTGCGCTTTTGTTTTGTAGTTAAAATTTTATTTACATTAAAATAAATCTTTGTTAGAATGTATTATATAAACAATGAAAATGAACATAATATGACCAATGTGTTGAGTTTTGTTAAAAATCAATATATTCAGCAAAAACAAACTGAAGAGCAGGATCGCCATGCTCTTGTCAATTCCACCCTTTTACAAGGCAAAGGGCCAATCGGCAGTTCTGCGAAGAGCTATGAGGCTGAATGGGAGGCGTTTTGCAACACAGTTGAAACGGGGATCTTTTGCTTTCTGAGCGAAGTGGAAAGCTCTGGCACAGAAGAAGAGAAGTTCGCGATTTACAAGGAAATTGAGATGCTTTCCTGGAGACTTGGCGCTGCATCGTTTGATGCTAGAACCGAACTTCCCAATAGCTTCTCTCATCAGATGTTGAATGCCATATATAGCTGCGCCAAAAAGGCTGTGGCCAGCGGCAGCACTTCGAATGCGATTGCCATCTTCCGCTTGTTGACCCTCTTAATTCCCAACTATTTTGATACATGGATAGGCTTGGGGATCTCCTGCCAGCTAGCAGGGGATGTGCCGGAAGCTCTTGCAGCCTATGAAAGAGCAAAAAATTTGCGTCCCGATCATCCTTTGCACGCAATCTATACAGCGGAATGCCTGCTCCGATTAAACGACCGGATGAATGCGCAAGCGGCATTGAATGAAGCTCTACAGCTGATTAACCAATCAGACACTTTTAAACACCTCCTCGCCGAGGCGCACCGAGTACAGTCCATTATTCAAATGGGGAACTTATGAGCATTATTGCAGTTAACCAAACGCAGGCCATATCACAAGCCTTTTCAAGCGGGGTATCGATTCTTGTTAACAGCTGCTTGTCTGGGTTGGGATGTTTAGAAGCTGTTATCCCTAAGGAATATCTCGCTGCAGGCGGCGCTATAGCAGCATGTGCTGTGGGCCTCTATTTATATTCTAAAACTTCCGCGACTATGAACGATAAAGTCGCCCAGTTAATGCGCAACTGCGAAGGAAAGCCGGCGAAAGTGTTAAAAACGAACATTTCATCGTTTATTGATGCGAACTGGGCTGCATTGTCCGGTGGTTTTGAATGCATGAACAATGACAAAAACAAGAAAGTCCTTTACGAAAAGTTATTTACGATAGCCATTCATAAGCAATCCCTGGATACAAAAATTCAAATCACTCAAAACGTCGTCCAAAACTATAGAGCTTCCAATTTAAGGACCTTGACAAAGATTCAAAATGATATCGATACCGATTCTGAATTTCGCAGTCTTTTCAATATTAAAGCAGGCGCTACCATTCTGAAAGCCTCGCGACTTGGCTCCGAAACACACCATCGCGGCGACCTGCCTTTTGATATCCATTTGTCAGATGGGACCCACATCATCTATAAGCCCCGTCCGATGGCCTCGGAAAAAGCCATTTGCGGCCATCAGGGAAGCTACTTTGCCAGATTGCGGGAAGGGGGAAGAGATCTGGGGACTTATCGTGTCCTGGATAAAGGCTCCTATGGCTACTGCGAATTCCTGGAGAATAACCCCTCGGAAAACACTTTTAAAACCAAGGAGGACGTGCGCGAGTATGCCAAGCGGATGATCGTCCTGGAACAATTCTCAAAAGAGATCGGCCTTGGGGACCTGCATAATCATAACATCGCCGTCGCCAAAAAGATGCCTTATACCATTGACACTGAAGTTGTCATGTTGCCAAGGCCTAAGGACTCTGAAGAGGGGATGTTCGACACTCTGCTTTTGGGGGGACTATGCCCAGGCTGGCAAATGGATGATGAGTCAATCAACCATATTTACTGGAAAACAGAAACGGGCAAGCTCAGAGGGCTCGACAACGAAATGCAATTCTTTGTTGAATTTCTCAATGAAGAATATGAACATGCCTCGCCAGTTACGACAAAGGAAAGAGAGCTGATTTCAGATTGCCAGACAGAATTAGCTATGCAGAAGCATCGCATTGTGTTGATCAGTACTGAAGATCTATCCATGTTCATAAAAAAACCGACCCTTGACGAGGCCTGCCAGGCATTCATGAAAACCCTGGAATCTAAAATGAAAAGCTGGGGCTTTGAAATGGATACTACTAAGAGCTTAGCAATCATGGATAAATTTAAAGGGGACCTCCTAAATAATGACGTCCCTGTCTTCTATTTTAATCCCCAAGGCCAGGGGATTTACTACGACGACCTTCAGATCGGCGCTCTCCTCCCATAAGCTGTCTTCTTTCCTGTAAAATCCTTCCGTGCACGAATATGAAAAAGCCCCGCTGGGCAATACTTGAGATTTGGCCTTATATGAAGCTAATATTGGCCAAATCACGAGTGTTGTCCAGCGGGGCTTTGAATTCAGCCCGGCCAGTAACTCTGACAGTTAATGACTATAGGGATGCAGGCCCAGTTTCTTTTGCAGCGTGAGGATTAAATTTGCCTTGTGGAGATCCTCGATATTGTACTCCCGTTGAGGGGAGGCTTGAACGATAGGGTCTTTTTCAACCGTCGTGCTGATGATCTCTAAGATCCGCAAAGCCAGGACTTCAGGGAGATCTTCTCTGTCAAGACCTGCTGCTGAGGCATTTGCCTGGTTTACATTCACCGGGAAATGATCGTCGTCCAGCTCTCTTGCGATGACCTGTTTTCCTATCTGGCATACATACTGGGTAAAGTCTCTGTTACCTATAGTTGGTGGTGTGGACATCTTGGCTCTCCTTTAGAATACTGGCGGAAATTAGTATATCAGGTTAATTTAATTAAAGCCTATGGCATTGGCAACAGGCTGTTCTGTTTTTATATAAATAATTTTATCAAATTCAGCATTATTTTTAAATAATGATTTCATCATTGCACTCATTATCTAATTGTCAGTAAATCATTAAGCTTGAGCGTGTTATGTGTGGTTTGTGTATTTATAGCAGTTGCGCTCGACATCTTTTGACTCTCAAGCCCGGAGTTCCTGAGATCATATCTTTGGCAAAATCTTGCTCTTTTAACCCGGCCATGAAGGGACGGGTATTTCGAGGGCGGCTTCGCACCGCCCCCCGCCAACCACAAAAATCCCAGGCCTTAAGGCATGGGATAGCGGCAGCCTCTATTGCGCTATTTTTCAGAGGCGATGGTCTTTTTGATCTCTATCCATCGCTCTTGGGGAATTTCGGCGCCCAGCACTTGCACCACATGGGAAGCCAGAAGGGTTCCCCAGCTTGCGCAAACCGGGATGGGTTGATTATGGAGGAAGCCATGGAGGAAGCCGCTGATGAACAGGTCTCCGGCGCCGATCGTGTCGACGACTTCAACATTGAATGCCTTGCATTGCCATTGCTTCCCGCCTTGATTGGTATAGCATCCTTTTTCACCCATGGTGACGACAGAGATCGAGCAATACCGGCCCAGTAGTTCAGACGCCTCTTTTGCAGCAAGCCCTGTCAATGCCAGCGCCTCTTCCTGATTGGCAAAGAGAATATCTATTGCGTGGTTGTCTAATAGTTCCCAGATGAAATCTTTGTTGATCCTGACGACCTCGAAAGAGGAGAGATCAAGTGAGACGGTGGCGCCGTTATTTTTCGCAAGGGCAACGGCCTCTCTGACCAGTTTGTGGTGAAAGAGCTGGTATCCCTCAAGGTGAAAATGGGAGATTCCTTCAAACATGGCAGTCGATAAGCAGAGGCGGTCGTTTTCTCTGGAGGCGCCCAAAAATGTTCTCATGGTGCGTTCGCCATTGGGGGTAACAAGGCATGCCGATTTGCCTGTTGGAATATCCGATGTTTCTAAAAACAGGTTGATTCCTAGGTCGCGGAGGCTTGATAGGAAAAATTCCCCTTCGGTGTCTTTGCCGATTGTGGTGATGAGCGCGCAGCCGTCGCCAAGCTGCTGCAGGCCTTTAATCATATTGACAGCACTGGCTCCGGGGCGGATCATAGCCTTGGCGCCGCTTTCATTGATGATCTGTTGAAAAAGGATGTGGTCGACGAGTGCCGATCCTCCTTTTTTTCCCGGAATTGTATGCACGAATTCCTCGTCGACTTTTAAGATATGGTCGACAATCGAATCGCTAATGGTCAGGACTTCGTAGGAGTAAGAGATATTCAATAGAAAGGTAGAACAGAGTAGAAGAATCGTACGCATTGTCGCTCTCCAAATCATTAGGAATTTGCAGTAATTGCAATGTGTTCTAAAGAAATCGCCTCAAAGCGCCTTCAAGTGAAGACTTGCAACTAAGCCCAAACAACTTCAAAACTTGGGGTTTTGAAGTTGTTTGGGTATGCATTACTTTAGTTTAAGTTCTCCTGCCGATAAGGTAGTCAATTTACCGTCGGGCAAGAGCAGATTCAATCTACCATCAGAATTAATTGAATGGCAAACCCCTTTTACTGTTTTGAGGCCGTCATTGCATGAGATCGGAGATCCTTTGAAAGCGAGGAGATCTTCATAGGTCGCCCGGAAGGGTTCGAATCCTTTTTCCTGGAGAGTTTCAAGATCTTTGATGAATTGCTTGAGGACGGGTTCGATGATCTGCTCGAGAGTCCACGTCTGACCGCTCAATTGCGATAGAGACGTCGCGGGTTGATCGATCATGTCGAGCAGCTCGGGCGACATGTTGACGTTGATGCCAATCCCTAGAACGATTCCAATTCTGTCTTCGAACGAAACTGTCTCGCACAATATTCCTGCGACTTTTTTGCCGTCGAGCAGAATGTCGTTCGGCCACTTCACTTGGGGGCTAAAGCCTTTTTTCTTGAGGACGGCAATGCAGGATAAAGATAGGATTTGTCCTAGGTTGATGATTTGGGGACAGCCGCGGGGAAGACAAAAATAGAGCGTCGCGTAAATGTTCTGTCCTTTCGGAGAGATCCACTTCCGATAGAAGCGTCCTCGGCCTGCGGTCTGCTCAAGGGCAGTGACGCAAGTGAGCTGGTTTTGATCCAGGGTGGACGCATTTTTTTTGGTCCAGGTATTCGTTGAATCAATTGTATCGAAATGGATGTAATAAATGTTTTTAAGTCTGGGCATAGAATCTCTAAAAAATTGACCTTAACGCCAAGTTGGGCGCCTAGTATAATGCAATTAAAATTAGAATCCACCCTTATTTGCTGCCTATGCCAATAGACCTCGATTCAAAATCCAATTTTGCCGAGTTTTAGCTTATGTGGGACCATCGCTATCTTAGCCGCATCGACTTCAGGACGATCCCCATCCTCCTTGTTCTGATGTTCATCAGCATCCTGGTGATTGCTGCAACAACTGGGGATGCCGGTGAAATAGGCGAAGAAACCCTGTTTACTGCCATGTCCAAAAGCCAGATCCGCTGGTTTGGAATCGGATGGGCGGTCTATCTTTTTTTCGCAGGGCTAGACTACCGCAAGCTTAAAGAATGGACCTGGTTTCTCTATTTCGGCATGATCGTGATGCTCATCGGTCTATTCTTTGTTCCCGCCATTCAGAATGTCCACAGGTGGTACCGGATACCGGGCATCAATTTCGCGTTCCAGCCTTCGGAATACGCCAAGCTTATCGTTGTCATGACGCTCAGCCTCTACCTCGAGAACAAGGGCAGGTACACCTATCGCAGCAGCGTGACCATGAAGGCGATCCTGATCGTCTTCGTCCCTTTGCTGCTGATCCTCAAACAACCCGATCTGGGAACGGCGCTCGTCCTTTATCCCATCGCGCTTGTCATGTTTTATTTTGGAGGAATTAAAAAATGGGTTGTCCGAGCAATGGGACTGATGGCTGTAGGAGGCTTGGTTTTTGTCAGCATGATGTTTTTAGGATTCATCGATCATGAAGAATTTCGCCCTTATGCGACAAAAGTGATCAAAGAGTATCAGTATGAACGCCTTAACCCCCACACATACCACCAGGAGGCATCCCAGACGGCGATCGCGCTCGGAGGGGTGGCTGGAAGCGGATGGCACAAGAGTGAATTCACTGGACATCAATGGCTTCCGGCCGCCCATACCGACTCTGTATTCGCCGCATTCAGCGAAGAGTTCGGATTGATAGGAGTTTTTTTCTTGCTCCTCTTTTTTTTCGGTTTGCTCTATTTTAGTTTTCAGGTAACCGCAGTGGCCAACGACCGCTTCGGGCGGCTCCTTTCTGCCGGGATAACAACCTACCTGGCGATGCATATGATCGTGAGCATGGGGATGATGTGCGGCTTTTTGCCGATTACCGGAGTACCGCTCATGTTGATCACTTATGGGGGGTCTTCAGTCCTTTCGACGATGACCGCTTTGGGGATTTTGCAAAGCATTTATAGCAGAAGGTTTATGTTTTAATGACACAACATCAATTTTTACTTACTCCCAGTTCCTGGCTCGGTCAGGGAAAAATTCAATTGAATATGGTGTCGGAGGAGCTCGCCTTCTTTACGCGCTGGAGTGTTGAAAACGTCGACGGCGACGGGCGGATCGAATGCACTCAGGAGATCCAGGTCAAAGGACTCTCCGATATCATGCATAATGAATTTTTGATTTACAACCTTGCCAGCGGCGAATTTGCCATCGATTTAGAAAACCAGGCTCTCGGGCGGATCACCGGAAAGGGCCTTGTCAACGACAAGGTGATCGCCTGGGAGTTCCGCGTCGAAGAGATTGGTTTTGAAGGGTTCGAGCTTTATGAGAAGCAGGACGACAAGAATTACCTCATGCGTGCTGAATACGCGACCAGTGACCAATTCCGCACATTAATCCAAGGACGTGTATGGCAACAAACCACCTGAAAACATTTGTTCCGTTTTTGATCGTGCTGTTCTTTCTCTCCAGCTGCTTTTCACGCCCCGCTCTCATGACCTATTCCGATTTTGACAAAGTTGAAATGGGCACCTCGATCGCCAAGCTGCAGGCCGACATCGGCAAGCCTTACGCCATCCACAATAAAGAGGCCGGCACTGAGGAATATGAATATATCGAGAGGATCGATAGCGGCAACAACCTCGTCGCTGAAAACCATTATTTCCTGATCGTCAAGGACGGCAAGGTCATCGGCAAATACATGAACCGCGAACGCCCTCCTGCCTATGACCTCATCTACCAGGAAGAGCCGAACTATCCCAATTTCCCTTAAACTCCTAATGGAAGAGGAAAGCCGACATGAGAAAAAGATGTCTCATCGCCCTTTTCCTCTTCCTTGCCTTAGCGGCGCTTCCGCTTTATTCTGAACAACACTTTCAAGTCGTCGTCATGGGTTCCGGCGGCGGCCCCATGGAGAATAATCTCTCCGGATACCTGATTGCACAGGCAGGCTCCAATGAATTTATTTCGCTGGACGCGGGAACCTTATTGGCTGGGATCACCCGCGCTGAACAGGAGACAGGGTTCGGGGCGATTCCGACCTCTGCACCAAGCCCGTACCTTCCTCAAGCCCAGATCCTGCGCGATCGAATAAAGGCGTATCTGATTTCCCATGCCCATCTCGACCATGTCGCAGGGCTTGTCATCAATTCGACTCTGGACACGAATAAGCCCATTTTCGGGATTCCCGATACGATCGATAACCTGCGCGATCACCTTTTCAATTGGAAGATATGGCCGAATTTTGGCTCGGAAGGGAAAAAACCCTATCTCAACAAATACTCTTATCAGCGTATGAAGCCAGGACAAAGGGTTCCGATTCCCGGCACGGCCATGACAGTGGAGGCATTTCCCTTAAGCCATCCCGATCAATATCTATCGACGGCATTTCTTATCGAGTCAAGCGATTCTTATGTCCTCTATCTGGGCGATACGGCCCCCGACGTCCTGTCGCCCAAGAAACGCCTTTCCAAAGTTTGGCAAAGGGTCGCTCCTCTAATCCGGCAAAAAAAAGTACAGGCTATCTTCATCGAGTGCTCTTATACGGACGCGCAAAATAAGAATCAGCTGCTTGGCCACCTCGACCCGCAATTCCTCATGCAGGAACTGGACCATCTGGCTTGCGAGGTGAACTCAGACAGCTCTCAGACATCGCTTGCCGGTTTGAAAGTCCTTGTCACCCACATCAAAGAATCTCTGCTCAAAAATTCGACAGCCCGCGAGCTGATCGAACAGGAATTGACAAGTCAAAACGATCTGGGTATTGATTTTATTTTCCCCCATCAGGGTCAAAAAATAGAGTTATAGGAAAGCTCCCATGATGCATTGGAAGAGAAGA
This sequence comes from Verrucomicrobiota bacterium, assembly GCA_018240065.1. Taxonomy (GTDB): domain Bacteria; phylum Chlamydiota; class Chlamydiia; order Chlamydiales; family Rhabdochlamydiaceae; genus CAJCIW01. The sequence goes on along the minus strand of JAFEGH010000002.1, from coordinate 57,302 downwards.
GTCGCACCCTATGCTCTTTCCCTTTTTACTTGCTTGAGCCATCCTGCATTAGCAGGGGGAAAGACCGATTTCCAGGTCTGGGACAAGAACATTGTTCGAGGACATCTCAACAAGCGCCTCGACTTATCCCTGGAAGCTGAATTCCGCTACAAAAATAGCGGCAGCACTTTCTATTACAACCATGAGCACGTCGAGCTTCCTATCCATGTGACTTCTTTTTTGACCATCGGGCCGGCTTATCGCCAGATATTCCAACTCAATGACAATCAGAGGAACCAGTGGACGACGACCTATTATCCGAATATCAACATCTATTTTCTATGGCACCTCGGCCCCTATCATTTCTACGATCGCAACCGCGTCTCCTATGTCATTAAGCCCGGCAGCCCGCCCAACGTGTGGCAATACAGGAACAAGCTTGGGGTGTATCGAGTTCTGTCTGACAAACTCCATGGGGTGCGCCTCTTTGCCGACAACGAGATTTTTATCGAGCAGGAGCAAAGGGGGATCTACGAAAACCGCACGACGGTGGGATATAATGTGGGGCTGTTCAAAAAAATTAGAATGGACCTTGCTTACCGCAACCGGATCGTCCGCATTACAGGCGGGTGGGAGCATGACCACATTCTCTTCATCTCGCCATCAGCAAATTTTTGAATCTCGTGAGTTCAGCAATGAAAAAGGCGTGTGGAAAACCACACGCCTTTTTGTTTAGAGCGCAACGTGAAATTACGCTTTAATCTTGATGTCAACGCCAGCTGCGACAGGAAGGACTTTCAATTTGTCGATCGTGTCGGGAGTTGGGTTAAGGATGTCGAGCATCCGGATGTGAGTGCGAATCTCGAACTGCTCGCGCGACTTGCGGTCGACGTGAGGAGAGCGGAGAACGGTGTAAATCTCTCTCTTAGTAGGGAGAGGGATCGGACCGGCGATCCGAGCGCCAGTGCGCTTGGCTGTTTCGACGATATCGACTGCCGCGCGATCGAGGACGCGCTGGTCGTAGCCTTTCAGTCGAATGCGGATTTTTTGTCTTGATTGCTGTTTTCCCATAATCTTAAATTTTCCTAATGGGTTATTTCTTTGTAATTTCGTCTTGGATCTTTTGCGGTACCCGCTCGAAATGAGAAGGTTCCATCACATAAGTCGCACGGCCAGAGCTCAAAGAGCGCATTTGCGTCGAGTATCCGAACATCTCGCTAAGCGGAACTTCCGCTTCGATGAGGACGACGCTTTTCTGCGTTGTCTGGTTCATGATCTTTCCGCGGCGGCGGTTAATATCGCCAATCACATCTCCCATGAACTGCTCGGGAGTTGTGACCACGACTTTCATGATCGGCTCGAGGAGGATAGGCTGGCACTTGCGGGCCGCTTCCTTCACGCACATCGATCCGCAAATCTTGAAGGCCATCTCGCTCGAGTCGACTTCATGGTAAGAACCGTAGACGACCGAAACTTTGACGTCGACGAGGGCGTAGCCCGCGAGAACGCCTGTTGCGAGGCCTTCTGTAATCCCTTTGATCGTTGGGGTGATGAATTCTTTTGGAATGACACCGCCGACAATCTTGCTGACGACTTCGTTGCCTTTGCCTTTTTCGTTCGGCTCGATCTCAATGACGACGTGCGCGTACTGTCCGCGTCCGCCAGATTGCTTGACGTACTTGGTCTCATTTTTACCAGGAACCGTGATCGTCTCTTTATAAGCGACTTCAGGTTTACCGACATTGGCCTCAACATTGAACTCGCGGAACATACGGTCGCGCAAGATTTCCAGGTGAAGCTCTCCCATCCCCGCGATGATCGTCTGGCCCGTTTCTTCGTTCGTATTGACGCGGAACGTCGGATCTTCTTCGGAAAGGGAGCTGAGAGCAAGCGAGAGTTTTTCGCGGTCCGCTTTGGACTTCGGCTCGATCGCCATCGAGATGACAGGCTCAGGGAAGTCCATCTTCTCAAGGAGGAGCGGAGAGTCTTCAGCGCAGAGCGTATCGCCCGTGCTGGTGTACTTCAGCCCGATGCAGGCAGCGATGTCTCCCGTGAAGAATTCATCACGGTCTTTACGCTGGTTGGCGTGCATCTCGAGCAGGCGGGACACGCGCTCGTCTTTGTCTTTTGTGGTGTTGTGGAGGTTGACGCCCTTCGAAAGCGTACCGGAATAGATACGGACGAAGGTCAATCTGCCGACATAGGGGTCGGACATGATTTTGAATGCGAGGGCAGCCAGAGGTCCGTCATCGCGCGGTTCCAACTCCATCGGCTCTTCTGTCGTGTAGTTGATCCCTTTGATCAGGCCGCGGTCGAGAGGAGAGGGCATCCACGCGACGATGGCGTCGAGCAGAGGCTGAATCCCTTTGTTCTTGAACGCAGTTCCACACAGAACAGGAGTCAATTTATTGGAGCAAACGGCTTTGCGCATCACAACGTGGATTTCATCTTCCGTGATCGAATCCGGCTTTTCGAGGACTTTCATCATGAAGTCTTCGTTGCTCTCGTCGACAGTCGCGAGCTCTTCGAGCATCTGCTGACGCATCTCTTTGCAGCGACTGAGCAGATCGGCTGGAATTTCAGTCGTCTCGTATTTTGCGCCCATTGTCTCGTCGAGGAAGAGGTAAGCCTTCATCGTGACGAGGTCGACCATCCCTTTGAACTCCGATTCGGAGCCAATCGGGCAGTGGACCATGACGGCGTTTGCGCCGAGTTTGTCTTTCATCGTGCCGACAGCCATGAAATAGTCTGCGCCGATACGGTCCATCTTGTTGATGAACGCGATTCTGGGAACGCCGTAGCGCTCCGCTTGACGCCATACTGTTTCTGATTGCGGCTGAACGCCTGCGACAGCATCAAAGACTGCAACGGCTCCGTCAAGAACGCGCAATGAGCGCTCTACTTCGATAGTGAAGTCGACGTGGCCAGGGGTGTCGATGATGTTGATCTTGTGGGTTTCGCCTTTGCGCCCTTTCCAGTAAACGGTCGTAGAGGCGGAGGTGATTGTGATGCCTCTTTCGCGCTCTTGCTCCATGAAGTCCATGGTAGCCGCCCCTTCGTGCACTTCACCGATGCGGTGGAGTTTGCCGGAGTAGAAGAGGATCCTTTCCGTCGTCGTCGTTTTGCCCGCGTCGATGTGGGCCATGATGCCGACGTTCCGGACATTTTTTAATTCATCTGTGTCTGGTCGTTTTCCCATTGATTCCCTCAATTACCATTTGTAGTGCGCAAATGCACGGTTCGCTTCAGCCATTCGGTGGGTGTCGTCTTTCTTTTTGATTGTCGAACCTTGGTTGTTGAAGCAATCGACGAGTTCAGCGGAAAGGGCCTCTTCCATAGGACGGCCTGCTTTTTCTCGCGAATGCTTGATGATCCACTGCATCGCCATAGCGGTGCGGCGGTCGGGAGCGATCTCGATGGGAACCTGGTAAGTGGCGCCACCGATACGGCGGGATTTTACTTCCAGCGATGGCTTGGCGTTCTCGAGCGCTTGTTCAAAAGCGGCCAGAGGGTCTTCAGCCTTGATTTTTTTTGCGAACTTGTCAATCGCGTTGTAGACAATGCGGCGGGCCACTGATTTATTGCCGCTGTACATGACTTTGTTGATAAACTTCGTCAATACATAGCTGTTGTAGAGCGGATCTGGTTCCGTCTCTCTTTTTACAGCTCGTCTTCTTCTTGACATGTTTAAATTCCTCTATTCATAAGTTATTGCATTTAAATAAATCCACATTCACTTGGGTCATGGTCGTCGGTCCCCATGCCCGGCCCGCGATTGACTCTTCGCAATACTTTGAAAGAGGCAATGGTGGGCCAGGATACCTATCAATCAGGCAGGTATCCTAATATTACTTAGGACGTTTCGCCCCGTATTTGGATCGAGATTTTTTGCGGTCTTTAACTGCAGCGCAGTCCAAAGCTCCGCGGACGATGTGGTAGCGTACGCCGGGCAAGTCTTTTACTCTACCGCCGCGGACCAGTACGATGCTGTGCTCTTGCAGGTTGTGTCCTTCGCCGCCAATGTAGGCGATGACTTCCTGTCCGTTAGAAAGACGGACCCATGCTACTTTACGGAGCGCTGAGTTCGGTTTCTTTGGTGTTTTTGTCTTAACTTGCAGACATACGCCGCGTTTTTGCGGGCAATGCTGCAGGGCCGGAGATCTCTTTCTCTTAGGTTTCGGTGTGCGGCCAAATCGTACCAATTGGTTAAATGTCGGCATCTGTGCCTTTCTCCTTACGAGTTAAATATGCCTACTGGACGGATACCTTTAGACAAAAGATACCCAGATAAAGTCCAATAAGACATCTGAGCAATATAGCGCGACTCGAGAATTTATTGCAAAAACAAAGCTTGCTAGAGAAGATGTGAGAAATAATTTTTTAAAAATCTGAATATAAGATAAATAACGAATAGGGGTAATCGTCGTTCCTCAATTCAGCCCCGACAGGGAGTATTACAACATGCGCAATCGAGTTTTGAAAATCTTCGCTCTGCCATTGGCGATCCTCACCGTCCTCTGCTCGCTTGCCGGGGCTTTCCAGCTTAAGAAGACCGATGTCCGCTCGACGATGGATGAGATGCTGGCCTACCATGTCGAATATAAAGAATTTTCTCCGCTCCTTGCCAAGCGCTCGCTGAAGATCTATGTCGAGCAGTTCGACCCTGAAAAATTTTATTTACTCTCTTCCGAGGCCAGGCCCTATCTCGATCCGAAAGAAGACCGGATTAGAACCGTCGTTCAGAAATACTATAAAGACGACCTTTCCGAGTATGACGCGTTGAACCAGACGATCCAAAAGGCCATCTTGCGCTCGCGCTCCTACCGGCAGGAGATCGAACGGGAGCTGGTCCAAAGCGACGCGATCCCGCAGATCGGCATGGGAGAGTCCTACCTGGACTATGCCAATAGCGAAAAAGAGCTCAAGGCCAGGCTGAAGAATCAGCTTACCAGGATCCTGATGATCGAAAAGCGCAACGGCACCCTGCGCTCCTGGACAGCCGATCAGCGCAAAAAACTTTTTGAGCTTTGGGAAAGACGTTTCATGCGGATGGAGAACTCCTACCTTTCCGCGACCGGGGCGGGCGAGCACTACCTGTGCATGCACACCCTGAAGGCGATGGCCAAGAGCCTGGATGCTCATACTTCTTATTTTAGTCCCGAAGAAGCCTACGAGATGCGCACCAGCCTGGAAAAGCAGTTCGAGGGGATCGGCGTTGTCCTGAGGGAAGGGATCGATGGCGTCGTCATCCATGACATGATCAAGGGCGGGCCTGCCGAGCGCTCCGGAAAAATTGCTCCCGGAGACCTTCTTGTGGAGATCGACGGGCGGTCGATGGAAGGCGCCTCCTATGACGATGTGCTCAAGAGCCTTCAAGGTGCCGGCACAGGAAGAATTCAGCTTGGCCTTCGCCATTTCACCAGCGAAAACGATTCTCAATTTTACCGCGTTGAGCTGAAGCGGGAAAAGATCGTGATGCAGGACGACCGGGTCCACTATTCTTTTGAGCGTTATGGAGACGGGATTATCGGCAAGCTCAACTTGCCTTCTTTCTATGAGAGTGGTGAAGGTTCGAGCTGCGAGGCCGACCTGAGGGCGGCCCTCCGCGAGCTTAAAAAACAGGGCGACCTCGTTGGACTCGTCCTTGACATGCGCGAAAACTCGGGGGGATTCCTCAACCAGGCCGTCAAAGTCGCCGGGCTGTTTGTCTCCAGCGGCGTGATCGTCATTTCCAAATATGCCCAAGGCGAGACCCAATACCTGCGCGACCTTGATGGCAAATCATACTATCAGGGCCCCCTTGTGATTCTAACTTCCAAGGCCTCTGCCTCCGCGGCGGAAATCGTCGCCCAGGCCCTGCAGGACTATGGAACGGGACTTGTCGTCGGCGACGACCGCACTTATGGCAAAGGAACGATCCAGTACCAGACTGTGACGGATACCAGCGCGGCATCCTTTTTCAAAGTGACAGTCGGCAGGTATTATACTGTTTCCGGGCGCACGACCCAGATCGACGGAGTGAGAGCGGACATCGTCGTGCCAACGGCCTATTCAGCCCTGGCCATCGGCGAGCGCTATTTGGAATATCCCTTGAAGAGCGATCGGATCCCTTCGGCCTACGTCGACCCGCTGACTGATGTCGACCCGCGCAACAAGCCCTGGTTCCAGAAAAATTATTTGCCCAATCTGCAGAAAAAACTTTCGCTTTGGACGCAAATGCTCACCCAGCTGCGAGAGAACAGCGCTTATCGCCTGAAGCAAAATAAAGATTACTCTCTCTTCCTGAATGTCCTTGAACGGGACAAGAAAGGGGACTATTTCACACCGACCGCCCAGGAAAACTGGGGCGTCGACGATCTGCAAATGGTCGAGGCAGTCAATATCCTGAAGGACATGACGATGCTCAAGCCCTCTGCCGCCAAAAAGGTCGCTCTCCTTACTAACTGAAGTTTGGAGTCAATTTCTCCTGTTGTAGGCAGCTGCGACCGCATCAGATCTAACTTACTCTTCGTCAATATGCTGCGTATATTCACTCCTGGGTCAGTCAGATCTGAATTTTATCACTCCTGTCTCCGCTAAGCTGAATTTACGCAGAACTCCAGTTACAAAGTGATTGCTAAAAATCACCCGACTTTCTATCTTACTGTACTTGTTTCATTTGTAGCCTCATTGTGGCCAGATAGCTCAGTCGGTAGAGCAGAGGACTGAAAATCCTTGTGTCGCTGGTTCGATTCCAGTTCTGGCCAACCTTTTCTCAAAAAAATTTGGACGAAAGAAAGCGAATAGTTTCGCTTTCGTCTGTGAATCGAAGTGAAGCACGCTTGCGTGCGAACCGGCTCTCAGGGCGACTGAGAGGATTCCCGTAGTGGCTCAACTTTCCGTGTGTGCTTTTGTCCGAATAGACATTCCGCATCAATTTCCAAAAGCGTCTCGGACGTCGTTTTATTCCTTTAACACCATTCTTGATTTGGCTTTCTAAATTATCTAATCTCCAGTGTTCGTTGCGGGGCAAGACATTGCAAATGATGTTGCTGTCCTGCAAGACTGCGCAGTTCGTTGTGTTGGCCAAAAAAAGGGGGGCATGAATTTTGCAATTTTTCGAACAGTTTGCCTGCTCATTCGAGACAAAGGCTTCATTGATGAGTGAACCCATGCATTAAGGCATGGGTTCACACCTCGACTACCTTATTGGAATGCTTTCAGAGTCTCGCCTTTGATCCCGTAGGCTATTCCGCCCTGTTGCTGGACAATCCGAGCAAAGGGGATGAAATTACCTTGAGGGTTGTGCTTGTGGCCCTCTGCGCCGTCTTTGAGAACAGCGAAGACGATTTTCTTGAAGCAGTTTGGGTACTCTTTCTGGATGACGTCCATAAACATCTCCGCAATGTGGCCCGGCGGATTGGCAAAGGCGCCGCATCCGAAGGCTCCTACAATCAGGGTGTCGTCCCCATTGTCGTAACATGCCTTCAAATAAGTGCGTATTTTTTCTTTTGTCCAATGCGCAGCGTCTGATTGGAGGCGTGGATCGTGGGGTTTTGTGTAGTCGAGAGGGGGGCTTTCGAATGCCGCAAAAGTCCCCACAGAGATGCTGACTGGTTCTTCCAAGAGTTTGTAGTCGGTCGCAAGCCCCGAGCGGAAGAGAGGTGTTGAGGGAGTGTAGAGTCCGCCGCCCTGACCTGCTACCCGATGGATGGGGTAGAAGTTGGTGGGTTGGGCCCCATGTTCCTGGTCGAGCGCCAAGGGGAGAGAGGTGCAGCGGAAGAGTTCTTCTTCCTGAGAGCCGGCATGATGTTTATAGGCGCCTCCGGAAACAACGTTATTGGCAAAATTCATGACATTAACTTTGCTAGATTTGTCGGAAGCGAGATCATAGGCGAGCGTGACGCAGTTTTGAGGGCGCACCTCAAAAATCGTTTTTTCAAATCGTGCCTTTTTTCGATCAGTTGTTCCTCCGTCTTTGCAAGGCTTCGTTTGCTGGATAGAGAGCTGGATTTGCGAGCTGATGTCCCGCTTTTGTCCTGAGGGGGCAATATAGAATCCTTGTTTTAGAACTTCCAGCTGTTCACCGATCACGGCCACACAACGGACGTCGCGTCTCATTTTATTCTGTTCGCTGCAGAATTTCGTATCAGCCAGGCGCTGCTTGATTTCCGGGATTGCCAAACGGATCGCTTCAACCTGTTTACCCGGTTCTATTTTTAATTTTTGATGAGAGCCAAAGAAGGCCAGCCTACCGAAATTATCGTGAGCGATATCAGGTCGCGTCTCACGCGTCGGCTTCCCATATACTACCCATGTCTTGCCGAAGACGGAGTCGATGGCTTTGGGATAGAGCGATTCCAATTCTTTGAACTGGGCCATCGCCTCGTCTATGTGTCCGCCACTGAGCAAATCTGCGCACTTGTTGAGACGCTCTTCGACAGAAGAATAGAGGAGAATGATCGCTTCGGCCTTTTCATTGTCCTGGGAAGAAAATCCGTCGAGGTTATGGAACGCGCGATGACCGTAATTAGGGTGGAGGTCGATGGGTGAGCCTTTCAGGTTCCAGAGGTTTCCGTATACCTGACCGGCAAGTTTGGGAAATTGTTTTGCAAAGTTTGAGAAATCCTGGAGAGCCTCGGCAGTGCGATGCCTTTTGATTTTTTCGGCGATATCCAATAGGAGAGTTCTTGGGTCTTCGGGCGCATCAGGGATCTGCTGAAAAGAGATCTGTGACGCAGCATGAAGCTGCTCCAACCCGCTCCTCACCAATAAGGTCATTTCTTTTAGGCTAGGTTCGAGTGTCAGATCGTCGAGTTGTGCGTATTTTAACCTGCTCTGCTCAAGGTCTCTTTTGAAATTCGCGCTGGCATGGGGATCGATGGGAATTTGAGAGGTGATTTGCTGGAAACGTCCTTCAAGCTGCCTTAAATCTGTAGCCGCCTCACGGACGCTCTTAAGCTGGAGCTCTAAATGGTCAATTTTGGATAGGATTCCTGTCGCTTGATGAGCCATCGTGTTTTCCCTTGATTTAAATTAATTGCTTTAGTTTCGATAGCTATTATACTATTTTTATTGATTGTTAGAAGATAATTCCTGTGCGATAGTTTGTTTGTTGTAATTTTTTAATTTTATTATAAGTAATTTAAGTTGAAAGTATTAATTTAAAATAAAAGGTTTTGCATTGTCCTGGGTTCTCTTAAGGTTGATTTTTTTCCTTTATCATGGCAACCTCTGAGGTTGGAAAATTTTGAATTTTTTTCCCTATTGGGAACGGCCACGTCCCTATGTGGTCCTGAAACTAGACTAGGGGGCTTTTCTCGCCTCAAAACTGAATAAGGAATCAAATGGACAAAGCACGCATTAAACATTATCGATGGGTAGTCGCTGGTCTGATCTTCTTTATCACACTCGTGAACTTCGTTGACCGTTCCGCCATCTCATTTGTCATCGATCCGTTGAAAAGGGAATTCCATTTCACAGATACCCAGTTTGGAATGATCCTCTCCGCCTTTGGTCTGGGGTATGTTCTTCTCACAGCGCTCGGTGGATGGCTCGTCGACCATTATGGCTCACGCATCGTATGGCCCTTAGCCGCGATCGGCTGGTCCCTGTGCGTAGGACTTCTTGGGTTTGCCGGCGGATTTTGGGGCTTTATCGGCCTCCGCTTCCTGCTAGGTGTGACCGAAGGACCCCATTTTCCCGCGATGACCCGTTCGATCAGCGACTGGCTCCCTCCGATGGAGCGCGCAAGGGCCCTTTCGCTTGGGCTTGTGGCCATTCCTCTTTCTTCCGTTGTGGGAGCTCCTGTCTGTTCATATCTCGTCGCTGACTTTGGTTGGAGGACAATGTTCGTCGCTATCAGCGCCGCCGGGATTGTATGGGCCTTCGTTTGGTATTTTCTTTTTAGAGATAAGCCGGCAGATTGCCGCTTCGTTGGTGCTGAGGAGAGAAAACTCATCGCAGCCACGAACCCGAAAGTTGTCGAGCGCGTGGAATCCAAAGTCGACTGGCGCTTTATCCTGACGCATCCTGCGCTCATCGCCAACAATATCGCCTATTTCGCCTTCGGCTACATGCTGTTCTTCGCGACCTTGTGGCTGCCGGGATACTTCCTGTCCCAGCACGGACTCAATTTGAAGAGCGTCGGTTGGTATTTGACCATCCCATGGCTCGTCAGCGCTGTCTTTTTGAAAGCGGGGGGAGTCCTCTCTGATTGGCTTTACCGCAAAACCGGAAGCAGCCGTTTGGCCAGGGCCCATGTCATTTGGAGCTCCCAGCTGCTTGCCGCGGTCTTTTTCGTGCTGCTTAGCTTTACCCATACTTTGGGAATGTCCCTTCTTTTCTTAAGCCTTGGGCTGGGCTTTGGCATGATGCCGCAGCCGGCATTCTTCAGCACCAATATCGACGTGGCTAAAGAGCGCGCAGGGTCCTCTCAGGGGATCACATCCAGCTGTCTGTCGCTGGCGGGCATCCTCGCCCCACTGCTCACAGGCTGGCTGGTCGACCTCACAGGAAACTATCAGGGGGCATTCCTGCTGCTCGCCGGATTTACTGTCATCGCGGTCGTTACCGTCATCCTGTTTCACCATCCCGATCGCCAGTTTAGCCAGTCAAGAAGCGCAACTTAGAGCTTATCTTGATTTAAAAGCCCAATCTGCAAAGGCTGGGCTTTTTTTTGTTCAATCTTTCAGAGCGTGAATTTATTCTTTTAATTTTTTCCTACGTCAAGGTTGGTTTTTAATAGGTAATAAATATTTGAATTAACATTGCAAGTTGCTGAGATTTAGCATTTTTTTTGTTTAATTTAGTTGTGAAATAAAATAAATGTTTTTGTTTATTTATATTATTTAATGAATTATAATCTTTAGTTAAAATTAAACGAATTGGTGGTTATGGCAATACTTGGTGGCGATATTAGGATAAACTCAAGCACTCTCTCTATCCCAGAGGCATCTGAATCTAATCGAGAAGATCTGCTTCAGACTCCGGATGAGGCCGAGTTGCTTTTCGAACAGTTTTCGAGTACCTTTTTTCCAATCGTTGTTTCTAAATGCAGATTGATGGCTGCATTTCCTATTCTCGATTTAATTCAGGATAACCTGCGCAATTCGTTCAACTTATGCGGCAGATCATCACCGGGTTTTTTTGCAGCCGTTTTAGGGCGTAAGGAAGCGACCTTGCTAGATTTGGAAAATGCTTTTTTTAGGGAGCTTTCTAAGTTTCGCGCTTCAAAAGATCCTGGAGATTTGCTCAAGTTGCTCGCGAGTTGCTCGCAGCAAGCGGCAAAAGAATCTGCATTAGAGAGTTATGCCTTTTATTTTGATCAAGTGGCGATTTTGTTTAAAACCCGGCGACTGGATTTGCTTGCGAGGACGCCATTGTCTTTTCAAGCGGGATTACAGCTTGATCATGCAGAGCGCTACCGCGCCGCCGTCAAATCCTGCCAATATTTATACCGGGCTATCAATTGTTTGTACGGTTCGATATCACCTCTAATCATTGCTGCAACTCCAAAGTCAAATGAGGAGGCGCCTCCCGTCCTTTTGAACAAGATCCATTTGATCAATCATGCTTTTTTACAGCAGGACACTACGCTGACAAGGGAGCAAAAATGCGACATCAGCGCTGCCTATAGAAAGCTTGCCAACGATTACCTTACCAACACGATTCCCTTTATTCAGGGATTTGCGCGTTACGCGGGTTATGATTTGAATGAAAATTATTTCAAGGTCATTCAATCGCCTGAGGTCGATCAGATCGCCATGACAGCAGGAGGGATTGCCGCCCTGCAAGATTCTGAAGTTTACAACAGAGACTATGTGCAGCAACACCATGAAGTCTATCAGAACTTTATCCCACGTATCGCTGAGTTGAGAGACTGGATGGTCTCCAGTAGTCAGAAATACGAAGAAAACGCCATGCTGCTCAGGTATATCCCGCTTTATCTCCGCCTTGCCGACTTAAATGTGTTAAAGATGCGCCTGGAACAACCGCATTCTTCCGCAAAGTTTACAGAGATCTTCTTTGATGAAGTGAAACGTTTTGCTCTACAATGCAAATCGGATAAGAAAATGGTGATGAAGGTTTTAAAAGTACTCAGAGATCCCGACCACAAGCCTTTAGCGTGCGGATATCAAAGCCTTTCTTGCGATGAAGTACTATTTTCCGGTTTCCGTTGCCATTCCGAGATCCTTCTTGACGGTCCGCTCTCCACAGCGGAGCGTTTTTCGCGCGATCTTTTCTATCAGGCTCCTCTGACCTTGCCAAAGACTACCGCTCCTTCTATGCAACAGCGGCCCAAGAAGAAGGATTTTCCTGAAGCTAAGGTGCTTCAAGTTAAAGAAACTGCCGATCCTGTGCCTGATCCAGTGGTGGAGGTCAAAGCGCCTCTTAAACCAGAAACCCAGGTTGTTTCCAAACAGCCCGTTCCTTACGAGCGCCGACTGCAAAATTTAAAGGGAAGGATGAGCGCTTGCTTGAGCTTTCTACAGAGAGATTGCAAGGGGTTTGGAACAGTCGAGGCTCTTGAAAATGTCCAAGTCCACTGGGATGGCCTCCTATGCACAATGAAAAGGTTTCTCGATTCTGAGAAAGCAGTTTCCGATCCACAGTTATTTTCGTTCATGACAGATATCGTGCGGGAGAGTGCGCTTGCGATGGAGCAGACTTTGTCTGCCCTCGACAGGTCAAGCAATGAGTTAAAAAGCCAGGATGAACTCAAAGAACACCTCTCACATGATCTTGTTCAGGTTCTCATGAGCTGTAAATTAAAGAACGGCCCACTTTCGCAGCGGTATAGGAATTGGATCCACCAAATGAACCGGGGTGAAATTTTAACACGGGACTTTAGAGATTGCGCGATCAATGGAACCTCTGTGGAAAAACTTCTAACGAAAGCTCGGCTGACTGCTGAAGGGAACCCCGCGTTTTCCCGCAGCGAAGTTCTTGCCGATGTTTTCGATTACTTCAAAAAAGCGTGCTTGATCTGCATTCAACTCCAGAGACCGATCGCAGCGGCCAATCCGGGAGTCAAAGCAGAATTTCAGAGTCAGCTCGGTGCCTTGGAAAAAGAGCTCCGGGAATTTTGCAAAGAGACCAAGTCGCTGCTTCCTTCCCTTGAGGTCAAAGACGCTAACCATTCTGCAATCCCCGAAGAATCTCTTGCGCCAGAGCTGCGCGGAATCAGGCAGGCTGTTGCGGAAATGAGAAGCTTAGTCCCCTATCAAGAAGTGCGGCGCGGGTTGGACAACCTCCTTCAAAATGTATGCCTTCAATTAGAGGTGGAAATGCAGGCCCATGAATTCCTCGAGCCCGTCGAGGCTTATCACCACATGAGCAAAATCTTCCTCTTGAACCAGACTATTGCGGAACAATTTCTTGTGAATCTATGCGATGCTTTTCAAATCCCCTACGACCTTGAAGAGATCGATCATGATCTTGCAAAGCTGGTCGGATCCCTTGGGATGAGCCAAGCTGATTTTACTAAGTCGGAGTGGAGTTTTCTAGTCGAGGGAAAGATGATTCGATTCCTAGCGCGATATCCCGCCAGCTACACCTGTGTCTATCTGGGTAAAAGGAAGGGCAATGCACCTCGAGTGGAAAAGTCGATCCAAAATGCAATCGCATTCAGCCACAGCGAAATTTTCGAGAAAGGGAACCAAATAAAAGAGGGCTTTCAGTCGACAAAGAAAAAGATGCCGGGACAACTTTTGGAAATCAAAACCATCGTTGAAGAGGACATCGCTACCTTAGCGAGCATTTTAGGAAAAATCTCAGCGAAAAAATTGCCCGAGCTGAAAATCTAAAATAGCCCGATAGTTATTTTCGCGATTGAACGATAGCGACGAGTTCTTCCTCTGTCAGCTTTGTTTGGATGAGTTCGACCAGAAAATCGTTCTCCAGGATGAACGCCACCCAAAAGCCGGGGAGGGACTCATTAGGGCCCCAGATCAGCTTCTTTCCTTTCAATTCCTTTTCCAGGTCGTCGACCTGGAAGGCGACATGAGGGATCTTCATCATCAATGGATGATAGAGTGCTTCAGAGCCTTCCGCATACCGGATGTATTCGATCCGGTATTCGCTCGTGTCGTATCCCGATGCAAAGAGCTTTAAATGGGGGACGTAGACTTCGCCTTCCCGTTTTTCTGTCGTGGGAATGCCGATATGATGGTATTGGCGCATAGAGTCTCCTTAAGCGGGCTGAAGCTGAGGCGTCTTGGGCTGGACAACTTTGCGCATGGCCTCAAGCAGGGGTTTTATTCCAACGCTTTCCATGGCTGAGATAGGAAAGAGGGTCTCTTTGGCAAACGGATAGCGTTCGAGAAAGGTTTTCAGATGCTCTTCCGCGCCTTCCTGGTCGATCTTGTTCAGGACGACGAGGAAGGGCTTGGTGAGGATTTCTTCGCTATAGGCCTTGAGTTCGTTCATCAGGACATTGAAATCGTCGAAAGGATCTCTGCCTTCGAATCCCGACACGTCGACAACGAAGATTAAGACCGAAGAGCGCTCGATGTGCCTCAAAAAGGCAAATCCCAGTCCTTTGTTCAGGTGGGCGCCCTCGATGATCCCGGGGATGTCGGCAACGAGGATGCGGGAGCGATCGGGATATTGGACGTAGCTCAAATTGGGGAAGAGCGTAGTAAAGGGGTAGGCGCCGATTTTGACAGGAAGGAAGGTGATGCGCGACATCAGGGTCGATTTGCCTGCATTGGGCATCCCGATCAGGCCGACGTCGGCGATCAGTTTGAGCTCCAGCTCGACTTCCTTAACTTCTCCCTCTGTGCCGGGCGTGCAGATGTTGGGGGCCTGGTTGGTAGGGGATTTGAAGCAGTGGTTGCCTTTGCCCCCTTTTCCGCCTTTGCAGATCAGATATTCCTGGTTCTCGTCGGTAAAATCGAAAAGGGTCTCGCCGGTCTTGAGATCTTTGACAAGGGTTCCGCAGGGGACTGTCAGGACGAGGTCGGTGCCGTTGCGCCCTTTTTGCAAGTTGCCTCCGCCTGGCATGCCGTTGTCAGCATTGATCAGGCGCCGATTGCGGAATCCCTCAAGAGAGGGGACATGGCTGTCCGTCTTGAGGAGGATCGAGCCGCCGTTGCCGCCGTTGCCGCCGACAGGGCCGCCTTTAGGAATGTATTTTTCCCGTCTCCAAGCGACGACGCCATTGCCGCCTTTTCCTGCGCGCAGAGTGATTTTGACCGAATCGGTAAACATCTTTTTTTGCCCTTAAAATAATTAAGCCCCTAAACTGAATGCTTCAGTCAGGGGCAGTTAACTAATGCGTTAAGCGTTTGAAGGCTTACGCTTGCGGAAGCACGGAGACGTATGTGCGGTCGGTCTTGCGATAAGTGACTACGCCGTCAATAAGGGCGTAGAGACTGTCATCGCGGCCGATGCCGACATTCTTGCATGGCAACCATTTTGTGCCGCGCTGTCTGACGATGATGCTTCCTGTAGTGACAAACTGGCCACCTGTAGCTTTGATCCCTAAGCGTTGAGCTTTCGAATCGCGTCCGTTGCGGGTTGACCCCTGACCTTTCTTATGTGCCATATAACAAAAACTCCTTAGCCTATGATCTCGGTGATTTTAACGCGCGCATAGCGTTGACGGTGTCCGACTTTACGGCGGAAAGGCTTGCGCTGTTTGTATTTGAAGGCAATCTCTTTCGGTCCTTTGACTTCCTGCATCAGTTCGCCCTGAACCGCAGATTTTGCGACATGCGGGTTGCCGATCTTGGCAGCGCCTGCATTGTTGATGAAGAGCACATTCTTAAATTCTACTTTCTCGCCTGCTTTTGCATCGAGAAGCTCGACGTCGATGACATCGCCTTTTTCAACTCTGTATTGTTTTCCGCCGGTTTCGATAATCGCGTACATTTGACCTCCTGAAAAGTTCATCGCGTATATATAGAAAGTGCATGGACATGACACTTCCTAGAGAGGAAAGGGAGGATATTAAGTTATAATTCGATTCAAAGTCAAATCCAAAGTGCAGTTTTTCTACTTCTTCCCGCATTCCCTGCGGATTTTCTATCAGCACCCCTATTCTGGACTCCTATGGGAGGAGGTCCTGGGACAGCTTTTTCAAATCATTGAATAGCAGTGGTATAGGAGGTCATTTCATTGGCGCCAAAGGAGAGGCGGGCTCTTCTGGTGAGCTGCTCAATAACGTCGCTCCTTGTTATTAATTGTTTGTAATTTTTCAAATTACTATCAATTAACAAATTGAACTTATAATTAAATAAACCCATTTGATTAATATTTGTAATGTAATTATTATAAAAATTAAGCCGATGTTGATTAAAGGTGCAAGCAGCTGGTTCCTCATTAAAAGTCTCTCTCTTTACCAGCGACGTCTGGCAGTTCAGACGGAGGGGAGGGGATTTTAATGGAGTCAGGGGTCAAAGTCGGCATGTTTGCGGAGGAAGGATGAAATCGTTCAATAAAAGGCTGAATAAACGCAAGGCATCGAAAGTGACGCTGAAGAACCATCGCAAGAGCAGCCACCCTCCTCTTCAAGATGAGGTTAAAGAGGCTTCCAGCGGGGTCTCTTCAGTGCGTCCAGAAGATATCAAGATCCATCAGCATTACTAAACAGGAGACATAGGTCATGCGTAAAACTAAAAAAGCAGTCCAACAGAAAAAAAAGCAGCAGAATCCTTTGAAAAAAACTGAAAGCTTGCAACAGCAGAAACAAAACGCCTGGAAAAGCTTCTGGGACCGCTACTGCCAAATGTAAGGAATCTCCTAGGAGATTCTCTTCTTCTGTCTTTTGCGGAATAGGTTGAAGCAATAGAAGACTGCTGCGACGAGGGAAATCGTTGCTCCGGGGGGCCAATTGAGCTCATAGGAGAAGTACATTCCCAGGAACGTGAACAGGGCTCCAAGCAGGGTCGCGATCACCATCATGCGCGAGAGCGTGTGGGTGAGTGTCCCTGCGATGGCGGCCGGAATCGCCAGCATCGTGATGACCAGGATCGCCCCGACGACCTGGATCAGAAGGACGACCGCGATTGCCACCAGACAAAGCAGCAGCAGGTAGAGAGTGTGCACGGGCACTTTTTGCAAGGCCGCCTGCTGCTCGTCAAAGCAGATGGCTAGAAACCTGCGGTAAAAGAGCGCCACGGCGGCCCCAATCAGCACGTCCAGGGAAAGAAGCAGCGCGATGTCGCTGTGGCTGACCCAGAGTATATTCCCGAACAGAAAATTCATCAGTTCGACGTTGTATCCCGGAGTGAGCGAAATAAAGACCACTCCGATGGACATCCCTGTCGCCCAGATTGCGGCGATCACGGTGTCTTCACGCTCCCGATACTTCAAATGGATCCAGCCCATCAGCATGGCGGAAAGAAGACCGGCCGCCAGCGCGCCTTGCAGAGGGGAGAGGAATTCCATGCCGTAGGTCCGGCGGAGCCACAGGAAGACACCCATTCCTCCCAAGACGGAGTGGGCGATGCTTCCGCTCATGGAAACAATCCTCTTCACGACGACATAAGAGCCGATGATGCCGCTTGCAAAGGAGGCGGCAAAGCCGGCTGCCAGCGCCATCAGGAGGAAGGGGTTTTCGATGAGAGCGGAAAAAAAGTTCAGCATAGTTAGATCGAAAAGTGGTTTTTAGAAGTGAGAGGGGTATGATATAGCCCCAGAGCGAAATGCTCGCAGACCTCTTTGGCCTTCAGGCATGTGACTTTTCTCTGAACACATAGGAGCTTTCCGACTTTGTCCACGATCGTCTGCAGGTCGTGGGTCACCATCAGGATCGTCATTGTCTTGTTCAGCTCCCGGAGCTTTTCGAGGATGCTCTGTTCTCCTTCAGGATCGATATTGGCCGTCGGTTCGTCAAGGACCAGCAGGCGGGGGGTGTCGATGATCGCCCGCGCAATCAGGGTTCTCTGCGCTTCCCCTCCCGATAGGGTTCCGAACGAAGATTGGGCTTTATGGCTCAAGCCGACCTGTTCCAGGGCGTCCAGGGCCCTGCGTTTGACGTCCTTGGGATATCTTCCGAGCCAGTTGAGCTTTCTGAGCGCCCCCATCATGACCACTTCCAGGACAGAGATCGGAAAATCCCGGTCTAAACGGATCGCCTGGGGGACATAGCCGATCAGATGGCGCATCTCTTCAGGAGGCTTGCCGAACAGCAGCACTTTTCCCGTCATGGGTTCCAAAAGTCCCAGGATCAGCTTGAGCAGGGTCGTCTTTCCGCCGCCGTTGGGGCCAAAAATGCCGACGAACTCGCCCTCAAAAATGTCCAGGTGGACATCTTCCAGCGCCAGGGCGCTGTCATACTGGAAATTGAGGTGCTCGATCGACAGCGCTTTTTCTTTCATTCTGCTATTACCTGGGCGATCTTTAACAAATTTTCAGAATAGTTCTCTGCGTAAGGGTCGACCATATGCGTCGGCAGATGCAGAGACTCGGCGATCAGCTCGGCTCCTTTGTTGCTGTATTGCGGCTCGGTCAGAACGCTTTGCACTTTATAGTTTTTAGCTTGTGCGAGGATTTCTGTCACATGCTGGGGCAGCGGATCTTTTCCTTCGATCTCAATGGACAGCTGCACCAGATGGTAATCGCGGCAAAAATACGCAAAGGCGGGATGGGAGACCAAAATCGCTGAGCCTTTCATGGGCGCGAGCAGAGTTGTGATTTGTTCGTTCAACTGGTCTAATTCGCTTAAAAAAGCCTGGAGATTGGCCGTGAATTCTTCTTTTTTCTCTGGCAAAAGGGCGATCAAACCTTCGGCGATTCTATTTGCCTGCTGCTTTGCCAGCGACGGGCTCAGCCAAATATGCAAATCCTGGCCTTCGTCATGGGAGTGATGATGGCAGTGATGGTGCTGAGTGACAGCCTCTTCCTCTTCGCAATAGGAAAGCAGCTTGATGCCGTGGGCGACGTCGATGATCCTGATCGGGGCCTGGGAGTCCCTGAAAAACTTGAGCGCTCTCTTGTCGAAGGATTCTCCGAGATAGACCCATAGGGCGGCGCTCTGATGACGCTGAACTTCTCTGGGAGTAGCTTCGTAGATGTGGGGATTTGCGCCGGGGGGAATGAGCGTTTCGATCTCGACAGCTCCATGGGCGATTTTGTCGACGAAATAGATGTAGGGAGGGATGCTGACGAGTACGGTCGGTTTTCCGGACTTGGAGTTTTCCGCTTTCTCGCAGGAGGTCAGAGGGAGTACGCAGGTCAATAGGAGCAGGAGGCGAATCAACATTTTTTTATATCGCTTTGTGGTTGGAAAAAAGTTTTGATGATATTTAGACCTAAATTTCACTACACAGCAGCTATATTTGCAAGAGATATAGGAACCCATCAATCGACTGGAGGGGATAGGTAATTTTTAATTTCATGGTTTGATGATATGCCTTTCATGTGTTATAATAGTTTCATATTTTAACTAAATAAAGGGGATTATGAGCGCTCCGCTAACTTCTTTAACTCAAAAACCAATACAATATAGCACATTTAGTTTCGGAGGCGATGATACCCAGCTCGGGCAATCAGGTCTTTTTGGGACAGTCACAGAGTGGGACAGGAATGCGAAAGAGGATAGTTTCAAATCCAATGTTGTCTTTTTCCTCAAAAAAGCGTTTGATTTCCTGGACACTGTTGGAATTGGGACATGCGTATTTGGCAATCGAGGTTTTTCCGGTCAGCTTGAGGATTCCGCCTATTATCAAACGGGACTGGACCGAAACAAGCAAGCAAGGGAAAAAATTGTGACCGCTCTTGGCGGAGAGGCTGTCTGCAGCCGCATCCCGGTCGTGAACCTTCGTCAAAGTGATTTTAAAGATTACCTGGCGCTTGGAGATGAGTATTTCCGCGGCGGCGATTGGGTCGTTCAGGGAGAAGATCCGGCGGGCCGCAAATTCGCATTGCTGCGCCTTGCCGACCGCACCGGCCGCATCGTGACGGCAACGGTCCATCAGCGTTATCGCGAGACATGCATCAATCGAATCTCCTCTGGAGGCTCTCTCTGGGCGGTCAACTTTAATGGTCGCGAAGGCGGCGATGCCAATACTGATCGCGTGGCCGACTTCGTCCAGCAAGTCAGGACGATGCGGCACGGTGAATTTACCATTGCGCCGAAACCCTAATTTGACCGATCCTTATGCCCATCTTTTTATTCAAGGTGGGCACAATGACAAAAGACGAGGGTTTTCAATGCCCCTGCTGCAGCGGCAAACCCTATTTGGAATGCTGCGGCATCTACCATCAGGGAAAGAATCCTGAGACGGCAATCGACCTGATGCGTTCGCGCTACAGCGCCTATGCTCTCAATAACGTCGACTACATCATCCGCACCACCCACCCCCGTCACCCCGCCGTTTCCCAAAACCTCAATCTCTGGAAAGAAGAGATCCTCAAATTTTCCATGAATACCGATTTTGAGAAGCTCGAGGTGCTCGATTCCAAAGAGCTTCCCGACAAGGCGACTGTCATCTTCACTGCCCATCTCAAGCAGGGGGATGAGGACGTGACTTTTACCGAGCGGAGCTTTTTCGCGAAGGTCGAGGGGAGATGGCTCTACGTCAACGGCGATGTCTTCGCCGGGGAAAATCGATCCCTGAAAGTTTAAATTTGAGTTGAGCGATAAAGGCTCTGCGGTTAAACTCAGTCCCTTTTTTGCTATTGCTGTTCAGTGGAGGAGTGTCCGAGTGGCCGATGGAGCACGCTTGGAAAGCGTGTAAACGTGAAAACGTTTCGTGAGTTCGAATCTCACCTCCTCCGATTCCAAAGCCAGGTTTTTCAACCTGGCTTTTTTCATTTTCAGCATCGAGGGTTAGTTTACGCTCAGCGGGATCATGATGCTTTGGGCCATGACGACGACGAGAGAAAAGATGAACATTTTGCGCGCCCACATCTTATCGCTCGCGCATTTAAATCCTTTGATTCCCAGCCAAAGCCAGGCAGCCCCAAGCAGGCTTGCGACAATCAGAAAGCCATTCCCTGTATATCCCAGCGCCGTCAGCATAGCGGATGCTGTGATGAAGGCGATGATATAGAGGATCATCTGCACCTTCGTGGCGCGGAGCCCTTTGACAATTGGCAACACGGGAATGGATGCGGCGGCGTAATCCTGCATGCGGTAGATGGCGATCGCGTAAAAGTGGGGCATTTGCCACAGCACGATTATGGCAAACAGGATCACTGCAGCTGCATCCAGCCGTCCTGTCACAGCGCAATAGCCGACAACGGGCGGAATGGCGCCTGCAATGCTTCCGATCAGCGTGCCGTGGACGGTGCGGTATTTTGCAAAACTATACCAAAAGACATAGACCAGCAGTCCGAGGAGTGCCGCCGACACTGTGGCAAGGTTGGTGAAAGAGGCTAAAAGGTAAGCGCCGAACAACCCGAGCGCAATGCCGAATAGCAGAGCGTTCCTTGGGGAGATCAGACCCTTGGCCAGCGCGCGATTTTTGGTCCTGGCCATTTTTTCGTCTTTTTCACGGTCGATATAATTGTTGAACACGCAGCCTGCTGCCACGATGAGGCAGAGGCCCTCAAGCATTGCAAAAAAAAGTGGCACATCGAAATGAGACCTAGATGCCAGCGCGAATCCGCCGATTGCTGTGACCGCGTTGCCAAAAATGATGCCGGGCTTGGTCAGCATCAGGTAGGACTTGAGCGCAAATCCGAAGCTTAAGCTTGATCGTTTTTCCATATTTACGGGTCAACCTCTTTGGATCAGCGCCCCATCGTAGGCATAAGATCGTAGTTTAAGTTATTCATGATCCATAGAGTTCCGCCGATCACGACAACGACGACGAGCACCGTAAAGAGGAAAGTGATCATGGACCATTGAGGTTTTGACTCCATCCCTAAGTGGAGGAAAAAAAATAACTGGATCAATGCCTGCAGTGAGCAGAAACAGACGACAATTGTCGTTAAAAGCGAGTCGGTGAGTTCGCGGTGGGTGACGATGCGATAGACGGCAACGGTCAGCAAAAGAGAAAAGACAAACCCAAGGAACTGAGGTTTAAAGCTCGCATTCCATCCATGGCGTAGATCAATCATACTATTTTCGCCCCCAGTAGATAAACAAAGGAAAAGATAAAGACCCAAACGATATTCAGGAATTGCCAGAACATCCTCATGCATGTCAGTCTTCGCACGCTCACATGCGAGATCCCCTCCAGGCAGACAGGGATAATGAGGACGATCATCCAAAGCAAACCAAAGAGCACATGCAATGTGTGTGTTCCGACAAGTGTGAAATACCCCGAGAGAAAGGCGCTCCTCTTCCACCCGTTGCCTGCGGTCAGGTAGCCGGCGAACTCATGGAGCTGCATCCATAAAAACACGATCCCCAAAACAAAGGTGACGCTGAATAGAGCTATTGTCCAGTTCCTGTTCTTGCGATGAGCCGAGGCCCCTGCGAGCCCTACTGTGAGGGTGCTCAATAGTAGGACGAGCGTCTGGACAAAGGTGAAGGGAAGTTGAAAGAGTTCCCGGGCGGAGGGACCGCCGAATGTGGAGTCGCTAAGCACGATGTAAGTGGCAAAAAGCGCTCCAAAGAGAATGAAGTCGCTCATCAAATAAAGCCAAAATCCGAAGATCGTTCTGGAATAGGTGTCGTGGTGGGTGTCCGGATAAGCTTCATGCGCTATGTTATGAGGGTGTTTCATGCTTTTTGCCCCCTGCTTTCAATTTTCTCTACTTCTTTAGCCGATAGATGGTAATCGGGATGTTTTTGATAAAGATGTAGGACGATGCATGCGAGCATTCCAATCGTACTGACCGCAGCTAGCCAGAACATCCACCAGATTAGTGCGAAGCCAAAGAGAAAGCTGAAGATGCCCAGATAAAAGCCCATTGGCGTGTTTTTGGGCATATGGATGTCTTCATATTTGCGAGGTTTGGTTTCCGCTTTTTTGGAGTGTTTCATGACCCAAAACGCATCGCGTTCATGAACTTCAGGAGTAAATGCAAAGTTATAAAACGGCGGAGGAGAGGTGGTGGACCACTCTAAAGTTCGGCCGTTCCATGGATCTCCGGTCGCATCTCTGTTTTCTTTGCGATTTTTAATGCTCACAAGGATTTGCAGGACCTGAAAACCCACGCCCGCAAGGATGATCAGCGCGCCGATGGCTGCGACGATAAATAAGGGTTGCCATTCCGGAGAATCATAATGGTTTAAACGCCTTGTCGCTCCCATGAAGCCGAGAAGGTAGAGCGGGAGAAAAGCCAGCAGGAATCCCACAAGCCAGCACCAAAAAGCGTATTTGCCCGTTTTTTCATCCAGCCTAAAGCCCGCAAATTTGGGAAACCAGTAAGAATAGCCGGCGAAAAATCCGAATAGGACCCCGCCAATGATCACGAAGTGGAAATGCGCAATCAGGAATAAGCTGTTGTGTACCTGAAAGTCGACACCCGGGATCGACATGAGAATTCCGGCCATGCCGCCTACTGTAAAAGTGATCACGAACGCTAAAAACCAATACATGGGAGTGGTGAGTTGGATCCGCCCTCGGAACATCGTAAATAGCCAGTTGAAGACTTTGACGCCGGTCGGGATGGCGATGATCATCGTCATAATGCCGAAAAACGAATTGACATTGGCTCCGGCTCCCATCGTGAAGAAGTGATGCAGCCACACGATAAAAGACAGAAAGGCAATCACGATTATTGCCCAGACCATCGAAGTATATCCGAAGAGTTTTTTGTGCGAGAATACGGGAACTACTTCGGAGAAAATCCCAAAAGCGGGCAAAACAAGAATATACACCTCAGGATGCCCCCATGCCCAAAACAGGTTGATATACATCATGGGATTCCCCCCAAATTCCGCCGTGAAGATATGGGTGTCCATCAGGCGATCTGTCGAGAGCATGGCAGCTGTTGCCGTCAGGATCGGGAAGGCAAAGACGACGAGGATCATCGTCGCAAGAGATGCCCAGACAAAGATGGGCATTCTCATGAGAGACATGCCGGGGCATCGCATCTTCAGAATCGTCACCAGGAAATTAATGCCCGAAAGCAGGCTTCCCGCTCCCGAAATCTGCACGCTCCACAGCCAGTAGTCCACCCCGACGCCGGGATTGTACTTCAACCCTGCAAGAGGCGGATAGGCCGACCATCCCGTTCCTGCATAAAAGCCGATGACAAGCGAGACGAGGATAAACATTCCGCCGGAAGCGAACAGCCAAAAACTAAGGTTGTTGAGGAAGGGAAAGGCCACGTCTCGGGCGCCGATCTGCAGAGGCAAAATCAAATTGATGAGTCCGAACATCACACCCATACCCACAAAGAAGATCATGGTGACCCCATGGGCCGTAAAGATCTGCTGATAGTGGTCGGCCCCCAGGTAGCCCATGCAATCGCCCACAGCAAATGCCTGCTGGGCCCGCATCATGACGGCATCGATCAGTCCCTTCGCCAGCATTACAGCGGAAAAAAGGATGTACATGATCCCGATTTTCTTATGATCGACAGAAGTGATCCACTCTTTCCACAGCCATTTCCAGCGTCCTAAGTAGGTGATCAGCACGATAAAGAAGATCGCGCCGAGGACCATCGACAGGCCTGCCATGTATTCAATCCAATCGTGCTTGAACGCATCGAGTGTGAGTCTTCCAAACATAACTTTTCCTCAATCCTTAGGTAGCCTTTAGTGCATTGAATGTTCAGGCGACATATATTTCATCAGAATCCAATCAAATAGACCTGGCTGGTCCAGGATGTAATATTCGACGGGATTATATTCGCTGGGTTCTGCGAGTTGTTTATAGGAATCGAGATTCAGGTGTTTTCCCGTTTGTTTGACCTTGAGGACCCACTGGTCGAACTCTGCATCGGTGCTGGCCTGGGCTGTAAATCTCATCCCGGCAAAACCTGTCCCGCTAAGATTGGCCGAAACCCCTTTAAAGGTTCCTGTCTCATTGGCAATCAAATGGAGCTTGGACCTCATGGCCGGCATCGCATAAATCTGGCCGCCGAGCTGGGGGATCCAAAATGAATTCATGGGCGCATCCGATGTGATCGAGAAGCTGATCGGAGTCTTTTCAGGAAACTGAACGAAGTTGACAGTGGCGATCCCCTGCTCTGGGTAGAGGAACAGCCATTTCCAATCCAGGGCGACGACCTGGATGGTGATAGGCTTCTTTCCATTTTCAATGGGAGTGAAGGGGTTGAGATCATGGGTAGATTTCCAAGTGGTCACAGCAAGGATGATGATGATGACGATCGGCACGCCCCACCAGCAGTATTCAGCGATGTAATTGTGTTCCCAGTCCGGTTCGTGCCTTGACTTATTGCTTTCTCGATACTTCCAGGCAAAGATCCAGGTCAGGATAAACACAGGGATCACGACGATCAGCATCAGTAGGGAAGCTGTGGCCAGGAGCTCAGCCTCTTTCTCGCCGATCATCCCCTTGGGTTCCCAAACATCGATCGTGTGGTTGCTGATATATAAAGCAGTTAATGCGATGAAGCCCAGACAGATCAGGACTACAATGGCGATTTTGAATGCCTTTTTCATCTTTTAATCACTCTCTATCCATTAGGTGAGATCTCTTGTATAAAAATGAGGTCTAAGCCATTTCAAAAAAAAAGTAAACTCAAAAATCTAAATAATTTTCAGCTTTCTCAAAGGAGGGTTTTTGCCGAATTGAATTTGTTCGGGTACAATAATCCTTCTATAAGCTACAATCACAAATGATGCGACTGGTTAAAACTATTTTAACTACCACCCGTTTCTCCACCGCTACGACCGGCCTCCGCCGGTAACAGCACTTTCTTATCCCCACATTTTTTCCAACATTCATTAAATCCTCAGGTGGAGAATCCTGTATGTTCCATAAAATGCCGTTTATTTTGCTCGCTGTCATCTTTCTTTCAGCTCTGTGCAACCCGTATATTCCCGAAAGCGCCCAATCGGTCTTTTTTGCGCTGGGGGCCTCGATCAAATCGCTCATCATGTTCTTCTTGCCCTTCGTCATTTTTGGCCTGCTTTTCAAAACAGCGGCTCAGCTTGCCAAGCAGGCGACGAAGATCATTGTTTTTCTTTTAATCGCTATCTGCTGCTCCAATTTTCTCTCGACGATGCTCAGTTTTAACGTGGGGATGCTGGTCCACCATTTCGACTTGTCGATTGCATTGCCGCAGGACCATGCGGGACTCCAGCCGGCATGGGTGCTTGCCCTGCCGAAGTGGGTCTCCAACGCACAGGCGATGTTTGCAGGTCTTATATTAGGGCTGGCGCTCTCTTTGATAAGGCCTGCCGCAGCCGCAAATCTCTCCTCCTATTTGGAAAGGGGAGTGAATCAGGTGCTGCGCGGGTTTCTGCTTGCAATGCCGCTGTTCATTGCAGGGTTTGCGATGAAGCTGGCCCATGACGGTGTGATCGTCAGTATCCTTAAGGATTATGCCCTTATCTTTGCCGTCGTTGCATTGGCGGTATTCAGCTACATCGCGTTGATCTACATGGCTGCCAGCGGTTTTAAGCTTCCGCGATTTCTAGGGAGTGTCAAAAACATGCTTCCGGCGGCTGTCGCGGGTTTTGGGTCGATGTCGAGCGCGGCCGCGATGCCGCTGACGATTGTGGGAGCGGAAAAGAATGCGAGCCATCCCGATGTGGCGCGAGCTGCGATTCCAGCGACGGTCAACATCCATTTGATTGGAGATTGTTTTGCGATCCCCATCTTCGCTTTTGCGGTTTTAAAGAATTTCGGCGCCCCCCAGCCCGAGCTTTTGGCCTATTTGACATTCGCCTTTTATTTCGTGATGGCGAAATTTTCCGTCGCGGCGATCCCGGGCGGAGGGATCATTGTCATGCTTCCGGTTTTGGAAAGCTGCCTGGGATTCAATGCGGAAATGATGTCTTTAATTACAGCGCTCTATATCCTGTTCGACCCTGTAATTACATGCGCTAACGTGCTGGGCAACGGCGGTTTCGCGATGCTGTTTTCAAAATTTTTCGGAAAGAGGATTTTGAATAGCTCGACCGAAATGGAAGAAAGTGTTAAGTAAAAAATTTAGTTTATGATATGCAAACGAAAGATCCCGGCCGCAATTAGCGAGGTTTGCAGCGTGCGGCCGGGGCTAATATGAGCTTTCAAAAAAACCTTGAAGTGTATAGAAAAGCATCAGAATTAGTAAAATTTACAAAGCCAGACTGGATCCTCCTAGAGAGAGTCCCTGGAAGAGAGGCATCCGATGCGCTGTCCTTTTTGCAACCATGAGGAATCCAAAGTCACCGATTCCCGCAACGTCACCGAGAGCAACTCGGTCAGACGCCGTCGCGAGTGTTTGAAATGTCTGCGCCGTTTTACGACGTTTGAGACGATCGATTTGACGATCCAGGTGCAAAAGAGAGATGGGCGTTATGAGGACTTCCGCCAGGACAAACTGATCAGAGGCTTAGACGCCGCTTGCCGGCATACGCGAATCAGCCACGACCAGGTGAGGGCTTTAGCCTACAAGATCGCAACCGATCTGATGGAGAGGCAAGTTCGCGAGGTTAAGACCTCGGAGCTCGGAGAAATTGTCATGAAGCATTTGCAGGCTTTGGACACGATCGCCTACATCCGCTTTGCGTGCGTTTATCGACGCTTCAAGGATGTCGACGAGTTGATGGACGCCATCGAGCACATCAATCCCAAGGACGAGTTGGAAAATCAGATTGAACTATCAAACAAGAGGTAGCAGCAATGGCATTAAAAAAAGCGGATATCGCGAAATTTAAAAAAAGGCTGGAGGACATGCGCGATCAGATGACTCATTTGATCCGCGATACCAGCGAAGATGTGAAATCTGCCGATGAGACCAAAGGATATTCCCAGCATCAGGCCGATGAGGGAACCGATGACTTCAACCGCACGATCACTCTCGAGGTCACAAGCAAGGAATTCGGGATTCTCCGCCAGATCGAGCGCGCTCTGGAGAAAATTGAAGACGGCACTTATGGCATCTGCGACATCTCGGGTGAAGAAATCCCGATGGCGCGACTTGAAGCTGTCCCTTACGCCGCAATGACGGTCAAGGCTCAGGAAAAACTGGAAAAAGGACTTCTGTAGTCATGAATTGGAAAAAGGCCTTCAGCTTTATCGCCCTAGCTATCGTTATCTTTTTTGCCGATGGCGCTCTCAAGGCTTATATCCATCACAATATCCCCACGATCAATGCGTCCACGCCAATTTTTCCTTATGGCGGGATCAGCGTCTTTCGCGACTGGCATGGAATCGATTTTTCCATCGTCCACGTGATCAATAAAGGCGCCGCCTGGGGAGTTTTTGCATCTCTGCAGGAGTATCTTCTCTATGCGCGAGTGGCGATCATCGGGGGATTGCTGACCTACCTTATCTTCGTCAAAGCGAGCACCTACCGCAAGTTCAGCCTGATGCTCATCGCAACAGGCGCCTTTGGAAATGTCGTCGATTACTTTGTCTACGGGCACGTCGTCGACATGTTCTATTTCGTTTTCTGGGGCTATTCCTACCCCGTCTTCAACATTGCAGACAGCGCGATTTTCCTCGGCATCATGCTTCTTTTGGGAGAAGCCCTTCTTGCCAAGATGAGATCTGGAAAATCTGCCAAGAAACCGGAAGCGCGCAGATCCAATTAGCGATTCCTAAAGTAAAAAGCCGAGTCTAAATGCTCCCTTCTCCATTCCCTATCCGCATCAGCTCTCCGAAAACTGAAGGGATACTGCAAGTTTCCAAATGGCTCAAAATTCAGGTCCTTCTCGATACAGATGAGATGAACGATCTGTTAAAGGCTCTCGGCGAGGTCGCCTTCGTTGTCGTCAGCGAGCCGGTAGAGCCTCAGGACGCTGTGATTTCGGCGGGTTCTTTTCTTGCGAAATACGCCGACTACATTCACCTTTTAAAGCAGGGAGAAGTCCCGCCGGCCGATGATTTCCGCCGCTTCTTTTCCAGCGCGCTGTCAACGACCCTAGATACATTTTACGCCATCGCCGCCGGCGGCAATAAATTCTTGATCAAACCGCTCAAGCCGGTGGTCCAATTGCAGGCGCATCACTTTTTTTATTCTGATCTCGACCGCAAGTTCCATCCTATGGTCCTCAGCGCAGAGAGCGTCTCCTGGGGGGTGCAATTCTCCTATCCGCAGCTCTTCCAGGATCCGAAAACGCGCCAGATCGTCAAAGTCGCCGACACGCCTGAGTTCCCCAACAGCGCCCTCTTTTCTACTTTGATGAAGTGGATGCGCAGCGCCACGCTTCCCACGCCGTTCGAGGTAGGTTCCACGCGTGTCAATTCTCCGATTAGGGTCGGGAAAAAATCTCTTTCTTGGATCAAAAGCCATCCTCAGTTACAAATGAAGGGTATCCAGGTCTCTCAAATCAGGAGCCCATGATTATCGAGATTATTTCCATCGGCGATGAGCTGCTCAAAGGGCGGATCGTCAATACCAATGCCGCATTTTTGTGCAGCCATCTGCAGAAAAAAGGGTACGCTGTTTCCCGCCAGACAACTCTTTCCGATCAACCGGAGCTTCTAAAATCAGGCTTGAAAGAGGCAATAGCGCGCAGCGACCTGGTGATCTCGACAGGGGGACTGGGACCGACGCTTGACGATCGGACCCGCGAGATCGCCGCTGAAATCTATGCGTGCGATTTCCATTTCGACCAGAAGCTGGCGGACGAGCTGCTCATCCGGTATCCAAACAGATATGACGCTGTGAAAGACCAGGCCAGGCTTCCCACAAAGGCCAGGATTGTGTTGAACCGCGTCGGTTCCGCGCCCGGGCTGTTCTTTTCTGAAAAAGGGAAGTCGCTGATCCTGATGCCAGGCGTCCCTAAAGAAATGGAGCCAATGTTCCTCGAGCAGGCTCTTCCTCTCATCGAAAAAAACTGGCCGCTCAAAGAAAAAAAAGTGATCTCCCATCTGAACTTCTGCCTGGTTTACGAAAGCCTCCTCGATCCCCATTTGCGCGAGCTTTCCGGCCGCTTTCCAGAAGTGGAGGCGGGCATCTATCCTGCACATGGTCACTTAAGCGTTTTATTGCTCTCCTCGAAGGCCGATCAGCTTGCCGCCTTCGAAAAAGAGATGCGGCAGCGTTTTGGCAATTATATCTACTCATCGCCGAGCGGCAGAATCGAAGACGCTCTCCAGGACTGGTTCGTGAAGAACAAAAAGAAGCTTGCTTTTGCCGAGTCTTGCACAGGAGGAACGATCGCCAGCCACGCCACCTCGATTCCAGGCGCCTCCGATTATTTCCTGGGATCGTTTGTCGTCTATTCTAATGAGATGAAAGAGCAGATTCTCGGCGTTTCCAAACAGACGCTCCAAACCAAGGGCGCCGTCAGCGAGGAAACCGTCCGTGAAATGCTGGAAGGGGTCTTTAAAAGAACATCGGCCGATTACGCCATTGCCGTTTCAGGAATTGCGGGTCCGACAGGAGGGACGGCAGAGAAGCCCGTCGGCACAGTGTGGGCTGCAATCGGAGAGAGGGGGAATCCTGCCGATGTGGGTAAGTTCATGAGCTTCGGCAGCCGGCAGACGATTATCCTTTCGGCGACAAACCAGCTGCTCGGCGCATTATGGAGAAAAGTCGAGAAGGGAATTCCCGCCTTCCCGTTTCTACCCGCGTAACAGGAATTGATTGTATTGCTGATTTCTGGAGACAAGGCCTGTTCCTCCCATCCTTGCTCTTGTTTCCATCATTAATTGACCCAGATAGTTTTGTCCTGTTCCATCTGAATCATCGCCCCAGTAAGCGTCTCTTCCCTTCACCGGAATATGCTCGGCGAGATAAGCGCTGCCCGTTGCCAGCAGCAGATCTTTCAAGTCGGCGTTCTGGCTGAACTTTGCGTTCAGGACATCGCGCATCACATTCAAATTCGCACGCCTCCAGTTCGCTGTATCCTGAGCGCTCCAATTTTGAGAGAGTGCTCGTCCTAATCGCCACGCAGCGTCTCCGTCCAGACTGGTAAAGCGCTGCATAAGGTCTCTTCGGTTGGAGAATTTAGCGGCCTGGAAGGCAGCTTCGGCACATTGGAACTGCATTCCCCAAATTTGAATCGGGCAGGGATGAAAGTTCCCCATGAAAGCTGTCAGCGGATTCTCTTCTTTCTTATAGAACCAGACAAAATGGTCCCGAGCGGCAATTTCCGAGATCTTTGCTTTCACATTCTCGGAAGAAGAAGAACGGGAAAAGCAGCTGAAAATCGCCTTGAAGCAATTGTTGATCGATTCCCAAAGCTGGGTGAAAATCGAAGCTGGTTGCAATGGGGGACCCATTTTCAGTGAATCTAAAAAGAGCGGAGGTTGAGAGCTTCGAGTAGGGAGCGATAGGAGAGGGGAGGGCGCTGAAGAAATATTTTGATTCGTTTGGACAGGATTAGGCATAAGGTTACTCCTCCATTGTTAATTGGGGAGGTATTATACCAATTTAACTCCAATAAGGAGAGATCAATTGATGCAAATAATCGATTAAAAATGCTAATATTTACCCAAAATTCAGGCGTTTTCACATTCTTTTTTTGAGACCTTCATGGCAGAAAAATATTCACTTGTCGACAGCGGCGATCAGCAAAAATTAGAGAGGTTTGGGGACTTTGTCATCGCCCGCCCCTGCTCTCAAGCTCTGTGGCGTCCCGCCCTTTCCAAATCTCAGTGGGACCAGGCCGATGCCCATTTTTCCCGCGATGGAGGGAACTCCTGGAACTACAAGACGAAGCTGCCTGAAAGCTGGATCACAGAAGTGCAAGGCGTGCGCTTTAAAATTGCACCAACAGACTTCGGCCATCTCGGCGTCTTTCCTGAGCACAGCCTGCTGTGGAAGCCGATGCAGGAGCAAATCCGCACACGCAAAGAACCTCCTCAGGTCCTCAATTTATTCGCCTATTCCGGGGGAGCGACGCTAGCCGCTGCACAGGCGGGCGCCCGCGTGTGCCACCTCGACGCTTCCAAGGGGATGGTCTCCTGGGCCAGAGAAAACGCCGCCATGAACGGCCTTTCCGGAGCTCCGATCCGCTGGATCGTCGACGACGCTTCCAAGTTTCTAACTCGTGAGATCAAGAGGGGAGTGCGCTACGACGGGATCATCCTCGATCCTCCCAGCTTCGGACGGGGAAGCAAAGGAGAAGTCTTCAAAATCGAGCGCGACATCCATGATCTCCTCCACCTCTGCCGCCAGCTTCTTACAGAACATCCTCTCTTCCTCATTTTCACGACCCACACACCCGGTATGACGCCGATCGTCATGCGCCATTTGATGGCCGAGAAAACGCAGGGCCTCAAAGGACGCATTCAGACGGGCGAGATGATCCTCCCATCGGAAAACGGCATCGATATTCCTTGCGGAAGTTTTGCAAGATGGCAATCCACATGATGCGAGAAGAGATCACAAGCTTACAGAACCCCAAAGTAAAAAAGGCCGTCAAACTTGCCGACCGCAAAGAGCGCAATGAGACGCAGCTATTTCTCATCGAAGGCTATCGCGAACTCAAACGCGCATGCGACAGCGGCGTTTCTATTCAAACTCTATTCATCTGCCCCAAACTCTTTTTAGGATCGAATGAGAACACCCTGATCGAAGATGTTCGCAAAGCGGGTGCTGAAGTGAT
Organism: Verrucomicrobiota bacterium; assembly: GCA_018240065.1. Taxonomy (GTDB): domain Bacteria; phylum Chlamydiota; class Chlamydiia; order Chlamydiales; family Rhabdochlamydiaceae; genus CAJCIW01. The sequence goes on along the minus strand of JAFEGH010000002.1, from coordinate 24,817 downwards.
CCTTTGCAATGAGCAGGTCTTCCATAAGCTATCTTACCGCGACAGGCCCGACGGGCTCGTTGCGATCGCCGTGCAGATGCAGCGTCAGCTCCGCGATCTCGTCGCGATGCTGGCCGCCAAAAAAGATCCCTTTCTGATCATTGCCGAAGCGATTGAGAAACCGGGCAATTTAGGCACAATCCTCCGCTCTGCCGATGCCGCTGGGGTCGACGGCGTCATCGTCTGCGACCGCTGCACCGACATTTACAACCCCAACGTCGTGCGCGCAAGCGTCGGCACCCTCTTCACCATCCCCGTCGTCGAGGCCACAAGCGCCGAGACCCTTCTCTGGCTTCAGCAAAGAAAGATCAAAGTCGTCGCCGCCACCCCTTCTGCGAAAGAGGAGTTTACCGATACCGACCTGACTGGCGGAGTGGCCATTGCTGTCGGCACAGAACAGCTGGGACTGACCGAACTGTGGATGAACGCCTCCGACATCAAAGTCCGCATTCCGATGCACGGCGTTGCCGATTCTCTCAACGTCGCCACAGCGACCACGCTGCTTCTTTATGAGGTTGTGCGTCAACGAAAGGGCGGCAGCAATCTATGGAAGTGATCTTCTGCGACAACCACATCCTGGTCGTTTCCAAGCCGGTCGGCTTAAGCACGCAGCCGCATCCTGGCGCGAGCAGCAATTTGACCGATCAGGCCAAAGAATGGGTCAAGAAGAAATACGATAAGCCCTGCAAAGTCTTTTTAGAGCCGATCCATCGCCTCGACAAACCTGTCAGCGGACTGGTCCTCTTCGCCCGTACGAGCAAAGCCCTTTCCCGCCTGCAGGAATTGATGCGCCAGCGCCAGATCTCCAAGACCTATTTCGCCTGGGTGGAGGGAAAACCTCCTCAGCCCAAGGGCACTTTGGAGCATTTACTCGTCCACGACGAGCATAAGGCCAGAGTCGTTACAGCTTCTCACCCGGAAGGCAAGCTCGCGCGTCTTCACTACACTGTGGTGAAACAAAAGGAGGATAGCGCACTGGTGGAGATTGATCTGGAAACAGGGCGCTACCATCAGATCCGCGCGCAGTTCTCCGCGATCGGTTGTCCTGTGATCGGCGATTCGAAATATGGAAGTTCCCTGTCTCCAGAAGACGATCGAATCCTGCTTCACCATGGGCGGCTGAAATTCACACATCCCGTTACCAAAGACCCTCTTTCTTTCGAGAACCTTGAGTTTCCTTAATTGGGAAAGCTGTACTGCGACTGCTTAGGTTTTGCGAATGTGGACTGGTTTCGATTTTGCCCCATCGATCTTCGTATTCGCCCTTCTCAATTCGAGAATAGCGCTCATCCATCAGACCGGAACTTGGCTCACTTCGATTTTGCTATGTCTCGCTGAGTCCAAATTTGCACAACCTAAGGGTGCGCAATGTAGCTTGTAAGAGTAAATCTAAAAACTCTTAAATGTTCTGATTCGAAAGGACAATTCTTTTGAATCGGATGGATTTGCTTTCTTCCATTTCTCCACAAATAGATTGACTATCTCTTGGGTCTTGTTGGCGATCTCCAAGTCTTCTAATTTCTTGTCCTGGGGAAGGTCTGCATAAAGTGTGTCTTGCCAGATGGTGCAGGTTGTTTTATGCTTGTTCTTTAAAATCTCAGCTTCCGCAGAGACGTTAAGAGAAACTTCAATGTGATCCATCCTTTTATCGATCGAAAATAAACAAACTGGGGAAGAAACGCCTTTTTCTAATAAATCTACGAGCATTGATTCATTTTCGGATGCCTCAACTTTCCCATATTTTTTAAAAGATTCGACGAGGGAATCGTGAACCACTTTTTGATCGACCTTGCTATCGGAGAAAAAAACAGTAATCACTTCGAAGGATTGAAATCCCGATAATGCGCACGGTTCCGAAGGTTCTTGTTTTCCTACAGTTGCCCAGCTGTAATTTGCTAATAATAAAAAAAATAACAACATTTTTTTCATAGATTGTTTGGACCAACTAAAAATGTTTCAATTTTAATTCCTTTTTCGAATAAATCCACTAACTGATCCCAGGTTTTCTCTAGCTTCTGCCAGGCGCCGGCGATAGGTCTTAAGCATTCAGTCCAATGATGGCCTTCTTCGCAGCAGTTGTGCGCATTGACTGATAGTCGATTGATTAAGCTGAGTACCAGCCCTCTGACTATGAAACTAGGAACGAGGTCTGATAAGGAACGCATTTTATCAGCTAAGATGCTCGTTCTATCATGACATTCCCATTTGCTTATTTTTTCATCAGGATTTGCAAATTTGACCACAGGAATAACGTGAAGATCATTTCTTATATAATTTGCAAGAGTAATGGATTCTGTGTTTTTGCACCTATCGCAGGGAATCGATTCTAAGAACAGAGACTCAATCATATGGCAATCATCACAAGCTTCCTGCAGCTGATTTTTAAAAGCGTGGCATAATAACCTACCCCATAAAGCTGTTCCGATTAAATCGATATATGAGTTGGATTTGTCGTCTAGATTTTCTAATACATAGTCAAAATCGCTCAAAGCGTTATCGAACTTTCCTATAAAAAAGAATGAAATCCCTCTTTCACAGTGCAATTGGAGAGTATCCGATGAGTCAATAGCTTTAGATAATGTATTTAGGTGCTCTATCTGTTCAGTTAGGAACTCATTTGAAGAGACTTCTTCATTTGCTGCCTCTACGAATGAAATGCTAGCGATTAGCATGCTTATAAATAAAAGGATCATTCTATTCATGAGATGACTCCTCAGGCTAAGCGAGAAATTTTTTAATATGGGATTTTTCTGTATCTCTCATTTGTTAGCAATGGAAACCTTTGATCTCGAATAGTCGTGATCATGCCTAGGAACAGTTTAGGACAGGATTATTTTTGATGGGAGATGGGTTGGTTTTTCATCATACGCCAGCCGATGAGAACACCAACCGCCGCAAGAATCGCCCCCAATAAATTCATTCGGGTAAAGGCATCGAGAAATGCAGCCTGGGCCGATTGGAGCACATAGCCTGCATCGACATGCGGCAGGGAAGCCATGATTTTTACCGCAGCGGGGGATCTTGAGAGAAGGCCTTCGAACTGTTCTGGCTGCAGCTGAGCTGTCCCGGGATTTTTTTGCAGGGAATTGCCGAGATGGCTGTAGTAGATGGAAGAGTACACCGTTCCAAATAGAGCTAGGCCAAGCGAGGAGCTGAATTGCCGCAACGCTGCTGTGATGCCCGAGGCGACGCCTCGTTTTTCAGCGGAAACCTCGTTCATCATAGACACAAAGCAAGGCGTAAAGATCATCGAAACTCCAAAGCCGAATGTCAAAAGGGTCGGCATGAGAAGCCAGATATTGGCATGATTGGCGAACGTGCAGAACCAGCTAAGGGAAAAAAAGATCAGTCCGAAACCTGTCATCACGGGAATGCGAGGACCTAAGCGGTCGACTAAAAAACCTCCGAGAGGGGCTGCGAAGAGGACGGGGATGTTTGCCATGAATGAATAGGCGCCGGCAGTCGATGCGGAAAAGCCGAGGATGTTCTGGAAATAGATCGCCCAGAATACGGTGACCATGATGATGAGCTGGTTATTGAATATGCAGGTGGAGCTTGCGATGAACGACTTTTGCCGCATCAGGTTAAAGTCCAGGATCGACGCATGGGGCTTGTGCTTGCGCCGGAAGAGGACGATCATGCAAAAGATGCCGACCGCGATCAGGATCAGCGTCGCTGGAGAGGACCATCCCCAGGCCTCCGACTGCATCAGGGCGAAGACCAGCGAGGCGATCGCGACAGAGAGGATGGAAAACCCCCTGAAGTCGAACTTCTCTTTTTTCCCTCGCATGGGAGGGACTGCATAGAGGGCCAGCATCAGCCCGATGGCTGCAATCGGCAGGTTGATCCAGAACACATAGCGCCAGCTCAAGTAGGTCGTCAGGCTTCCGCCGATCAAGGGGCCAAGGGCGAGAAAGATCGAGCCGATGCTGACAAAGAGCCCCAGCGCTTTGCCTCTTTGGTGGGGAGGAAAATGGGAGACGATGATGCCCTGTGTCGCCGGCAGCAAAAAGGCGCCCCCGATTCCTTGGAGCGCGCGGCTGAAGATCATCCACGATTCAGTATTGCTCAGTCCGCACATGGCCGATGCCAGCGCAAAGGACGTGACTCCGAAGCAGAACGCTTTTTTCAGTCCCCACATATCGCCGATTTTTCCTCCTGCCAGGACGAGGACGGCCAGTACGAGGGTGTAGGCGTTGATGATCCATTGCAGCCCGAGATCGGAGATGTGCATTTCCCGCTGGAGAGTGGGGAGGACGACAGGCAGCACGGTGATGTCGACGAAGATCATCGAGACCGTCGCGGTCATCGCGGCCAGGATCCACCACTTGCGATTTTCTTCAGTGAGCTTTAACTTCATCGCAGAATTGTCCGTCCCCTTGGAAAGTGAAGAGATGGGAAATTGATTCTCCGTTATGCGTGCGATGGATCGCTTCTGCAATCAGAGGAGCGATTGACAACTGGACGATATTGGAGGGCATGTCCTGTTTTCCCGGAATCGTATTTGTGACCACCAGTTCGGAAATGCAGGATTCGGAGATTCTTTGCAAGGCAGGACCGGAAAAGACAGGGTGCGTGATGCAGGCGAAGACCCGTTTTGCTCCTTCATTTTTCAGTTCCCTTGCGGCATGGACAAGAGTTCCTGCTGTATCGCAGATGTCGTCGACGATGATGACGTCGCAGCCATTCACATCTCCTACCAGGTTCATTTTGTCCACGACGCCTGCCCCGGCCCTTTGCTTGACGATCACGGCAAGGCCCGCTTCGACGCCTTGCCAGGAAAGGCCTTCGATGAATTTTTTGGCGCGCTCGACCCCTCCTGCGTCAGGAGAGACGATCACAGGATTGAAGAGATCTTTTTTTTCTGAGAAATAGCGGACGAAGATCGGAGCAGCATAGAGATTGTCGACAGTGGCATCGTGAAAGAAGCCCTGGATTTGTCCGCAATGCAGATCGACGCACATCACGTGATCGGCTCCGGCCAGCTCGATGAGCATGGCGACGTCGGAGGCAGAGATCGGCACGCGGCTTTCTGTCTTGCGGTCCTGGCGCGCATAGCCGTAATAGGGAAGGACTGCGGTGATCGTTCCGGCAGCAGAGCGCTTCATCGTGCGGATGAGCAAAAACAGTTCCATCAGGTTGTCGTTGACACTGTGAGCATCGGTCATGCAGATCGGCTGGATGATAAAGATGTCTGTGTTGCGCACATTCTCTTCGACTTTGATTTTGATCTCACCATCGCTGAAATGGGAGATTGTGACGGGACTTAACTCCATTTTCAGACAACTGGCGACTGCTCGGGAAAGTTCAGGGTTGGCCGTCCCCGAGAACAGCATGTAAGGGGGATTTGAAGTATGGCAAAAGGAAAAGCAGAAGAACGAGACGATCAGGCAGGTGAGGGTGCGCATGCGATTTTACTCAAATATAGTTCTGCGATCTGGACGGCGTTTAGAGCGGCTCCTTTGAGCAGCTGGTCGCCGACGACCCAAAGGTCCAAAGTGTTGGGGAAAGAGGGGTCTATGCGGAGGCGTCCGCAGAAGACGTTGTCTTGACCGCTGGCGTCGCTTGGCATCGGAAAGCGATTGCTCTGGCGGTCTTCCAGTATAGTCAGGCCGGGAGAGCATTTAAGAACTTCATAGGCCTCCGCTACGCTGACGGGTTGACTGAAGGTGATATTCAATGCTTCTGAATGGGCGCGCAGGACGGGAACTCGGACGCAGGTGGCGTTGACCCAGATCTGCTCGTCCTCCAGGATTTTACGCGTCTCCTCCAGCATTTTGACCTCTTCTTCGGCAAATCCCTCTTCGTTGAGGGGGGAGTTATGGGGAAAAAGGTTGAACGCGTAAGGATGGGGCATCACCGTGCGGGCATAGGAACGATTTTCAAGATGGGCCAGCGTTTCTTCTTCGAGTTCTTTCATCGCCTGGAAACCGGCGCCGCTGGCGGCCTGATAGGTGGCAGCTACGATGCGAGTGATTTTAAAACGGCGGTGCAGGGGGGCCACGGCCATCAGCATGATTGCCGCGCTGCAATTGGGACAGCAGGCGAGAAAATCCCCATCCTTTAGGGCATGGGCATTGATTTCCGGGATGATCAGAGGAACAGCGGGATCCATGCGGAAAAAGGAACTATTATCGACGACCCGGATCCCAAGCGCCGCGGCCTTCGGGACCCATTCTTTTGAGACTTTCCTGCCAGCGCTGAAAATGGCGATGTCTATCCCTTTCAGGGCTTCTTCCGAAAGAGGTTTTACCGCGATCGGCCTGCCTCGAAAAAAAACTTCCTTCCCTGAGGAGCGCGTCGAAGCGAAACAATGGAGTTCGCGGATCGGAAAATCCCTTTTTTCCAGGACTTTGAGAAGTTCTCCGCCGACGGCGCCAGTGGCTCCTACGATGGCTAAACTGACAGGTGAGCATTGCATGATGAAATCATGATTGATTTCCTGAAATCGTATAACTCAACACTTTACTTAAAAACAATCGGAAAGTTGTCGTGGGTATTTCAGTAGTTTCATGGACAAAAAAACAATTTGTGGTTAAACGTCAAACTATGAGGTGAAAATGTTTAATCATTTGTCATATTACTTTCGTCGGATAAATCAAGGTTATTATAATTATCTTCTTATATTTCTCATCATCCTGTTTGCCTTCAGACCGTACGATAGAGGGTTTGAATACCTGTCTCTCTGGAAGTCCTTATTTACCTGCACGATCCTGACGGCGATCTTTAACTGCAAGCACCACGACCGTGTTAAAATCACAGCGATAATATTGGCGGTGCCGACATTCATCTTTGGATGGGTTGAACTATTTTATACGAATCCCACCTTCTTCGTCGTCAACATGCTTTTCACGATCGCCTTTCTGTGGGTCTGCACGGCGTCTATCCTCTATGACGTGATTCTGCATGCGAAAGTGACAGTCGAGACTTTGCGAGGGGTCGTCTGCGCCTATTTCATGATCGCTTTCCTCTTCGCTTATACCTACTACCTCATCGAATTTCTTCTCCCGGGTTCCTTTCATTTCATCACGCGCGATGCTTCCTTTTTCACCTTCAGCAGCAACTTGTCGCAATTGATGTATTTTAGTTTTGTCACCTTGCTGACGATTGGTTATGGAGATATCACTCCTTTGGGGGACATCAGCCAAACGATCGTCATCCTCGAAGGGATCGTCGGACAGTTTTATATTGCGATCCTGGTCGCGAGGATCGTTTCCGTCTATGCGTTCTACGCGGACAAGAAGCTGTTGAAGCAGGCCATTCAGGGAATAGAGCGAAAAAAAACAAAGCGTTGAATCAAGCGTAGGGCTTGAGAATTAATTCAGAGCGCCTATAATCCTTGAGCAGGGTACCTATTGCATTGGACACAAGGACTGAATTTATGCGCAATGACATCGAAAACGCTGTCGCCGACGTCATCCGCTCCGCCGAATACTTGAAAAAGCCGTCCAGCCTGGAGTTCATCGAAACGGCCAGCGGCTGGATCGCCGACTGTTTTCAGGCGGATGGTAAGATCCTGGTCGCCGGTAATGGAGGAAGTCTTTGCGACGCGATGCATTTCGCCGAAGAACTGACTGGACAATTCAGGGGAAGGCGCAAAGCTCTGCCTGCCCTCGCACTTTCCGATCCGGGCCACCTGACCTGCGTCTCCAATGACATGGGTTTCGATGCTGTTTTTTCCAGGGGCGTCGAAGCTTTTGGCCGCCCTGGGGATATCCTGATCCTTTTGACGACCAGCGGCAATTCACAAAATATTTATAACGCAGCCCTCTCCGCTCGGGAAAAAGGTCTGAGGACGATTGCCTTTTTGGGCAAATCGGGGGGACAGCTCAGAGGCAAATGCGATCTGGAATGGGTCGTATCAGGGTTCGAATACTCCGACAGAATCCAGGAAGCCCACATGGCGGCCATCCACATCATTATTGAGATGGTCGAGAAAAAACTCTTTCTTTCCCCCTCCAGGCAGGAACTGGCTCCCGCAAACTGTTAATTGTCAATCTGTTACGTACCATTCGCGCGAATTCTGCATCTATGGTAAAATCCGTCTCTAAAATGGATTTGAATTTTCAATGGATCTAGAGCGCAGCATCCTCCAAATTATCCGCGATGAAAAAAAAGCTCCGGTCGCAAAGGCAGGTCTTGCCGCTCTGAGCGTGGTGTACCGCGGCCTGATCGCAGCGAGGAATTTCGCCTATGATCAAGGGTTATTTTCATCCCTCAGGCTACCTGTTCCCGTCGTCAGCGTCGGCAATGTCGTCGTGGGTGGAACGGGGAAGACTCCGCTTGTCCATTTGCTGGCCGGAGCATTGCAGGACAAAGTCCGCTTAGGGATCTTGACCCGCGGCTTTAGATCGCAGATTGAAAAGTCGGGACATGTGAAACAAATCTCTTCCGGCAGCGGACCTCGATACTCAGCGGGAGAATGCGGGGACGAACCCTATTTTCTCGCGCAAAAGACGCGGGCTCAGGTATGGGTCGGTGCAGACCGGCGCTCAAGCGGCAAGCTTGCCATTGGAGAAGGCGTCAACTGCATCCTTCTTGACGACGGGATGCAGCACCGCCGTTTGAAGCGCGACTTTGAGATCGTAATCGTGGATGGAAGCGATCCTTTTTCCAAGGGACGGTTCTTGCCCTGGGGGCTGCTCAGGGATTCTCCGAAGCGGCTTAAAAATGCCGATCTCATTGTTGCGACGCATGTCCAAGATCAAAATCACTACCTGCAGCTCCAGAATTCACTTTCCGTCTACAGCCGGGCGCCAGTGATCGGAACGCAAATAGATATTTTACAAAAAGAGTGTTTCTCTCCGCGCAAAGTCGGTGTCTTTTGCGGCATCGGCCAGCCTGCCCGTTTTTTGCAGACCGCGCGTGACTTAAAATCGGAAATTGTCGACACTCTCATTCTCAAAGATCATGGAAGTGTGGATCAAGGCATCCTTCAAGCTTTTGCTGAACAATGCAAAGACAAAGGAGCGGTTGCCCTGCTGTGCACGGAAAAAGACTATGTGAAACTATCGCCCGGTCTTCGTTTATGTCTCGACATCGTGCCCGTCGGGATCGAATTGAAGATCATCGCAGGCAAAGAGCATTGGGAACATCTCATCGAAAAAATATTGGATAAGGTTGAAAAATGAGCGAAGACATCAAAGTACTATTGCCAAAACTCGGAGAGAGCATCCACAGCGCAACCATTGTCCAGTGGTTTAAAAAGATCGGAGATCCCGTGAACCTCGATGAGCCGCTGCTGGAAGTCTCCACTGATAAGGTCAACAGCGAGATCCCCTCGCCTGCAGCCGGAGTGCTCAAAGAGATCCATGCCAATCCCGACCAGGAATTGCAGGTCGGCGCTCTGATCGCCGTGATCGGACTCGGCGCTCTAACCGGTCTAAAGGAAGTGTCCCGCGCTCAATCGCCTGTCTCCCAAACTACAGCTCCTGCCTCCGCGCAGAGCGAAGAGATGAAGAACTTTTTCTCTCCTGCCCTGCTGCGCATCGCCAGAGAGAACGGGATTGGGCTCGACCAACTGGAGAAAATTCCGGGAACCGGGATGGGCGGCAGACTGACCAAGAACGACCTTGAAAATTACATCGAGCAGAAATCCGCCGCTCCAAAACCTTGCCCCATGGCCTCCAAAGCAGTGATCGCTCCATTAAGCGCAAGCGCTGGAACCGATGTCGAGCGCCTAAAAATGACCGGCATGCGCAAAGCGATCGCCGATAACATGGTCCGCTCTTTCTATGAGGCTCCTCATGCGACTTTGGTGACGGAGGTCGATGTGACCAGCGTGATCAAACTGATCCAGAAAGAGAAAGAAGAATTTTTAGCCAAACATGGATTCAAACTGACGATCACGACCTTTGTGGCGCGTGCGATTGCGAGGGCTCTCCAGGAGTTTCCTCTCATCAATTCCTCTCTTGAAGGGGATACGATCCTCGTCAAGCGCTTCGTCAATTTGGGCGTCGCCGTCAGCGTCGAGCAGGGACTGATGGTTCCCGTTGTCAAACACTGCCAGCGGATGGGAGTCACCGCTATCGCCCAAGCGATCAGCGAACTTTCGACTAAAGCCCGCACAGGAAAGCTGACGCCCGACGACGTCAAAGACGGGACAATCACAGTGACCAATTTCGGCATGTCCGGCGTCCAGATCGGGGTGCCGATCATTCGTTATCCGGAAGTCGCCATCGTCGGCGTCGGCGCGACCTACAAAAGAGTCGTCCCGCTTGAAGACGATCTGCTTGCGATCCGCTCCATGATGCACATCTCCCTCACGTTCGACCATCGCGTCCTCGACGGCATGTATGGCTGCGGCTTTTTGGGAGCCTTGAAAAAACATCTGGAAGAAGACGTCAGAGTAGACTAAAGATGAAAAGATTCATTTTCTTGTTTGTCGCTCTTTCATCCACGCTTTTTGCCAAAGAGAAGAGCGATCTCCTCTTTGTCGGGTTTGACGCGGGGGAAAGCAATATCTGGATGCAGGTGCTCAAGTCCTGGGAAGATGCCCCTGACGTCCAGGTTCTCACAATGGCCGCGGCCTCCAAAGTGGTGAAAGACGCCTCCCTCGATCATGTCATCGAGATCGAGTCGCTTGGTCTTTCTTGTTCCGCCAATCAACGCCTCCAAGAGTTCAGCCCGGAAGAGCTGCAGAAGCTCGATGTCCTTTCAGCACCCGTTTTGGTCACCGGAATGTACTCTGCTCCTGAGCGTCAGATCGCGGAAGCCTTCGCTAAAAAGGGAAGCAAAGTGATCGGCGTTTGGGACAATTTTTCAACCTACGACAAACTTCCCGCAGACCTTGTCGCCAATGTGGCTCAGATCATCGCTGTCGCCGAAGCGATCCTGGTTCCCTCGTCCGAGATTGCAGCCGATCTCAACGCCCGTTTCAAGACAGATAAGGCGGTCGCAATGGGGCAGCCGACGCTCCAGATGTGGGAGGAAAAAATTGCCGAAGTCGATCGGAAGAAGGCTCTTGCCAAAACCTCCTTCAGCAGCCAACTTCCCATCCTCACTTATATTAGCGGATATGAAGAAAAGGGGAATGGCTACAACGATTCATTCGTTCTCTTTGCCAGGAGCTTGAACGCCCTTGATAAGCCTGCCCAAGTGATTGTCCAGCTCCACCCGCGCTCCGACGGCAGCTTCGAGAAGAGAATTCTTGAAAGTTTCTCTTCTCAAAACCCAGACTTCCCTGCATTTTTCATTTCCGATGGCAAGCAGTTGTCGACGATCGAGGCAGTCGCTCTTTCTGATCTCGGCATTTGCCACCGTTCCACAGTGGCCATCCAGGCTCTTTTTGCCGGCAAACGCTTCATGCATGTCGACCTGCCGGACACTTCCTTTTCCCATTTCGCTATCGAAAAGGGTCTCATTCCCCAATGCCTATCCGTGGATACGGCTGCAAAGTACATCGCTGAACATCTAAGGGATCCTGTTCAGACGGCAGCTCTCTATGAAGAGGCGGGAATCCCGCAGTCCGCCACTCAAATTTTTCAGGGTTTCTTAAGAGACTTGGCTGAGCGAGAAACGAAAGCCGAGAAACAAGAGTCTTCCCTAATTGAATAACATTGATTCATATTGATTGCAGTTTTTATACTTATTTTCTGAAATAAATTTTAACTGATGAATCTGTATGTTCAAAACTTTTTTTGTGTTTGTTGTTTCGATATTATTTTCCGTTCAATCTACTCTCCATGCGGAACAGAGACTGCTCCTCATGCGCCATGGCGAAGGAGAGCAGAATAAAGCAGGTGTTTGGGACAAGAATGCTCCGCTCACCGAAGAAGGAAAGCTCGAGGTCAGGAAACTCGCCCGGAAACTCATTGAAAGTGGGTATAGCACAGAGAACATCGGGCCTGTTTTTATCTCCCCCCTTCCGCGCGTGAGGGAAACGGCGGAGATTCTGGCCGATGCCGGCCTCATCGATCTTGAGAACGTCGTCGTGGAGCCAAGGCTCACCAAGCGCGATATGGGCAAATACGAAGGGCAGCCAGTGATCCACTGGGGCGACGGGAAAAAAGACGATCTTCCCCTGATCGAAGAATATGGTGTCGAGCACATCGTCCAAATCAGACAGCGGATAGGCGGATTCTATCAGGACATGATGCGCTCAGGCTTTGAAGGCCACTACATGATCATTACACACGGAAGCATCACCAGAGAGATCATGGAGATGCACATGCATGACAGGACGCGCTTGAAGCTTTCCGAAGTCAAAGTCATGCCGCTATTCCCTTTTGCACCCTCTGAACTTCATCCCTGAGCTGATCAATGAAGACCGGGTTGCATCAAGGTTGCATCTTGAGGGGTTCCTTCCCCTAGTGTGATCATTGAGAAGTCGAGGGGAGATGAAATTCAGTTCTTACGGGCGTCTGGATTAAATTTAGCTTCAAGCCACCCTGTTAATTAATCCTAATGTTCAACGCCATGTTATAAAATCAGCTTTGATTTTTTAGCATCTTAAAGATAAATTATCTTCGCAAATTTCCTCCCAGGTCATTTTTTGAGGTTTTTATGTCTCTTTGTCCCGTATTTGGGCCCAGCTCACCTCACGACGTCAGGCTGAGAGTTTTATCATTTCTTTCTGCGTATGAGCTCTGCATTTCGTCTCGAGTTTGTTCAGAGTGGTATAAGATGCATTTGACGGCCAAATTATGGGAGCCTTGCCTGAGCCTGTTTGGCAAAACGCTTTATGCAGACGTTTGCAAAAAGGATGAAGGGATGAAAGCCAAACAACTGGCGCTAAAACATTTAAAAGATCACAATCAATTTGTCTTAAATTTTCTGGGTCTGGTTGAAAATGACGAACAACTAGCTGCTATTCTTCATTCGCCTTCCATTTCTCTTAAACAAATCCGCGAAATGCCTCGTATCGAACGCAATCTTTTTGTAATTGGAGAATTATCCAAAGACTCTACAGAATTTGTCACATCTTTAGTGAATGGCTATTTTGAAAAGCATACACGTGAATCGCCCAAACTGCAGATGGCAGCATGGAACTTGGCCGATGTGTATCATTTTTCCGATAAATTTTTTCAAAATAACAGACATTTGATAGTCGTTCGGGAGTTGTTAACTAATCGTGAATTGTTTCCCGTAAATGAAAAGCAGATTATTTGTTTTCTAGTCGATAGTGGAAGATTAGCAGTTGTTCCTGCTCGCGAATCTGTTTTTTTAATTGTTTTGTCGCTTCTGAAGTCTCATCCTGATCTCTCAGAGCTTGGGACTACTGCGAGCAAAAACGGGAGAGGTACATATGGAGAATCCTTGGCTATAATTCCTTCAGTTATAAACGATATGTCGATGTCAATCGATGTTGAAGAGTTTAAGGCGGATTTGGAAAAATGCGGGTTATTTCTACAAGAGCCTGATGAATAGGAGTTATTCTCGGATCACCACACGTGAAAGCGTCGCAAAAGAGAGCCCGGTAATCCCCATGCAGGACAGAGATCGTCTGTAACTTTCCAGTCACCGGTCCTGCCCCTTTTCTCATTTGTTCGCTCTGAACATCAGCCCTGTGCTGACGAGTATGCGGGCGCTCCGTCAAAGTTGTAGAGGTTCTCTGTTCCTGTGACGTCGTAACCGGTATTCTGAACTTCCTGCAGGATTTTGTGGATGTCTCCCGCAGTCGCATGCAGGTCCTTGTCTTTGTGCATAAAACGAAGGCGCCACTGATCGACGCAGAAAGTCTCCGGATGGCCCCCAGGCCATATCCGCACTCCGCGATTGCTGATCATCTGAAGAGAAAGAGGACTCCACTGTTTGCCCGCGGCATGCTTGATAAAGCTATCGGCTGACTCTTTCGAATAAATGAACACATCGACTCCGACGAGCTCCCGTTTGACAGCGGCGGGCTGCGTTTGGGCATGGAGCGAGGCGAACTTCTTGGCTCCCTGATAGGAGACGACCGGGAGATGTTCAGGCTTTTTCCCTAAACACTTTACGACAGCATTTGCAAACTCTTTCGTGCCGACCTTTTCTTTGCTGACCCCTTCCTTGAAGATGTCGTAGGTATGAAAACCTTCTTCGATCGTGCGGAGCCATGCGTTATGGATTCTTTCCGCGACCGCCGTTTCTCCGAGATACACCAGCATGAGCACGCTCGCAAGCAATAGGCCCGATGGGTTGGCCACGTTCTGTCCGGCGCGTCTTGGCGCCGAGCCATGGATCGCTTCGAACATGGCCCCGCGATCGCCGATATTGGCTGACCCTGCGATCCCGACAGAGCCGGAAATCTGCGCCGCCACATCGGAAAGGATGTCGCCATAAAGGTTGGGCATGACAATGACATCGAAGACCTCTGGGGTGTCTGCCAGCTTGGCCGCGCCGATGTCCACGATCCAGTGCTCGTTCTGAATGTCGGGATATTCCTTGGCAATCTCGTCAAAGACCTTGTGGAAAAGTCCGTCGGAGATCTTCATGATATTGTCTTTGCTGAAGCAGGTCACTTTTTTGCGGTTGTAGTGTCTTGCATACTCAAAAGCATACCGAATGATTTTTTCGGAGCCTGGTCGCGAGATGATCTTAAGAGACTTGTACACTTCCGGGGTCTGGCGGTATTCGATTCCGGCGTAGAGGTCTTCCTCATTCTCCCTCACGATCACGACATCCATGTTAGGGTGCTTGGTGTCGATGAAAGGGGAATAGGCGACGCAGGGGCGGACGTTGGCATAGAGGCCAAGCGTAGTCCGGACGGTGACGTTGAGACTTTTGAATCCGCCTCCCTGAGGCGTGGTGATGGGAGCTTTGAGGAAGGCCTTTGCGTGGCGGATGGTGTCCCAGGACTTGGGCTCGATCCCGGTCAATATCCCCTTTGTGTAGAGCTTTTCTCCGATCTCGATTACATGCTGCTCAAGCGGAGCTCCCGCTTCGCTCAAGACGTGCAATGTGGCTGCCATGATCTCAGGGCCAATTCCATCTCCAAAGGCGACAGCGATAGGTATTTTAGCGTTTGGCATAGGGGGATCCTCCTCAATAGTCAACTTGGCTTTTAAGTTTTTTTTTGTAAGAGTGCAAGAAAATTCCTCAATTTGTACACTTGCCCGATGAAATAGGAAAAAGAAATGGCGATAAAAAAAAAGGCTGGCGCGGAAACCCTTGTCGAAGCGCTTAAGTTGCTTTTAAAGCATCGGAAAGCTAGCACTCAGGAAGATCTTTGCGAGGCTCTCGTCAAGCAGGGGTATGAGATCAACCAGTCTAAAATTTCACGCCTCCTGCGCAAAGTAGGTTCTATTAAAGTCACCAACGAACAGGGTCAGACGGTCTATTCGATACCGCGGGAGCCGGCTCCCCCTGCAATCTCCACTCCCATTCAGGACCTGGTCGTCGACATCGTTTCCAATGAGTCCCTGGTCGTCATTTTTACAAGCCCGGGATCCGCCTCGATGGTGGCCCGCATCCTCGATTACAATCAGACAAAAACTCAGATCCTCGGCTGCATCGCAGGGGACGACACGATCTTTGTCGCGCCCAAGTCCACTAAAAATATCCAAAAGCTCTGCCAAGAGATCAAGCTTCTCCTGGGTGGGTTTTGACTGCATCGCGCTGTCTCGCATTTCTTAAGATAATTCCTTCTGACTGCATGTAGTTGTTTAATTTAATCATTTATTTGTTATATAATCAGTTTCAAAAAAAAGCAGATAGAATATAGATATTTAAAATTGTAATATGGGAATATTCAATGAGTAATAAAGTGTTGCATACTTCACAATCCGGTGTGGCAGGAGGGCTTCCCCCCGTCGTCATGGTTGGCGATGCCAGAATTTCCGCCATTATTGCAGAAGCGCTCACAAAACTGAATGTTCCTGTAGAAACCGATCCTCTCTGCGCGACTATCCAGGGAGAGTATGTTTTTGGCAGGGATTCCAGGGTGATCCTTGCCGATGGCACGCAATTGATCCCTTATCCTATCCAAGATCCTCTTTTGGAAGGGCGCTTTAAAGCTCTGCTCCCGGAAAGTTCGAATCATATGATCACCAGCATGGGAGTAGGCTATGGCAAGGGCTTTTCCAAAGAAAATGTAGAGGCTGCCCATAGCAGCGCACAGGCGCTCCACATTCCCGCAATACAAGCTTCGTGCTGTATAGAAGGCGGCAATTGTTTTATCACACAGAGCGGTGCTATTGTAGGTGTTCATAGCGTTGTTTTAAGCCTGATTGCTCTTGAAGAGCAGGGATGTTTCCAGGAAGAGGAAATCCAAAGAAAGGCCCGTGAAATCGAGTTCCCGGATCCTCGGTTTCTTCGCATGGCGCGCAATAGCGCCCTCTATGCAGAAAAGCGTCCTTTTGATGAAAAACTTCTCTGCGCCAGGGGCTATTCGCCTGTAAGAGACGAGATCTCTAAACGTTGGGGAGGAGAAACCGGCTTCCGATCCCTTATGGCGTCCCCCTTAGCAGAATCTGCTGGCCAGAAATATTGCGCGGCGGCAAAGATTTTACAGGCTAAATGGGAACTGACTCTGAATTCCATGGCCAAAGAACTCGGCGTTTCCAATGATAAACTTGCCATCGTAGATCAGAATGAGTTTCACATCGATATGGAGATGGCTCTTGGGCCAGACGATCTATTATTTGTCCATGATGCAAATGGGGCAAATACCCTTTTAGAAAGCCTCACAGAGCGAGCAAGAAGGGCGGGCACGCAGGCATTTTCCTACTACAATAAGTTTCATCAGTCTTCGATCAAGAATTGCGCGCGTGAATTTAAGACAACACAGAAAAATCTCCCTAAACTGACATCGCTCGGCCTTCGCGTCATCACTCTCCCGGCCTCCTATTCCTGTGAAACTGAAAAAGTCAACTTCATCAATGGACTCTTTATTAAAACCAAAGAAGGTTCCATTTTTCTCACCAATGGAGCATGCCGCAGAGCAAATGTATTTGTGGAGGAATTTACGAATTCTCTAAGAGGGTACAAGATTCAACCGATCTTCTTTGACGAACTTCAAGAGGTCCTCACTCGCAACCATGGGGGTCTTCATTGCCTGACATGGACAAGGCCGGTCAGCAATGAAGAAGCCCTCGATCCTTCAAAAAAGACGCAATGAAGCGACTGTGGCTCGGTTTCGAAAGTTCTGCTGCTATTCTCTCTGCAAAAACTTAAGTTATTAAGCATCAGTTCTTTGGCAATTTCATTTCGCTGGGATGTTGCATAAATATTCAATATATTGCATAATTATGTAAAAATGAGCGGTATGTATGTTTTCCCCTCTCCCACTTATTCACTTTCCGGAATGTCAGAAGGATCCCTCTTCTGCTTCTTCCATTTCTTCCCTTGAGCGCACACGGCGCCGTCCGTAGCACACGCGCTTTTTTTTCTTGATTTTATTTATTTTTTTTACACTTTAAACAGGAGATAGTTATGTCTATTGGTTCCATCGCGTCTACGGTATTTTCATTAAATCCTCTCAGTAAAGAGGCGTACACGTTCGAAATTCAGTTTTTGGATCAGGGAGAGGTTCCTTTGTCCAAAAAGCAGTTCATCTTTACCCAGCAAAGCGTCCCTCAAGAAGGGGAGGTATGGGATGTTCATTCACAAAATGGGATTTGTACACCCGCACTCTTGAAAGATCTCTTTCATCAAAAAGATGCAAAGGCGCTCGCCGCTATCGTGGCTAAACTTCCGCTCACGCAATCAAAGGGTTGCGTAGGAATGGTTTTAGATTTGCAAGGACCCGATCAAAAGTATCTCTCCTCAGGGTGGCATCGGCAGTTTAATTACTGAAAAAGAAGCCGAGGTCATCTCCTTTTTTCATTCGAAATCTGTTAAGGCTGATTCAGAAGATCTTGGGAAATGGGCGAAAAAGGTCCATGGAGTCTTCCAGCAGCAATGTCCTCTTGATTTTATCCTTAACGAAGGGACTCTCAAGAGAGATCTCCTGGCAGGCGGAACGTTTTCCGATGCGGAGATCGAGTTCTTTCAGACGCCAGGCGCCGGCTCGATCCAGCTCTGCCAATGCGCTGAAGTGTTCATGAACGCCTTTAAGCTTGGCCAATCTGCCGCCAGCAGTTCATATGTCTTTTCAGGGGATAAGTATTTCTCCGTTCTTTCGGGGGGATTAAAAACGTTTGTCCCTAAAACGACAAGCGTCGTCTATTACCCGTCCCAATATAGCAAGATCTATTCGCTGGATGGAACCTTTGCGCAGATGCTCAAAGGGGTCTTTTCTCTTCAGGGACAGTGGGATCCTGAAAAAAAAGTCACGACCTGGGTCGTAGGGAGCAAGAAATGAAATATTATCTTGCCGAAGCATGTCAAAACACGTTCGTGCTTTTTGATCATAGGGAAGGGGGCGTCGATAAAAAGACACTGCAGCAAGCGCATCGCTGCCTCATTGAGGAAGATCGCGACGACGCCCTTCTCATTACCAAAAGCGCTGTTGTCAGCGGCGCTCTTCAGGTGGAGATGCTTGTTTTGGGACTGGATGGGACTCTGGGAGAGTTCTGCGGCAACGGCGCGCGCGCCGTTGCCGCCTATCTCTTTGCGAGCTCTTCCTGTGAGACGATCATTTTGACCTCAAAATCAGGGAGTGTCTGCCAGATGCAAAAAGAGAAGCCCGGAACTTTCGCGATCGCGATGCCTTTCCCTTCCTTTAAAACGGATACGCCGTTCATCGCAGACACAGAGAGGTTCCGCAGAGAATGCGGTCTTGCCTACGTCGAGATGCTCGAGCCTCATCTTCTGGCAAATCAGCCCATGAACGATGAGGAGCTGATGGCGCTTGGCAGGAATCTCAATCGTCAGAAGGACCTGTTTCCCTATGGGATCAATGTCAATGCCTGGCATCAGGTCGAAGAGGGAGTTTTATTCGTCAAAACCTATGAGCGAGGAGTGCAGAGGCTGACCCGTTCCTGCGGAACGGGCTCTGCATCCTGCGCCGCTTTTTATGGCAGGGATTCTGCTGTCATTACCCCGGGAGGGGAGTTGAAAATTACTTTTGGTCGACATGCGCTTACGCTCAGCGGCCCCGCTCAATTCGAACCTATCGCTAAGGATACGAACTATGCTCGCGAATAAAAAGATCTCTTTTTTCTCCCTGGTCGTTCTCATCGTCGCGGCCATCGACAATATGCGCAATCTGCCCGCTGCGGCCATGTTCGGCAGCGAGCTGGTTTTCTTTTTCCTTTTCTCAGCGCTTGTCTTTTTGATCCCGACAGCGCTCATGTCGGCGGAACTGTCGGCTGCTTTCCCGGAAGCAGGAGGCATCTACCGATGGATCCAGCGCGCCTTTGGAGATAAACCGGCGATGTTTGGAATTTGGCTGCAATGGATCAATACGATGGTCTGGTATCCGACCATGCTCTCTTTCATCGCCGGGACGCTCGCTTACCTGATCGATCCCGCGCTCGCGCAGAACAAAACCTATCTGATCTCCTGCATTTTAGGGATTTTTTGGGGACTGACCTGGATCAACCTCAAAGGGGTCCGTGTCTCCGCCCTTGTGAATAATATCTGTGCCATCCTGGGAATGGTCCTCCCGATGGGTCTCCTGATCGTGTTGGGTGGAGTCTATGTCTTCAGCGGGCACCCCGTTCAAATCCATTTGAGCAGGGAGACAATGCTTCCTGCGTTTAGCGATTCGACCTGCTGGGTGTCCCTGATCGCCATCATGGCCTCATTTTTAGGAATGGAGCTCTCCAGCGTGCACATCAATGATGTGGAATCCCCAAAGAAGAATTTTCCGAGGGCAGTCTTTGTCGCCAGCCTCTTTATTTTCCTGTCGATGTGTCTGGGATCCCTCTCTATTGCGAGTGTTGTGCCTGCGAAAGATATCCAGCTTGTTTCCGGTGTGATGCAGGTGTTCAACAATTTCTTTCATTTCTTCGGGCTTACTGGACTGGTCCCGGTATTGACGCTGTCGATTGCGCTCGGTTCGGTCGGAACGATGATCAACTGGTTGATCTCGCCGGCCAAAGGGCTTCTGCATGCTGCTGAATTTGGTTTTTTGCCTTCCTTCTTTGCGCGCAGGAACAAGCAGGGGGTGCCAGCCAATATTCTCATTGCTCAGGGAGTCCTTGTGACCATGTTCTGCCTCGTCCTCCTTTTTCAGCCGAGCATCAATGGCTTTTATTGGTTTTTCACGGCTTTGAGCACGGAGCTGTACATGATCATGTACATCCTCATGTTCTGTGCCGGCATCCGTCTTCACTATTCCTATACAGTTCGCCCGGACGCCTTTAAAATACCCGGAAAACAATGGGGGATGTGGAGCGTCTCCCTGCTGGGACTCATCGGATGCGCGGCGACGATCATCGTCAGCTTCTTTCCTCCGGGAGAGGTCGACGTTGGCACCTCCGCCGATTACCTCATGATGATCGGGATCGGGAACATCGCGACGATCTGCCCCATCTTCCTGTTTTTCTTCCATAAAAGATTGATCTGCAATCAGGTAGAACAGTTGAAATAAGAAGAGAGGAGATATCGACTAAGTCGGATGCCATGTAAATGTTTAATTTAATCGTTTCAGGCAGGAAGGGAAGGCGACTGTGCTGTTTGTGTCAAAACCTCCCATCCCTTATACTCTCAAGAGAATGGCAAATAATTATTTTTTGAAATGTTGACCGAACTTCTTGAAGCACAGCGCCGCTATGTCGACCACTATTTTGACCACCTTGATTTGACCGAGGTCGACAAAGTCGTACAGGAATGCCTGAGTACCAAGGGACTGATCGTCTTTACCGGAGTTGGCAAAAGCGGGATCATCGCGGAAAAGATTGCGATGACAATGATCTCTACAGGGACGAAAGCGCTTTATCTTCCGCCGACCAACTTCCTGCACGGCGATATCGGCATCCTTTCAGAAAATGACCTCTTTGTTCTCATGAGCCGCAGCGGCGAGACGGAAGAACTGCTCAACCTCATCCCATTCGTGAAAAAAAGAAGCGCGCGATTGCTCTCCATTGTCTCAAATCCGCACAGCCGTCTTGCCAAACAGTGCGACCTCTCGATCAACCTTCCCTTTGAAAAAGAGCTGTGTCCGTTCGACCTGGCCCCCACTACATCGACGACCGTCCAGCTCCTCTTTGGAGATCTTCTCGCAATTGCCTTAATGCGCTCCAAAGGGTTCGACCTTTCCGCCTATGCCTTGAACCACCCTTCCGGCTCGATCGGCAAAAAAATGACGATCACTGTTGAAGAACTGATGTTCAAAGATAACCATGTTCCACTCGCGGCACCCAGCGACCGCCTCCTCGACGTCCTCGTCGAGCTCACGAATAAAAAATGCGGTGCGCTCCTTGTGACGGACGATGAAAGGAATCTCCTCGGGATCTTTACCGACGGCGATTTGCGCAGAGCCCTGCAGACGCAAGGCCCCGACGTCCTGCAAAAACCCATCCGGGAGCTCATGACTCCATCAGCGCTCAGGATTGAAAGAGATAAGCTTGCATGGGAAGCTCTCAAGATCATGCAAAGAGATCCCAAAAAGTTCGTCATGGTCTTGCCAGTCGTCGAGCAGGGCAAGGTCGCAGGCATCCTGCGCATGCATGACATTGTCCAAGCCGGGATCACCTGATATGCCTGATGCCCCGCTTCTCCCTGAATTGACTCAATTGAGTTGGCAAGGGACGGCGGTCATCGGTCTTCTTTTTCTGAGTGTTCTTTTATCTAAAATACTCAAGCTTCTGCCCCGCGATCTGATCTTTACTGTGGCCGCGCTGCTCACAGCGCTTTTTGGAATCGTCACGTCGAATCAGGTTTATTTCTCCGCCGTCAGCCAGGCCGTTTTTGCCGTGTTGGGACTATGGCTCCTCGGGAAGGGAATGCAGCATCAGGGATTCTTCCACACTCTTGCGACCCTTTTTTCCCCCAACAAGAAGGGAAAAACGTTCAGCCGGGTTTTGTTCTATTTGCAAACCGCCTTTTGCGGAGCATTCTTTCATCACCGTTATTTTCCTCTGACCGTGCTGCGTCCTCTTTTACGGCGAGCCGAAAGGGGGAGGTGGAGCCTCGAGGGGATCGGGGCGCCCTTTGGCTATCTGTTGGTCATCGGCGGTCTTGCCACCGCAATCGGAACCCCCGCGAATATCCTGCTGCTGGACTTATATTCCTCAACAGTTGCCGGCGTCCTCTCCGACATCTTCTTTGTATTGCCCCTTTCTATCCTTCCGATCCTGTTTTCTGTGTCATTTTTTCTTCTTTTTCAAAAGAGATTCCGCAGGCCTTTCCCTCAGGTTCTGGAAGCTCCATCCTGCGGGGCAATCCTTCCCGATTCTTTGGCGATCGGCAAAGCGACAGACTTTCCTGTTCTGAGGGACGGCAAGCTCCTCGCCGCATCAACCCCTCTTGAAAGCGGCGACCTTCTCCTGCTCTATAAAGAGCCGCCCGCTTCAACCTTCTCTCTGCTTGCTCTGTTCGATCCTCCCTCGTTCGCACGCCATGTCCGCTGGAAACGGATTGCGGCTCCTGTTCTTTTCCTCGCCGCCGTCCTGTCCACCTTTGCCGGAGCTCCTGTCGGCACCGCTTTTTTATGCTCAGGCTTGCTCGCGCTGCTTTTGCGGATATTTCCAGTTAAAAAGAGCTTCAGGGAGGAATTTCCGCTTCCCGCCCTGCTTGAGATCTTCAGCGCCCATCTCTTTTTTTTCGCTATGCTCTCCAGCGGGCTGAATGTCTCACTTGCGTCGCTTGCCTCCTGCAAATGTCCTTACCTGTTGCTGACTCTGTTCTTTATATCATCGCAGGCGGCCGTTCATTTCATACCGCGGGCAATTGCACTTGCGACATTGTTTTCCATCGCACTCGCTCTTTTCAATGGCCATCCAGACCAAATTTTATTCTCGGGAACAGTAATCGCATTTGCCGCGGCAGCCCCCCTTTTCGGAAAGCCGCAGGTCGATCCTATGGCCATCTCCAATGCTGTCAGTCCAAAGCCTCCTTTCCTGGCGCGCACTGTTTTGCTTATCCTTCTCTTCTTTACTGTCGTGGTTCCTGCTTGCCTTTTTTGGCCTTAGCAGTGCACTTTTCGCATTTTTTTTCTCATCCTTCCTTAGCCCTGTCAGTATTCCGGCAGTGCTTTCGCCTAGCGAGAAAAAGACTCGTCGAAAATTCCCGTGCAACTCTAATATCCAAATTTTAGGGGCGCCCCCTAAAAATAATGCGATTATTGAAAGGCGTGACAGGGGAGTGGGGAATGGAGATTTTCGGCAGTGGAATATTTTGGATTGTGCTCGTATTCTGCATCGGATATGCGGCGATCATTCTCGAATACTACGTCAAGGTCAACAAGACCGCGGTCGCTCTGCTCATCGCCGTCCTATGCTGGTCGATATTTCTAGCCAGCAGCGCGGACTCGACGAGCGATAACATAAAAGTCCTCGGCCATCATGTGTCCGAAGTTTCGCAAATCATCTTTTTCCTAATGGGAGCGATGACCCTCGTCGAGCTGATCGATTCCCACCGCGGATTCAAAATCGTCACGGACAGGATCAGCACAAAGTCTAAAACGAAGATGATCTGGATCGTGGCCCTTTTCAGCTTTTTCCTCTCTTCGATCCTGGACAATTTGACGACAGCCATTCTGATGGTCTCGCTGCTGCGCAAGCTTGTTCCGCAGAGGGCCGAGAGATTTTTGCTTTGCTGCATCGTCGTTGTCGCGGCCAATGCCGGCGGAGCCTGGACTCCCATCGGGGATGTCACCACAACGATGCTTTGGATCAATGGGCAGCTCTCAACCCTGGCAGTGATGAAGTCCCTTTTTATCCCTTCCGTCGCCTCGCTCCTGATCCCTCTCATCTGGTACTCATTCAGATCAAGGGGAAAGCTCGCGGTACAAAAATTGTCTGATTCTGAAACAAAAGAGATGCCCGGCGCGCGGTTGGTCTTCTATCTTGGAGTAGGAGGTCTTGTGTTCGTTCCTATTTTCAAGGCTTTGACCGGACTGCCCCCATTCATGGGGGTGATCCTTGCTCTAGGAGTTTTGTGGCTTGCCACCGATCTCATGCACCATCCTCATGCCGAGAGGGAGCATCTGAGGGTGCCCCACGTCCTGACCCGGGTCGATACGTCCGGGGTCCTGTTCTTCTTAGGCATCCTGCTTTGCGTCGATGCCCTTCAAGCGGCTGGAATCCTTCAACATATCGCTGCCTGGTTGGACTCCACTGTCAAAAGCCAGGCTATGATCGCGACGCTGATCGGGCTTTTTTCCGCAGTGATCGACAACGTCCCCCTGGTGGCCGCCACAATGGGAATGTACCCCATTCAAAATTATCCTATGGACTCCTCCTTCTGGCATATGATCGCCTATGCTGCCGGAACCGGGGGGAGCATTTTGATCATCGGATCCTCCGCCGGGGTCGCCATCATGGGGATGGAAAAGATCGATTTTGTGTCCTATATGCGAAAAGCCAGCATTCCGGTCGGTTTAGGGTACCTTGCGGGGATGGGCGTGTACCTGCTTCTCGAATCTTTTGCGATTTAATTTTCCGGAAAAACGAAATCCTAAAAAATGCCCTCATATGCACTTCTGAGGGCATTTCTGCCCGTGTAAGAACTAATTTTAAAACAGATTTTGAGAAAAAAATTCGGAAAATATTTGCTGAAAATTCATCAGATTATGTATGTTCTTACTTCCTTTTGAAAATATCGCGTAGATAACTCAAAAGGAACAAAGTCAACGAGATTGGCTTAAGATTCTCTTAACATCATAAGTGAAGTGAAGTGCAAGCAAATAAAGCTTGTGCGGATAAGTGAGTGATAAACTCAACTTATTTGCCTGTAAATTTTTTTGTTTTATATATTTAAGGCAAATTGTCAGAGAATTTATTTCTTTGAGAATTTGATCTTGGTTCAGATT
>JAFEGH010000001.1 GCA_018240065.1 Verrucomicrobiota bacterium | reverse complement strand
GGGCGGAAAGATGCAAGAGGTTGGAACTAGCGTGCGCCAGGGCACCGAAGCCCTTGACCCGCTCCGCCTCCAAAACCACCCAGGCGACGAGCAGAACGCTCTCAGAATCCAAGAGCTTGAAACTAACGTCCGCAAAGGCACCGAAGCCCTCGATCAGCTCCGCAGAGATAAACAGCAGGGAGAAGAGCAGAGCGCACGCAGGATCCAAGAGCTTGAAACTAACGTCCGACAAGGGAGCGAAGCACTTGAGCAACTCCGCCTCCAAAAACAGCAGGGAGAAGAGCAGAGCGCACGCAGGATCCAAGAGCTTGAAACTAACGTCCGCCAGGGCACCGAAGCACTTGATCAGCTCCGCCTCCAAAAACAACAGGGAGACGAGCAGAACGCTCGAAAAATCCAAGAGCTTGAAACTAACGTCCGCCAGGGCACCGAAGCTCTTGATCAGCTCCGCAGAGAGAAAGACATAGCCGCACAGCAGCACCTCCGCGCAGAAGCTGCACTTAGAGAACAAATCGAGAAGGGAACTGCGCGCATCAAGGTCCTTGAAGAGAAGGCTGTAAAAGACACTGCAACAATCAGCTCGCTGACCGATCAGGTCCAGGATCTCACAGAGCACCTTGAGGAAGCTCGAGAAAGCATACGTCAGCTCGAAACACAAAAAGAACAAATGGTCGATGAGCTCGATAAAGCTGGCAGGAAACTTTCTGAGGAACAGCGTAAGAACCAACTCCTCTCCGAACGATTGATAGAGGCGACCAGAGAAAAGGATCAAGCCCTTTCCCTCCAGAGAGATTTACTTCAGGAAATTGAAAGACAAAAACAAAAAATCAGCGAGCTGGGCGGATCTAATCTCAAAGTCAAAGCAGAACTTGAACAGGCCCGCAAGCAACGCCAGGAGGATCTCGAAACCATTCGAGAAACAGGAGAACAGCTAAGCAAGCTGCGCCAATCGAACTCTCAACTAGCAAGCCAGTTCCAGCTGGAACGCGAAGCAAAGGAAAAATTAGGTCAGGACTATGCTCGCGAAAGACAGGAAACTCTGGAAGCCCAGAAACGAAAAGAAACTCAATTTGCTGAGCAACTTCGCCTTTTGGAAGAAAAAGCAAAGGAGGATCAAGAGCGAATTAGCAGTTTGGGAGCGACCATTCAAGACAACACCTTAGCTCAACAGTCTGCTGAAAGAAAACAATTGCAGCTTACCCGACAGAATGAAGAACAAGCTCGCCGAATCGAGGAATTGACAAGAGCTCAAAAAGAACTCGAGTTGGTAAATAGAAAAGCTATAGAGGAGCAGGAGCTTCTTCTTCAAGCATTAGAGGAGCAGAGAAGACTCCTAATGGAACAGGAACAAGCACAAATGGAAATGGAAGAGCGTTTCCAACTAGAGGCTCAAAGACTTCAGGAGCTGTCTCAAAAGCTTCCGGAAACTGACGTTGTAGGAACTAATGTTCTGATGGCCCAGCATGAAGCTGTCGATCTTGCCAGCGCCTTGCAACAGATGGGTGGAATTAGAATTACAATCCGCGAGAAAACCCTCGCAAAAATCTTCAATACGAACAGCGATCTTTTGAATGTCGGCAATATTGTTTTTAATTCCGATTCAAAAGACCTCACCGCGAATTGGGGAAGCGCCGATCATAGGCTTACGAAAACTACAAAGAGACCTGACCTAAAGGGCGATCCGGTCTTAATCCAGCTTGATACTTTGCGCCAAGAGCTGGGAAGCTGTGATATTTCTAAGCTCCGCACAATTAAGTTCCATTTCGATAATTTGGATAGATTTTGTTCAGAATTTGGAAAAACATGCGGCACTTTCAATCGTTTGATTCAAAAAACACAACAGGAACTTGCTACAGTCTTGAGCCAGGCAAATGGAACCGATCCTGAAGTGATCAAACGCATTGTGCGTAGGGAAGCAATCCCCGATTCGAGCCTCACGGCAGTCGATTTCAATGCAGCGCAACAGGCTTATGGCCAAATGCAGCAATTCTGCGAAAAATCCTTTATCCCGCTTTTCAAAGGGATGCAGGCCCGTCAGATTCTTGAGGTGATGATTCTCGCTGACATGAATAGTAAAATGGTTAAAGACTCCACCTACCCTCAAGCCTTGCTGGAAAAAGCGCAAGCCTTTAAGACTTCCCTGCAACAGCTCATGCAGCTGGTCACTGTAGAATAACCCTCTTTGCATCTGGGAAATAAAAAAGGCCGGTCTCAAGACCGGCCTTTTGCATTCCACGAAAGTGGAGAATTGAGATTAGCGAGTCTCGCTGGCCTCAATGGCTTTGTCCGCTTTCTCATCCACTGCAGCTTGAACGTCTGTGATCGCCGCTTTGAGGATTTCCATCTTCGCGCCATCATAAAGAGAGACGATCACGGTGTTGTCCTGGACTTTCACGACTGTCCCGATGATCCCCATCGCAGTGATGCGATCGCCTTTTTTCATTGAGCTGCGAACCTGTTCCATCTGCTTGCGGCGTTTCTGTTCCGGACGCCACAGGATAAAGTAGAAGAAGACGAGGGCGACTGCGATCATGATCAGAGTCTGCGTGAGACCTCCTCCTTGAGCTGGAGCTGCTTCGCCGTCGGCGAAGAGGGGGAGAGTCCCCATTAAAAATGCCCCGGTTGCGAGGAAGGAAAGTGATTTTTTCATGTTGCCATCCTTAAAAATTCAAAAAAAAGTTTAAAAAGAAACTGAGTCAAGATTGCCCTAAAGCTGAGGCGAAATCAAGTAAAAAACAGTTTGAAGGCAGCCCGGCTATAGACGTTTGAGCAGGGCGATGTTCTCGATGTGGGGAGTATGGGGGAACTGATCGACGGGCTGCATTTTGGCCAAGCGATAGCCTGCCAAAACAAGCTCCTGAATGTTAGCCGCTTGGGTTTCAGGGTTGCAGGAGACATAGAGGATCTCTTCCGGAAGAAGGGCTTTAAGATGGTTGAGGGCGCTTGCATCCAACCCTGTCCGGGGAGGATCGACGACGATGAGGTCGGGCGGGACGAAATCAGGCCGTTTCTTAAGGTCGTCCAGCTTCTTGCCGACGTCCCCGCAGAGGATTTCAAGATTGGAAAAACCGTTGAGTTCCTTGTTGCTTTCCGCGTCAAAGCAAGCATGCGGGTTGATCTCGATCGCCGTAACTTTTTCCGCGCGGGCTGCTAGGGCCATCCCAAGAGTCGCAGTTCCGGCATAGAGGTCGAGGGCATGCTTCTTGGGGAAAGAGACCATCCCTATTGCCAGGGAATAGAGCTTTTCTGCCTGATAGGTATTGGGCTGGAAGAAAGAGGTCGGACTGATCTTGAAAGAGAGTTCGACAGGCTTGTCTAAGGAAAGAGTCATTCTTTCCAGAAGATGGTCCGGGCCGTGGAGGTGCATTTCGAAAAACTGGGTCGGCGATCCTTTATGGATCTGTTGGACCCGCAGAAAAATGCTCAGGCGGGGTCGCTGCTCCACAGGGACAGTTGCCTTGACGGCCTCGAGAAAGCTCTTGAGCTGCGGCTGATGGATCGCGTAAGCAGGATTGCCAGAAACGGTCAGCATCACCAGCTTGTCCCCTGTCCGTTTGCCTTCTCTCACGACAAGCGTTCGGAGCGTACCGGTATCGTTCATCCGGTAGGCCTCCAGGCCGCTTTGCTCCCACCAGGAGCGAACATTGGTCAACACCGAGAGATACCAGGGGGAGACGAGATGGCACTCAGTGAGGTTGAGGACGTGACCCTTGCTGCCGGCGATAATGAGACCTAAAAACTTCTCTCCCGCGCGGTTGCGGGAAAAGGAGAACTCCATTTTGTTGCGGTAGCGCCAGGGATCGTCGCAAGCGCTGATCTCACGAAAATCGGTAGAACTTGATTGAAAAAGGGGTGAGAATAGCTGTCTTACCCGCTGCTCTTTCTCTTTGAGCTGGGCGGAGTAGTCCATCTGCTGCCAGGTACAGCCCCCACAGGACGGCACATGGGAGCAGCGAGGCTGTACGCGCAAAGGGGAAGGGTTGATGACCTGCATCAGGTCGGCGCGCCACTTGCCTTTGCGCTTCTTGTATAGTCTGACTGAAAGTTTGTCGCCGGGAAGTCCGCCGATCACTTCCACTTTACCTTTTTGAGCTGGGGCCGGGGGCGTATAAGATCCTACCCCCCATCCTCTGGAATTGAAATGGTCGATCGATACGGAGACGTTTTCTTCAGAGCTCATCGGCAATTATCAAAGTTCAATTAGAAATCTTTCGGGGAAGATAGTACTGCAAATGAGGTGGAAATGCAATGCAGGAGGAAGAGATTGTTCCCCCAGGAGATACTGCACTCGGCTGAATAGCCCCCCATTTCAACCGAGTGCGGTGCAAATCTAACGCTTCTTTTTGCGGACGGCTTTTGCAACAGCTTTTTTGGGAGCCTTGCCGGTTTTTTTTCCTTTTTTGGTCCCTTTTTCCGCATCGACAGACTCCTTGCGGAACAACTTTGAAACCTTAGCGAACTTAATCGATCCGGTGCGCACTCTTTGAGCGGCGGCACGGTTGCCCTCTGCAGCCTTTTCTAAATCATGAGAAAGTTCGATGAGAAGCTGCCTCACCTGATTTATCGTGTCCTTCAATGCCATTATCGTCTCCTAAAATGAGTGGGAATTATCAAGCAGGGCACATCGGCAATAGAATCATGTCGCCCCATCTGAATTTATCTAGAGAGATTTCCTGCTTTTCCCCTAAAAGGAAATCAATGTCAGGCTAGATAATTTCAGCAAAAATTCATAAGCTGTTTTGAGTAATAGTGCAAGTTTTTTTTTAAATTTACGTATGGGCAGAAATGCAATTGTTGTCCGGAAAGAAATGCCAGGATGTGCTACTCTCTAAAACGCTAAGGGGAAGATAAGCTATGTATTACGTCAATGGCCACTACGTCAAAGAAGAAGATGCGAAGATTTCAATCCTCGACCTTGCCATCCTGAGGGGGTTTGGAGTGTTTGATTTTCTGCGCACCTACAAAGGCCGTCCTTTTCATTTATGGGATCATCTTCTGCGCCTGCAATATTCCGCCGAACACATCGGCCTTGCCCTTCCCCATTCCTTGGAAGAGATCGAGCAGATCGCGCACACTGTGCAAAAGCTCAACAATCTCTCCGAGGCAAGCATCAAGATATTAGTGACGGGCGGCGTCAGCGCCGATCAGTTCACGCCCCACCCGCAAAACAATTTAATTGTCTTCGCCTACCCGTTGAACAGTTATCCCGCCCATTATTACAGCGAGGGGATCAAAGTGATCACAACGCGGCTTAACCGCAGCCTTCCCACCAGCAAGACCACGCAATACACTCCCGCGATTGTCGCCATGCAAAGGGGCAGAGCGCAGAATGCCCAGGAAGCCCTTTACATCAACGCGAAGGATGAAATCCTCGAGGCCACGACGAGCAACTTTTTTGCCTTCAAGAATGGA
This sequence comes from Verrucomicrobiota bacterium, assembly GCA_018240065.1. Lineage (GTDB taxonomy): Bacteria > Chlamydiota > Chlamydiia > Chlamydiales > Rhabdochlamydiaceae > CAJCIW01. The sequence goes on along the minus strand of JAFEGH010000001.1, from coordinate 16,817 downwards.
ACTCTCTATACCTGCTGTTCAGAAGAGGTGCTAATCGGGATTACACGGGAAGTTGTGCGGAAACTCGCTGCCCCCTACTACCCCATCGAGACGCGCGCCTTGCAGTATAGTGAAATTGCCGAAATCGACGAGGCGTTCATCACCGCGAGCAACAAGGAAGTGATGCCGGTCATCCAGATCGACTCGACAAAAGTAGGAAATGGGAAGGTCGGCGAAAAAACAAAGCACCTGATGGATCTGTTCCGCGCCTACACCCTTAGCGCCGATTGGCCCGTTCTCAACATCCCCCGCTACACAGAGCAGAGATCAAGGCTCACTTAGCCGTGATCGAAAGGTCTTTGCGCAGCAGCGCTGTCGCGCTTTTCTGGGATCGGAGGATGTTCTTGATCCCTCCGCCTGTAACATCCAGAGATGCGGCCTGGGCTTCCGCCTCTTTTTCCGTCTGGGCGAACACTGCGATCAAATATTTTGGGACATCTCCTCCCACGACGACTTTCCAGGTCCTGAAGCACACAGGAATTTCACTTGAAGCCTGATCGGTCGCGATTTTAGCAAGGCGCGCCTCAAAATCGCTCTCATTAGGCGGCATGACGCCATACAAAAAGAACTTCGTTGCCCCATAGCCCAGGATGGACTCCTTTCCTTTGGGCAGAAATGAGCAGTCAGAGAGGTATCTGTGAAGGCTTTGAATAGCGAAGTTGATCGTGCTTAGGTAAGGCAGAAGGGCGTTGCGGCTAAGGGAAGCGTTGTATCCCTCGCGCTTTTTCATCCACTCGCCAAGGCCGCTATAGTCCTTGACCTGCACCATGTAGATGTACTGGGGAGAATCGACCCCTCTCTCCGCAAAAGTGCAGTAGGGTCCCTTCTTCGCATAGGCCCAAAAACCCTCCAGGTCCTCTTTCTTAAACTTCTCGTAGGCATCATTCTTGCCGAACTTCACAAAGTCCTGCTCGATGAGCCATAGACCATCCTCTTTGTCCCCGCATAAGCCGCCCATCGCCGCCATGCAAAATAAGGCCAAACCTGCCCAAAAGCTCCTCAAAAGCATATTACCCGCCTAAACGATCATTTCACCTATTAATAATTATTTTAATCATTTTTGGGAATGAAGTGTTTTAAGTGGACATCCATTCACCCTTCTGGTAACTTAAATGTAAGTTAAAGTTTTTTGAGCATCAAAATTAAGTTGCCCGAAAGACTTGGCTTGAATTGTTAGTTGATCCCGTGTTTTGTCCCCTGCGTGCAGTTTTGCTTCTGCTGGTGATCAGATCCCGAGTCAACGTTAAATATTGGTAACTAATGGCTTAACTCCTTTTTTGAAGGAGTTGCGGGAATCATCCTTTAACATCCCCTTCACATTCAGAGAGTTAAGTATCTTTTTTTTGGAGAATTATGAATCAAGCGTCAAATAAAAAACTGTACGTCGGAAGCCTCCCATTCAGCACAACTGAAGAAGAGCTCCATGAGCTGTTTTCATCTTATGGTCCTATCGCTTCCGTCCGGATCGTCACTGACAAATTCACAGGCATGTCTAAAGGCTTCGGCTTCGTAGAGATGGAAAATGCAGACGATGCAAGAAAAGCTGTCGAAGGACTCAATGGCAAGGCTCTCAACGGCCGCACATTGATCGTCAACGACGCTCGCCCAGAGCAGCCACGCGCTCCTCGCACAGGCGGCGGCGGTCGTGATGATCGTGGTGGTGGTTTCCGTGGTGGAGATCGTCCATTCCGTTCACGTCGCGAACATTAATCTTCTAGGTTAGTGTTTTCACAAAAGCCAAGGGGCGAAAGCTCCTTGGCTTTTTTCATTTATCCCCTTTTTAAATCTCCCCTCCTTTCCAACCATCCTCCTGGAGCCTTCACTAAAGCGCCAGAAAAAATCATACTAAGCCTTTCATTATCGAGATGATCCCTCGCCGATAGCGATTAACCTTATGAAGGTGATTGTGGGCAGTATTTTAAAAGCGCTGAATCCAGCCAAGGATATTTGGCTAAGTGCTGCAGACGGCGTGATGACTCTTCTGAAGAAGAGGCAGCTTACTCCTTTTTCGATGACCTCAAAGATCTTTGCATCATGAAACTCTCCTTTAGCAGGATCTACACGATGGGGCAATTATCCATCAGAGTTCTGCTTTGCAACCATAGAACTTTGCCCAGCTCTTGCATGAATCTGGGCAAAAAGTCAGCTCCTATGAGAGCTAAATGACCTTAAAAGCTTCCTAGCGACAGCAGATGAAACGGTCCAAAGCAGGGAACTTCTCAGAAACCAGGAAGGCCAAATCATCTTGAGCCATATTTTTGCATTTGACGAGCTCAAGGACTCGTAAGCTTGTATTGCGAGGACTCGAATCGACGTCATCCGCCCTAAGACCGGGGCAATCCTTCATCGTCAGCTTCTGAATATTCGGATAGCGGCTCAGAATGACATCAACATCTTTTACTGTGATTGATTTAAATCCGGAGAGCTCCAATGTTCTCAGATTAGGACAGCCATCGAGAACCTGTTTGAGCTGCGGCAGCCCCTGAAGAAACTTCTTATCTCCAAGCTTCAATGTTTCTAAATGGGTTGCTTTCCGCACTAGATCGACAATCGCTTTTAACTCGATGCAGTAAGAGATGCCGGAAATATCGAGCGATCTGAGATGGCCTGCATTTTTAGCCAAAGCGGCAAGGGGTCCCTCCCTGATCGTCATATGATTCCCCAAATCCAGATGCTCAATTTTTTTAAGTCTTGAGAAGGCTGCGGTCCAATCTTTCTCTTCCATCCCTGAACATCCGCTGACCCGCAAGGCAGTGACCTCGCTAAATAGAGTACAGAGCTCATTGAGCTTTTCCGCGGTGATCCATGGATTTTTCACAAATTCCAATACCTGGATCCGGGATCGGTTCTGGTTGAACAAATACCAATCTTCCGGGGCAATATTTGTGAAATTCCCATAACTATGCAGGATCGCCTGGGCAACCCGCTCTTTGAAGTAAAGCTGTTCCCAAGTGATGGCAGGATCGCCCTCCTTAAACTGGTAACCCTGGTTCTGGCACAAGGTGCGCCAGGCATGCTCTGTTTCCGGGATAGTGATCGCATGGGATGGCCTCAATTGCTCTTTTTCGAGTTGTGGCAGGATGCTGTTCTGATATTCAACCAGGGCATAAGGATGGGCGATCATATCCAGAAGTGTCCATGGCAGCTTTCTGGCAACTGAGGGATCTTCCGTTTTTAATGACCGGAGAACTTCCAGGACCTTCGCAGTTGTTAGAGAAAGCCTGGAGGGGCTGCTAGGGGCCAGAGTCCCTTCCTGGGATTTTGACTTTAGGTCGGAATCGACCAGTTTTCTAACTTGGACGGCGCAGAGCTCCTGAAGCGAAGGAACTCTCTCCGAAGAGGTGGAGGGCGGAAGTCGAACTGACATGGCTTAAGTTCTCCCATTGTTAAAGGAAACCAGCCTGCGGGCCAAGCTTCCTTATTTCATTAAATTTCAATGCCTTACTCAACACAATCTCATTATCGAGACCCGAAGCGGCACTAAAAAGTTTATATATCTCTTTAAGACACACAAACTTAAATAAATAAATCAAAAGTCCGCACATTATCTCACAAAGTTTATTAGCATCCAATGAAATAAAACCTTATGTAGTTAACGAACAGACAATTAATTGTAATTACAGTTGCCAGCAAAGCTATTATGTTAGTTGCAATCTCAGAAATCGCTGAACCACAATTGTTTACAAAACCAGTCTTTATTTGCACTTTATTACACGCTCAATTCAATGCAATTAAACAATTTAGTATTCACGTTTATTTAAAAATTTAGTATAATAAACTATAAGACAAGTAATAACAAATATACCCCCCAATTTTATGCCTCAAGATAAGTCCTTTGATTATGTCATTAAGGTCCCTGCGGCCCCCTCTGAACAGGGGCCTATGGAAGGCGCTGCTCCGAAGTTGCAGCGCATCAAAGTGATCGATAAAACGGCGTTAAAAGGACAGAAGCGCCGCAAAGTGATCGAGCAAATCTTCCAAGCCAACAAAGATCAAGTGCCAGCGCCTGACAAAATCACCATTACAAGATGGGATTCACAAAGCAACCAAGCCCGCTATCGCATTGGAAGTGGACAAACAAAAATCATCAAAATCGATTCCAGCAAGGAAGGGCCAAAAGTCGAAGTGCATTTGGCCATCAAAAAGGAAGAGGGTGAAACGACTGGGGAGCTGGTTGGCGCGGGATTTTCTGCTTTCCTCTCATCCTATGATAAACTATTTCGAGCGCACTTGGCAGGAAACCTTGGTACCTTCTTATGGTGGTTAATTATTCTCCCCGTATGGGCAATTTATGAAGCCACTAATGTAGTGAAGGAAGAAGCGCGGAAACCTCTATTAAAGGAAATTTCTCCTTCAGGTCCCGAGGGCTTTTTTGAAGCGCTTGAGACGACAACGAACATTTTACAGGATGAGCTCGAAGGCCAGAACCCCGCTGTTATTACACGACTCCAAGATGGGATTGCAAACGGAAAACGTCTATTAGAAGCTGTGGATAATCCCAGTGTCCGCGATGACCTTCTTAAGCAAACCCTACACAATATCGAAGGAAGCAGCAAAGACGCTCCCGTGCTCCTTCCTGTCGGGTACTACTCGGAAAACGGGTATCATACAGCGCTTCTTTCGATTTACAAAACGGAAGATGGCTACGTAATCCAGAAATTCTCGCTTGCCTGCGAGGATCCCGCGCACCCCGGGAAACTCGTTCCGATGCTCGAATATGTCCTGGCTGACGAAAAGGATTCTTCCGCATCTGATAAATTTTCATCTGTCTTTTTGAAGCTTATAGCCCTGCAGAAAGCGCCGCAACTCATCGCTGCGACCCCGGAACAGAAAAAACAGCTGGGCGCACTCAAAACAGTCTCTGAAAAAGCCGGCCCAATCGATGCTGTGGCGGACCCCTTGTCATCCATTTTAGGCACTGCTAATCAACCGGAGTCCGCACGCCGAATGAAACCGAGCGATGATCCCTGGAAATTGATGTTCACCTGGATTAATGCAAGCGACCCCAACCTGATTGAAGATAAGACCCAGTTCATGACGCTCGTCACAGAGCGCTCTGCCTCCCATATCTTTAAATATATGGACCGACTGACTCCCGACCAGAGAGAGATCGCCCTCAACTTACTTGACAAACGGATAGAAAAACTGGAAGGAGCTCTTAGAAAAACAGATCCCGACCTTGCAAAAGCGATTGTGGCTCCTTTAAAAAGCCAAGTCCACGAAGCTGCAACCACATCTTTGCAAGAAACTCTAAATCGCAGGGATCTTGCAAAAAGACAGGCCCTCTTGGAGCCTCTGCCGGTTGTCCCCATGTGGCTCATGTTCAGATCTCCGGTGGCGGCATCCCAGGGAACCGAGCTCGCAGCTACAGAAGAAAAAAAGGGCGTATCGGGCATTTCCTCGCAATCGGAAGAGTTGGAAAGGCTCGACACTATTTTTGGACTTTCCTCCACGACGGAAGTAGCTAAGGCCCCCTCTCAGGAGCAAGCAGTTCAGGTCATCAAAGACCTTACCGCTTTGCACCAAAAGGTAGAGGACTTGCTCGAGGCGCAGGATTACCGCAAGGCCAGAATTGCAGCGGCGTTGACACTTTCTTGCCTTCCCAACCTGGATACTCCCGAATTATGGAAGGAATTCACTTTCGAACAGATGGACGAACTGAGTCTATTGGTTGAAAAGACCTCAGGACAGCTGCTGGAAGCCAAGCTACGGCTCGGCGATGGCTTTCTGTGGCCCGAAGAGTTTATTCATGTATGGAATGCCAAGGCGGTCCTGGTCTCTCTTGCGCGTGCGAGATATGCGCTGCTGAGAAAAGAGGCTCGCACAGCCTATATGGAGAATCCTTCGGTAGGAGCCTCTTTTGGCTTAGGACCAAATCCCAACGAGAAAGAATGGAATGAATTTTTCGACAAAAGAGGGATTGACGAACTTGCGCCTTTCTTAGAAAAACTAAATATTCGATTTGAATTGGCCGAGGCCCTTAGTTTTAGAGATTATACCCTTGAAAGCTCAAAAGTTTGCCATCTCATAGAGAAGAGCCCCTATTTACATTTTGGCGATGATCCCCTATTGAATAAAAAAGCATCCTCCCTCCTTAAATTTTTCAATGATGACAGCAAAGACCGCATTCCCATCCTCTTGAATGCATTTGAGAACAAGACCCTTTATGAGAGAACGGATGAGTTAATGAAGACCTCTATCGCCGCCATCCGAACTGCCTATAAAAAACCTGTCTCAACAAGTCCTGAGGAGTTTGGAAAACTCGCCAAGAAAGAAATCAACCGCGCTGCCAGCCTTTCGGAAGCGCAATATCTTCCTTCGTTCTTAATTGATATCCGCCGTCATGAAGTCTGGTCCGATGTCTTGATGAACCCCAAGGGCTCCCTTTATTTGAGTTTCCCCGACACGGCCAAAGGAAAACTCAGCGCGTTCGATTGGTTTAGCACCAACTTGAGTACCGCAAGCCAAGGCACAGAAGACCCTTCAGAGATCGCCTCAAGAATGTTTGACCAGCAATACACGGATATTCGGAAACGTCTTGGGGAAATGGGCAGGCTCCGGATTGCCATTGATAAAACCGTCTTCGACGAAGAAAATCCCACTATCCAGCTCCTCTCTGTTTCTGATTTCATTCCGGCCTCCACATCTAAGCCCGAGTCGTCATTTGGTCTGTGTGTATTCCCCCGCCAACTCCCAGGAAAATTCGCTCAAAGCAAGACTGAGGAAGATCCCCAATTGTTCCAGCCTGTGCTTGGATTTATGCCGTCAAGTGTTGCTGTGATCGAAGTCAACACCGATGAAGGGTACCATGAACTGATAGAAACGCCGGAAGGAAATAAAGCTCCGCTGCTTACCTTCGAAGATCCTCATGTTTCAAAAAAACCTGCAGAATTATTCCTCATGGCAGCTGAAAGTGAAACTTTTGGCAATCTGGGCACTCTGGATCGCTACCGCGTCATGGCGCTAAAAGCTGCGAAACACTACTTCACTTCCTTTAAAGTGTGGCTGCTGCTGGAAACTTCTCCCCATCTTGTCGACAACCCGGTCATTCAGAACAGGCTTCTTCAACTTCTATTCAGCAACAATGCCTTGAAGATCCATTTAACGTTGACTTCCTCGCAATTTAGCCGCATTGCCCTCAACCTCGACGCTCAGATCAGCGATTCCTTGCAGAAAGGCAACCTCGTCAGAGCAGGGTTCCTTACCTTCCTCTCCCAGAGGCTTAAGCAAGAGGTAGACGAAGGCATCTACTTCTGGGAAAAAATTGATTCTGGGGACAAAGAAGCCTTGGATCAACTTTTTGAGTGGGCAAAATCAACCGACCTATGCCAGCGAGAAAACAAAGACGAATATCTTAAGAATGCTCAAGAACGGGCCAAAAAAGAAATCGACGCCCTTCATGAACTCGCTACCCTCCTTCCTTCAGCTGAAAGAGAATATGAAGGACAGACTCCAGAGACCAAAGAGACAAAATCCTCCGTTCGAAAAGAGTTGATCGATCAAATTAACACCCCAAGAAAGGGGACTGACCTCAAATCGCTCTCCCTGTTTTTGCTCGCAAGCATCGATAAAGACGCTGTTTCAAAATTGACTCCGGACGAAGCTGCGGCTGTTTTAAAGGCGTGGGATGTTCTAAGATCCGCCCAGACGGATATCTCTATCCCTAACTTGCGCCAGATCCTCGTCATGAGGATGGAAAAAACGCTTCTTCCCCTGCTTGCAAAAAGAATGGGAGCGGATGAAAAGTTCCGTAATGATCTTCTGAATAAATGGGCTGGCGTGGCTTATGATAAATGGGAAGTCTCGAGCGACAATCATTGCAGGTTTTTTATCAAAGGCCCAAGCGACACGGAAGAGGCGAGCGCCGATATTGTCACCTGCGAGATCAGTCTTGCGATCGCAAGTGCCCGAGCAACAAGCATTAGTTATCCGATCCCGGATGAAATTGCCAGCCACAAACGCTATATCAGTCTATTTGGGAATGAGCGTTTTTCAGCTGTGATTTCTGCCTCCAAGAACAACCCTGCACTACAGGAATGCCGGTTTGAATCAAACGGAAGAGCGTTCACTTTAGTGTACGACCAAAAGAAAAAGGAATTGACCGTCTATCAGACGCTCATGAGCCAAACGACCGTTAAAGGCAAAACAGTGCTCAAGCCGCTAGAATTCAGATATAGCGAGGCCCTTTGTTCAGAAAAGTCCAATTTTGGGAAGGCGCTCCAGCATTATGGAATCTGGGTCAATGAAAGAAATCCTAAGCAGGCTTTGCTCCTTCCTGGAAAAATGCAGGAATGGAAAAGTCAGCCCGAAATGTTAGAAGATGCATTTTACATTTCACTCGACAAATTGAGCGATGTTAAGTTGATCACCACTAGCAACGGCATGCACGTCCTTCAGGATTCTCAACATCTCGCAACCCCCTACTTTCCCTTCGCCGATGAGGGCGACGTCATCTTTTTGGGACAGGGAGAAGAAAAGACCATCAAACGCGTCCGACTGCTCAAAGAAAAAATGGAATTCGAGGTCACCGCCGATGGGGGATTGCGCCCCCTGGATAAAGAGCCCGGATGGGAATGCTGGTTTTACGACACAAAACCACTTGTCGAGCGGTTTGGTCCAGCATATGAGCAATATATGATCGCCCTCAAAAGAGGTAAGGAAGTGGAATTGCGCCTTTTCCCTCATGCGATCAATCCTCTGCGATTGCGCGGACAAACAGGAAGCCTGCTTGACTTCGATAAAAAAGCTCCGTGGGAGTCCTCACTGCCAAATCTTACCATCAAAATCGATGACCAGGGCAGGATGCGCGGCTCTCATGCCGGATTCCTTTATCTCGCCTATGTCGCTTACGCCCGGGGAGATCTCGACCGCGCGGCGCTCTATCTCGAAGAAGCCTCCCGCGCCGACACCAATCCGAAGGAAATAGAAGTCGTTCAATTCATTCTCTCGATGCTACGCGAGCAGCCTCATGCCACAACAAAAACGATTGCCTTCCAGTTAAAAGCGGAAATGACGATCCGCCGGGTATTGAGAGATTATTACCATGTCCCCGAATTCACGCCAGAAAACTGGGAAGCTCACTCAGAGCAGATCGAGCGCGTCCTGGCTTTGCACAGCGAGTATGAATCGGCAGTAAAGCACCCTGAAAAAGAACAGCAGCTGAAAGCTGCCAAACTCCTTCTGACAGAGCAGGATGCCTTTGAATTTGACCGCTTCAAATCAGAATCGATCAGGACGCTCCTAGAAGCCGAAGAATCCCTGCCGCTCGCCCCTCAAACTAGTGAAATTCTAATGAGAAGACCTCTGTCTGTATTTGATTCGCCCCAGTTCATGAACCACCTGATTGTATGGATGGAGCCTCCCATCAGCGGAGCGACGAAAGAGACTGTTCTTGGAATGGGATTGACCCCAACTCCCGAAAATGTGCTAAAACACTTCTGGACCTATTGGACCCTCATTTCTAAAAGACAGCTCAGCGCCGAAGACCTGTCCCCCCTCATGCTCCCGATCCGGACCGCTAAAGGATCAGATCCTGGCCTCGTTGAGGCCGTCGATTTCGCCCGACGACTGCTCTTCTCCTACGCCCGCTACGCAGAAGGGTTTTCTAAAGTTGTAAAAATAGTAGAAGAAGAGCTCGACAGATTAAATATCCAACAGCAAGCCAATGCACTTTCAGTTGAACAAGCTAAGCGACTCATCCCTGAAGAAATTGATGAAACGCTTGAAAAAGCAAAAAGTGAGATTGAAGAGCTTCAGAAAAAAATCGTAAAACCTCCCACTACCGATGAAGTGGAAGAAAAGCTTGCTGAACTGCTTAGAATGGAGAAAGTTCTGGGGCAGGCTCTCGAAGCCTTAGAGGCAGAACGCAAAGAAATTAAAGTTATTTCCGTAGAGGATGCAGAGAAAAAGGAACTGGAAGAGGAGCTTGAAAGCTTAAAAAGCTATGCGAGGGTCTTAGGATTCCCTGAGAGCGAAATCAGCGAGCTTTCTAATGATGCGATCTCTTTGAAAAGGCTCCACGAAAAAGCGAAGGAAGCCATAGAAGAGAAAACAAAAGAGATTGAAGGAATTCTACAAGAAAGAGAAAAAGCCCTGGAGTCAAATCAAGCAATTGAACCTCAAATCAAGAAAAAACAGGAAGAATACCAAAAACTGAAAAAACCTCTTGATGACTTGAAAAGATTGGAATCTCAGCAAAAGAGTCTCGAATCTCTCGTGGCAGAAAAAACGGCAGCGTTAAAGCATCTGAAACTACTGGAGAATGCCGATCTGAGCGATTTATTCCCAACCCCCTCAAGCGAAATTTTTCAGGTAAAAGAAAACCTGGCCCCTGAAGAAATTAAGCTCTTGAGAGCAAGCAACATTCTTACGACTTTGACCAACCTGTGGCGACAAACAAAATTAGAAAAACACATGAGCGCTCTCCAAACACTCTCTGATGCCGTTCAGAGCGCTATCACCCCCATGCTGCGAGGCGGGCCTGTAGAATTGACCATTAAAAAAAGAAAGATCCCTATGGAGTTGCCGGGCGCTGATAAAATTTTGCCCCCGAATCTGGCAATTTCCGAGCTTGAAGTCGCCCCCCCCTCTTCAACAAAGTTAACCTTAGATGAGTTCAGAAAACGCATCGAGAAAGCGGATCTGTCGGATGAGGAAAAAGGGCTTTATTTGGCGGCGCTTAATAAAATCGGACCTGATGAAGGAAGGCACCCGCTCAACGAGCTTCTGCGCAAACTATTAACGGAGGGCGGTTTGCCGATGGTCGCCCTGCATCGATTCAATGCGTTGAAAGAAGCCATCCAGAAAAAAGAACAATCCCCTACCGCGCCTACGACGGCTATCGAGAGCGCATTGACATTGCCGCCAAAAAAAGCATCTGATCTCCAACCCTTCTTCACCGCGGACCTCCGTTTGCCAACGACAGTCCAATTGGTCAGGCTCGCGGAAGTGTTTTCTAAAGAAGCGGCGTTTTCGTCTAACTCCAAGCATGGTCTGGCTTGGTTGCAAACCTATCAACAAATCTACTCTGCAGACGGAACTCAAATAGCTTTTCTAAAAGCGCAGACCGAAAAAGAGCCCGTGCAGGTCTCAAGTTCAAAGGAAGTTGCTCAATTCCTGCTTTCTGCGGCCGCTTCAATAAGACTGGCCGAAATTAGCAATGCAGCGCCTGCCACACAATTGGCTGACCCGAACACTCTCGATCCACTCGGAAAAATTGCCCAACCTGATTTGACCGCACTCACTCAACTCTATGAAGCCCATCTGAAGGAAGAACAAAAAGCACTGATCGATGAGAGATGCGCTCAGGCCAAGGAGCCCTTTTCTAAAGTCCCGGAAACAACCTCTGAGGACCAGATATTGATGGTCGAGCATGAAAACCAGCGATTCATCGATGGGCTTGATGCGGCGGCGAAGAAGAAGAAAGCGCTGATCGATCGTAAGAAGGGCTATATCAGCGATCGACAGGTAGATCCGCTCATTCGGGGATTGAATCAAAATATCCGCTCCATACGCGCAGCTCTTAAACAGCAACAAGTTGAGATTGAAAAGGCTTTCGCTCCCTTTTCCAAACAATTTGGATTGGAAGCCATGTTCCTGCATCCGGAAAAATACACACCTGAAGAGAGGCTGAATGCCATCATCGATCTCTGTGAGGATGGGAGGCTTTCGAGCGAAATCAAGGACGATGAACAACGAGACGGCCTGCTCACGGCCGTCTCTCAATATCTATTTGCCGCAACTGAAATGCAACAGAAGGAAAAAGCCCTAGACGATGCCGCGAAACTCAGGCCGATGGCCCAAAGAAGAGAAGCGCTGCAACTTGAGCTAAAAGAAATTAACACGAAAATCAGCAGCGCTGGGCCCTCGCCAAAAGCGCAGCGAGTAAAACAAGCGCTTGAACAACAAGCAAAGCAGCTCAAGGTCAAAATCAACGAGATCGAAATTGAATGGAAAGAGCTCTCTTCATCCATTGAAGATAAAATCGAAGCAGGGGAAAACCATCAGAGATTTTCCGATGGGACCTATAGGACGACTGTACTTCGCGTCTTGCAGGATAAAATCGCTCAGTTCACAGATGAAAAGGCTGCGGTCGATGAAAAAATAAAGGAACTTGATCTGAAAATTCAAAGCTCGCCTCCTGAAAAGGAAGTCCTCGAAGCAAAATTAGGCCAGCTTAGAGATAAATCCAAAGAACTACACGCTCTGATTACCGAACTTGATGGCAGATTACAAAAAGTCAACGGTCAAAGAGGCGATGTCATCGACCTGGATCAGACACTGCCCTACCTCGTCCGCGAATACCGTCAGAAACTGGTCTTTACTGATGCGCAGATCGAAAAGATTGAAACGATCCTCGATGATCCCAACGCCCTGGAAGAGTTCCGCATGGGACTCGGGAAATCTTCCGTGATCTTCCCCTGCGTGGCAAGAATCCTTATCAACCGCGGAAAATTCCCCATTGTCCTATTCACCGAAGAGCTGATCGAGCAAAGCCGCAAGGACATGGATAAAAAGGCCTATTTCTTCCAGTTCAGCAGGAATTCATCGGTCGCCCCTGAAGATCTCGCAGAAGAATACCATACCTTGCTCTCGGTCAAACACTCCAAGAGATATGTGATCACGACAGTCGAAAGGATCGCCGCTTTGGAAAACAAGGTGATCGAGCTGGAAAAAAGTCTCAAAGACATGTGGGCGAGCTATGAAAGCAAACAGAGAAAAGACGAAAGACTTTTTAATGAGATGAGCAGAACAATGGAGCAACTCTTTTGGCTTAAGAAGATCTGCTCTGTCTTCGACCACGAGGACACGCGCATCGTCGCTGATGAGATCGATGAAATTTTCACTATCCTCTCCGAGAAAAACTTCTCTGATGGAGAGCTCTCCATTATTAACCGGGTGGCCTTTGATTCCGGCGAGAAGATCTTCGGGTATATTTTTAAAAGTTCTCATCCGGCGGTTGCCCAATTCCGCGAAGCCCTGATCAATGACAAGCTTTCGAATTATAGCAAAGAGCAAGTCCAGCAAGTCATGAAAGTCCTGGCTGAAGAGATCTACGACGACAAAGAATTTTGGGCGGACATCGGATGGGATTTCAATAGCAGGCCAAAAGACAAGGAAGAATTTGCCGCTTACCTTTCCGATATTGAATCGGTTAAATTGCCTGAAGGAATGGCCGAATGGCCGAAACCGCCTGCTGACAAGTCTGCATTGCAAAAAGTCGCAGCGATCGGCGCCATGCGCCACTGGATGACAAAGACCCTGCCGACGCTGTGCGAAAAACAGGACGGCAAAGACTATGGGTTCGGACCCGACGGCTTTTCGGTCGTCCCTCGCAAAGAGCAACGAGAAAAACCCAATACCAAGTTTGGACAGGAAGCCGAACTGATCGGCTACCATTTCCTAGCCTATATCCGAAATGGCAAAAACCCCCAGCTTGACGCCTTCTTCCTCTCCCAAATCCCCGACATCCAAACGCGCGCCTCGAAAGAGCCGATGATTGTAGAGAATGAGCCTGAAGAGGCGAAGAAGCTCCACCCCTGGAGAACGTGGTTTGCCAATCTGGATCCTGATCGAACAAGCGATCCAGAGGTGATGCTGAGGAACTTCCAGGATCCAGAGAATTACGGAGACAGGATGCAGTTCCTGCGCTTCATCATGCAAGTCAGCCCGCGCATCCAAGTCTTCACCTCCCAGCTGGCGCGCAATGTCCAGGACACCATTCTTGGCAGAAAAGTCGGAGGTGCCGCAGGAACCATGTCCCGCTATTCACTCCCCAACCAATTCTCCTACGACAGGTCCAAAGATGCGCGAACAGGCACAGGGGACACCCTGCTGCGCCTTGCCATGATGGGCCAAGGTTTTGAAGAAGATGTCGGCGTCTTTACTCATTTGATGGACCAGATCACTGAATTGAGCCGGGATCGGGAATGCAAAGCAATCATCAACCAGGGATATGCGACTCCGGATATGACATCCCATGATGTGATCAGGCACTTGCGTCAAAAGGAACTGGACGCTGTTAAGTCAGGACAACTTAGACCGGAAGACAGACGACAATATATCTATGTCGACCCAACGACCAAGCAGGGCTATCTCTGGATGCCTGATGCGCCCAATCCCCAACCCTTTGACAAAGAGCTGGACGCCAAAAAAATCTCATCAGACCACGTCTTGTACTATTTTGGCCCGGCCGACACCCGCGGCACAGACTTTAAAATCCCTTATGGTTATGGGGCGCTTATTGTCGGTCCGACCACAACGCCGGATGAGTTCGACCAGGCGATCTGGCGCCTTAGACAGCTCGGACAAGGCCAGGATGCGAAGGTATTTGTCGAAAAGACCCACGCAGATAGGTTTGCTCCTAAAGGAACCCCGAAATTTAAAGACCTCATCTCCGATATCGAACTGAAAGGGGTCCAAACAAATGCGACCTTAAACCTCAAGGCAGCAACTGCTCGTCCTGAAGCAGCCCTTAGACAGGAAGTCAAAAAGGCGATTTTCGCCCCGCAGGGAACAAGCGAGCGCTTCCTCAAAGCCAAACAGGACCCGACGGCGCGCGGTGAGTTGGAAAAGGAGATGGAGGGGACCGCAAAGTCCTTTGAGACCGTCGAAACGCTTTTTGTCCGCTCCAAAGCGCTTAACTTTGAATCGGACTATACCCCATCGGTGATGGAAGACATCATGCCCCATTTGGATAAAAAATATGATAAAATGCTTGAAAAAGTGGGATCTGAGGACACTTCAGGGATCCTGCACGATTTGCCAAAGCCGTCTCAGGAAACGGACATAGGGAGCCAGAGAGTAGAGGCTCTGCGTACTATGGTGCGCGTGGCAAAAAGTAATATTTCAGAAGAAAAACAGCAGGTCCAAAACGAGGCGGAGTTCCATCAACAATTCCTTCAAGCCAAGGTTTCCAGCTCGGAAACAGGCCAAAAGGACGTCCAGGCTGAAGTCCAGGAACAGCAGCAGCAGCAACAGCAGGAACAGACCCAGCTGCAACAGGAACAAAAGACGCGCAGTAAACTCGATATCTTGAGCGGAGAGTCCCGCGGATCCGCCAGCGAATATTTTACACCGATCTTCAACTTCTATCTCACCCCCGAAGTCAACCCCTATATGGATTCCTACATCTATTCGATGGAGTCCTTTTTCCCAGACTGCGGAATAGGAGTATCCATCCCCATCAAGTTTACACAGGCGATGAGAGAATTTGCGAAAGTATGTCCTCCTGTTGGAAGCGCGACAGGGTATCTAGTCACCTATCAATTTGGAGACGGAGAGGACTCTTCGGACTGGGTTTCCACATGGATGACCGATCTTGATTACGAGAACCTCGTCCCAAGGCTAATGGCAAGTCCTGAAATGCTCCCGAATTGCATTTCAGTG
The DNA here is from genome assembly GCA_018240065.1 of Verrucomicrobiota bacterium. Lineage (GTDB taxonomy): Bacteria > Chlamydiota > Chlamydiia > Chlamydiales > Rhabdochlamydiaceae > CAJCIW01. Next base: position 1,391 of record JAFEGH010000001.1, on the reverse strand, counting down.
CTCTCCCTATCTGAAAAATCTGTTGAACCGGAGATCCTCTTCAATTTGAATCCTCGTGGAGAAGGGAAGAAAAATTATGATGAACTCCAGGTTGCAATCGCCAAGCTGACGATGGGATTTTCAGCCTATCCGGAAGGGGAAAGAAGAAAACTGTTCAAATGGTTCAGCAGCCTGGAAGAGAGGCAAAAATCCAACTGGATTGCCATCCTGGAGCAGCGGCAAGCAAGCAAAACCTGCATTGAAATGCTAAAAGGCTGGACTAAGTCGCAAGTTTATACTCCCGCTCCAACGATCGCAAAAGAAACCGTTGCAAAAGTATCCCAAACTGCAAAAAAACAACCCGTTTCTGCACAAAAAAAGGAAGCGGTCACAAAAGTTCCCCAAGTCATCGTTCAAGCTCGCGACCACCGCAGCGTCGGGGGCGCGGGAAAATGTGCAGACTATTCAATGAGAGACCAGCTTGCACAAATGCGCAAAACAGTCAGTCTTGAAGATCTGCGCAAAGCTGCGGGCGGTTACCTCGAAGACAACAAGTCGGCAATTGCTCAAGACGTCGAATGGATGGATGAGATCAGAACAGCGCTCAAGGACGCCCCTGACAGACCTTCCAACATCAAAGTTGGGGAAATCGATGACATGAACCCCGAACTCCTCGTCAGCGCCTACGCCAAATATATTCAACGCTCCAATACCTGGTGGGACTCTGCAGCCTTTAGAGCACTTGTCGCCAACCGCAACAGGGTCATGCGCGGCATGCAAATCGCTGTGATGCAGGACTCCGGTCAAGGGAAATACCGAATCTCTCAATATCCTGGCAATGAGATGCTGAACCCGGAAAAATGCCTATTCATCTGGTACAACCAAAGTAGAAGAAGCCTGGGGAACCATTACCACAGTTTCAATAGGGATAGCGTAAACCTGCAAACCGCAGTCGAAGAACACAGAATGTCTTTCTTTACAAATTTTTGGGAAAGGCTCATTACTACAGAGAACCAAGAACAGATAAAAGGTTCATTGCGCGAACTGTCAATTCACGACCCGATCTCCTATCATGCGATCTGCTATTTAATTTGGGCAAAGGACAAACCTGCACAACAAGACTATATCAAATACGCTCAAGGATTGATCGATCAATCCAATGACTTGGCGCTGTTCTTTACCACAAATGAAGTCGATCCGGAAAAAATTCAAATTGAAAGACAGAATTTCTTCATGGAAGACCGAGTAGTGGAAAGAGTTCAATAAAAACTAAATCGATCAGTTAGAAAAAAAAAGCCCCGATAACCTTGCGGTTAACGGGGCGAAAAAAAGCTTGGCAGCGACCTACTCTCCCGTACTCTTGCGTACAGTACCATCGGCGATGAGAGGCTTGACTTCTGAGTTCGGGATGG
>JAFEGH010000016.1 GCA_018240065.1 Verrucomicrobiota bacterium | reverse complement strand
GGATCCCTGTACTGGTTGATGGAATGACGCCGCCTGCTGTGATCGCGCTGGAGAGGGTCGTGGTCCCAAGTCCCGTCTGATCCACTGCGCCTGCAATCGAGAAGGTCGTCCCCGATACAACAAGGGCTCCTGTATTTTGAATGGTAAGAGCTCCGGCTCCCGTCGTCGTGACGTTTCCTGCCAGAGTAAAGGTCGTCCCCTGCAAGAGGATGCCGGCTGCCTGGTTGGTATTGAGGACTCCGAAAGTGCCGGATCCCGACATCTGAGAAATGCTGGCGGCCGAGATCCCCTGGGTTGTGCTCACCGCGCCGGAGTTGATCGTAAGGATCCCAATTCGAGTGCCGCCGCCGACATCTCCTCCGAAAGTGATCGACCCGGCGCCGGCTGTCAGAGAGAGGTTGTTGTTCCCGTCGACCGTACTTGAAAGAAGGATATTTCCTCCCCCGGCGCTTGTGCTAATAGAGGATGGGCCCGTCAAGGTGATGGCGTTTGCAAACGAAACGTTATTGCTTGCGCTTGTGATGGATCCATTTAACTGGACAGTGCCTCCCAGCCCGCTTTCAGTGAACGCTCCTCCCGAGCTGATTGTCCCGCCCATTGTGTACACACCGGTATGTGCAATGGAAATGGGGTCTGTCACAATGCTCGATAAAGAGCTGCTCTGAGTAATGGTTGTTCCCGTGAGGGAAATGCCCGATGTTCCCGTTGTGGCGATCGGAGAGCTCAAAGTCGTCGTTCCAGAACTTGCATTTTGAGTGACTGATACAGCCTTCGTATTGGGGTAAGTGATGTCGGTGCAGCTTTGGACTGTCAGCGCGCCAAGCGCGGTCAAGCTCCCGATCGCTCCTCCGAACACAATGTTCCCTGTTCCTGCCGTCAGGGTTAAGTTCTGGTTCCCATCGAGAGTGCTGGAGAAAGTGATCGTCCCTGCGCCGGCTCCGGTAGAAAGGGCTGTTGTTCCTGTCAGGGAAACAGCATTCGTAAAGCTCATGGGCTGATTGACGGTAGTCAGCGTTCCCGACAGAGAGACAGCCCCGCCGCCGCTTTGAGAGAAGGCCCCTGTGATCGACGTACCGGCTCCTCCGTTAAGAGTGAGTGCAGCGGAGTCGATAATGCTAACCGGACCCAAAGCCGTCGTGATCAGATTGCCATTGATGACAAATGCGGTCCCTGTCAGAGAAATCCCCCCGGTGGCGCTTGTAGTCAGACTTCCCAGTGTGGAGATCCCATGGCCGGCGGATTGCGTGATCGATGCAGCTGAGATCGTGGAAGCGTTTACATTCCCGGCGTTCGTAATAGTGAGGACTCCAAGCGGCGTTCCACCGACCGCGCCTCCAAAAAGAAGGTTCCCCGTATTGCCCAAATTCAAGGTCAAGTTCTGAGTGCCGTCGAGAGTGCTGGAGAAGGTGATGTTGCTGCCATTTGCCGATGTGTCCAGATTGGTGGTTCCGTTCAGAGTAACTGCGGACGCAAAGGAAACGGCGGCTCCGGCGCTCGTTGTCCCAGCGAGAGTGACGCCGCCCAAACCTGTCTGTGTAAGAGCGCCCGAAATCGAGCCGCCTCCAATCAATTTCAGAGTTTGGGAGTTATGGATGAGAAGAGGTCCATTATTGGTCGTCGTAACGGCCCCATCCAATTCGAACTGGGACCCGGTGAGGGAAATACCGGCGACATTCGTCGTCGTGACGGCCCCGCTGAAGGTCGTTTTACCGGTTCCAATAGTTTGAACGATCGAAGCGGCAGAGACGGCTCCGGCGTTCACATCGCCCGCAGAAGTTAACGTCAGCTTCTGTAGCGGCGTGACGCTGCCAACAGCGCCGGTTAGTGTGATCGTTCCGCTTCCCGCTGCAATGTTGAGAATATGCGCTCCGTCAACCTTATCGTTAAATGTGATCGCAGCTCCCGTAGAAGAAACGCTGTTCAAATTCAGATCGGCGCTCAATGAGACCGCGCTTGCAAACGAGATGGGATCATCTGTCGTTCTAATGGTTCCGCCAATAGAAACAGAGCCTGCGCCTGTTTGTTGGAAAGCTCCATCGACATTGATGTCAGCCCCCGGAACGGTAACAGCGCCGGAATTATTGAATGTGACAGGACCGCCGCCTGTTGTCTCGATGCTGCCGTTGACTGAAATTGCGCTTGTTTCAAGGCTGATTCCCCCTGCTCCAGTTGTAGACAGGGCGGATGCGATTGTCGTCGTCCCCGTCCCCATGGTCTGCGCAAGCGAGCCTGTGTTCATGATCGAATTGATGTTCACATCGCTGGCCTGATCGATAGAGATGGATGTAAACGGAGTTATCGCCCCGACAGGTCCATTGAAGGTGACAACTTGGCCGCACGCATTGATCGCAAGAGTTCTGGAGAAGACGTCAGCATCGAGCGATTGATTGAAGATAAGCGTTCCTGCGACCGGACAGGATGCAAAGGTAATCGTCACGTTTCCATTAAGGACAACGGGATTCGCATAGGTAAATGACGTGCCGGGGATGGAGACCGCTCCGGAAAGCGTCGTGATCGTGGGGGTGTTGACACTTAAGCTGGTGGAAAAAACGTTTGTCCCCTGAGATGGAGTCGGAGTGAACGTTGAAGCCGTCAAATCGACGGCATTCAGAGGGAAACCCGCTGTTCCAATTTGGGTAAACGTCATCGAACCGGTAATGGCATTTACCGTCAGATTTGTCAGCCCCGCGTCTGCAACCGTCAGGTTGCCGAAAGCGATGTTCCCTCCGTTGCTATTCATTGTCAGAGGAGTGCCTGCAGCCAACTGGATAGTTCCCGTGGTGAAGGTTATGGGAAGGTTGCTCGAAGTCAGAGTGACAGGAGCTGCTGCGTCGAAAATAAAGCTTGATCCCGCGGTGAAAAGCAAAGCCCCGTTATTGTAATTTGTGCCCGTGAATGTAATCGAGTTTGCGGCATTGAGAACTGTCGTGCTCGACGATCCAATGCCGGTCGTGCCCAGATTTCCCCATGTGATGTCATTTCCTGTAATGGTCAGGTTGTTCAAATGGACGGTGCCTCCGATCGTCCCGCCCACGGTGACGCTCCCTGTGCCCGCGGCAAGTGTCAGATTTCTCCCTGAAACATCTCCGTCGATATTCCCTGTGATCGAAATATCGCCGGCTCCAGCTCCCGTAGTCAAAGTGATGTCATTTGCAACCTGGACATTCCCATTCAAAGTGATGTCGTGATCGGCTGTCGTGATTCCTCCACCCAATTCGATCGCGCCTGTATAATTGACCGTGGTCGCCGTTTGCGCAGTGCTATTTTGGGCGATGGTGGCCCCTGTTGCGGAAATGCAATTCAGCGGTGTTGAGAGACCGACAGCGCCGCTAAATTGAACTGTCCCTGTTCCCGCTAACACAGTTAGGCAGAAGGGTCCATCGATCGTGCTTGTGAAAGTAATATCCCCCGCACCGGCGCCTGAGTTAAGAGTCGCATCATGGGTCAGTGTGATCGGATCCGCCCAGCTGATCGGGTCATTGGTTGTGGTGATGTTCGCACCAAGCGAAACATTGCCCCCTCCAAGTTCAGAAAATGCCCCGTCAAGGCTCATCGACGAACCCGTACCGATAGTCAAGAGTCCTGTGTGATTAATCGAAAGGGGACCTCCCGTCGTCGTCGTGACTGCACCATCCAGCTCGACCTGATTTCCTGTGAGGGAAATACCTGCGGCATTCGTCGTCGTGACGGCCCCGCCGAAGGTCGTCTTGCCTGCGCCGGCCGTCTGCACGATTGAAGCGGCGGAGACGGCTGACGCCGCTGTCACGTTGTTCGCGCTGGTGATGGTCATCGTCGCTAGAGGCGTTGTGCCGCCGACGACACCATCAAAGAGAATGTTGCCTGCCCCTGCGATAAGAGTGACGTTCTTTGCCCCATTGACAGTGCTGAAGAAGTGGATATCTCCCCCGGAAATGCTCGTATCGGCGATTCCATCTGCAAGAAAGGTGACCGGGGAGTGGAGATCAATTCCGCCAGTGTCGGTAGTGACGGTTCCTCCAAAAAAGACCCCGGACGGGCCTGTGCCTGTCAAGCTGACCGACCCAACGTTGATAGGGAAAGGTCCCGCCGCCGTACTCGTTCCTGAGAATGTGACAATTAATGGGCCTCCATTTGTCGCTGTAATGGAGCCTCCCCGGATGATGTTGTTCGCATTCAGAGTGATCCCTGCGGCGGTATTCGTGTTAATATTTCCATTCGAATGGACAGTCCCCCCCGTCTCTGTGATGTCTACAGACGCCGCCGTCAATCCTGATCCGGTAAAGTTCGTACAGCTATTGACTGTCAGAGCGCCGATCCGGATATTGCCGCCGATCGCGCCGGACGCCGTGATGCTGCCTGTGCCGGCTGTCATCGTCAGAGGCTGCGCGCCGTCGATGGTTGTGACAGTGATATCGCCTATGCCTGCTCCTGTATCGAAAGAGACGGGGCCCGTCATCGCAATCGGCGAGCTGAAGCTGATGTTGTCATTGGTCGTCGTGATCGATCCGGCAATGTTGGCCGTTGCCGCACCGCTCTCTGTGAATGATCCATCCAGAGAGATCGCCCCCGCTTCTGTGCTTGTCAGGATTCCTCCGGGATTCAGAGTAAATGCAAGCGGGCCTGTCCCCGTTGTCGTGATCGCGGCGCCGCGAACAATGTTTGTC
>JAFEGH010000015.1 GCA_018240065.1 Verrucomicrobiota bacterium | reverse complement strand
TACAACTGCCATCGACTACCAGTTTAAAAAGCACTGGGCGGTCACAGGCGGTTTCTCGTTTGCGGACAGCGATGTCGGCATCGTGCATGGAAGGGCCAGCGGAGAGTTTAAGACCTATGCAGGTTCTTTGGGTGCGATCTGGACGAACAACCACTTCTTTGCAGACGGGCTCTTTTCCTATCTTTTCAGCTCGATCGACGCCAAACGCAAGATGCACTTCACAGCGCCAAATGTGGAATCGGTCTCGCTTAAGGCGCGCCACCATCTGGACTCTAACCAGGTGATGGGGCACCTCGGAGGGGGCTATGACTTCACCTTCAAGGCCGGCAAAAATGGAACTCTCAATGTCTATCCATTCGTCGATGTTGACTACATCTACGTGATGCAGGATGGCTATAAAGAGCACGGCGCAAAGAGCCTCGACCTCAAGGTGGACGACAAGGAATACGACCTGCTCAGACCTGAGGGCGGTATCGGTGTCGGCTATGCGGGCTGCTTCAAATCCGCGCTGTTGAACCTGGATGTCACAGCAAGCTATATCCGCGAGCAGCGGTTCTTGGGGGAAAAGACCAAGGCGCGCTTCGAGCACAGCTCCTGCAAGTTTACTGTGGAAGGACTGAAGCCCGACAATAACCTGTTCTCGCCAACAGCCAGGATCACGCTGGCTTCCACCAAGAAGACAGCGATCGCTGTCTCGCTTGGCTACCATGGGGAGTTCGGGTCGGACTTTGTCGAGAACGCAGCTGAAGCTGAAATCAAGATCTCTTTCTAGAGATGAGTTCCTATTAGAGGCGAGCCTTAAGCGCTCGCCTCTTTTCTCAATCCCCCTTCTGAAGTTTCCATACAACAAGTAAGCGCGACGATCCCACGAAAAAAAAGTATTAAATTATATCTTTAAAGCCTATACCAAGGTTAATTTTAAAATTACCCTTGAGAGGCCTATGCATTGTACAAAGCTCCCCATCTACATTAAGAAATTCTCATGGGCTGCGGCATTCTGTTTAGCCACTCCCTCTTTGTACGCGGTCACTAACCTCACAGTAAGTACACCAGGCGACACCAATTTTTTGACAAACGGCACATTTAGCGGCAGCTCCGGAGACTTAAGAGGCGTCTTAAATCACATCAATCAAAATCCCGATACCTACAATGTCACCTTTGCATTAGGTGCCAGCAACACGATCTCTCTTAATGGGACGGCATTGCCTATTTTAAATCTAAATGCAGCAAATACGCTAACAATTGATGGCACGAATGGAGGAAATCAAATAATTATTGACGGCGGAAATATCCTTCCTGGTTTTTTTGCTGAACAAGGAAATATCGCAATCCAAAATTTCACTCTTCAAAAATTGAGATCACGCGGAGGAAATGGCGGAAGCGGCAGCGGCGGGGGCGGGCTAGGAGCTGGTGGGGCAATTTTCATTGACAGAGCTAACGTGACGATTTCCAATGTTTCCATTGACACTTGTTTGGCTCAGGGCGGGGGTGGGGCGGGTTTAGCGGCCCCGGGCCTAATAGGTGGAGGCGGAGGAGGTGGCTTTTGGGTGCTTGGAGCAAACGGAGGTGACGGAGGTGATTTCAGTACAGGAAAAGGAGGTGGCGGGGGAGGAGGAATTGGCGGCGCCGGTGGAACTGGGTCGGCGACTGCATCTGGAGGTGGCGGAGGCGGAATTCGTGGATCCAACGGGTCAATAAGCGCGGGCAACCCAGGAACAGGGGGCGATGGGGGTGGGTCTCCCAATTCTAGCAATGGAACTCCTGGAGGTGGATTTGGTGCATTAGGTGGGGGCAATACATTCGGGGGCATGGGTGGAGCAAATGCTGGAGGTGGGGGTGGGGGCAGTATTGGAGGTGGAGCTACCGGAGCAGGCGGGGGCATTGGCGGGCAGAACGGCCAAATTAATTCAGGTGGAGATGGAGGATTTGGCGGTGGTGGTGGTGGTGCTCGAACCGGTTCAAATGGCACAAATGGAGGCAATGGAGGATTTGGCGGTGGCGGAGGCGGTTCAGCCGGATCGCAACTCGGTGGGCCTAACTTATTAGGTGGCAATGGGGGATTTGGAGGCGGTGGTGGCTCCTCAGGAAACGGACCAAGTGGGGTAGGTGGTAATGGAGGATTTGGAGGAGGAGGTGGTGGAGCATGGAGCACAACTATCGGTCTAGCTGGCACTGGAGGAGTAGGTGGTGGCCAAGGCTCGAGCGGTGCTGCCCTAATAGGAGGAGGAGGAGGAGCTGGTTTTGGAGGGGGTATTTTTGTAAACAGCGGCTTTTATAACTCAGGGACTCCCGGATCGTTGACAATTTTAGGGCCGTTTAATACAGATGCAAATAATACAACTCTAGCTGGTGCTGGTTCACCTAGAGATGGCTGGCATGCTGGCGACGATGCATTCTTTTTGACTGGTTCCTCAATCACCCTTGATCCGAATGGGAGCTCAATTACTTTTACCAATTCAATTGCCGATGATAGTCCAGCTTCCTTTCAATCTGGATCAACTACTTATACGAAAGGGACTCAGGCAGGCGGTCAGATTTCTGTCGGCACAACTAATCCCGCAGGTACTGTCAATCTTGTTGCAGCAAACACCTATAGCGGCGGGACAAACCTAAATAAGGGAACAATTGCTATCAGCAATAATAAATCAATTGGCATAGGCGCATTAAATTTTAACACCAATAACGGAAATATTCTCAAATCATCCGTTTCAGGATTAAACGTCGCGAATACGATCAATTTAAATGTAAACGGCGTGATCGACACTAATGGGAATACATTGGCTTTAACTGGATCAATTTCTGGGGTGGGAGGCTTAACCAAACAAGGAACCAACACGTTGACTTTTTCCGGAACTGCAAAAAATTATAGTGGACAGACCACGATCAATGCGGGAACACTCGCTGCAGGAGCCACAAATATCCTTTCTTCAAGTTCTGTTGTCTCTTTTGCAAATACTTTAGGTGCAACACTCGACATCACAGGTTTTAATAACACCATAGCAGGTCTTGACGGCGGCGGTGCCACAGGGGGTAATGTCAGTTTAGGAGCTAACAGGCTCACCCTTGGCAACGATACGACAGCCACCTCCTATGCAGGCGCCATCTCGGGAACAGGAGGAATCACGAAGGTAGGAACAGCTAAGCAGACTTTTACAGGGACCAATACTTACATTGGCACAACACTGATCAACGCGGGAACTCTTGCTGCAGGAGCTACAAATACCCTTTCTTCAAGTTCTGTTGTCAGTTTTGCAAATACAGCAGGTGCAACTCTAGATATCACAGGTTTTGATAACACAGTAGCAGGTCTTGACGGCGGCGGTGGCACTGGAGGCAATGTCACTTTGGGCGCTAACACGCTCGCTTTGGGCAACAACGCGACAGCAACCTCTTACGCAGGCGCAATTGGCGGAACAGGCGGGATCACCAAGGTAGGGACAGCTACGCAGACCTTGACGGGGAACAACACCTACAGCGGAACAACACTGATCAACGCAGGAACACTAGCTGCAGGAGCTCCAAATACCCTTTCTTCAAGTTCCCCTGTCGCTTTTGCAAACGTCTCGGGAGCAACTCTTGATATCAGCGGCTTTAACAACGTGGTAGCAAGCCTAGCCGGCGGCGGTGCGACAGGGGGTAATGTCAGTTTAGGAGCTAACAGGCTCACCCTTGGCAACGATACGACAGCCACCTCCTATGCAGGCGCAATTGGCGGAACAGGCGGGATCACCAAGCAAGGAACAGCGACCCAGACATTGACAGGAACTCTCAACAACTACAGTGGTCTGACAACGATTAATGTTGGAACTCTTGCTGCAGGAGCTACAAATACCCTTTCTCCAAATTCGATTGTCAGTTTTGCAAATACAGCAGGTGCAGTACTCGACATTACAGGTTTTGATAACGCAGTAGCAGGTCTTGACGGCGGCGGTGGCACTGGAGGCAATGTCACTTTAGGCGCTAACACGCTGACTTTGGGAAATAATACAACAGCCACCTCTTACGCAGGCGCGATTGGCGGAACAGGAGGAATCACCAAGGTAGGGACAGCTACGCAGACCTTGACGGGGAACAACACCTACAGCGGAACAACACTGATCAACGCAGGAACACTAGCTGCAGGAGCGACGAACGCCCTTTCTCCAAGTTCGCCGGTTTCTTTTGCAAACGTCGCGGGGGCAACTCTTGATATCAGCGGCTTTAACAACGTGGTTGCAAGCCTTGCCGGCGGCGGTGCCACAGGTGGTAATGTCACTTTAGGAGCTAACAGGCTCACCCTTGGCAACGATACGACAGCCACCTCCTATGCAGGCGCGATCTCGGGAACAGGAGAGATCAACAAGATTGGATTGGCTACACAGACCTTTACAGGGACGAATACTTACACAGGCGCAACCGCCATCCTTTCTGGCACCTTGAAAATCGACGCGGTTACCGCTCTTCCCCTTGGCGGCAATGTCGACCTTCCTTTGTCTGGCGCAGAGCTTGATCTCAGCGGGGCCGGAGGAGCTGTGACCATAGGCGATCTGACTGGCGCGGCAGGTAACATTGTTGATGCCGGTGCCAACAATCTGGCTTTCGGGACGTCAACACCCTCTGCGACATTTGGCGGAGACATTCAGGGAAGCGGCACCCTGACTAAGCAAAATTCCGGCACAGTCATCCTAAGCGGCGTCAATGCGTTTTCAGGACCGACCGATGTCACCGGAGGCACTCTGATTGTCAATGGATCCCTGGCAAGTTCCCCCATGACTGTGGAAGTCGGGGCGACATTGGGAGGAACAGGAACTGTAAACGACGTCACTTTAAAGGGCGCCGTGTCTCCTGGCAACTCGATCGGCACCATCAACACCGGCGCATTCACGTTTAACAGCGGATCCAGCTATCTCCTTGAAATAAGCGATACAGCATCCGATGTGATCGCAGCGACAGGAGTTGTGACGATTAGTCCTGGAGCTACGCTCAATCTGGGTGCGGTGGGACTGACCTTCCCCCTTTCCAGCTACACAATCATCACCTCGACGATGCCGCTTGTGGGCTCCGGTAATTTTACATTGGTAAATCCCTTCCCGCGCTTTAATTTTGCCGTGCAATACGATCCGACGGATGTGATGCTTGTTTTGCAATCGATGGTCAATTTCTTTGCCAAGGGTAACGCGGGCGCTGTCGCCAAGTGTTTCAATACTTTGTTAAATAACCCAAAGCCCGATCTAATCCCGGTCATCAACATCTTGAACATGCAACAAATGTCGCAGTGGCAAGACTCTTTCAACCAGATGCAGCCTGCGAATTTTAACAACATCGCCTTTGCAGAGGAGAACGTCGCAGAGCGGATCCGCCAAAACTTCTCGGCGCATCTCTTTGAGCAAAGAGTCGAGTCGTGCCCGGATCAGAAACCCTGGCGCGTCTGGCTCGCTCCTTTCTATGAGCACGCCCATCAGCGCGGAGAAGGCAGCAACAAAGGCTACAAAGAGAACTTCCGTGGATTTACAACCGCTATCGACTACCAGTTTAAAAAGCACTGGGCGGTCACAGGCGGTTTCTCCTTTGCGGACAGCGATGTCGGCATCGTGCATGGAAGGGCCAGCGGAGAGTTTAAGACCTATGCAGGTTCTTTGGGTGCGATCTGGACAAACAACCACTTCTTTGCAGACGGGCTCTTTTCCTATCTTTTCAGCTCGATCGACGCCAAACGCAAGATGCACTTCACAGCGCCAAATGTGGAATCGGTCTCTCTTAAGGCCCGCCACCATCTGGACTCTAACCAGGTGATGGGTCACTTGGGCGGCGGCTATGACTTCACCTTCAAGGCTGGCAAAAATGGAACTATGAACGTTTATCCATTCGTCGATGTTGACTACATCTACGTCATGCAGGACGGCTATAAAGAGCACGGGGCAGATAGCCTGGATCTTAAAGTCGATGAGAAAGAATACGACCTGCTCAGACCTGAGGGAGGCATCGGTGTCGGCTACGCAGGCTGCTTCAAATCCGCGCTCTTCAATATCGACGTCACGGCAAGCTATATCCGCGAGCAGCGCTTCTTAGGTGAAAAGACCAAAGCGCGCTTCGAGGACAGCTCCTGCAAATTTACTGTGGAAGGACTGAAGCCTGACAACAACCTGTTCTCTCCAACAGCCAGGATCACGCTGGCCTCCACCAAGAAGACAGCGATCGCCGTCTCCCTTGGATACCATGGGGAGTTCGGGTCGGACTTTGTTGAGAACGCAGCGGAAGCTGAAATCAAGATCTCTTTCTAGAGATGAGTTCCTATACAGAGGCGAGCCTTAAGCGCTCGCCTCTTTTTTCAATCTCCCTTCTGCAGTTTCCATAGAACAAGTAAACACCACAGTCTCTCAAAAAAATCCTGTAAAAAATACATTTTAAAAGCCTATATCAAGAATAGCAAAAAAATACACCCAAGAGGTCTATGCGCTCGAGCAAACTCCCCATCTTCATTAAGAAATTTTCATGGACTGCGGCCTTCTGTTTAGCCACTCCCTCTTTGTATGCGGTCACTAACCTCACAGTCAGTACCCCGGGCGATGCCAATGTTGCAACAGCCGGCACATTTAGCGGCAGCTCCGGAGACTTAAGGGGCGTCTTAAATCACATCAATCAAAATCCCGATACTTACAATGTGACCTTTGCACTCGGCGGCAGCAATACGATCACACTTGGCGCGATGCTGCCCATTTTAAACCTGAACGCTGCGAACACAATTGCTTTGGATGGGACAAATGGCGGCACTCCGATTGTCATCGATGGGGCTTCTACCTTCCGCGGCTTTTTTGCCAGGCAGGGAAATGTCACCCTCCAAAACCTCTCGATCCAGAACGTTAAAGCAAAAGGAGGAACCGGTGGAATTGGAGGAGGTGGTGGCGGGATGGGTGCAGGAGCAGCAATCTTCATTGACAAAGCCGCCGTGACTCTCTCAAATCTAACCATTTCGTCTGCTTCTGCGATAGGTGGAGCTGGAGGCGCCAACTCAGGAGGGGGCGGAGGAGGAGGTGGAGGACTCGGCGGCAATGGCGGAAATGGGGGAGATGGCTCCGGCGTCGGAGGATTTCTCGTAGGAGGTGGTGGGGGAGGTATTGGGGGCGCAGGCGGCAACGGAGACAACACAGCTCTCGGAGCCGGTGGCGGAGGAGGAGGCATTAATTGCGGTACAAACTTTACTGGAAAGGGAGGAGACGCTCCTTCTAACAATGGTCTTACTGGTGGGGGAATTGGGGGCGCAAGCGCCGGTAGCGGCCTCGGCGGCGGCATGGGCGGCATCAATGGCGGCGGCGGCGGGGCCGGCGGCTCAGGACCCGGCGGAGGCCAAGGGGGCGGCGGCGGCGGCGTTGGAGGAAACAGCAGCATGAGTTCTACTGGCGGCCTAGGCGGATATGGAGGCGGCGGCGGAGGAAATGGAAATGCATCTGAATCAGGTCAAGTAAATGACGGCGGTTTCGGCGGCGGCGGCGGCGGCGGCTCAGAATCAAGTAGTGACCCCACAGGTAGTGGAGGCTTTGGCGGCGGCGCAGGAGGGTATGCTCTTGCAAGCCTCGGTTCCGGAGGCTTCGGAGGAGGAGGAGGAGGAAGCGCCCCATTTGACACAGCAACTGTCGGCGGAGTTGGTGGAGGCAAGGGCGGAGATAATAGTGGACCAGGAGGAGGAGGCGCAGGCTTCGGCGGAGCCATTTTTGTGAACAGCGGAGCCTATAACTCAAGCTCCCCCGGCTCATTGACAATCCTGGGTCCTTTTACCACTTCTTCATCTGGATCCAATACCACAACAGCTGGGGCTGCAGGCGGAGCAGGGGCAACTGTAGGCTGGTCTAAAGGCAATGACGCTTTCTTTCTTACAGGCACAGCAGTTACCTTTGATCCGAATGGCTCGACTATCTCCATTTTCAATTCCATCGGCGACGACAGCCCTGCCTCGTTCACAGGGGCTCCATCCGGTGTCACTCAGGGAACCAAATCAGGAGCTGTCCTAAATATCGGAAATTCTGCTAACCCGGCTGGCACTGTCACACTTGTTACCGCCAATACCTATAGCGGTGGGACTAACTTAAATAAAGGGACTCTGAAAATCGAAGACAGCGGTTCACTGGGCACTGGCTCAGTGACATTTGCCACCGCTGACGGCAACATTCTTCAAGCTGGGACAAGCGGCCTTAACATCGCCAATTCCATCGCATTAAGTAAAAACGGAGTCATCGACACCAACGGCGCAAATAATTCCCAGCTCAGCGGATCAATCTCCGGAGCAGGCTCTCTGACCGTAAAGGGAAGTTCTACTGACGATTTGAGTATCACAAACAGTAACAACTATAGCGGAGGTACCATTCTAAATGGCCCTACTTTGTTCATATCTCAAAATGATTCCTTAGGAACTGGAAGTCTGACCAATTCCGCTCTAGGCTCCACTCTAGCACCTAAATCAAGCAACCTCATCGTCAACAATTCCATTATCTTAAATAATGGATTGAATGTAGATACCAATGGCGAAACTTTCACGCTCAACGGCCAAATCTCAGGAACGGCCGACTTCCACAAAACAGGAGGCGGGGTTTTAGTTTTGACCAACCCAGGCAACAATTATACCGGCGGCACGGAGATTAACTCGCAAACCTTGGCCCTGGCCTTGGACGGGACCATCCACACATCTCCTACGCTATTTATTGCCAGCATTGGAGCTTTCGACATCAGTCAATCCTCCATTGAACCGATCATTGGAGACTTAAGCGGAGATCCCTTGGCGATTGTGAATCTGGGATCTAAGACTTTGTTTCTTGGAGCATCCGCTTCTACCACGTATTCAGGAGTGATCCAAGATGGGGGAATTGGCGGAGGCGCTGGTGGAAGTATCACTAAGCAAGGATCGAGTACTCTGACTTTAGCAGGGGCTAATACCTACACCGGCACAACCACAATCAACAAAGGAACGCTAGCTGCAGGAGCAGTAAACGCTCTTTCTCAAAATTCAGCAGTCACATTTGCAGATGATGCGACAGCAATTCTTGATATCTCCGGCTTTAATAACCGAGTCGCAAGTCTTTCTGGCGGCGGCAGCACAGGAGGCAATGTCACTTTAGGCTCTAACACCCTAACTTTAGGAAATAGTATAACAGACACCTCTTACGCAGGCGCCATCTCGGGAACAGGAGGAATCACCAAGGTAGGAACAGCTAAGCAAACTTTTACAGGGACCAACTCCTACAGCGGAACTACTCAGATCAACGCGGGAACACTCGCTGCAGGAGCGACGAACGCCCTTTCTCCAAGTTCCCCAGTCTCTTTTGCAAACGTCGCGGGAGCAATTCTCGATATCTCCGCCTTTGACAACCAGATTGCAAGCCTTGCCGGCGGCGGCGCGCTTGGCGGCAATGTCACCTTAGGTGCAAACACCCTCACTTTGGGCAATGATACATCAGCCACCTCCTATGCAGGAGCGATCTCGGGAACAGGAGGGATCAACAAGATAGGAATGGCTACCCAGACTTTCACAGGGACCAATACCTACACCGGCATAACGCTCATCAGCACGGGAACCTTGAAAATCAATTCAGTTACCGCTCTTCCCTTTGGCGGCAACGTCGGCTTGACAGGTTCTGGGAGCAAGCTTGATCTCAGCGGGGCCGGCGGAGCTATGACAATAGGCGACCTTACGGGAGGCAATCCAGGAGCCATTGTCGATGCGGGAACGAACAATCTGACATTTGGAACTGCGACGCCGACAGCGACATTCTTCGGCAACATCCAGGGAAGCGGCAATTTGACCAAACAAAATGCCGGAACGGTGATCCTGAACGGCGTCAATGCATTTTCAGGACCGACCGATGTCACCGGGGGAACTTTGATTGTCAACGGATCCCTCGCAAGTTCTCCCATGACTGTGGAAGCGGGGGCGACTTTGGGAGGAACGGGCACAACCGGTGATGTCACTTTAAAAGGCTCCGTGTCTCCTGGCAACTCGATCGGCACCATGAATACCGGTGCATTCACATTTAACAGCGGCTCCAACTATCTCGTCGAATTGAGCAATGCGGCATCCGACGTGATCGCAGCGACAGGCGTTGTGACGATCAATCCGGGGGCTACGCTCAATCTTGCCTCGGTCGGATTGACCTCTCCCCTTTCCAGCTACACGATCATCACCTCGACAATGCCGCTTGTGGGCTCCGGAAACTTCACGCTTGTGAACCCCTTCCCGCGCTTTAATTTTGCAGTCCAGTACGATCCAACGGATGTGATGCTTGTTTTACAATCGATGGTCAATTTCTCCGCCAAAGGCAACGCAGGCGCTGTCGTCAAGTGTTTCAACACTCTGATAGGCAGCCCGGATCCTACTCTTGCCGCAGTGGTAAATGTGCTCGATGCGCAAACGATGTCCGAGTGGCAACACTCGTTCAACCAGATGCAGCCTGCGAATTTTAACAACATCGCCTTTGCGCAGGAGAACGTCGCAGAGCGGATCCGCCAGAACTTTTCGGCGCATCTCTTCGAGCAAAGAGTCGAGTCCTGCCCTGATCAGAAACCCTGGCGCGTCTGGCTCGCTCCTTTCTATGAGCATGCCCATCAGCGCGGAGAAGGCAGCAACAAAGGCTACAAAGAGAACTTCCGTGGATTTACAACTGCCATCGAC
>JAFEGH010000014.1 GCA_018240065.1 Verrucomicrobiota bacterium | reverse complement strand
CCGACAGGAGCAACTGGCCCAACAGGTGGAACAGGTCCAACAGGTCCGACTGGTGCAACTGGACCAACAGGTGGAACAGGTCCAACAGGTCCGACTGGTGCAACTGGACCAACAGGTCCGACTGGTGCAACTGGACCAACAGGTCCGACTGGTGCAACTGGACCAACAGGTCCGACTGGTGCAACTGGACAAACAGGTGGAACAGGACCGACAGGTCCGACTGGTGCAACTGGACAAACAGGTGGAACAGGACCGACAGGTCCGACTGGTGCAACTGGACCAACAGGTCCGACTGGCTCGAATGGTGCAACAGGTCCTACCGGCCCAACAGGTTCGACTGGTGGAACAGGCCCGACAGGTCCTACTGGCCCAACTGGCTCAACAGGTCCTACCGGCCCAACAGGGATTGGTAGCACTGGACCGACCGGCCCAACAGGTCGCACAGGTGCAACAGGCCCGACGGGTCCAACTGGCTCGACTGGTGGAACAGGTCCGACCGGCCCAACAGGGATTGGTAGCACGGGACCGACGGGCCCAACTGGTGGAACTGGTCCGACAGGTCCAACTGGTCCGACTGGCTCGACAGGTGGAACAGGACCCACAGGTCCGACGGGAGCAACAGGTAGAACTGGAGCAACAGGTCCAACTGGTCCGACAGGTGGAACAGGACCCACAGGTCCGACGGGAGCAACAGGTCCAACTGGTCCGACAGGTGGAACAGGACCCACAGGTCCGACGGGAGCAACAGGTAGAACTGGAGCAACAGGTCCAACTGGTCCGACCGGAGCAACAGGTCCGACTGGCCCAACTGGTCAAATCGAAGACTTTGGTTATTTTTCAGTCACTGCTTCCACGGCTGTAGGCAGCAATATAGATGTCCCATTTGCAAATTCAACTACTCAAGGTGGGATTACCTATACAAGTCCAAACATATCCATTGCCTCTACCGGGTTCTATCAAGTCTCCTATGGGTATAGCTATTCGGCTACTGGCACCAATCCGGGGGCATTTTTAGCGCCAAGATGGGGTGCAACGAACCAGACTCAGTTTGGGCTTTCGATTACGGAAGAGGAGGAATTCTCGAGCATGACCTTCATCGCCCTTATACCAGCCGGCAATTTTACCCTCAGGAATCTTTCGGGTATTGGTATAACCCTCTTGCGTCCAGCTCCTCCAGGGCTTGGCATAGGCGGGTATTTGACCATTATTAAGTTGAAGTCTTGACAGGGCGTTTGGAATGGAAATGTTGAATGAATTGAAATGGGATTGTTCTCTCGATCAACTGAACTCTGCTGTACGAGAAAAAGTTAAGTTGAGGTGATTGGCATCAACCCTTCAAGAGCTTGCTCTAATGAGTTTAGGATAATGAGCAGAGGTTTTGCATTGCTTTGGATTAGATGGATTGCAGACTTTGTACCCAGCCGTTCTTAGGGTAGGGAATGTTCTTCAGAATGTTTCTGAAGGAAGTGAAAAGAAAATTTCTTCTTGGAGAAGGAGATATCGTGTTTAAAAAATACAAATATATTTGCTTGCTGGCCGTTTTATTCTTAGGAATCGATTTAGCAAATTTTCCTCTGCAAGCAGAAGAGTCTGTAAAGGATTCAAAATCGGATAAGAAATACAAGTTGTCAATTTGTGCAATTTTTAAAAATGAAGCGAGCTATTTAAGGGAGTGGATTGAATATCATAGGCTTATTGGCGTGAATCATTTTTATCTATATGACAATGGCAGTAGAGATCGCTCGGCTGATGTCTTGATGCCTTACATCAGGGAAGGTTTGGTGACTTTGGTCTATTGGCCGGATCGGGTTGTTAACGATCAAGATACAAATACAGCTGATTGGGCGTTAAGCACCCAGCTGCCAGCCTATGAAAATGCAGCCAAATACAGAGCATTAAACGAAACCGAATGGTTGGCGTTCATTGATGTTGATGAGTATCTTGTTCCAGTGCATACCAACACGATCGTAGAGGTCTTGGATAGATACGAAGACCACTCGGGCCTACAGTTGACAAGCGACTATTTTGATGCCTCCCATATAGATGCACTTCCTCGAAGAGAACTGCTTATTGCAACCGTCGAATTGACCGGCAAGCCGGCTCAAAATATTCAAAAGTCTGTCGAGAAGACGATATTTAAACCTGAAGATCATACTACTTTCTCCTGGCCACCGTACAAATGCAATTTTAAGGAAGGAGATCGCGCTGCAAAGGTGAGCAAAATTGATGTGCGTATCAATAAGTATGTGAATAGGTTCAAAGGAGCTTTGAATTTCGGAAAGCTAAGAGAAAAATTGCACGTGGATAACCGACTTCTTACAGAGAGTGAAACAAGGGAGCTGCTTGAAGTTGGGTTTGAAATTGAAGACAGGGAAAGGGTTATTTCCCGCTTTGAGCCCGCATTGCGCAAGAATATGGGAATGGAAACAGGATGGAATTGGTAATGCATATGAAAAATTTCCTCAGAAGCACTTTCGTATCGCTAATATTGTTTCCTTGTATTTGCATCGCTCAACAATGGCCTACTGCGCCGGTTAGTATCTCGACCCCAGGGGAGAATGCGTCCAGCCAACAGGTTGGACTGGATCTTAATGGCAATATTGTGGCTGTTTGGATTGAAAATGGCGTTGTTAAATCTGGATCGGGGACTATCGCCGGGGGTTGGAACTTGAATATTGATACCCTTTCCGGTACGGGAGCCTCATCTCCTCAAGTTGTGATGGACTCTAATGGAAATGCAACTTCAATTTGGGTCGAAAATGGGATCATCAAAGCAGCTACGAAGCCATTAAATGGGAGTTGGCAATCTAATCCGAACACGCTATCAGGTTCTTCCGCATCTCTCCCCGTCCTTTCTGTCGATACAAGCGGCAACCTTGTTGCTGTATGGCTCGAGAGTGGGTTCATTAAGTCTGCAACCAAACTGATCAACGGCAGTTGGCCGGTTTCCCCAGATGTAATTTCCAATTCAGGAGCGTCCAATCCACAAGTTGCGATCGGTTCAGATGGAACTGTAATGGCAGTTTGGCAGGGTCTAGTTAGCTCTACTCCGACTATCTATGCTGTTTCTAAACCTATTGCCGGAAGCTGGGGCTCCTCCGCAGTGATTTCTTCTGCAAGCGTCAATAGTTGCTATCCAAAAATTGCCGTGGATGCGAGTGGGAAAGCCGTCGCAATCTGGTTTAGGTACAATCTAACAGGTTCGGTCTATTCAAACGTCGTTGTCCAATCTTCTGCTAAGCCTTCCGGTGGATCCTGGTCCACGCCTGTTGATATTTCTGCAGCGGGAATTAGAAATCCAGCAGATCTTGTTTCGTATGTTGTATCGAATGTATCGGGAATCGCGTTTGCTGCATGGACAAATTCATATAATGGAGCGCTTTTCGACTGTGAATGGAACCTCTTTACCAACGGGTCTTGGCAATCTACCGCTCAAGTCATCCAACCCCCAAATTTACTGGCCTTTGCCCTCCATGTAGCTATGGACTCCAGTGGAGACGCTTATATTGGCTGGATGAATTACGATGGTTCAAGTTCTTCATCAATCATTCAGGGATCAATCAACGATACTTCCAGCTTTGGAAGCGGTTTTTTCAATCTTTGGACTCTGTCAACAGGCAATTCTAATGCTTATCCATTTGGTGCAGTGTCGCTTAATGGAACCAATATCAACATTGTTGGAACCTGGGTCAATTTTAACGGAGCAAACAACAATATTCAAGCTGTTACAGGGGCTTTTTCAAAAATTTATCCTCCATCAAATCCGTCTGTAATGGCACAGGTTAACAATTTTGGTGTCGTATCAGAGATTTCTAATGTCTTGAGTTGGCAGGCAAGCGCGTCATCGAATATTTCAAGTTATCTGATTTTCCGTAATGGTGTTTATCTTGGCTGGGTGGATCCTAGTAATCTTCAATATGTAGACCCAAATAGAACTGTGGGGGAGACCGTCGTTTATGGTGTAGCGGCTGTCGATTCTCAAGGATGTCAAAGCAGTACAGTAACTATATCTTTTACAAATTGAAAATGGTCCATTCCTGTAAGAGCTGATTTTAATGATAACATTCACCTGTGCGAGAGGTTCAATCAGCTGCTATTCTTCTACTCAAATCACTTAATTGAGATCGCTTACTTTGCTGATGAATTCAAGACTTAATGCCTAGGTTTTTAGTAATTGACATGGCCATTGGGCTTCTCCCGACCTGTTTCTCAACGACTCGCAGTTAAGAGGCTAGCTTTTTTATTAAGAAGGATCAATAAGGCAAATCTGCAGTGACCTATTTGTCACCTATTTGATGCTTAGGCATATAAAGAACTCCCAATGGAGGCATAGCAGGAAATGACTCTTTGAAAGGTATTTTTGAAGGATCCTGCTATGTTAATTCAAACCAAAAGATGGTGATGTTATGAAACGATTTAAGTTTTTATTGGCAGCTCTTTTATTGACTGGAAGTGCCGTTTCAGTGTCGGCTTCGACTTATTCAGAGGCGGTGAATGCCGGGGATTTTCTCTATATTTCAGGTCAATTTCCAATAGATCCTTCAACTGGGAAAATTGTTGAGGGCGATATGGGTACCTTAACTAACGTTGTTCTTGATCATATTCAACATTTGCTGCACGTAAATGGCCTTACCATGAAGCAGGTAGTGAAAACAGAAGTTTATCTCACAGATGTTCGCGATTTTAATGCTATGGACAGCGCCTATGCAACCCGATTCAATTTTCCATTTCCGCCTGCTCGAGATGTTGTTGTAGTTTCCAATCTTCTCAATAATGCGACCATTGAAATTTCATGCATTGCCTATAAATTAAGACATTAATTGTCAGCTCCTTGTCTCATCGCCCTTTTCACTTGGAAAGGGCATTTTTCCTCACGTCTTTTTTTCATTTGATTAGTTAAAATTCAATGGCAGCTGCTTGCGATGGGTACAATTCGAGGTCTTTTTCCTATTTCTCATGAGAATCTCGCAAGGGCAGGCATTCTTTGGTTTATCTTGAAAATTACATGAATTGTGTCTTTGGACGATGTCTCTAATTATTTAAGTCGAATTTTATTTTGATTTTGTTTTCTTTAATTAATGCAGAGAATTTTTTTTGTTTTTTAATGTTTCGTTTGTTTTGAAAAAATAAAACAGGATTATTCATTATGTTTTAAATGAATAATCCTGTCGGTGTATTGTCTGGTTTTGACTTGTTTTTGTGTGTTTACTCCAAAAATTAAACCAAATCTTTATGGAAAGTTAACGGTGATAATGGCGCTTTCCGTGTCGGCACTATCAATTGCAGATACTCCATACACCACCGGACCATTTTGCACGCGATTATTGTCGATGAATTGTAAAGGCATCGTAGTGGCGTCAATAAATGTAACAATTTGACCATTTCGATAGATGATGTAACTATTCAGGTTGGGGTCAGTGCTGGCAGTCCAGCTCAGTACATTGTAATACTCAGTGAACACACCAAAATTAGTAGATTGCTGAACAACTGCAAGATTAGATGGTGGAACAACAGCAATTCCATTTCCAAATGAGCTTTGAATAATGTTGTTCGATCCATCATTATTTATCCATGCTGCTGCAGCATAGCAGTTTGTACCTCCTACAATGACAGCTCCAATCTTAGGAAATCCATTTTCGGTTCCTAAAGATATCGTTACCGGGCTGCCCCAAAAACCAGCGGCGAATCCACCTACATGGGACTCGACGGCATTGATGACAATAGAAGAACTCGACGAGTCATAGGCCATATAGACAGCGAATGCATCCCCAATTGAATTAAGGGCTAAGTCAACAGTGTATGCATACAAGTTAGTAATAATCGGTTCGGTCCCAGTCCAATTCAGATTCAGGTCGGTCTGTGCAGAGTCAATGCGGAAAGTTTCACCGTCATTTGAGTTCGTCCAGATGGCAATCACATTGCCAGCATCGCTAAAGTTGACTTTCGCAACTAGGTCTGCAGGGTTTCGTTTCCCGGCTTGTGAAACATTGACTGGAGTAGCCCAGGATCCAACCGCAGGTCTGTAGGCGGACTGAAGTACGACATTGGAATAGACTGTGCCTGAAAGATTGTAGGTAAACCATATCGCATCCGCGTTGCCATTTTGATCGACTGCGACTTGAGGGTATACGCTGTTTATCGAAGGATCGGAGACGATCGAGGATGCCGACCAGCTGCCGGAGATCGTCTTGGTTGCCGCGGTGACATTAAATATTGAAGTCACCCCATTTAGGGCATGCCAGACAGCGACAACTGTTCCATTCGGTCCGATGTTAACCTGCGGTGCAGCAGAAGCTGAAGCGGATAGCACATCGGCGGAGCCGGACCAGCTCATTCCAAAGAGTTGGGTTTTTGATTGAACGCCGCCGCTTGTTAACCAAACTGCAACGACGTCGCCGGCAGTGTCGACAGCAAGTTGAGGGGTGGAG
Source organism: Verrucomicrobiota bacterium (assembly GCA_018240065.1). Lineage (GTDB taxonomy): Bacteria > Chlamydiota > Chlamydiia > Chlamydiales > Rhabdochlamydiaceae > CAJCIW01. The sequence goes on along the minus strand of JAFEGH010000014.1, from coordinate 131,393 downwards.
GATCCAGCGCCTGACAAGGTAGTAGCGCTCCCCCAGGCTAAGTTAAATAGTTTTGTCGCTGTCTTTACGACTCCGCTTTCAACCCAGATTGCAGTCGCGTTTCCAGCCGGATCAACGACCAGCTGAGGCTCAGAAGCTCCCGCTGCTGAGAGCGTTGTAGGAGAGCTCCAGGCCATGTTCAAGAGTTTTGTTTTTGAGACCACGACATTGTTTTCAAGCCATAGCGCAACAGCGTTTCCGGCTGCATCCATCGCAATATGCGGATTTGAGGAATCTATTCCTGTTGTCGAGATAGTATCAGGAGGAGAAGACCAGGTATCGATCTCGTTAGCTGTCACGCTTAAGCTGAGACAGAGGAAAATTACCGAAAATATTCGTTTCATGTGAACACCTCATTTTGATTTTAACTCACCAATTGGGTCCTGGCTTCCCTCCTTTTCCCCTACGAGAGCAGACCCTTCCTTTTTATGACTCAAACTGCATTCTATGATGGATGCATGTTTGCCTGAGTCGCAAAAGCAGGAAGATTCGATTTGCCTTTTCAGGTTATAGGTTTTAGGCACAAGGCTCCTGTTTCTCCTGTAGGTTCAGAGAAATCTCCCCATAAGCTAATACGGCTTAAAAGGAGTGATCAATCAAATCAAAATAAAGCTATTTAGGCAAAGTAAAATTTTAATTCTTTGGCGCCTGGAGCATCTGTTCTTCGCAGCGAACCCGGTCTTGTAGGGCGGGGCTTGCTGCAGGAGAATCGGATACGTGGCTGAGGAGTGGGAAAATCAATGATTTTAAGGAACGTTGTCCACGCCGCCTTTGTGCCAGGGGTGGCATTTGACGAGCCGCTTTAAGGTGAGCCAGCTGCCTTTGAAGATGCCATGTTTGGCTACTGCATCCATGGCATAATCGGAACAGGTCGGGTAAAAACGGCAGCATTGCCCCAGAAAAGGGCTGATGCAAAGCTGGTAGAGACGGATCAGTTTGACAAGCAGGAATCGCAGCATGCCTAAAGACTATATATACTTCTTAAATTCTTTGGCGATCATTTGCTGAATGTCCATCTCCATATCCACGAAGCCAGGCTTCGATTGGCATACGCTTGCCTGCTGGATCGAAGAAATGATCAGGGCGCGGGTTAGCTGGATCAGGTTTAAATCCTCTTTCTCGCCCTGGCCTGTAAAATTGATGGGGAATCCGCAATTAAGCAGTTTGATCCCATCGACGACGACGTCTTCGAAGCAGGAAACTGTCTTTGCTGTTTTCTTTCTAAGGGAGATGGCATCGAACTCGCGGTCGGAAGAGGAAATGCTCATGAGGGTACAGCCTTTCTTAAGGTGCTTATGGTCGGCTTCTGTCAATGAAGTCCTGCCGGTGCAGCCGATAATCAGGTCGAATTCTTTGAGTTCCTGCTGCAGTTGATGGGGGGCGATGTCGCTGACCTCAGGGTTCACATCATAGCATTTCACTTCATAGCTCTTCTCGAGGATCTCTTTGATTTTTGCTCCCAGAACGCCTTTGCCCATGATGAGGATTTTTTCAGGTTTTTTGGTAAATGCAGCAAGCTTGGAATTGAGCATATTCATCGCCGCGTCGATGATGATAGGGCATTCCATCGTCTTTTTAATCTCGGCTCTAGCCAGGTTGATGATCGGAAGGGAATGTTGTTTGCCTACCAGCTTATTGTAACCGGAAGAGGTCTGCTCGATCCCGATGACATTATCACTGCGGGTCAGGAAGTCGTCGATGAGTTCCAAAAGCTCACCGCCGTCGTCTAAGATGATGATTTTTGCAAATCCGGCTGAGTTCATCCTGTCCTGGCGCTGAGCGAGAAATCTGCGAATATTGGCCTGGAACATTTCATCGAAGGGTACATGGCTGTCGAACTGATGGCTGCTGTCGCAGACATCCATGCCCTCTTCCCTCATCGCATTAAAGACTTCAGGGACGGTTGAATAGCACTTGCCGATCAAGGAGACGTTTTCAGGTTTCAGGCCTTTTTTGAAGAGGGCCTTGAACATCTCGTGAGTTGTTCCGAGGATGTGCTGCACTCCAATAATGTAATAATTCTCAAGCTGGTTGTCCTCGAAAAACGAAGAAGAGAATTCAATTAAAGGATACTTTTGCATGTTCATAGTTAATCCTGATGTAAGCATTATGCCTTAAACCCTTTTAATGTTTTTATAATTTCCTTAAATCCTTAGACCAAATGGAATAAGGTTAATAATTACTGAGGACATTTTTGAAGTCCCTTCTGGAGGAGGTGGCTTCCTATGGTTCCGGCAATAATGCCTATGCACGCAGCTACAGGGCCGCCGATGATGAAGCCGGCTAGTCCGCTGGCGCCAATGAAGATGGCTTTGGCGATCCTATTGAGAAGTTTTGACTTGATGTTGTCTTTCATTTTTTTATCCTTGGTTTTTGACTTTTGTTATTAATAAACTGAAAAAAGTGAAAATAATTCTATATGTTTTGTTATTTAATGTCAATCAATTGGGGTTGAGCGATTGTTAATTGTCGATTATGACACGTAATCAAAGGATTGATTAGATTAAATTTTTAAAGGATGTAAACTGCCTAAGCTATTGTATGTTAGATGCTTAAATAAAATTGAATGATATTTGAGTTCCTTCTAAGATGCGGATATGTGGTTAAAAATCGTCTTACTCTACGCTTACTCTTTCCTGTTAGGATTGTCTTGGACGACGATCCCTGCCTTGAGTACGCTTTTGACCAGCAGCGCTTGCGAGGATTTAGAAAGCGCCGCCTACGGTGGGTTGATGATGGCGCTTGTCATTTGCGCGATCCTTTCTTCGATTTCTGCCGGAACGATTCTATTGAAGTACGGGATGCGAAAGATCCTTTTGAGCGGAGTGGTATTCGCACTGAGCGCTGTTGCGTTGTTATACCTCAGCGAATTCTTCATTAAGTCGTTCTTCATTAACTATACTCTTCTTCTTGGATCTCAATGCCTATTAGGCTTATCCATCGGGATGAGCCTAACAGCATTGAACGTTTACATTGAGCTTCTTGTCGCCACCTATAAAGCCAGTTTTTTCGTCGCCATGTATGCATGTCTAGGTCTTGGGTCAACCTTTGCTCCTATCTATTTCGACAACTCTTCTTTAGGCTGCCATTGGGAACATAAAATGGTGCTTGAGATGGGGATTTACGGAGCGGTCTTTATGCTGCTATTGAAATTTCTCCCGGCTCTAGAATCTCAGACAAAAATATTCAAATGGTTAAAAGTTAAGGATTTTCACTTCTGGCTTTTTGCCGTACTCCCCTTTTTTTACGGGATCATGGAAGAATCAATCACGGTGTGGGGACCTGTCAGTCTTTTTCAGGAGTCAGGGTGGACGCGCGCGACTTCTGAGCTAGGACTTACCTATTTTTGGGGCAGCATTACGTTTTTTCAGGTTTTCATCGCGGCTCTGTGTTTTAAGTTTCCGTCGAAATGGATCTACTATTCGCTCTCTCTAATCATGGGGATATCCTTTTACTTTTTCTCGAATGGATCGCATTTTGTAGATAGAACCTGGATATTTGCATTTGCAGGGATGGGTTTTTCAGCTTTCTACAGTTTGACTGTACATTTGGGGGAAAAACGATTTCCCAATATCGTGGAATTCATCTCGGGTGCGTTCGTCTGCGCCTACATGATTGGAGGAGCTATAAGTGCCTTCGGAATTGGGATATTGAGGCAGTATCTTCAGTTCTCATTTTCACAGATATATGGAGTATTTATCATTCTTGCGTTTCTAATGTGTGCCCTGTCAATATACCTTCAAAAATACAAATCAGAGATTTGAATTAGGAATGCAAACGCTCCCATTGCCATATGTTGAAATGATCTGCTCTCTATTCCCTAATCAAAATCTTGATCATGTTCGCATCATTGGTATTCAAACGCTTCTTCCAACCACCTTCAGGATGTTCCTTTCGTTGTTTAACAGGGGATTGAAGCCTTCCAATGTGACTTTACTTGGAAATTGCTACTCGACTTCCCCTGAGGTCGTCGCTGATTTTCAGTCCTTGGGATGCGATGTTGCTAACTTAAGCACTGCTTTTGATCCCGAGGTTCCCTACGACGATGCATTGCAGAGGTATTTAAGAGATTATTTCCAGGAGCGGATTTGCACAGAGAATTTCTCTTCCTATTCTAAAGTTGTCATTATGGATGCGGGAGGCGAATTTCTTGAAAGGATGCTGGTTCAGACAAATCTTTCCAGCTTCAATTTAGTGGGGGTTGAGCAAACTACATATGGGTATAATAAGCTCAAGGACAGGCATCTCCCATTCCCTGTCATTAATGTCGGTCGTTCTGAATTGAAACTAAAGTACGAGGCCCCACTGGTTGCTTCCTGTGTTGTCTCGAAATTGGCTGAAAAACTTCACAGGCTTTCGAAACTTCCAAAATCGGTAGCTGTTATTGGGGCTGGTCCCATTGGCAACGCGGTCTATTCCTTCTTGAAGAAAACCAACCGGTTTTCGATCACTCATGTGAAGGGGTCTCAAGAGTTTAACGGTTTTCTGGAAAGATCGGGTGAATTTGATATGATCATCGGTTGCACTGGAAAGACGCTTTTTGAGCCGGATGATTTTACCCGCTTAAAGTCGGGAGTTGTCCTTGTGTGCGCCTCCTATTCCGACAAGGAATTTAATGCCGCTTATTTGAGGAGGAAGGCACCAAAAATTATTTCCTGCCATGATGACATAGATATAAATGGGATCTGTTTGCTCAATTGTGGGTTTCCCATCAATTTTGATGATCATTATGAAACTGTTGATCCCGAGTATTTTCAGATCACCCGTTCATTGCTAACCACTGCGATTTTTCAAGCAATCAATCTCGGGAAAGGGGTGAATCAACTTGTCGACTTGGACATTGCCGTTCAGAAAAGAATAGAAAGCTCAATCCTCAGCGATCCTTCTTATCAGGCAATTCTTTCTTCTGATCCTGGATGAATTTGTACGTTTCATAGTGCTGCTTCGCTTTCTTATTCATCACTCTAAATATTATAAAGGAGAGCAAGAAAAGCACCCCAACGATCAAGGCATACATTCTGCTGATTTTGAATATATACATGCTTATTGATAGCATTGCTATCACTAACAAGAAAACGATAAACGAGGAGTAGAAAAGGCCATGTATAAATGTCGGAACTTTTTTCCCTTGATAAATCAGATGCATCATATTTGCGTGCGACTGTCCTAGAAATGGGTATTTTTGTTCTAAAGCAAGGCTTTCCTTGAACACAGCCTCTAGCAGTTTATGATGAATCCCTAAGTCAAGATACCAGAGTAAAAAGATGCCCGTTGAAGATAACAGGCATAAGATCATCACGCCGATATATGTGCTGAACGGGATGCCGACCTCGACGCCAGATAGGAGATAGCCCATCGCTAAAAATGTCATTAGCATCCATGTATTGGCTAGAGTTTTATATCGGTTTTGAACGAAGTTGAAATGATGTTCGTAGCTATTCATTTTGACATATAGCCCATAGGCGAGATTCTCATCGTCGGCTGAAATATTATCGATGTTATAGTTGGTCTCGCTCTCACTTTCGTCTGGGTTAGAGTAGTTTTCGTCATCTAACATTTTTGTTAGCCTCTAACTCGCGCCGTAATTGAGGGAATGATTTGGTTAGCTTTTTTATTAAGAGTAAATAAAAAAAGATCACCAATAGAGACCCGATTAGAACCGGAATCCAGATAAGAGTCCCCAAACTTTTGGCATACATCGTCGCCGCTATCCCCATTGCGAGTAGGACCAGCAGTAAGGAACCCTCATAAAAAAGCACTTTTTTAGAGGGACAGGATGCATGACTCCCATCCACAAGCATGTTATGATGCACCTGGGTCAGCCAGGGATGCTTTTCTTCCATTTTTAAACATTCGACAAACACGCTGGTTGACAATCGCTCCATGAAGGCAAGATCCAAGTGCCATATCGTTGTGATGGCGCCAGAAGAAATCGCACAAATAAGTATCACTGCGATTAATCGATCGAAGGGAAGAGTTTTAATTTCGATTGAAAGAATAAAGCCGATGGCGGCGAATGTTGCGAGCAAAAGCCGGGAGGCCATAATCCGATAGGAAGTTTGCAGAATTTCAAAATGCTTGATAGCGTCAATAGAGGATGTGTAAAGACCGTAGGCGAGCAGGCGCTCATGTTGTTTAGCCATTGACTGTTTGTGGCTCACAATTCCTCACTTTTACTCCTATATATACTTATGGCTAATTATTTTAGCGGAAATTAAAAAAATGAGTTTATCAGAAGGGCGCAAGTGGCCTTGGTTTCGCCCAAGTGCTTATTTTTCAAGATTTTTGAGAGATCTCTCTTGAAGCATCAATGGGTTGGTTGATTTGTTCTGATCCTCTCCACCAGATCTGGATAAGTTGCGAACAACCTTCCAAAGGAAACCAGATCGCAGTTGCCATTTTTAATCGCTCTGCGGGCTAATTCAGGAGTGAAACCGCCGTTCCCAATGATTGTTCCACGGTAGTTTCGCCGTAGAAATTCACTCACCCTTCCATTGAGATAGTCAAAACTGCGTGAGTCATCGTCAATGCTCTCATGGATATAAGCTAAGCGCCTTTTTTCCAATTCTTTAAGGAGGTGCATGAAGGTGATCGGATCTTCAGGGCGGGGAGTCATATTCAAATACGCTGCCGGAGCCAGACGGATTCCTATTGAGCCTGGATCGATGTTTTGAGACAAACTGTCGATGACTTCTAAAACGAATCGGGCTTTATTCGCGGGATTTCCTCCATATTCATCTTCGCGCAGGTTTGTTTCCTGATGCAAAAACTCATCGATTAAATATCCATTTCCTCCATGAAGCTCTACCCCGTCAAAACCCGCCTGCATTGCATTCGCTGCCGCTCGCGAAAAATGTTGAACGATCGCCTTAATTTCGGGCACTTGCAGGGCTCGTGGCATTCCATAGCGTAAATTGTCCGCCCAAGGAACTTCTCCTGTTAATGGAACAGCTGACGGGGCTACAGGTTGAGCCCCATTAAGAAAGTTTGGGTGGGAAACTCGGCCTGGATGCCATAGCTGTATGAATATTTTTCCGTCTCTCCGATGCACTGCATCTGTGATTTCTTTCCATCTAGTTATTTGACTATCTGAATAAATCCCTAAATTGTTCGCATATCCCCTTGCTTGAGGGCTGATCATGACAACTTCAGTGATGAGAAGACCTGCATCGGCACGATCAGAGTAGTATTGAGCAAGATCCTGAGCCGGCATGCCATTTTCGCAGAGGGTCAACCTCATCAATGGCGCCATAACGATTCGGTTTTTTAGCGTTAGCCGATCGCTTAATGGGTAGGGACAGAACAAATCAGGGACTGACATATGCATGCCCTTTTTTTCGCTTAGATCAGGTGGAATAAGTCGCGTAGAAGGGCCAGGCTGACCTCGATGAGGATCAGGAGGATAATGATCATTTCGAGGCGGGAGGTGTGCTGGTGGTTGAGCTCGCTGGACAAGATCTCGAAGAGTTCGTGGATGACGTTGAGGCGCTTGTTCAGGATTTCAACTCGTTTGGAGACGTCGAGGTAGTGTGCGGTGCGTCGGTAGAAGGGCTCGAGTTCAGGGTAGTCCCAGAAGAATTCGGGCGTGTCGAGGATCTCGCTGTGCAGGTTGATGAAGTTGCGCTCGATGAAGATCTCGCCCATTTTCTGAGAGATCTCTTTGCGGGAGAGGGGGATTTTACCTTTTTGGGCCAGGTCGAGGGGAAGGCGTTTCGTGTGTTCGATGGTCTTCTGGATCAGCTCTTCGAAGGTGGAGAGCTTGACGGACTGGGCGATTCCGTGGGAGACGGCCAGCTTGGTCAAGGTGCTCTTGTTGTGGAGGAAGATCTCATCCTCTTCGATCTTGATGGTATCGCCGTAGACATAGGTGAACTCGTCGAGCTCGATTTTGGTCAGGGGTTCTTTTTCGAATTCTTTGATGGAGTGGAGGATCTCCTTCTCTTCTTCTTCCATGAATCCCCAGCAGACGACCGATCCATAGGAGAAATAAAAGATATCGCCCTTGATCCGCTTGTCTTCTTTGATCTGGATATGGATGACATCGCGAAAGAGCTGGGTCGACCCCAGCCGTTGCAAGTACTGGAACAGGCGAGGGATATCATAGGAGGAGGCAGTGCAATAGCAGGTACAGCGCATTGTCTCGTTATAGCTGAATGGCCAATTAAAGGGAAATGGGGCGGAAGGAGGAAGAGAATTTTTTAAATGGGCTTTCCGCCTTTTCGCTTGAAGGGATTTGAATGAAAAAGTAAGATATCCCCTTTCTTTCTTTGCGAGAGTGGCGGAATTGGTAGACGCGCTACTTTGAGGTGGTAGTGGGGTTTCTCGTAGGGGTTCGAGTCCCCTCTCTCGCAATTAACAAGCCCTCTGAAGTGTAAGCTTCAGAGGGTTTTTTTATGTCCGCAGATTACGGCGCGGTGGCCCTGACGCAGCGGTAGACGGCGACTTCATCGGATAAGATTTGCTCAGCCAGAACGAAACTCGTGCCCGAGCTGGTCTGAACCGACCAGCGCTGGCTGGCTTGAGAAGCGTGGGCGTTGAACTGGGAATCGGGGACCGAAGCGAAGTCGCTATATCTATATAAATTATATTTAATTCCTGGCTGCAGGCCGGAGACGGTGATGGTGAGGGTGAGGGGCTTTGGTGCGGGCCTTGTATTTGAGCCGTCGGTAATTTCAGGAGTCTCATCATTGACACTGGTGTCGAGGCGCACGGGGAGGGTGTCCCCATTCACATCCATTACTCCAGTGATCGCAATCCCATAATTGCTGGCATCATTCGCTATGGAATAGATGGGGCCGTTCTTTGCGTTGGCCTGGACCCTTGACGCCTGGAAGGGCCCGAATGAATAGCTAAAGTGATAGGGAGGATTGTGGGGATCTCCCCAAAGTCCGTTGTCGCTGAAATAGAGGATGTCATCCGAGTAATACGAGGGATCGCCGAGGGGATGGTTAGAGCCGATGCCGATGACGGGAACGATGTGATCGTAATCTGCGTCGCCGGCGTGAGGGTCGGGATTGCCATAGAAGAGGAACTCGTTGGTGTAGATTCCGATCGCCACAGGATAGCCTTTCACGATGTTCTGCTTGACCCAGGCAAGAAATTGATGGGTGCTTTGCTCAGAATCGGTATCCCATTCGATCGCATTCAGATGCATTTGACGGGCGGCGTAGAGGTCGTTTTTTCCAATGAGGAGCTGACCCTTGTATTGGGGGGTGTTCCTAGTGGCAATCTCCCGTGAGTCATATTGGGAAACGTACTGTCCGAAGTAGAGGCCGGCACTGATGAGGGAGACCTCTCCGCAATAGCCGCAGTTGCTGTTCCATTGATAGCGGGGAGGAATGTTGTTCTTGAAGGTGTGCGATTCGGCGAACACCGGCGGGAGCCTGCGATGGTGCTTTTCTTGAGCGAACAGTCCTGTCGCGATGAGCGCCACTGAGACCGGCAACAGTATTTTCATTTTCATAATATCCCCTTGAAAGAGCCAACTCATACCCAGCTCCTCCCTAGTTGTGGAGAGGATTGCCCGCTTTGTACACAGCGCGGGTCAGGTGATGGCGGTGAAAGAAGGGGATTATACTCAAAATTTGATGAATAGCGCCAAGCCTTAAATACTCGAGCAAGCAAGAGATCGGCTGAATTTCTTAACACTCCTAGTATCAGCGCTTTAAGTTTTTTTGAGGAGGCCGGCAAGGATAGAAAGGCTTGAAATTTTTGTTAGTTATTCATATGCAGTTACTTAGATTAAATTAATTTTTATTTTATCGAATTCAGATTCAGCTCATTTTGTGTAATTAATTGTATAATTTAATTTTAAACTAAAGTATAATTTAGTGTAATTAATATTATTTAAAAATGGTTATTATTATGACAGCAAAAATTGATTCAAGTGGGCAGTTTCTTGCAAATACTGATCTAGCTACAAGCGAGCAGAGTTCTCAAGCTCTCAGCCAAACTAGAGCCGGAAGAGGTGTCGCGATTAAGGGTGTCGATCAAACCTATCTATGCAAAGTCTTTAGAAGATGCGTCAAAAAATTTAATCAAATTCTTCATTTGGAGAGTCGTTTCCATCAAATTCCAGAAACAAAAGAGAACTTTGTAGAAAGAACAAATGCCCTCACCGTCCTTCAAAACCTCAAGGTCTGGGCGCTACATTATTTGTCGAAAGGAGCGAAGATCCCTATTTATCATCAAAGAGGGCCTTTACATTTATCAATCGTCGACTACCTGAGAAACGATAATGAAGCCAGCTATTATAGAGGAGACGGGGGTTCGATTATCAGCGCCTTCAGAAGACACTTTAAGGAGAAATACTTAGGGAATTCCCAGTGCAAGTTCGGTGTGGTCAAGCCTTCGAAATTCAGTGCTCTGATCCAGGGCGCCTGTTCAGATAAGATGATGATTGATTGTTACAATGGCCCATTCAAGTATAGGAAAATCGATGATCTTAACATGATTGCAGGAGATTCCGGCCGATCTTTTCTGGATATCAGCTCAGTCCTTATGCCTGCCTATAAGAAGCAGGGGGGGGATTGGGAGAAACAATTGAAAGCTATTCAAAATAAGGTTGATCAACTTCCTGAAGAGACCATCGTAGGAGGTCTTGTGGCCGTCGACCAGGGGGTCGGGGTATATATCATCTTTACACCTACTAAAGAAAGAAACGAGAAGATTCAATCGGATATCGATGATGGTCTCATGGTGGTATTTAAAAATTTGAGGGGAGCTATCGGAGCGTTTCCGGATGTGATGTTCCTTAAGAACGCTTTGATTAAGGAAGGGTTTAATCTTCAAAAAATTGTCGATTCTCAACCTTTTTCATCGAACATGCCTTCTCAATTGAAGCAGAAAGTCGAAGTTCAAGCCCCATCAACAACTCCTTCCCAGGAGGTAAAGCAGAAGGTCGAGCAGGAGCTCGATAAGGTCCTTTCTCTCATTTCAGCTGGGCTGAAAGATGAGCAGATCAACAAACACCCTCTGGTAAGGCACTATTATCCTCTCATATGGAACCTGTTAACAGAACTTCGAAAGGAATCGTTAATTAACTTTAACGACCCCGAATATCAGAGGTTCATAGGTGAGGTCGCTTTGAATGCAATCGAGAAGGCATCCAAGCAAATCAAGAAGATTAATGATTTGCTATTGAAGCAGACGAATTGTGACGGCGCGGAAAAATATAATGAGATCCTTCAACGCATCTATTTAGGGGTTGAAGAGGTACTGTCGATGATTCCTCTCTTTGAGCCTCATGGCAAGCCCCTTCGATTGATCGAGCAGATGGAAAGAACTTTACCTCTTTCTCCTTCTTTTAACCAGAGTGGCAAACCAAGATCGTTTTTCGCTTTCAGCAGTGGAATGTCGGGACACGATTACATCGTTGAATCCCTCTTGAGCGCCCAAAACAGGAGCGGAAAAGAGCCTAAAACGAAAGTCGTCTTTCTTGAGGGGAGTTATTATGAGCTCACTTCCGATACCGGACTCAAGGCGCGGTTTGCGGATTCTTGCGACAGCAAGGTGTTAAGTGTTTCTGAGTTAATCAGTTCGCAAGAGGAATGCGACCTGTTGTGTTTGGATTTGCATCCTAATTTTGTCACAATTCCTAAAGCCTCAACAAACCCTGTGGTTGAGATTGTGACACACCTTCTGCAGCGCAGGAAATCTAAAGAGCCACTGACCGTCGTATTAGATACTTCAACAACCCTGATCTCCGATGAACAGGTCAGAAAGATCATTGAGCATTTTAAGAATGATATCGAAGCAGGCCGGTTAAATCTCCTGGTGGAGAGCAGTTTAGCCAAATTCTATAACATGGGTTTGGACAAATACCCTGGAGGGATGGTTGAGTTTTATGGAAACCCGGAAAATCCTTTCACGGGACAAATGCAAAACTATCTGAGACAAAAAGAGACAGAAGACCCCATTTCTCACGAAAGCGAGCGGTTTTTCACCTTGATCCTCTCTTCGTCGGCAAAAGAGATTACCGAATTCCACAGACAGATCCGGGATAATAATGATCAGCTCTATAATCTGCTTAAGGGGGGTGAACTCCAACAGAAAAAGAGTCCCATTCGTCTTGCTGAAAGAAGCCAGGATGTTCCGATGTTGGGTTTCCAGTTCGATTCATTCGTCGAATCAATATTAGGAGATGACGAAGGCTACAGTCAATTCCACATTGATCAAGCCAAAGTGCGAATCACAAAATTAATGGAGAGCTATATTTACAATAAGGCTCATTCTATGCACCTGCCCTTAACCATCCGAGGCAGCTTCCCCTTTCCGAATTCCGCGATCGTGGAATGTCATACTGCCTTGAGGTTTGTGCTTGGACTTGAAGAAGGAGTGTTCATTAAGCAATATGCAGAATTATTCGAGAAGGCGGGTCAGGAATTATCACAATTTATTAATAGCAGTTCCTCATTGAAGGAGGAATTAAAAAATACTTTGATTGACATTTCAGAAGAAGATTTTCTGGAATTAGTGTCCGCACAAATCCCTAGCCCTGAAAATAAGGGGGTGGAGGCAAAAAGTGAACCTATTACTTTTTTGGACTATTTAAATAAGTTCTCCAAAGCAGAAATATAGTTTAACTTATTTTAGTGTTGTTGGGCCGATTTTAAATGATTAACGGGATAAGAGTGATATGATTTCAGTCAAGCCCTTGACGACTTCACTTCATGAGTCGGGCGTTCCTGAGAATGTTGTGCGGGGTAGATTTAAAAAGGGATATAAAAAACTCGAGAAGCTATGCAGATTAGACTATGAAGTCTCCGCGCTTTTCAAAGTTGCCGAGAAGCCTCAATGCATTGAGAAAGCCAAAGAAATTCTCACCGATATCAAAGTCTGGGGAATGCATTTTCTTGTCAGGGATGCCAAGATCCCTGTCTTCAACCAGACAGGGTCTCTATTTCTGCCGTTTCATGAATACCTCTTGCGCAATGAAGATAGCTACTTCCGGGGGGATGGAGGCTCTATTCTTTCGATCTATAAGAACCACCTGAAAGGCAGGTTCCCAGCTTTAAGCCCTCACAAGCTGGATTTGATCAATCCTGAAAAATATGCCGCTCTGATTCAACGCTGCTGTAGCAGTTCTGAAATGAAATTCTATGGCGGGCCCTTCGCCTATAAAAAAGTTGGAAGTTGCGATGAAATTTGCCAATCCGCTTCCCGCACTTATGTGGATGTGACTCAGCTATTGCAGGAGAGTTTGAAGGAAAGCCCCCAGAAGTTTGAGGAGATGCTGGGGAAGATCAACACGCTTGCTTGTCAACTTCCGGACGATACTGTCATCGGCGGGATGGTCGCTCTGGACAATGGGGTCGGCGTCTGTATTCGGTTTGAACCTCAGGGTGGGAGGTCTGATTCCGCGTCGGAGGCCATTAAGTTTGGATTATTCGGGCAGTTTAAAAATTATCGAGGGCTCATGGGAGCCTGCCCGGAGATGCTCCTGATCAAGAGATCCTTGATCAACCTGGGCTTCGATTTTAAAACTCTTCTGACCCAGTCTGCTTTGGATTTCCCTGTTAAGCATCATGCTGCGAGCCCAAGTGCCGTGACTGAATATGAGGCTCAAAGCAAATTAAAAGACCTGAGTGTTCGATTGCATGAGATATCGACTCAAGAGAGCGTAAGAAAAAACGCTCTGGCTTTCCATTATTTATCCTTCCTCTCGGCACTTATTGATTCCCTGGGACAGGGCCAGATTCGAAAGGTAGGGGATGCCCAAATCGACCAGGTTTTTACAACCCAGATCATGGGCGCTATTCAGAACATCCATAAACGGATGAACGCGATTGAGAAACTCCTGTCCCACCCTTCGGGTCCAAAAGAGGAGGCAAGGTTTGCAGAGGTTCTTCAAGAGCTGTATTTGGCTTTCGAAGAGGCCGTTTTTTTGATGATATTCTTTCCTCCGACGGAAGGACCCGGGCCAAAGTTGGAGACTGTCCTGGATAGCGTCTTTCCTCTGGACAAAGGGATGTCAAGTTTGGGGATCGAAAGATCCTTTTTCCCTTTCAATAGCGGCATGTCGTGCCATGAACATATCCTCAGCGCCCACATTGCAGCAAAGGGTTCGGGCGAAACGAAAAAGAAGGCCGTCTTTGTAGAAGGAAGCTACAAGGAACTCACAGACGATCCTGGACTCAAAGACTATCTGGATGATGCATGCGAGAGCTGCGTGCTGAGCCCAAAGCAAATTCTTTCCACTCCTGCCTTTGATTGCGATCTGCTCCTCCTGGACCTTTATCCCAACTGCGTCACTCTAAAAGAAGTAAAGACCAATCCGGTTGTGGATTTAGTCCGTCATGCGTTGGCAAACCGCTCAATGGGAGGCCCCCCATTGACGGTTGTGCTCGACACGACGGCGGGTCTCATCTCAGATCCCCAGGTGGATCAAACGATCGATCAGCTCAAACAGGAGATCGCCGCAGGTAGAATCATTTTTGTCATCAGCACCAGCCTTGCGAAATTTTACAATCTTGGTCTGGACAAGTACTCGGGAGGATTGCTTTCGGTCTATCGTTCCTCCAAGAATCCCTTTTCCAGGGATGTGGTACAGCAGTTGGAGGTTAGAAGGAAGTCCAATACCGTCTCCGCGGAAAGCCAGCGGTTTTTCTCTCTTCTCTTTTCTACTTCTCTGCCCGTGATTGAGCATTACTATCGGGACGTCAAAGAGAATACCCAGTACCTCTATGCCGCTTTGCGGGAAGAACTTCAACGTCAGGACTCCTGCATCCGCCTGGGAGTTAAAGACCCTGAAATATTGATGCTTGGGTTGCAGTTTGATGAATATGTGGAAAAGGTCATAGGCGGACAGGATTTGGATTCCATCAAGAGTGAAGCGGTGAAGGCCAACTTCGCCCGTTTTTTTAAGTTATTTCTATATAAGAGATTTATCCATCGAGAGCTGCCGATTTACTTAAGGCGCAGCTTTTCTTTCCCGAACGCCTCGCTCACCGAATTTGGCACTGCACTCAGGATGGTCGTCGGCCTTGAAGACCGCTCAATTATAGATCAGTATGCACATGAAATCAAAGTTGCCAATGGAGAGTTAAAAAATTTCCTGTCTAGTTCGGGAGTGGAAAGGCTTGTAAAATTATTATTGAAAAACGAGGGGGAGTTTGCGGAAAGTACTGCTGTTCTCCTTCCTTTAATCAATGATAATAGGGATGTTAGCTTCGAGGAGTTTGTAAATGAATTGTGTGAATCGAATTTATAAGATATTCAAAAAGCGCGATTATTTATAATGGCCTCATTGAGGCTATCATGAGAGACGGATCATAAAAATCTGATTGTAAGGAAGGAAAGACTATGACAACCATTGTTAATCGTTCAAATATCGATCAAGCGCCCTATTCTTCTCCTTTCCATGCCAGCGTAGATCCAAATGGGTTAGTCAATGCCGAGGCCTCCGATCTCAACATTGATAAAATTGACAGGTTCTGCGGTTTTCTCCTTCGCCACGCTAAAAATTCAAGTGCGGTAGATGCAGCTCGAAAATTTTTGAACTGCCGTGATATTTCAGCGCTTAATTCTGTGACCACGCTGGATCTAACGAGTTCCCATCTGAAGAAATTGCCGGATGATATTGAGCTCCTCCCTAATTTGACCGTTCTGAATTTGGCAAACAATCAATTGACCTCTTTACCTGCCAGCGTCTCGCGGCTGACAAAATTGGATATTCTCAATCTCGATGCCAATCAGTTCGATACTGTTCCAGTGCATGTTTTTGGGATGCAGATCAAGTGCTTGCACATCTACAACAATCCAATACAGACCGTTCCTCTATTTTTCAAAGATATCATTGTTGCGGTTCCTTACATGGCCAAATGGGAATGACCCATTTATAAAGCAGTGGCTCCTGATTCAATAAGCTATTTTAAATGACCATTCGATGAGATCAGTTTCTGAGGGCTGGTTTTTCTATGATTTTCGCTTGTGGATCCACAGGCGGTCTTTTCCGAGCATGATTTTATTGCCTAGCACTTCATCGACGGCCTGTTTGACCCCGGAGAACATCGGGATTTCGGGATCGTAATCGTGACCGGCCAGGATTCCTCCGGGACGCACTTTGGGCAGCCAGGAGAGGATGTCCTGCTTGACATGGGAATACTCATGGTTGGCGTCGATGAAGACGAGATCTAACAGGTCGGGCGTGTGGGCGAGGGCATCGAGAGAGGGCATTTTTAGGATAGTGACGCGGGGATCTTCTTTGAACTGCTCGCAAACTTCATCATAGGCCTTGTCGTAGTGTTTAGTTTTGCGGGAGATCGGGGTTGCGCTCAGCGAGTAGTCGGAGGAGCGCTGCCAGGGATCGATGAGGAAGATCTGGGCATCCGGGAACAGCGTGCGGAATATTTTCGAGGTCTCGCCTTTGTTTACGCCGATCTCGGCGATTGTTTTCACTTCCACGTTCATCGCCCAGGCGATAAAGGAAAGGTAGGGCGCCCTGTGGTTGATCGTACTTAATTTGAACGCTTCCTGCCAATGCATGAGATTATCCCGCTATTTATAATCTTTGGATTTTGCAGGATTTTCACCTGCTGTTTTGTAGGGGTGCACCAAGCCTGTTTGATAGACAGGCCAAGAAGCAGCGCGAAAAGGAAGATGAAAAGATTTAAAATTCATGGTTTTCGAATAGTGTGATAATCTCATCTTAGTTTCTTCTTTTTTTTGGATTTTCCTGCTGTCTTCATGGCAATCGCGATCGCCTGTTTCTGGGGATGCCCTGCATGGATGAGCTCTCTGATATTTTCCGAGATGATTTTCGACGAGCGTCCTTTTTTAAGCGGCATGAAAGCTCCTGTGTTGCTGACGATACAGAAGAAGGGCAAGAAGGGATGCCAGGGCAGAAATGCGGTAGATCAAGGGAACGTTTTCAATCGGCATCATCGATCCGATGACAGGGGCTGCGAACTGGGCAAGCGTCAAGACCGATTGACTGAGTCCCAGGACTTTCCCCTGGATCGATTCGCGGGCTGAGAGTGAGATGAGATTGAACAGATTGGCAAATGTGAAGGAAGCGATCAGCGCAATCAGGCAATCGAGGGCGACGAGTGCGATGTAATGGCGAGTAAGTGAATTGATGATGAAAAGCGTTGTGAGAAACGCCAGTCCATAAAGCGGAATTTTTTTTAGGGGGACCGATCTGACCAGAATGCGGTTGAGCAAAGCGGCGCCGAGGATCCAGAAAAAGCCGAGGAGGCTGAGCGATATCGCCGTCATGTCGCGAAGCTTTCCGTATCTTGCGACTGAGTAGGCCGAGAACCATTGAAAGATGAAGAGCCACGCGAAGAGAAAGAGGCACTGAACGATGAAGAGAGGGCGGAGATGGGCTGTTCGGAATGCCTGGAAGATCTGATGGAAGATCGGAGAGAACTTTATTTGCAGCCGTTCCTTAGTGCGGTGGGTTTCGGGAAAAAGAAGGGATAAGATGACGAGGTTAAGCAGGCCGATTCCTGCAATGATCCAGAAAGGGAGGGAGGGGGAGAAACTGGGGTTGATCGAGGGCATCGTGAGATCCCCGCCTGCGAGCATCGCCAAGACCCAGCTTAACCCTCCCACCGCAGTGAGGCTCCCGAAGTTTTTGGAGCGTATTTTATTATTTGGACTCACATCGGAGATAGCGGCCAGGCATAAGGTGAGGTTGCCGGAAAAAAAGCCGCAGAACATCCGGCTGAGCAAAATCAGAATATAACTTTGCGAGTAGAGAGATAGAGCCGTCGCGATATTTCCAAGAACAGTCGCAAGGATCGTGACGAAGAACGTCCGTTTTCTTCCGAAATGATCGGAAAGGTTGCCCATGATCGGCGCTCCAATTAGCAGAGCGAGGGGAAAGGATGCGTTGAGAAGTCCTAATAAAGCGGTGCGGACAGAGAGATTTTCAGACAGCGAGATGATGTCGAACTGAGTGGTGAGGATGAGCGAGGAAAAGAGAGGGAATACTACGGCGAAGCTGAACGTATCTAGGAAGTAAACGAGAAAAATAGGGGATAGGGCGGTTCTTCTCATTTGCGCACTTTAGTTTTAGAATAGTAGTAAAAAATTTTTTAAGTCAATGGGAGATTCGAGAAAGAAAGAGAGCGGCGATTTTGTGCGAAAGTGGGGAGGGGACGCAAATTTCCTTAAGAGAGGAGAACTGCTGGGCTCCGTCGAGCAAGAGAAGAAGGTCCCATTCGGCAGGAGAGAAGCGGAATCCTCCGGCGGCCTCGTGCCGCGAGCAGAGGCTTTCCCCTTCATGGATCTGGAGGGCAGAAGGGCTCTCGCAAGAGGCGCAATGCGGAGTAATTGTGAGCAGCCCTTCGTGCTTGAGCAGTTTGAGGTAGAAGCTCGCTAGCAGGACCTCTGGGTCGGCAAAATGGGGGATCTGCTTATGGTAGGACTTATAGAGAACGAAGAGGGCAGGAGCGGGCTTGTCCGGCATTTGGGAGGTCAGAATGGCGTTTGCCAGCGCGCCTGCCACTTGGAGCGACTTTAAATTCTTGCGCAGAGCGAGGTTGTCGTCGAGGACCGACCCGTCCCGAAAGCCCAACAGCTCCGAGCGTCCTCTGCGGTAGAGGTATTCTCCATGGCAAAAGGGGCTGGTAAGCGATAGCAGGCGGGTGTTTTTCCGCGATATTCCTCTGACGATCAGACTGGTCAGTCCCTGCGGGGTGAATAGGGTGATGATGCGATGGCGCTCCTTATAGTCCATCGCTTTGAGGACGATCCCTTCGGTCTTTTCTTCTTGCATCACTTGATCTTAGTCGAACCCTGATCAAAATGCACGGCATTAAAAAGTTTTTTTAATTTGTTTTTAACTATTTGTGCCTGTATCCTCACTTGTTCCTTACATTGCATTTTGCACCGATAGCTCAATCGGATAGAGTACCCGGCTTCGAACCGGGTGGTTACAGGTTCGAGTCCTGTTCGGTGCAATTCATTTATACGATGTCGAAAATACCGATTTTTTCTCACACCCAAGAGAGTTTTTCCGAGGCGATGTTCTTGCATTTCGGCAAGGGCAGACAGCATGCGGCGCGGCTTTATTCCGACTGGTTTCGCAAAGGGCACGTCCGTGACTCTGTGCTCTGGGCGGAGCCCCAGGCGCTCTCTTTGGTCGAGAAGATGATCGGGGCGGTCGATTTTTCTCTTCCTCAGATGAGTGCGTTGCGAGAGGAAGGAGGAACTGTCAAGTTCCTGTTGAAATTTCCTGACGGGCTGGAAAGCGAATCCGTGCTGATCCCGATGGAAGCCGGGACGACGATCTGCCTCTCTTCGCAGGTTGGGTGCAAGATGGGCTGCGCATTCTGCGAGACGGGGAAGATGGGTCTGATCCGCCACTTGAACTGCGAGGAGATTGTTCAGCAGGTCTTTTGGGCGCGGCAGGTTCTGGGAAAAGAGGTCAGAAACATTGTCTTCATGGGGATGGGAGAGCCGTTCGATAATTACGATGCGGTGATGCAGGCTGTCGCCGTACTCACCGACATGGGAGGCCTTGGATTCGGGCCGAGTCGGATCACGATTTCGACAAGCGGCAGAGTGGATGCGATCCGCCGTATGACAAAAGAAGCAGATCCAGCGCTTAATCTGGCCGTTTCGGTCAACGCCCCCACAAATGAGATCAGGAACCGCATTATGCCGGTCAACCGGCAATGGGACATGGCCGAGTTGAAAACAGCGATGCAGGAGTATTGCTCCCATCCGCGGAGGGAAATTCTTGCCGAGTATGTGCTCATGAAGGGGATCAACGATTCGATGGAGTGCGCTGACACGCTCGCGGAGTACTTGCGCGGACTGAAGGTCAAGCTGAATCTGATCCCTTACAACCCGCAGACCCGCGACCGCTTCGCTCCTCCGGACGAGGCCCAGCGCGAGGCGTTTTTGCAACGGATGCGCGAGCACGGCTACCAGACGCTTTTGCGGGGAACGAAGGGGCGCCAAATCATGGCCGCTTGCGGGCAGCTAGGCAACGCGGGACTCAGAAGGGAGTTGATCGCATCAAGTTCAACGATAATCAAACAACTTTAAAACTGAGATATCGGCTGCTCGAAAGCAGCGCGATCAATGATCGCAACTGATCCTATCCGCCTTTTGCGCTGCCCAAAACTTTAACTTTTGAAGTTGTTGGGATAGGTGCCAAGTCCATTTCTTCTTTGACTTCTTTCTTTACTGCAGATAAAACTTTTATTTATTAGTGTTTCTCATTTTTGCTCATCGGAAGGAAAGAAAATGAAATGGATTTATCCCGCAGCGCTTGCTGGAATCTTGCAGTGCGTGCCTTTGTTATCAAAGGAGCCCGGCGAGATCACCTCAATGGAAGATAAAGTAAAGAGGCTCGAACAGGATAGCGGCATCGATACCCAGCCCGAAAGGACGACGATCAATTTTTTTGGAGAATTCCTGTATTGGAAGGCATCTCTTGACGGGGTCGCGTACGCAACGACCGGAGTCGGAAGGATTGGCACTAGTGGCGCTCTGATATTTGACAAGTTCAAAACGAGGACTGCCCATTTCGAATACGACCCGGGATTCCAAATCGGTGTCGGCATCGGACTTCCTCACGACCACTGGGACATGGAAGGGCGCTGGCTGCGCTTTCACACTAGAGGATATGATGAGGCCAGAGGAGACCTTTCCGCAGGAGTCGGAAACAAGGTGATTTTTGATTCGATTGGAACTATTGAAGGACTCGATTCTCCGCCGAGTCAAGCAAAGGCCGAATGCCATTTGAAACTGGATGTTGTCGACGCCGTGCTTGGCAGGACTTTTTTGTGGAGCCGATATTTTTGGTTCCACCCGTTTGCGGGCATCAGGGCAGCCTGGGTCAGGCTGGACTGGGACATCGCTTTTAAAATGCCGATCGTCATCCCATCGCTGAAGGATCAAAGCTTATCCGAACTCGATGTCGATAACCGCTACACCGCTGTCGGCTTTGTCGGCGGGTTTGACTCGAAATGGAACCTTTGGAAAGGAATTGGCCTGTTTTCCCATGCCTCAGCCTCTTTGATCTATGGCAAGTCATCTGAAAGCACAGAGCAGGAGTTTACCCGGATTCCTCCCTTGCACCTTGACGGTTTGCAGCAGACTCTGACTGCGCACAATTCCGCGCACGCAATCAAGGGAGTGTTCGATATTGCCGTAGGCTTAAAATGGGAGTCCGATTTTTACAAGAAACATCATTTTATGATGTGGGCGGGCTATGATTTCTTTTATTGGCCTAATGTCACACAGAAGACGATCAATCAGTTCACTCGCTCCCGAGACCGAGCGGATATGAGTTTCGAAGGATTGATCATGGGCGCAAGGGTAGATTATTAAGACAGCTTCTAACGGTTTGATCACGTGAAATTGAAATCGATTTTTTTACTTCCCGTTTTATTCTCTCTACATGGCTATGCCGATGAGGAAAAGTCTGTTACGGAGCGGATTCAATTCCTTGAGGAGCAAAAAGGCTATCCATTTAAAAAAAGAAACTTCCAGCCGATTGCGGAAGGAGAGCTGCTATACTGGAAAGCCGACATCGATGGAGTCGCGTACGCCACGACTTCTATCGATGAGCATGCCCAAGGCGCAATCGGCGATACGAATACCTATTTTAAGACGCGGACCCCTCATTTTTCCTATGATCCCGGTTTCAGGTTGGGCTTAGGCTTCGAGTCTCCTTACGATTTGTTCGACATCTTTGTCGTCTGGACGCGATTTTATACGGAAGGACATGACAAGGCCCATGGCACTTTGGTCCCGATCATTGCAATTCCTGGAGACAAGCTCATTTTCGATGGGATCGGCCTGATTCAGCAAATGGCCTCTATTCCCAATCGCGCTTCCGCTGAATGCCATCTTAAGAGCAATATGGTAGACGTTCAGTTGGCCAGAGGGATAGAAGTGAGCCGGATTTTTTTCATGCGGCCTTATTTCGGCATCCGGGCCTTCTCGATGGATATCGATTGGGACATTAATGTGGACAGGGACTTCATCATCCCAGGGATATTCGATCAGGACGCCACGGAATTGAAGGTGAAAAACGAGTTTCGCGCTGCAGGCGGGTTGATCGGACTCGAGATGGATTGGAAGTTTTCCAGGGAATTTGGGCTGAATGCCAGAGGGGCCGGGGCGCTTGTCTATGGTCCATCGGAGGAAAAGACTAAGCAGAAGTATGTCTTAATTCCGGCGGGTACGGCAACAGTCATTAAACAGGAATATAAAGCTGAAAATTCAACCCATTGTGTGAAAGGGCTATGGGAAATTTTTGCCGGCATTTTTTGGGAAAGGCGTTTTTTGAGTAAAAAGGAGCGCGAGCCTCATTTGCTTCCCAAGAAACAGCCTCGGCACGTCGTCCTGCGACTGTACGCGGGGTATGAATTCCAGCAATGGCCCTTGATGGGGCAGAAGACAAATTCTCAGGGTAATCGCGAGAGGGAACGTTTCTCAGTCGGTTTCCAGGGGTTCACAGGCGGGGCGAAACTTGTTTTCTAAAGTAATGCAAAAACGTTTGAAATGGTCTACTGGTATGGATTGATCATTTTGCCGGAAAAAGAGTATATTCAACTTCTTAATACAAATTCGAATGGGGTAGTCGTATGGTCGACAAGAACAAATTCAAGGAAGAAGAGTCTTTAGGTTACCGTGTAGATATCATCGGAAGAAATTTGCAGATCACAGATCCAATCCGGGCCTATGTGTGGGACAAGCTTGCCAAGATCGAGCGGTTCCATAATCACATCATGCATCTGCACATGACGCTCGAGATCCAAAAGCTCGAACACATTTGCACGGTCATCCTCAAGATCGATCATACCCAGGTCAAATGCCAAGCGAACAGCACAGATATGTACGCATCGATCGATCGCACGATCGACCGTCTGCAGTCCCTTCTGTCCCGCTATAAGAGCCGGATTCAGGACCACCACAAGAAGAAGCTTTCCATCATCGACATGCAAGTCAACGTCCTGCAGCGGCCTTTCAACGAGATCGAAGAGATCAACGCGGAGATCGAAGCCGTCAATACCAAGAAGAAAATGGACGCCTATACTCCTCCCAAGATCATCGGCACCGAAACCAAGCCGCTGAAAATGCTGACAATCGACGAAGCGGTCATGAAGATGGATCTTTCAGGCGACCACTTCCTGCTTTTCCGCTGCGAAGAAGATCAAAAGCTCAAGGTCCTCTACCGCAGGACGGATGGACATTATGGGCTCATCCAGCCCGAGTAGTCCCGACTTCGCTCCGCAAGATGGTCGAAGAAAAGTCTTTGATGAGATAAGGCAGTCCTGGGTCAAAGCGACCCCTGAGGAGCTCGTCCGGCAGCAATGGCTGAGGCGGATGGTTGGCCAGCTGCTGTATCCGAGGGAGCTTCTCGTTGTCGAAAAGCAGCTCAGAGAGCTGCCCCATCTTTGCGGCTCCGAAGTTCCCGACAGGCGGCTGGACATCCTTTGCTATGGAAAGAGCGAGTCCTCTTCCCCCCCCCTTTTTCCTCTGCTTTTGATCGAATGCAAGGACGAGCGGTTGACAGAGGATGCAGTCAATCAGGTCATCGGCTATAATCACCACGTCAGAGCCTGTTTTGTGGCCGCCGTCAACTTAAGCGAGGCTCGTATGGGATGCTATGACGCTCAAAAAAATAAATATATGTTTTGTTCCTTTCTCCCTTCTTTTAAGGAGTTGATGCAGTGGGTCAAGCGCTGACGAAAGATCTGATGGTCCCCGATGTGAAGCTCGTCGATCTTAAGCAAAAGATTGAGGGCAGCGACGTGCTGCTCGTTTTCGGAGTAGGAGATGGCGCTATTTACCGCTCCCTTTCCACCTGGCTGAAAAAAGAGGAGGGACGCTATCTCGTCTTCATCGAGGAGTCAGAAGAGCAGTTCCTCAAAGCTAAAGAACTCCCTCTTTCCAAAGATCCGAAAGTGCGCGTTCTCTATCGAAAAAAAGGAGACGAGAAGATCTTCCAGCAGATCGCTTGGGAGTTTGTTTTCCTTCGCTTCGCCTATTCCGTTCTGGATTCTCAGTTGAAAGAATCCGCTCAAGAGTTCTTTTTACAACTCGAACACTACCATCGCGGCGTTGACCTGCTCGCCTCCGACTGCGAGGACATGGGCCTCAAAGTTCTCACGAACGCGATCAGGAATCTCTCCGCATTGCCAAAATCGAAGATCGGTCAGGCCCTCGAGGGAAAATGCGCTGGCCTGCCGGCAATCGTCTGCGGCGCAGGACCCTCGCTCAACCATGCGCTGCCTCTGCTGAGTTCGTTGAAAGACAAGGCTGTCATCATCGCAGGCGGCTCCGCCGTGCGCGCTCTGAATGCTCATGGCCTCAGCCCCCATCTCTATGCTAATATCGACCCCCATCCTCCCTATCGGAGATTCATTGAGCAGGACAGTTTCGAGGCTCCCTTTTTTTATCAGGGAAGGTTTTGCCACGCTTTATTAGACAGAGTCCATTCTCCGCTGATATGGATGCCCGATAGCGGCAGTTATCCTCTCGAAGCATGGCTTGCTGCCGAATGCGGCATTTTCACGGAGCGGTTCGACGGCGGATGGACAGTCTCGAATTTCTGCACATCCCTTGCAGCGCACCTCGGGTGCGGCACGGTGATTTTTGTCGGCATGGACTTTTCCTGCGGTTCCGATGCGATTTACGCCTCACAGATCGCAGGCGAAGAGAACCGCGACTCTCTTGTCGAACTGGAAAAGGACAAGCTCTATTCGAAAAGGGACTGGCTGATGAGCGCCGAGTGGATCGGGGCGTTTGCGAAAAAAAATCCCGGGATCCAATGGATCAATGCAACAGCCGGCGGAATCGATCTTCCGGGCATTGACCGCAGGGCTCTCTCAGAGGTCGCCGAAGACATTCTTTCCCAGCAATGGGATATGGAAGGACTCGTTCACTCCCTGGTTGCTGAAGCCCCGAAAGCACATGTGACTACCGAAAAAGTCGCCGATGTGAGAAAGAAAGTAAAAGAGAGCTTTGAAAAAAGCCTTGCACTGTGCGACGCGCTGCTTAAAGTCTGGGAGAAGCACTATCCGAACTCTCCTTTGGAAAAAGGGGAGTACGCAGTCCTCGACCATGAGCTGGAACAGGAAATCTCCAATCTTCATTTCCTGACGCCTCTGTGGAATGTTTGGAAGAGG
Organism: Verrucomicrobiota bacterium; assembly: GCA_018240065.1. Classification (GTDB taxonomy): domain Bacteria; phylum Chlamydiota; class Chlamydiia; order Chlamydiales; family Rhabdochlamydiaceae; genus CAJCIW01. The sequence goes on along the minus strand of JAFEGH010000014.1, from coordinate 106,254 downwards.
CCGATCCTGCGCGCTTCGTTCCACCCGCTCGGCCAGCATGTGCACAGACTGCTTTTTTTCAAGAAGGCTCTTGAAATGCACTTACCCCATTTGAGGTCGTATACATGAGCATGGATCGATATACGCTTTCCCGCGATGAGCTCATCATCTGCGATCGTGAGCTCGACATTGAGCTTGCGATCCCCTTTACCCTGCCTCGCCTTCCAGTCCAATTGGATGCGAAAGGGGTCGCTCAGGACAGAGACAATGAAGGCAATGTCCGCTCCGCCTATTTGGTCAGCGAAGGCAGACGCCATGGGGAGTGCCGCCTCTTTGCCGACGAAGGAAAGCTCCGCTCGGAAATGTTCTACCTGCACGGCAAATTGCACGGCCCCTCCGTCATGTACGGCGATAAAGGGGAAGTGCTGTCCAGGACATGGTATTGCGATGGCAAACGGATCGGCAAAGCCCATTTTTATTCTCCATCCGGCGCCCTCGTCAGCCTGCAGCGGTTTAAACAGGGTGAATGGGAAGGGGTGCAAGAGTATTTTTATGAAAATGGCGCTATCAAAAGTTTGATCCCCTTCAGCAAGGGCAAGCTGCATGGAGAAGTGCGCCTGTTCTGGGAGTCGGGAACTCCAAAACGCTCCGCCCATTATGTCGACGGTCTTCGCAACGGTGGCGATCAGCTCTGGAACGAACAGGGGATCCTGATCGATGAGGGACAATACAGCGCGGGCAAGCCGACCGGCGTCCACCGCCGCTATTTTGCGGATGGAAAAATAAAGGAAGAGTTCCACTACCACACGCCTCTGCGCTTCGACCGCAAAGAATGGAATCCATCCGGCAAGCTTATTTTTGAAGGCATTTTCGCTCCCGATCTGACCTATACCGAGAAGGTCTATTTAGAGCCTCATGGAGCCAAAGTGCGCAAGGGAGTCTGGGATGGAAACCGCATCCGTTGGAAATAGCACCAACATCCTAGAACGTTATCCCGAGCTGCTATTTCTTGTGAACTATACTGAGTTTGCACTGTACCGGTTTTCTGGCACTCCTCTTAATGCCTACGATGAAAAAGGGGAAAGCCTTCACAGCCAGGATATCCCTTTGGAAATCGAGCGCTTCCTAAAGAACCTGCATTTGGAAGGGGTCGATATCCTCTATGTCTATGGGATAGGCCTTGGCTATCACTACGCAGCTCTCAAAGGTTGGCTGAAAGAGAAACGGGAAAGGCGCCTTGTTTTTCTCGAAGATGAACTTGCAGCGGTCCATGCCTTGCTCCAATTTCCCCATGCTGAAGAGATTTTCTTCGACCCGCAGGTCGTCGTTCAATTCATCTCCGACCCCAAGCATCTCGAAGCCAAGTTGGAGGAGCTCGTCGCCGCTTTTCCCTGCGATCGGATCGAAGTGGCCTGCATTGAGTCCTACCAGAAAAAAAAGAAGCGGCGCTTTCAACAGATCCGTTTGAAATTGCTCCGCAGGTGCGCGGTCGCTCATTCCCTTCTTACTGAATCTCTCTACTCGCACAAAATGCTGGGCAACCTGCTGCGCAACATCAAGCGCTGGCATGGTTCGTTTTTCGCGGGCGGACTCAAGGGGAAATTCCGTGGGATCCCCGCGGTCATCTGCGGAGCCGGACCCTCGCTGCAAAACAGCATCCCTTTGCTTAAAAGTTTAGAAGACCGCGCGCTCATCATCGCCGGCGGCTCCACGATCGCCGCTTTGAGCAATCAGGGCGTCCATCCTCATTTGGGCCTTGCGCTCGATCCCAATCCGGAGGAATTCGACAGGTTGAAAATTGCCTCCGCTTACGAAACTCCCCTGATTTATGCGACGCGCCTTCAACCCGACGTCTTCAACGCTGTCAGCGGAGAGTGGGGCTACCTCGTCTCCGACACCGGCGGCCCTTGTGAGCGCTACTTTGAAAAAGAGATGGAGCTTGATCCTGAGCCGATCGGCCCAGAACTTGGGCCTGAAGCGCTCTCTGTCACTACGCTTGCGATCGCGCTCGCGGTTGAAATGGGCTGCAATCCTATCTTTCTCGACGGGATTGACCTTGCCTACACCGGCATGCAGCGCTACGCTGATGGGATTGTCCCTTCTTCGCAAGTGCGCCTCTCTGAAATGCGCCTGCAGAAAAAAGCTCCCGAGCGGATGCTGAAGCGCAAAGATATCCACGGCCATTATGTCCACACTCTCGTCAAATGGGTGATGGAGTCGGAGTGCATCGCTGACTTTGCCAAGTCCCATCCTGACACGCGATTCGTCAATGTCTCTAAAGGCGGGATCGGTTTTCCGGGGATTCCCAATCTACCGCTATCGGATGCGATCGAAACGCATATGCCTCAATCGCTTGATCTGCGCGCGCTTGTCCATGCGGAAATTCAACTGCTCAAAATGCCTCCTCTCAAAGAGAAGATTGACCTGGAAATGAAGTCGGTCAGCGAGAGCCTGATGCGCCTCGGGAGCATTGCCGAAGAGATGATCGAAGAACTGGAACGGGTTAAAGACCTGGCGACTTTCGGACTGGTCTCTCTTCCGACAGGGAAGATGGCGATCCTCGAGATCGATTTCCAGGAAGAAAAAGCCTTCGAGTGCCTATTCCCCACTTTAGGACCTTCCCTCGACAAGCTTCTGTCGAGGGCCTTCTTCTCCTCTCCGCACAGCGCCGAAGAAGAGAAGAACCGTCTTCTTATCGAGAGCAAGATCGCTAAATGGAAACAATGGAAGGAGATGATCGACAGCGAAATCGCCGTCTTTCAGAACGATGGCAACATTTGATTTCTACCCCCTCACCATCCCCTATCTCAAACAGATGCACGCCTGGTTGCAAAAACCCCATGTCCGCGCTTTTTGGGACGACGGGGACCGTACTGAGGATGAGGTGCGCGCGCATTATTTCCAGCCTCGCTCCGTCGAGCAGTATCTCATCCTCTATCAAAAGCAGCCAATCGGCTATATCCAGGCCCAGCACATCGAGGCCAACCATGAACTGGCGAAATTCCGACTGATAGATAAACAGACCTACGGGATCGACCTCTTCATCGGCGAGGAAGAGTACATTGGAAAAGGGATGGGAATTGATCTGCTCAAAAGTTTCATCACCTACCTCTTAGATCGGCACCATCAGCTCGAGGCGGTTCTCTTCGACCCTTCTCAATACAACCCCCGAGCAATCCACCTCTTCGTCAAACTGGGAGCCAAACCTGTTGGACTTCATGACAAACGGGAAATCCTTGTTTTGCATCTCAAAAATGCATCGCTTCCGCAATGATGTCAAAGTCAGCTTTCGAAATTTCAAACATGCCGAACCGAAACTTCATTCCCCAATTCGAAGTCCCTTGAGTGAAAGATAATACCTCTAAAAGAGGAAGGATCGAGGCTTCTTTGCATTGCAGATAGTCGATGTCCATCCGGTAAGGGATGAAGCCTCCTCCCATGTCAAATGCGTAAGGCTTGTCGCTCATCACTTTTCCAAGAGCCGTGAATTTTTGGCATTTTTCATTTCCATCCATCGATTCCTTGGGAGAATAGTAAATGAGAATATCGCCCTGCTTCATGCGGGAAAGGGGGGCTTTTTTGCCATGGCATACCTGCGCAAATCCACCCTTAACGCCTCTTAAGACGTGCTGCCTGGAGACGACGCCGATCCAATACTTGATCATGAGGAAGCTCCTTTTAAAAGCTCGCGCAGGCTCTCTGTATATTGCTTTGCATTTTTCCCCAAGGGAGCAAAAAACTCCCCGTCGACTTTCTCTACGACGACAAGAGCCTTTTCGACAGCCCTTTTTCCTTTGGCTGTCGTCCAGAGAGAAAAGGCGCGCGTATCCGTTGGGTGTGCATGGCGCTTGATGTATCCTTCTTTTTCCAGAGTCCGCAGCACTTGCGAGGTCATCATGGGATCTGTTTTGGCATGGGAGGCGAGCTGGGCCTGGGTCAAGTGCTTTTGGTGCGTCTCCAGCCAGGAAATGCTGGCGAGGAGGACGAACTGGACATGGGTGAGATCTAAAGCAGCTAAGGCATGTCTTTGTCTCCGCTGCCATGACATGCAGACCTGCCAGAGCAGGAAACCAGGGCTCTCTTCAGGTCCTGAAAACTCGGAGGAAAGAAACTTGTCCATCAAGCTTCTCCTGATTCTGCCAATCTGGCCAGAGACTGGACCGACTGGGGCATCCCTTTCAATAAATCTTTGCGCAAAGTCAGCCAGAGCAGAGGAGCGAGCAGCCCTTTGCAGCGGGCGCGGTGGCAGATCTTGAGTTTTCCATTAGGAAGGCTTTCCATTGTATGAGTGAAAATCAGCCGCGTCAGGGGGAGGAAAGAGAGGTCGGAATAGCCCTGCATCGGACGGACATCTGTCATAATAAAGCGGACCTTGGGGGCGCCTTTAGGTTTCAATTCTCCTTTTGAGCCGACAGCAAATGGTCCGTCGAGGCTGCACCACTGAAGCCCATCATCCCACTTGGGCCAATTGGGAACATCGCTCCATAATTTCCAGACGGCTTCTTTATTGGCATGCGTCACGAAACTCGCTTCCACGTTCCAAGAGAACATCGTAGACCCTCCTCTCTAATTGATAGGCGTGAATATTATATGCGCGACTATTAAATGGGCGATATAAAAAATCATTGATTCCGTCTAAAGAAATCGTTTATACACTTAATGCAATATCGCCTAGGAACGCCTTTTTCAATTTTGTGAAAGAGCCTTCCCGGCAAAATAACTCACCGTATTCGGAGTTCAACATGAAACGGAATTGGAAAATAGCACCTCCTATGCTCGCTTTGTCCCTCATGACTTGCGCAGCTCACGCCGACGGTCAGCCTGCGTCTACTCCAAAGCAAAACATGTCGCAACCAAAAGGGATGATCAATTCGCCAGCTAGACCCTATCTTATCGATCAGACTGATGTGTGCCTGACCGGTGATTTCCTCTGGTGGCAGGCGACCGAAAATGGCCTATCGTTTGGGATCCGAAATCGATCGGAGTACCTGCTTCCAAATGGGCATACTCCAAATGACTTGAGCGATTCAGAAGTGCTCAACATCAAAGGAGAGTGGGATCCAGGATTTCGCGTGGGCTTAGGTCTCAATACGAAGAATGACGGTTGGGACATTAGTTTAAATTGGCTACGATTCAATACTGATCATAAGAAAGAAATCAGTGCGAAGCCTGGCCAATGGCTCGTCCCCAGCCTTTTGCATCCGGCCGATGTGATTCTTAACGATCGATTGGTTCATTGGCCTAATTCCGGAGTGTCAAAGGCTTATTCCAAATGGGAACTGGAGTTAAATCAACTCGATTTAAATCTAGGACGGGAGTTTTTCGTAGGAAATAAATTGACACTGCGTCCCAATGTAGGAATCAGAAGCGCATGGATCCATCAAGAACTCGAGACGCTTTATAAGGTCTCGGCCCAGCAAAGTGGAGGCGGCGCAGCAACATTTGTTGGACAGCGTTTCCGCGGTGAAGTCGAAATGAAAAATCATTTCTGGGGAGTCGGCCCTACAGCAGGTTTGGATTCTCAATGGATGCTCGGAGAGGGATGGAGCATTTACGGAAATCTGGAAGCGGCTCTTCTATATGGATGCTTTGAAGTCAAACGAGAAGATGAGCTGAGTGCGCCTCTTGTTATTGACGGGAGTAAAGCTGAAACAGAATTTGTCGATATTGAAAATTCCTATCGGGACCTCAGGGCGATCGTAGACCTTCAGCTTGGGGTGAAATGGAGCCGCAACTTCAATCACGATCAGGAGCGCATTGCGCTGCATGCAGGATGGGAAAGCCACGTCTATTTCGATCAGAACCAATTTATGTACTTTGCTGATGATATCAATATCGGGACTAATTTTACCAACCAGGGAAATTTAAACCTCCAGGGCTGGACGATCGGTGCCGAGTTCGACTTCTAATTCAGTTCCTTCAAGTCTTGGCGTACAAAGGGATTCTTTTGTGCGCCAGGACCCCTTTCCCATTTGCATAAAGCAGTCCCGCGATTCCAAAGAACAGAATCTTTCCTAAAGACGTCTCCAGAAAATAAAAGTCGCATCCTCCGATCAGTAGAAACCCGGCAAAAATGGCAAAGAGGGTCAAGTTTGCCATGGTCCATTCGCGGCGGACTGCTGTCCTTAGGATAGAGATCAGAAACAACAGAAAAACCATCAGCCCGCATATCCCCATTTCCGAGAGCACGAGCAGGTAGATATTGTGGACTTTCGAATAAAGAGGTTTGGAGTAGTCGGACGGGGTGAGGTCTTTTAGGTGCAGCTGGAAATTGTTATAGCCGACGCCCAGGAGGGGATGCTCCTTGGTCATTTCCCAGGAGACTTTCTGGTAGGCGATCCTGCCTGCGTCCGAACTGCTGACAAAGGTGTTATAATTGATGATCCCGCCCCGGTTTTGAACTTGGGGGAAGAAAAGGATAAAGCAGAGGGCAAGCGAGGCCGCAAAGCTTACCATCAGGATCCTGATCCGTTTGGCAAAGAGGGTCTTTTCCATGTAGTCCAGCGCGGAGAAGGAGCTGTTTTTAGAGAATGTGTAGATTGAGACTGCAAACCATAGGCTGCTGCAGATCAATGTGGCAAAGAGCGCGGCTCTGGAATAGGTGATCGTGAGTGCGACCGTCTGCAGGAAGAGGGCGAGTTGAAGAAAGACCCTCGTCCAGCGATTGTTTTCCCGATAAAAAAGGTAGAAGTTCGCTATTAGGGAGAAGAAGAGAAAGCCGCCCAGAATATTGGGGTTGGTAAAGGTGCCGCAAGCACGGAAGACATAGCCATTTTCCCGGGCCATGCCGAAGATCCACTTTTTCCCCTCGGGCATCGCAAACTTGAAGATGCTGATCTGTTTGAGCTCTCCCAAGTACCCCAGTCCGATGGGGCTTTGCGTGAAATACTGGAGAATCCCGACGCCGGATTCGAAGAGGGCGCCGAACAAAACGGCCCAAAAGATCTTTTTCAGGAGGGCAGGTTTTGAAAATATCTGGGTTGAGGAGGCGATCGCGCTAAAGAACAGAAAGGCGAGCAGGAGTTGGGCCAATCGATAGTATTGCAGAACGTATCCGGCGGAGACGGAATGAAGGATGGAGGCGAGCGCGATGATAAAGAATAGGCTTAAGTATTTGACAGGGCCGTCCCAGAGGAGGTTTTTCAGAGTCGTTTTTCGATAAAGAGCAAAGACACAGATGATGGCGATCAACAGAAAGTCGGTAAGGTAGTAATCGATCCGTTTGGAGAAAAATTCAGGAAGGTTGAGATCTGAGGGGATCAGCTGTCTGGAAAGATCTTCGAAAAATCGGTGGTTTTTCTTTTGAACAGGCAGGACTAAAAAGAGAAGGATCGTGAGCGAGCCGATGATTTTTTCATAAATTGAGGCAATCGGTTTCGGCTTGACATTCTCTTGGGGCCGGCTGCGGATTTCCTGGGACATTTCTTTCCTTGTGGGAAGAACGGTTCACGGCCGTCCAATTTGCGGTTCAAAGGATTTTGCATATTTGAGAATATAAAACCAAGATTCGAGAGCTGCCCGGGATCTGATTGGAGGAAGCTTTTTAAGGTGTTTTATAAGCGTGTAGCTTGTTGCGCAGAGTGCGGATGCTGATGCCAAGCACTTGGGCTGTCTTAGTGCGGTTGTTCTTTTCGCGGGCGAGCGTCTCAAGGATCAGCCTTTTTTCCACTTCTGCGAGGGTGATCCCGACTGGGAAGGATGAAGAGGGGGCTTCTTTGATAGGGCAGGAGAGGTCGATGTAGACCTGATGGGCCTCAATGTAATCGGAGGAGTTCATCACCACGGTGCGCTCGATCACATTGGCAAGCTCCCGGATATTGCCGGGCCAGTGGTAGTCGGTGAGCTTTTGCCGCGCGCTGATCGCCAGGCGTTTGCTGGTTTTTTGGTTGTCCTCGCACAGCCTGGCTAGGAAGTATTCAGCCAAGGGAAGGATATCTTCTTTGCGCTCTCGCAGAGGGGGAAGGTGGATGGGTACGACGTTGAGGCGGTAATAGAGGTCTTCGCGAAACAGCTTCTGCTCGACGGCCTCTTTCATGGAGCGATTGGAGGTCGAGATGAGACGCACGTCGACCTGGATCGGGCGTATCCCGCCGACCCGCTCGAACTCCATCTCCTGGACGGCTCTGAGGAGCTTGGACTGGAGCTCCAGGGGGATTTCAGAGATTTCATCGAGGAGGAGTGTTCCTTTGTCCGCCAGTTCGAATCGTCCGAGTTTTTTGTTGATTGCGCCGGTGAAGGAGCCTTTTTCGTGGCCGAAGAATTCTGATTCAAGAAGGGCGCTGGGAATGGCGGCGCAATTAACTTTGATGAAGGGCTGGAGGGTGCGGTGGGACTGGGAGTGGATTGCTTGCGCGATGACTTCTTTGCCTGTACCCGACTCTCCGCTGATGAAAACGGATGAGGAGCTTTTAGCGATTTTGCTGACATCGCTAAGGATCTGCTTCATCATCTCGCTTTCAGCGATGAGGAGTTGTTTTTTACGGTCGGGCTGGGTAGAGATCTCTTCGCGCAGGTAGTAGTTCTCCTGGAGAAGGTCGATATGCTGCTGCACCCTGTCGAGCATTGTTTCGATCGTCTCTGTAGAGAACGGTTTGAGCAGATAGTTGAAGGCTCCTAGCCTAATGGCTTCGACGGCACTTTCAATACAGGCTACGGCTGTCGTGAGGATAACCAGCGTCTGGGGACTTTGGGCTTTGGCGTTCTTGAGGATGTCCAGACCGTTGCTTCCCTGGATGCGAAGGTCGCAGATGACCAGATCGAAGAGATGCTGATGAATCAGTGAAATCGCTTCCGCGCCCGATTCAGCGGAAAAGACCTCGCATTTTCTTTTGCGCAGAAGTTCGTGGAGAAAGGTGCGGCTCGTGGATTCTTCGTCGACGATGAGGACTTTTTCGATCGCCATAGTTTACTGTTTTGAGCTCCATCCCTTTGAATTCATGAATTTTTTTCCAGCCTTTGGTATAAGTTGAGCTGAAAAGGGGATCCCCGGAGTACTCTCCCCCTGTAAGGCGGATTATAGGCAATGGCGAGTTTTAAAAAAGTTTTTACTTCATTTGTTCTAATTTTGTCCGGTTGCTCCGGGATGGAGCAGTCGGAACAGGAGAAGCTCAGGAGGCTCAACGCCAAGGGGGAGTTTGTCCATCGCAACCATGACGAATACCAGTATCCTCTCTCGACGCCAACCCACCATATCCGCGAAAAGTACCCCTGGGAGATGGCCTACATCGGCAAGCACTCCAAGATCACCAAGGAGTATTTCCGCTGCAAGGGTTCGAGCGTCAACCCGCCCCATATCGATCATAAGGACCCCGCCCGGCCGGCAAACTACTTCGACTGTGGAGGATTCCAGAAGCATTCCCTCCCCATTAAGGGAGACCAGGAGTACGTCTATCCGATCCTGATCGACCTACTGAACTATGTTCAGGCCAAGACGGGCTGCAAGGTGGTGATCACTTGCGGCCATAGATGTCCGGTCCACAATGCCTACTCCGACAACTCTTCCTATAACCAGAACTCCAAACATATGATCGGAGCTGAGGTCGACTTCTATGTACAGGGGATGGAGGGCCGGCCCGAAGAGGTGATCAGAATCCTCATGGCCTATTATAAGGAGATGTCTCTGTACAAGGGGGAGAAGCAATATCAAGAGTTTGAGCGCCTGAGCAAAGGGGAGCTCAACGTCTCCACGCCACCCTGGTTCAACAAAGAGATCCTGATCAAGCTCTATACGAAAAACGAGGGGAGGGATTTTGACAACCGCCACCCTTACCCTTACATTTCAGTCCAGGTGCGCTTTGACCGCGAGCTCAACGAAAAGGTGGTCTCCAGCTGGCAAAAAGCGTTCAACGGTTATCGGAGATTTTAATGGCTAATATTGCCAGTCCAGCAAGAGAGATGATTCAACCCTCCCAGAAAGAATGTGACACGCTTTTCAACGTGGCCAGCTCGCAAACGATCCAGAAAGTGAAAGAGCGGGGGGATTTGCCGTATGCGACAATGCAAAAACAGCTGGAAATCATCGCGGAACTCTCCTCATTTGATTTGGGGAGGTTCCTGCTTCAGGAAAGGCTCATCGACGGGTATTGGACTGACTATGTTATCCGCTTTGCCGACAAACGGCTGGATTTGGGACATCTTTCTTCTCTAGAGCGGTTTATGCTGACTCAGGCACCCTGGGCGCTTGCGACCCAGCAACGCTTTACCCTTTTTCAAAGAGCGATGCAGCCCTTAGTAAAAGAAGGGGTATGCATGGGATCGGTTCCCTGCGGGATGATGAGAGATTTGATCACGCTCAATTTTAGTGGGATTTCAGAGTTTAGTTTGGTGGGAGTCGACATCGATCCTAAATCGCTTGAGCTGGCATTGGGGCTTGGAGAGGAAATGGGAGTCGCTTCTCATCTTTCTTTAATTCAGGGGGATGCCTGGGAAATGCGGATGTACGATACGTTTGACGTGCTGACAAGCAATGGGCTGACCCTGTACGAGCCCTCCGATGAAAAGGTCGTTGCATTGCTTTCTGTATTTTTCCGTGCCTTGAAACCGGGTGGAACGCTTGTGACCAGCTCTGTCACTTTTCCTCCGGGTTTTCCCACACCCTCGGAATGGCAGATGGACAAGTTGTCCAGCGCGTCGTTATTGCTGCAAAGGATTATTCTGGTCGATATTGTGGGAGGGAAATGGCAGTCATTCCGTTCTACGGATCAGATGAAGGCCTTGCTTGAAAAGGCCGGGTTTGCCAGATGCGAAGTCCTCTATGATGAGGCACACCTGTTCCCGACCTTTGTCGCCACAAAATGATCTCCAGCACCTTATTTCAAATGTTCTAGCAGTGTTCGCAGTGATGGTGCTGTTGCTTGTACAGCTCGACGAGCTGGAAGCGGTTTCCATCGCTGTCTGCCGCCATCTGCATCTTGACATGACCTGGAATGTCCTGAACCTCTCCGATCAGCTTGGCCCCTTTTTTGAGCATGTCGGCAATCGCTTTTTCAAGGCTTGCGACAGTGAATGTCATGACGGCGTTTTGGCCTGGCTTGACATCGTCTTCTGACTTAAGCTGCATCTGCGCAATCCCAAGACGCGCTCCGCCATTGTGGCCTTCAAGCTCCGCCCATCCAAACTCTTCATGTATTTCCATCAGTTTCAGACCGACAGTCTCTGTATAGAATTTGATCGCCTGTTTGAGATCGTTCACGACGATCCAGACTAAACTCATCGATTTAAGGTTCATTGATTACTCCCTTGTATAGGTCAGGGAATTATAGAAAACGGCAAGAAATAATTGCATCGGAAATCCCATTCCCTTAGAAAGAGGTAATAATTTTTTTGTATGCGCCATCGCAGGAGGCAGTCGTGAAAGAGGGATCAAGCGGTCTAGTCAATCCGTTCAACACGTTAAAATCTTTAAATGACGACAAGAAGAGGTTCTACTACTCGCTGCCAGCACTGGAATCCAAAGTGGGGGAGAGCGTCCACAAACTACCGATCTCGATCCGGATCATGCTCGAGTCGCTCCTGCGCAATTGCGATGGAGAGCGGGTAAGGGAAGAGGACGTCCTGAGACTGGCGAAATGGAACGGTAAGAAACCTGATGAAGGGGATGTGCCCTTTGTCGTTTCGCGGGTCATCCTGCAGGACTTCACCGGCGTGCCGCTGCTTGTCGACCTGGCTGCAATGCGCGATGCCGTCGCAGCTCGGAAAGTCGATGCCAAGGCCATTGAGCCGATCGTGCCCGTCGATCTGGTCGTCGACCACTCCGTCCAGGTCGATCGCGCCGGGACAAGCGACGCTTACCTGTTCAACCTGGAAATCGAGTTCGAGCGCAATCGGGAGCGCTATGAGTTTTTAAACTGGGGACAGGAGGCGTTCAAGACCTTCAAAGTCGTTCCTCCGGGGATCGGCATCGTCCACCAGGTCAATCTTGAGCACATCGCCTCTGTCGTCACCGAGAACAAGAGTGTCATTTATTTCGACACCCTGGTCGGGACCGACTCGCACACCACGATGATCAATGGCCTGGGCGTACTTGGATGGGGCGTCGGTGGGATCGAAGCGGAAGCTGCCATGCTCGGACAACCCTATTTTTTCCAGACGCCGGAAGTGATCGGCGTTCATTTGGACGGATCCCTTCAGAAGGGAGTTACGGCCACAGACCTCACGCTCCGCATCACAGAGATGCTCCGCAAAGAAAAAGTGGTGGGCAAGTTCGTCGAGTTTTTCGGCGAGGGCGCCGCCAGCCTGACAGTCGCAGACCGCGCGACGATCGGCAACATGGCTCCGGAGTACGGAGCGACGATCGGATTTTTCCCTGTCGATGAGAAGACCCTCGATTACATGAGGATGACAGGAAGAACTGAAAGCCAGATCTCTCTTGTCAGGGAATACCTGCAGGCGCAAAAGATGTTCGGCGTGCCACGCAAAGGAGAGATCGAGTTTACCAAAGTTCTCGAGCTGGATTTAAGCAGCATCAAACCCTGCGTCGCGGGCCCTAAACGTCCTCAGGACAGGATCGACATCCCTGAGCTGAAGAACAAGTTCAACCAGCTCTTCACGCTTCCAGTTTTGGAAGGTGGTTATGGAAAACCGGCTGCCGACAGGACAAAGAAGGTAGGCGTCCATTCTGAAGGCTACTTCCACATGAGCGAAAAACATATCACGGGGGGCAAACCTTCGAGCGGAATGGAAAAGGGAGCGGGGTGGAGCGAAGAAGAGATGGTGTCTAACCGGCCTTTCACAAAAGAAGTGATCAACCCCGGCTACACCCAGCATCAATCCTGCGATATCGTTTTGGACAACGGCTCTGTTGTGATCGCCGCGATCACAAGCTGCACTAACACTTCCAACCCGAGTGTGATGCTCGCTGCTGGACTTTTAGCTCAGAAAGCGGTGGAAAAAGGGCTCAAAGTCAATCACCGCGTTAAAACAAGCCTTGCGCCCGGATCGCGCGTCGTGACGGACTACCTTGAAAAAACGGGCCTGCAAAAGTATCTGGACAAGCTGGGCTTCCAGCTCGTCGCGTATGGATGTACCACCTGCATTGGGAACAGCGGCCCTCTGGATGAAATGATTGAGAACGCCATTAAGGACCACGATCTGATCGTTGCCAGCGTCCTCAGCGGCAACCGCAACTTCGAGGCGCGCATTCATGGCGCCGTCAAAGCGAATTTCCTGATGTCCCCTCCGCTTGTCGTGGCTTATGCGATCGCTGGAAAAGTCGACATCGATCTGGAGAAGGAACCGCTCGGTATGGGCAATGACGGAAAACCGGTCTTTCTGAAAGATATCTGGCCGAGCGATAAGGAGATCCATGAGACGGTGATGAAGGGACTGCAGCCGGAGATGTTCAAGAAGCGTTACGCTCACGTCCTCGACGACAACCCGCTTTGGAAAAAGATCGAGGTGAAAAAAGGATCGCAATATTCCTGGGACCAGAAGAGCACCTACATTCAGCGCCCTCCCTTCTTCGAAGGGTTTGCGACCGAGCTGCCGAAGCGCAAAGAGTTGAAAGGAATGAGAGCGCTGGCGCTCTTTGGAGATTCGATCACGACCGACCATATCTCTCCTGCAGGAGCCTTCAGGGCAAATACCCCTGCCGGGAAATACCTTTTGTCTCTTGGCCTCAAAGAAAGCGATTTCAACAGCTACGGAAGCAGGCGAGGCAACCACCACATCATGATGCGGGGCACTTTTGCCAACGTGCGCATCCGCAACAAGATGCTCGAGGGCAAAGAGGGAGGGTTCACCAAATTGATGCCAGAGGGCCAGGAGATGGCGATCTTCGACGCGTGCGAGATCTACGCGAAGAGAAATACTCCGCTCATCGTCTTCGCCGGCAAGGACTATGGAATGGGAAGCTCGCGGGACTGGGCCGCCAAGGGCACTGCGCTGCTCGGAGTCCGGGCTGTCGTGGCCAAGAGTTTTGAGAGGATCCACCGCAGCAACCTGGTGGGCATGGGAGTGCTCCCGCTGCAATTTAAAGAGCAGGACAGTCTGGAGTCGTTTGGGATCAAAGGGAATGAGACGTTCACTCTCGTCGGCCTGGAAAAAGAACTCAGGCCTCATCAGGAAGTCACCCTTGAAATCGACCGCGGCGGCGGAAAAGCCGACCGCGTACAGCTGATCGCCCGACTCGATACCCCGATCGACATCGAATATTACCTGAATGGGGGAATCCTTCCTTATGTCCTGCGACAGATCCTCTCAGGTTTGAAGGGTTAAGCCAGTCTTAAGATTCCCCGGGGGTGGTCTTTCACGGGGGATTTTTCCTTAATAATATTAAAAAAAATCTTTCCCATCCTGGATGGGATTGATTGTTATCGGTCGATCGGCTATGCTGGCGCGTCATTCTTTTGCCGATGTGGTGGAATGGTAGACGCGGTAGACTCAAAATCTACTTCTAGCAATAGAGTGCAGGTTCAAGTCCTGTCATCGGCAAAAATTACGCTCCCATTTATGGGAGCTTTTTTTTTGCCGATGACAGGACTTGAAGTCAGCGGAGCGATCTGAGAAGTCCAGCCAAGAAGGAAAGTTGTTTTTATGTCTACATCAGCTACTCAAACCGCTTTGTTTTTCTTTCTTCCTCCTGAAAAGCAGGTCGAAATTTTTGACGTTGTTTTGTCGTCGGATGGCAATCTTGGATCCAGGCTTGTTTGCCGAGATTGGCTAAAACCAATCAACGAATCTGTCCGAAAACGATGGCAATATCTCAAGCAGCATCCACCGGTCGGCCCCCTTCACACCCAGTTTGCAATCGCCCGCGCGGAGAATCAATTCCGGATCGATGGACAGCTTCCTGAAGGGTTCAATTATCTTGAGCTTTTTCGCTCCCTCAATCGGGAATGGAAGAATAGAGAAGTAGTGGTGCGCAATGGGGAGCTTCAACTGGCGTGCGCGCATTATTCCTCTCTTCAGGCTGCTCTACATAGTAAACTTGTTGATTTCAGTTTGATGGAGATGTGGAAGAGAGTCTGGCCCTCTTTAAGTCCATTTGCCTGCGATTTCCAGACACCGCAAATGGTGCGAGAGTGGATCCAATCTCCTGATACCGAGGCGATTCGCGAATCGGTCATATTTATGGATCTCTCCGATTTGGGGATTCGCTACATTCCGATCGAATTGACTTATTTTCCAAACGTTCAAAGGCTCAGGCTCCAAAAAAATCATATCGACTCTCTTCCTCCATTTCTCGGACAGTTGAAAGCAATTCGCTTTTTGAATTTATCGGACAACGACCTGCAAGAGCTGCCGGATGATTTCCCTACCTGGACCCATTTAGGATCCGTAGATCTGACAGAAAATCCTCTGAACGAAAAAGGAAAGGCGCAAATTGCGCAATGGAAAAGTAATGTCGAGCGGCTCCAGAACGTCAATGATCAGATGCATGATTGACCACTCAAGGTTTAACGGAGATCCTCCAGCAGCGGTGGATCTTGGGGTCATGGAAATCCAGGGGGATTGTTTTTTCCGAGATGTCGACGAAACAGCAGGTTGGGAAAAGAGTCTCGTCCAGAACAAATCTTCGGGAATTGGTGCTGAAAAACACAGTCCCTCCTTTTGCCAGCAGTTTGAGCGCTTTGGTGAGCAGCGGGATGTAGTCGAATTGAATATCGAACATCTGGTCCATCTTCTTGGAGCGGGAGATAGTGGGAGGATCGATGATGACGACATCGTATTTTGTTCCTGACGCCATCTCTTCATCTAAAAATTTCAGGCAGTCGGCGCGGACGATCGGATTGTTCTTCAGCGAGATCGAGTTGAGAGAAAAGTTGTTCCTGCCCCACAGGGTGTAGGTGTTTGACATGTCCACGCTCTTGGTGAAGAGGGCGCCGGATGCCGCTGCATGCACGCTGAAGGAACAGGTGTAGGCAAAGAGATTGAGGACCCGCTTGCCGCTGCAGACAGAGGCGACCACTTTGCGGGTTTCGCGATGGTCGAGAAAGAGGCCGGTGTCGAGATAATCGGTCAGGTTGATCCTGAATTTAACCCCATATTCGTGAACGGTGAAGAATTCCTTGGAGTCCCCTGTTTTTTCGTATTGTTCCAGCCGTTCCCGCTTTTTGCGGGTGCGCCAGAAAATAAATTCGGGGGTCGTCTCGAAAATCGCGCATAGCGTTTCGGTGACTTCCTGAGCAAGTTCCGGCGGGGGTTCTTCGATATCCCGGATCTTTGAGAAATAGTGCACGCAAAATCTGCCGGCGTAAAAATCGATCGCCAGGGGATACTCGCGGATTTCTCTGTCGTAAATGCGGAAGCAGTCCGTCTGGGTCCGTTTGGCAAACTTGCGAACATGCCGATAGTTTTTTCTGATCCGGTTTTTTAAAGGGGAGCTTTTGTCCTCGCCGTCAGCGATGTTGGGCAGCGAGATCTGAGCTTCTTCCATCATGATTTGGATCTCCTGCAATCTCTCTCTGAGGGTGAGGCGTGTAAATTAAAAATTAAATTTATTCCGGCTTTTCTAAGCTGGACATAGGGGACTGGCGAAGATTATAATCGAACATAAAAAAAAAGGCCAAAGATGGATTGGATACAGGAATATCAGCTCTTTCTCTTTGATTTTGATGGACTTCTGGTGGATACCGAGCAGCTCCACTATAGAGCTTATCTGGAAATGGCCCGCCACAGGGGCTGCCCATTGAATTGGGACTTTGAGCGCTTTTGCCTCGAGGCTCATGGGAAAGCCATGGGTTTCTTTGATGGAATGCAGAGGGAATACCCTGATGTCTTCAAAGAGGGGCCTACCAAAGAGGAGCTCTATGAAGAGAAAAAGAGGCTCTACGTCGAAATGCTGCAAAGCACACGATTGGAGCTGATGGAAGGCGCTCTGCCTCTGATCAACGCCCTGGACGAGCGAAAAGTCAAAAGCGCGGTCGTCACCAATTCTCCCAAAGCCCAGATCGATGTCATCAAGAGAGCCCTGCCGGATCTTCAAAAGATTCCACTTTGGATCACACGCGAAGATTATTCCGCTCCCAAACCCTCACCGGAAGGTTATCTCAAGGCGATCGCTGCCCTTGCCAAACCTGGGGACAGGATTGTCGGGTTCGAGGATACTTTAAAAGGATTGAAGGCGCTGCTTGCTGCCGGCGTAGACGCGTTTTTGATCTGTCCTTCCGACCATAAGCATATCGGAGAGGGAATCAGTCTCGGCGCTAAACACTGCGAAAAGCTATCCCTTCTCAATAGAACTCTTGCGTAACTATCCCCAAGCAATTTCAAAAGTTGAGTTTTAGGTACGCTCCCTAATACTCGACTTTGATAAGATAGAGGCCATGGGGGGGAGCTGATCTTCCCGCCAGCCTGCGATCTTTTGCCTTGAGGATCGAAGGGATCTCATCTTTGGAAATCTTATTCGCGCAGACGTCGAGCAGAGTCCCGACGATGTTGCGGACCATTTTATACAAAAAGCCATCCCCCTGAAACTCCAGTCTTGCCCCGCCCGGTTCTTCGACGATGTCGAGGCGATAGAGCGTTCTCACCGCGTTTTTTGCGGCAGAGCCGCGGCTGGCCTCATTTGCAAAGGAGGTAAAATCGTGTGTGCCGATGAAATGGAAGGCGGCTTCTTTGAGGAGTGTTAAATCGACAGGATGCGGCACGTGATAGGCATAGCGTCGCTTGAAAGGATCGGGGATAGCGTCGATATGGAGGCGGTAGTGATAGGTCTTCGAGACCGCGCTGAAGCGGGAATGGAAGTCTGGATCGGCGCATTCAAGTGTCATGATTCGGATGTCGCTTGGCAGAAGGCCGTTTAAGGAAGCAAGCGTCTTGGAGAGATCAATGGGCTGCCGGGTCGTGAAGTGGGCGACTTGAGAGAGCGCGTGAACGCCGGCGTCTGTGCGCCCCGAACCAAAAAGAGAAATGCTGTCGCGAAGGATCGTGGCGAGCGATTGCTCGATCAGAGACTGAATGGAGACGGCGTTGGGCTGCACTTGCCAGCCGCCGAATTGCGTCCCGTCATAGGCGACTGTCATCTTGTATTTGCAATTTTGATCAGAGGCGGACATGGCGGTCCCTCCTCTGCTCGGAGCAAAGAAAATAAAGAATAGCCGAGAATTTTTCCCGGTGGCCGGCTCCTCCGGCTGGAGGCATCAACAAAGCTGTCATGGAGGTCATCGAGTGAGGTGCAGAATGCAACTTGCGCTGCATTCTGCGAGCAAAGAGAATTAGGTAAGATGCTTGCTGACGAGTTTCGTCATTTCAAACATGTTAATCGTTTTCTTGCCACCGAAGACTTTCGCGAGCTTATCATCTGGGTTGATGTTGCGCTTGTTCTTTGTATCTTGGCACTTATGAGCTTTGATGTAGGCCCACAGTTTCTTTGTCACTTCAGTGCGTGGCAGCGGTCCTCTGCCTACAACAGCAGCGAGTTCGTCGCTGATCTGCATCGGTTGCATGAATTTGGATGATTTCTCTTTCTTTGCCATTTGCTATCTCCTTATGTGTCAGAATAAGCGTTTTCCCTAATAAGTTAAGGGTATTTAGCTTACAAACTGTTTTCAGGCCTATCCTCACAAATTATTTGGACAGACTTTCGAGGCAGAATCTTTTATTCCTCGAATGACAAGTTGTATCTCTCTAGCGATTTTATAGTCAAAAAAAATCGTTGCAGGCTCTTAAGGGTTTCTTTCTTTTCCAAAGGGAAGAAGGGTTTAAGTGTCTAATATACAATTATTTGTGAAGATGGTGTGAAAAACTAAATTTCTTCGAGGAAAATCATAGGGAAAGTGAGTCTCCGCACTGGAAATTCTTGCTTTTAGATGGAATCCGTGGCAATTTTCTCCATTTGGTTAAGAGGATCATGGAACAAGAATTGGACGTAGAAAGCGATCTGCAGAAACTTTCTGAGCTTGTGGAAGCGCTCAAAAAATGCGGCAACGATAGAGAGAGGATAGAGGCGCTCGACAGGAATCAACGTGTTCAGCGCTGGATGCAAAGCCCGAGCTGGCTCCGCACATTTTCTGCGTCTTTAAGTCCTGAATGTGAACTGATCATCAAATCCCTGATCGCGATCGGACAAGAGGAGCATCTGCTTATTTCCAGTGGAGAACCGGCTTTGCTTGCTGAAAAGCTCAGGGAACTTATCGAAGAGTTATTTCCCGTCGAAACGTTTTACAAAGAGATCGGGGGTATCATCGGCTACCATTGGACGATGTTCTCGTTGCTCTCACAGGGAGAGGAATCCGAGGCATTGGACCGTGGCCGCTATCACCGTCCTCCCGGAATCGATATTTCCTCTGAAGACGAAGAAGTGCGGCAGTATATTCTCCAAGGGATCGTCGCCCTTCCTCTTCTTGCAGAGATCTATCCTGTGGGCGGGGCTGCGGACAGATTGAAATTTTGCGATCCTGGCTGCGGTCAGCCAATGCCTGCCGCCAAGCTTTTCTTCTGCGGAAGAACGCTGCTCGAAGGATTAATCCGCGATGTCCAGGCGAGAGAGTATCTATACTATAAATTGTTCGGCGAGCAGACGACAACGCCGATTGCAATGATGACCTCGGTTGAAAAAGACAACCACCGGCATATCCTGGACCTTTGCGAAACCCAGCAATGGTTCGGACGCCCTAAAGACTCATTCCGTCTTTTTTGCCAGCCTGTTGTTCCGACGATGGACAAGAATGGAAAATGGTGTTTGAGCGGGCCGATGAAGTTCTTGATGAAGCCCGGAGGGCATGGCGTCATTTGGAAAGTAGCAAAAGAAGAAGGTGTTTTCGACTGGATGCAGAAGCTCGGGAGAAAAAAAGTGCTAGTGCGCCAGATCAATAATCCGATCGCAGGGATTGATTATGGGGTACTCGCCTTTTGCGGGATTGGATTCCGCGATGACAAGGCGTTTGGGTTCGCTTCCTGTCCAAGACAAGTGAAATCGGCCGAAGGGGTCAATATTCTCTTCGAAAAAAAGTCCGGGGATCAAAGCCATTATTGCCTGACCAACGTCGAGTACTGCGACTTCCCCAAATTCCGTATCCGGGACGTCCCTGAGAACCTGGGAAGTTCCTACTCTCAATTTCCCTCCAACACCAATATTCTGTTTGCGGACATTGCTGCGGTTAAGGAGACGGTCAAGTGCTGCCCCATCCCGGGCATGCTCGTCAATCTGAAGACGATGTCCTTCACTGATTCCGAGGGGAACCTGCAGGAAAAAGAAGTAGCGAGGTTGGAATCGACGATGCAGAACCTTGCGGATTGTTTTGAGCAGGCTGCGGACTCCAATGTTCCAATCAAAGATGTCGGATTGCGCACCTATTTGACATACAACCATCGGCGCAAAACGATCTCGACGACTAAAAAGCTTCTGCTTCCCGGCGCCTCTCTGTTGGAAACACCTGAAGGCTGTTATTACGACCAGCTTTTGAATGCTTACGATCTGCTCAGCAACTATTGCCATTTTTCTCTTCCTCCGATGCCAAGCATGGATTCCTATCTTCATCAGGGGCCTTCCTTTCTTTTTTCCTATCATCCGGCTATTGGCCCCCTCTTTTCGGTGATTGGACAAAAGCTGCGAGGAGGCACTCTCAATCAACACAGCGAAATGAAGTTGGAAATTGCCGAGGCAGATATTGAAAATCTGACCCTTTTCGGTTCTCTGCATGTTATTGCAGAGCAGGTCATGGGTGAAAAAGATGAAGAAGGAATCCTGCACTATTCTGATCAGACCGGAAAGTGCCGCCTGCGCAATGTGACTGTGCGCAATCGCGGCGTCGACTGGGAAGCCCTCAATAGCTTTTGGAGGGATCAGATCGAGCGCGCCGAACTCTGCGAAATTCAGCTTCGAGGAGACGGAGAGTTCATCGCTGAGAACGTGAATCTTAATGGCGGCATGCGCATCGTGGTTGAATCGGGAACCCGAGTGACTGCAATTGAAGCGGAGGGCGAGATTAAGTTCAAAACAGAGGCCCTGTCAGGGCATGAAACCGGATGGGTCTATCATCTTGCAGACGACGGAGCCATCCAGCTTGAGATCTAGGACGTATCGATACCTGTGCTAATCAAAGAACTGCGCATGCAGACCTGCCGGAATCGCATAGGGAGCAACCGCTCTTGCCACTTCCTGAAAAGTTTTTCCATCGAGAATAAGCAGGAACGATCCGTTGTTGAGGTGATCTAACACAATCGTCATGACAACGCCGTCATCTTCATCTTGGGAATCGGGTTTCGGGACAAAGACGAGCTCGCCTGGGTAGCATCCTTTCTCCGCCCAGGATAAAACTTGCTTTGTCTGCATGTCAATTTTGTAGAGCGGACGGATGTCTTCGGCCGTTGCGTAATCGCGTGGATCGGTGAGGTACATATAACGGTAGGGCTTAGAGTCGAATGCGTCGTTGATGCGCGGAAATTCGATTGGTTTTTTCAAAATCAGCTCCGATGAGAGCTCATTTGTTTTCATGGACAGAGTGTAGCGCATCAGACGGGAGGGCGTCAGCGCGTTTTCAGGATCGACATCAACGCCCGATTCCTCCTTGAAATGATCGGCGACGCCTGTGATGACAGCTGCATCGTCATAGCACACGACATCGATGATTAGTTCGTCCTTCTGCTCAAAGGCGGCAGCGTGGTGGAAGGCGAAGAATGAGGAGGTCGTATACTCTCCTGCAACTTTACCAGTTGCTCTTTCCACGACGATAAAGCGTGTTCCCTCGTCAGGCATCCACTTAAAATTCTTAATGAAGGCCTGTTTCGAAAGGATCATATCGATCGGGTTGACGCGGAAGGGAAATTCAGTAAAGACAACATAATTTTCCGTGAGAGCGAAGCTGTGCATGTAGGAGGGCCTGTCAACGGGGATCTCGGCGATGATTTTTCGCTCAGAAGTTTCGTCCTGGATCCGGTACAAGGTATAAAAGCTTGTCCTTCCATACTTGATGAGGTAGTTGATAGTCTCCTTGTGCGCGTTGTCGTAATGGGGATGGGCCGACTCCCAGCATTTGTCTTTGGGCAGCTCATCCTGGTAGTTGAGCACACCCAAGGTGTCAAGGGTCTGGCGGTCGAATCGGACCGGTAGAGGAACCTCAGTCAGGGCGACGTACTGATCGGCTATTTTTGCGATGTTGACGTTGGCGTTGTGGAGTGCGGGTTCTGAGGAAGAAAATAGCCAAGTGAAGAAGCGCTGAAATAGAGAACGGCAGGGATCGGATGCGAATCCACTATAATTTAAGCTTCCTTCTTCGAAGACGGTTTTGTAGGCGTCCGTGCGCAGGAAACGATTGGCGTAGACGACATTCGCATTTTCGAAAGTGAATGCATGCAGCATGGCAAGTCCGTCAAACCAGTGGGCATTGGCCTTTCCGTCAACAGTGACTGTGACAGGACCGTTTCTGACGAGGGTTCCTGAAAGCCAGGAAGGGATCATGCCTTTGATTTGGAGGGGGCGCTCTGAACTCTCTTGCTCAAGTTCGAGGGAAACGTGCTTTGGCGGGGTGGATGTCATCGCTTGCTGTGGGTGGATCGCAGCTATTGACGTGGCGAGAATGGTGACAAAAAATTTCATCATATTAAGAAGTGTTTATATGCAAAAAAGGCAGCAGGCTATTAACCTGCTGCCAAGGAAACTTGGAACGAAAGTCCCAGTCATTACACGGTTGTTGCTGCAGTTGGTCCAGCTGTTGTTACAGGTGGAGTTGTGTTTGTTCCTCTGCAGAAAACGTTTGTGATGATCGCGGTTGCTACTGCGCCAACGGCGAAAGCAACAGCTGCGATTATGATTGACTGTCTGTTTTCTTGAGCAAATGTTTTCAGGCTCTCGAAATGAGGCTTAACGAATTCAGCCACTTTTGAAACAGTTTCAGAGATATAAGTACCAGCAGCTGATACAGTTTTGCCGATCCATGAAGCAGCTGAGGAAGCAAAATCTTTGATCCCTTCGCAGCAATTGGAAAGTGCATCTTGAATTCTCATTGACATAATGACCTCCTGATATAGAGATGTAGCGTTAAATTTCTCAAAGAGAAATCGTCCAGATGTGAGCATCATATCGAAAACTAAAGTTTGTGGGAAAATGTTTTTCCAACTCTCTCGAATTTTCTGCAATCTGCCCGATCAGACTCTCCGAAAATGGAGTTCTCTCGAAACTTCGTTTGATTATAGCTTCATCTTGATTAATGTAAAGAGCTGGTTAAGGTTGTATAAATTTCAAGCAATTTTTTACCTTCGTTTTCCTCCTGTTTTTCTCTCGAGTTTTCCACATTGCGTTTTTGACATATATTTTAAGGATATGAGATATTCCTAAGGATTAATCAACCTATAACGGTAGAGTATTTATGAACGAACAAATCCAAGAGCAGATCAAGAGCATCGACGCCCGCCTCCTTCACATGATGAGGTATCTTTGACTTGGCCAATAAAGAAAGGCAGGTCAAGGAACTCGAATCTAAAATGGAAACTCCCGATTTTTGGGATGATAATAATGCCGCTCAGAAGGTCATCGGCCAGTGCAACGATCTCAAAGCCTGGACAATTCCTTATAAGGAGCTGAAGCAGCGTTTTGACAATGTAAGAGAGCTTCTGCCTGAAGTCGATGAATCTACTGATGGCGAGTTCTTCTCTCAGCTCGTCTTCGAATTGAACCAGGTGGATAAGACGCTGGCGGAACTCGAAGTGCGGCGGATGCTCTCTGGAGAGCTCGACAACAAGAATTGTTTCTTGAGCATTAACGCTGGTGCTGGGGGGACTGAAGCGTGCGACTGGGCCGGGATGATGTCCCGGATGTACCAGCGCTGGGCAGCCAAGAGGGGTTGGAAGATCGATACTCTGGATATGGTGGACGGCGATGTCGCCGGCATCAAGAGCGTCACTTTAAAATTCAGCGGGCCGTTCGCTTACGGATATTGCAAAGCCGAGCGCGGCGTACACCGCCTTGTCAGGATTTCTCCATTCGACAGCAATGCCCGTAGACACACCAGTTTTGCTTCCGTAGACGTGACGCCGGAGATCGACGACGACATTCAGGTCGAGATCAAGCCGGAGCACATTCGAGTCGACACTTACCGTGCCTCGGGAGCTGGCGGGCAGCACGTCAACAAGACGGACTCCGCTGTCAGGATGACGCATACCCCAACCGGGATCGTCGTTTCGTGCCAAAGTGAGCGGAGTCAGATTCAGAATCGCGAGACGTGCCTCAAGATGCTGCGGGCCAAGCTTTATGAGAAGGAGCTGACCGAGCGGGAGAGCAAGCTGAAAGAGATGGCAGGCGAGAAAAAGGAGATTGCCTGGGGCAGCCAGATCCGCAACTATGTGTTCCAGCCTTACACGCTTGTCAAAGATACGCGGACAAAGTATGAAGTAGGAAATATTCACGCTGTGATGGATGGGGAGTTGGACGACTTCGTCAACGCCTACCTCAAGGAGTTCGGTTAAGCAATGACAGAGCCTTCAGGATTGGATATCCGCTATACTTATGTGACAGATTTGCCCCATTTGCGCCAGTGGCTTTTAAGTCCTGACGTGCAAAAGTGGTTCCCTGTTTCCGAAGAGCGCGAAATTGAAGATGCGGTGCAGTGCTGGATCGGCTTTAGCCGCTACAGCTCAAGCATCACAGCTACGTTGAATGGAGTGCCTTGCGGCATTGGCACGTTGTTCCTGATGCCCTACCGCAAGGTCGCCCACCACTGTTTATTCAAGCTGGTCGTCGATCCGAAGTACCAGCGGCAAGGGATCGGATCGGCTTTGCTTAAAAATTTGAAGCATTTGGCCAAAAACTATTTCCATCTCGACCTTATCCATATTGAGGTCTTCGAAGGGAATCCCGTGATCAGCCTTTTGTTAAAACATGATTTCCATGAGTTTGCGCGGCAGGAGCGATTTGTCAAAGACAAAGACGGCTACCATTCCCGCATCCTCTATGAAAGTTTTCTTTAGGAAGGCACTATGCAAGATACCGCTTCTCCTCTCACCTTTAGACTCACCAACCAGGAAGACGCTGTTCCTCTTTCCCAGTGGCTCTCCGATCCCAAGATCCTGCGCTGGTTTCCCATGTACGATGCTCGAGAGATCGAAGATGCCGTGCGGATCTGGATCGGGTATTCCCGTATCCAGGCTGCGATCACCGCGCTTTGGAACGGGGAGCCTTGTGGAATGGCCAACCTCTATATCCAGCCCTATAAGAAGCTGTCCCATACCTGTCTTCTTTCTATCATTGTCAAAGAGGATATGAGGGGCAAAGGAATCGGTAGGCAGCTTCTGGAGCAGCTCATGAAGCATGCCAAAGAGAAGTTTAAGATTGAGATTCTCCACCTGGAAGTTTACGAGGGCAATCCGGCCAAGCGACTCTATGAGCGCCTGGGATTTAAAGAGTTTGGAAGCCAGTCGCGCTTCATTAAGGAAGAGGGTAAGTATATCGGCAAAGTTTTCATGCAAAAATATCTATGAGACCTTCCCACTGTTTTTACCCAAACAACTTCAAAATCAAAGCTTTCAAAATAGCGGAATGATCGCATGAAATTGTTTTCTTTACGCAACTTGGAAAAGCTGTTTGGACGCAAGCTTGAGTCTAAGCCAAAGCCCGCGGCGAAAAAAAGGGGGGTGCGAAAGCGCCGCTTCCCTAAGCTTAAAATTGAGACCCAGGGCGATCTTTATGATCTGAAGGCTATCTACAATTCTATCAACGCTTCCTATTTTGAAGGGAAACTGGAATTGGAGATCACCTGGTTCGGAAGCGCCAAGCGTAGAGCAAGACGGCACCGCAAACTGGGCCTTTACTGCTTCCATGACAAGCTCATCAAGATCCACAGGCTGCTCGACCAGACCCATTTTCCCCCTTACTTTATCTCTTATGTCGTGTATCATGAGATGCTCCATAGCGTTTGCCCTCCCGTCAAGGTAAAAAAGGGGAGGTACAGCATCCATCATTCCGACTTCAAGCAGAAGGAAATGGAGTTTGCCGAGTACGCCGTCGCCAAGCGCTGGGAAGAAGAAAATAAACGGCTTTTTTTCCAACTCTCTTAATGAAATGAGAATTTATGGCAGGACATAGCAAGTGGGCCAACATCAAGCATCGCAAAGGCAGGGCCGATGCGATCAAGGGTAAAATCTTTTCCCGTTTGGTCAAAGAGATCATCAGCGCGGTAAAACAGGGAGGACCCGATCCCAAATCCAACTCCAGGCTGCGCCTCGTCATCCAAAAGGCAAGAATCGCCAACCTTCCCAATGACAATATCGAGCGCAACATCAAGAAAGCGACCAGCGCAGATCAGGCCGACTTTACTGAAATGACCTATGAGCTCTACGGCCATGGGGGAGTAGGGATCATTGCTGAGGTGATGACCGACAACAAGAACAGAATCTCCTCTGACATGCGTATCGCCACCAATAAAAAAGGCGGGACAGTCGCAAGCCCCGGTTCGGTTACCTTCAATTTTGACCGCAAAGGGGTGATCCAAGTCCTCAAAAACAGCGCCAAAGAAGATGATCTGTTCTTAGCCGCTACAGAGGCTGGAGCTGAAGACTTTGAAGCAACCGATGAAGCCTTCCTTATCACTACCCCTCCCGACCAGCTGATCCAGGTTAAAGAAAAACTTGACCAGTTGGGCATTAAAACGGAAAGCGCGGAGCTTGAGATGATCCCCAAGCTCTATGTCGAATGCGATGCCGAGACGCAGAAGCTCAATCTCGAATTGATTGACTATCTTGAGGCTTTGGACGATGTCGATGCCGTCTATCACAATATGAAGATGGAATAGGCTAAATTCATCCTTCCTGAAAAGAAAAAACCGAGGGGGCATCCCCCTCGGTTTTTTTATGTCCTGGCTTAAGGCCTTCATCCCAGTAAGAGGCATTAAAATTTTGCATATATACAGCTTAATGGCTATTATACTGCGCAGAGAAAGGAAATATTTTAATTCGATTTACTAAGTGTTATCTTGGCCATTGACTGTCTGTTCGAAAATTGATTTTTCTTAATTCGAAAACCACAATCAATGTTTATTATGAATTTGGATAATTTGAGGAATTTTTAATTATAAATTAATCTGCATTCGAAATTGATGTTTAATTGATATTGTATTTTCGATTTTATTGATGATTGTTCATTGTGTTTAACGCTTTTTTTTGTTATAATTTAACTAATGTTGGATAAAAAACCATGTCATCAATTTTACGAATAAATCATTTTGTTGAGTCTGCTCAGCAGGCTTTCAGCTCTCCTACTGCAAAATACTTGAGCGCTGATAGTCGAACGCTTGGTGTATCGCAATTGGACCTTACAGGCTCCCTTACAACTGAGGCTAAGGAACAGAATAAACAGACATGGAAAATCTTCCGGGAAAGCGTTGTAGGGACAATTGGACAGAGGAAATTCGATTGGATCTGCCACCGCTACCGCAGTCAGATTAACTTTACCCGAATGGAAAGATCAGGCAAGCCGCTTTTGCCAGAGCACGTCGAGCTGTTCAGCATCGGGTCAAGCCAGCTGATGGGCCGCGACATCAAGTCCCGTTTTCCTGAAAAGATCAAGACGATCACACGTGAGCAGTTGTCAGAGCGGATCCGCCTGGTACAGCCTTTCGGCATCGTCGGAGGCTACCGCGACCCTGTGAAAATCTCCGGTTCTCCGGGATCCCTCCTTGCCTACTTTTTTCATGACAAAAAGCTGATGGACAAAGAGAAACAGTTGCTTTTTTCCGATGTCGAGAGGCTCACTTTCCCTGCCTGGCTTGAGAGAGTAAGCAAGGTCGTCGTCAATCGTGAACTGATAGAGGGGCAATTGATCCCGGCTCCGGGACAGGACGGGCGCATCGATTATTACAAAGTCCATCGCAAGATCGGGACGGGGGATGGCCTCGTCGCGTATGCTCTAAAGCCTGCGACATCCAATTCTACATTGAAGCCTCTTCTTGTATTCCGCCCCTCGCAATGGGCTTTTTCCAACGAAGACGCCTTCGAGACCTACCTGAATGACGTCCAGCCTAATGTGGGAGAGATGGGCTGGAAGGCTGCTGCTGCGAGTTTCAGGCAATTGATGAGCGATCCGCATTTCAGACGAAACAACGAAAAGATCTCCATCACAGGGTATAGTCTCGGCGGAGCGCATGCTCAGTACTTTCTAGCTGCACATGCCGACAATGTCTCACACGCCGTCTTTTATAACGATCCGAGCGTGGATGATGAAACAGCTGAGCGTTTTGCGGAATCGATGAACAGGAAACCGCTGCGCACCGAGCCTTTGAACATTCAGATTTACAGGATGAAAGGGGATTTTTGCCACTATGTTGGCGGTAAGCATATTGGATGGGGCGTCAACCGTCCAGACGTCAACATCCAGCTGATGGAAGTCGACCATGAGAACAAGAAGATCGCCGCCTTTACGCTCCACTCTCATCGAATCTTTGACAATACTTCTTTCCCCTATCAGATGCATTGTGTGGAAGATACGCAACAGCTCTTCAACCATCTCGAGAACTCTAAACGCGGTCCCGATGTCCTCTGGTATGAGAGGATGCGCAGAATCTGGGGAGGGATTGCCTTCATCTCCCTTTATAGTCTTTCCGAGATCGTCCGGCTGACTTCCTGGATCTTTGGCGTGAATATCCTTCGCAGCAGCCGCGACCCTGATTTATAATCCTTGTCTTCGTTGATTGCCGCGGATCTATCTTTGGGAGGAACGTTTGAACTTCTTGTATAGGATAGGCAACAGGGCGATGCAGCCGAGCGCGATCAGCGTGACTTTGAGCGCTGGAGTGAACACCCCTCTTAGTTGAAAATAGGTATGGGTCTCAAAATACTTTGAAAGGCTCTCGCCTCCCTCAACCAGGAAGAAGGTGAGGGGGAATACCCCGACAAGGGTTGTCCAGATAAATGTCATAGGCCTGACATGAAAGACCCCCGCTCCGAGATTGATAACCCAAAAAGGGAGCAGGTGGGAAAAGCGTAAAAAGAGCAGGTAGCATGCCTGGTCCTCGTGGAATTTCCTCTGCATCTCGTTCAACACTCCTTTTTTTTTCCTTCCCATTGTTTCCAGATAGGCCATTCGTGCTGCCAGGAAGAAGATCGTTCCGCCGATCGTCTCTGAAATGCATGTGTATGCGATCGCAAGCGGCATGGGGAATAAAAACCCACCCAACACCGTCAGCACAGTAGAATCGGGGATCACCAATACCACGGACAAGACGTAGACTCCGATGAAATAGAGGGCGGAGACAACAGGCTTCTCATGAACGAAGGACTTCCATTTGAGGTGCTCCTGCTGTATCGCTTCGAAGCTGAATAGGTGGTATGCGCCGCTTACATAAAAGATGAGAATGCCAAGCAAAATGAGGGCAAAAGGTAAGATCGAAAGGAGTTTTCTAGCCATAGTCACTTTCCTACCATCTTTTCAAAAAAAATGCAATTGAGGGACATCTGCATTTCAGCCTATTTCACCTCAGAATAATCTAAGCGGAATCGAGAAGGAATTGGAAAAAGGGGACTGAAAAGCCCCCTTTCAAACTAGCGGACTGAAAAGAAGGAGCCCAATGAGCCTACTTCTTCCTTAGTGATCAATTCATAGTGGAAATCGTTCTCGGGAGTGATCACCCCTTCCATCAAAACAGCCAGACGGCGGGGGTTGCCCCTGGAGAGGAGCTGATGGGCCATTTCGCTGAATCGTTCATAGTTTAACTCTTTCATGCTTTCGATCCGCTTGTCCATCCATTTGAAGTCATGGTATTCGAACGCCAGCTCATTAAGAAGCGCTGCCATGCTAGGCATATTTTCAGGAGGCATCTTCAAAAGAGTGATTAGCGTGGCGCGGATGCTTTCAAAACGCCCTTCGGGAATCTGGACAGTGAGGTTCTTGTCGAAGCTCTCCAGGAAGAGCTCGAAACGAGCAAGCAGATCTGTCGGCGTATGAGTGCTCGACTGGACAGCGAAGAATTGCATGAGCTGGCGTTCTTCCTCTGTGTTCCATGCTTTGGCGATATAGGCGGTCTGCTGCTTGGTTCGGAGAGTGTCGAAGAATGAATCGGAAAGGGCATAGCCTAGCACTTGCTGGATCGCTTTGCGCTCAAAGCTAAAGGGGCCTTCCTGAAGAAGGAGAAGGACGCCGCTGCCTTGGCGGTCAGTGGACTGGACAATTTTGTAGGGTCCATATTTTTCAGACAGAACGAGGACTTTCTTTTTCGGATGTTCAGAAAGTGCAAAAGGATGGGAAGCAAGCTCGGTGCGGAGATTTCCCCACAGTGCCTGAGCGTCCTGCTGGCTGATATTGCCGTAGAGCATCCCTTCTGTATAGGTCGTTTGGAAGAGGTTTTTGGCGAACTGGGAAAACTCATCAAAGGTGAGCGCTTTGATGGCGGAGAGCTTTTCAAGCTCGGTGGGTTTGTTGAACAGGATCCCGTCGAGCTGCTGCATCGCCTGGCGCACCGGCAGCTCTTTTGAAGAGTTGTCGTAATCGGAGGCGAGGGATGTGCGGTAGATCTCGAATTCCTCTTTTGTCGGGGAGACGCTTTTAAATGAAGAGAAGATCTGATTTAGCAGCAGAGGAGCTTTGTCGTTATATCCAGTTAAAGAGAGCTTCAGAGCAAAGTCGTCCGTGTAGAAACGGGTTCCCAATCCTGCGCTGGAGGCCAGGGAAAGGTCGGCTGAGAGCTTTTCAGTAAGCGCTCTGACGTAGAGGTCGGACAGCACCTGTGACTTTGCCGTGTTCTCGATGAGGGGGGATTTGAAACTGAATTGGAATGCTATCTCAGGGACTTTATAGCGGGTGTCCTGAGCGTAATAGATAGCGCTGCCCTCATCTGAGGCGAGCAGGAGAGGGTTGTCTTGAGAATGCTCTGCGGTTGCGGAGACCAGGCCAAGTTGCTTGGGCAGATAGGGGTTCTGCGGAGGAAGCTGGATGGCCGGGATCGGCGCTGCGTCGTTCCATGCCGCCAGGTGTGCCCTCGAAACCGGCTTGATTGAATATTCGGCGTTCATCCACTTTTCCTTAGTGTCCATGGCAACGCCTGTTTTTGCAGGGTCGGCCAGGACAAAATAAAGGCACTTTTCCGGTTTGAGCGTGTCTACGAAAGACTGAATAAAAGCAGGGTCGTATTTAGTGGGAATGCGGAGTTTTTCGGGAAAAGAAGAAAGGTCCTCATAGGGCAAGTCGGAGGCGATCGTCATGATCGTATTAAAAGCGTCGTCGCGCGATTGGAATTGATAGTTTAATTTTGCCATCGTTTGAATCTCGTCGAAGAGATGGGAGGGAAAGCCCTCTTTTTTCAAACGGGCGATCGCCTGGTTTACGCGCATGATTGCGGTGTCGACCTGTGTCAGGCCAAAGTCGGTCAGCGTGATGTCGATCGAGAAGAAGAGGGTTTGTTTGCTCATTCTGTCGCAGCTGACGCGGACGCTTTCGGCAATTTTTTCTTTTTTCAGTACTTGGGTCAGGCTGTTCTCCCCTTCCTGCCCGAGCGCGTAGGCGATGAGAAAGGGAGCTTTGCGAGTCGTGTCTTCTGCAAAGACGGCGGGTATTTCCCAATTCAGGGAGAGCTGCTTGATGTCTTTGACAGGCTTGATGAAGGTCATATGTCCGCGCTGCTGGGCGGAAGTGACGTCGAGAGGCATCTGCTTATGCGAGACTTTGAATTGGGGAACCCTTGAAAAGTCCTGAACGGCGAGAGCTCGCATTTCTTCGATGGGAAGAGGCGAGATCATCACCAGGTGCATCTGGTCTGCGCTGTAGTGGGTCTGGTACCAGTTGCGCAAAGCGGATTGAGGGATTCCTGAAAGGGTTTGAGCGTTCCCTGTGGAGAAGGCGCTATTGGGGTGATTTGGATTCCCGCTTTCTTTCATGATCATGTACTGGCGCCAGCCGTCATGCTCGATGTTTTTGGAATGCTCCTGGTCGACAGCGTGTAGTTCGCGGTTGATACAGTTGGGGGAGAAGAGCGGATCGATGAAAAAGTGGGAGAAGCGGTCGAGAGACTCTTCTAGTGCATCATTGTTGACGGAGAACATGTAGACCGTGCGGTCTGAGGCGGTGAAGGCATTGACGCTTCCTCCATGGTCGCTGATAAACTGCATGTATTCGAATTCATTGGGATAGGCTTCCGTCCCCATGAACAGCATGTGTTCGAGGAAGTGGGCCATTCCTGGATATTCTTTGGGATCCTCCCATGAGCCGGCGTCAACGGCGACCCCTGCAGCAGACTGTTCTGCGCCCGGATCTGAGATGAGGTAGACTTGCAGTCCGTTGTTTAAAAGAAGTTTCTCCACTTTTCTTCCATCAAGAGCGGGATTGAGGATTGGAAGCGTCGCTTTGTCCTCGATGATCTGATAGGAAATGTGCGGCGAATTGCTCTCTTCCGAAGAAATCGGCAGCGCAGTTAATAGCAATAAAGATAGGAAGACAGCGGATTTACGGCATTTCATGGATGACTCCTCGTTCGCATCTATGTCTTATCATGCATGGGAGAGGGAGAATTTTTCAAATCCAATTGGTCGAAGGCCGCATCTCCCAGGCGTAGCCGATGCGGCCGACAGGATTTGAATTCAGGGGAATTTGGCGTAGTCGCGGCGGACGAGATTGCAGATATACTCCGCTCTGGACGAGCGCCTTTCGTGCTTGTCTTTGGAATCGCCGCCAGGGAAATTTTCCATGTCGATCTTCGCTCCGAACGCGATGTGGATGGGGGCTCGTTTGGTGACCCTTGCTTCTCCCAATTCGACCTGAATCGTTTGCGGAGGAGGGAGCATTTCATAAGTTTTTAGAGCGAGTGGGTAGAAATGAGTAGGATGGCCTGCCCTTTGAGACATGAGATAGAACATCTCGATGCTTTGAGCGTCGAAGGGGGCCACTTCGACGACTCCTTCTGCATTCGGACGGTCCCTGCCGCCGCTGGGGGCGACATAGATAGCTTTGCCGCCTTCGCTCAGCAGCTGGCTCATCAGCTCCATGGTGCGTTTATTGTGGAGCTGTTTTTTCATTTTCAGCTCGGGCGGGTGGTCGATATAGCGCTTGGAGTAGATGCACAATAGATTCCGGCCCATGCTCGCAGGGACGGCAAGCGGATCGGTGATGACGCGCTCACCGGCGACGAAGATCATTTCTTCGGCCAGTCTGGGATAGGAATTCTCCAGCATTATGCTGATCGCCTGAGGGTCGGCCTCGATCTGGTGGTTGGCAAGAAAGATTGTATTCTCCCCTTTTTCCAGGGAGGCGACGATATTTTTCAGGTTGTCCTGTCCGCTTAGGGTGGAATGGGGGAGGTCGACAAGGGGTTTGACCAGGTCGATGCCAAATTGGTAGTAGTCGAAGGGCTTGCGGATGAGAGCGTGATAGGGTTGAAAGTCGTAGGGTTCGCGACACTGCTGTTTGATCAGGTCCAGCAGAGAGAGAAACACTTCATGGTGATAATCTTCAGGCCCTTCGGCGCTGGCAATCGCTTCCTGATAGCAAAGATAGAATTTTTCGATGATATCGCAGTATTTGGGAGGGATAGATCCCTCCTTCTTGTACTGCTCGAGCTTCGAGAAAAAGGGCTTAAACTTCGAGTTTTTTTCCATTGATCGTCGAGAAGAATTGGAATTCGTTCAGGTGGAGGTTGTCGTTGCTGCTGAAACGCAGTTCCGCATTCAGTTTTTGGGCCAGTTTGCGCAATTGGTCCTTTTCATGGTGGCCGAGGTAATGGTCGAGATCGGGGTGCGCGATCATTTCGAGTCCAAAGTGCTGCTGCTGGTTGACGAGCTTCTTAAGAGCGCGCTCGATTTCGACCGAGACGCTCTCATGGCTCTTGATCATGCCGCTTCCATTGCAATAAGGGCAGCTGGTGAAAATCGTCTGAGTGAGGGATTCCCTGCTGCGTTGTCTGGTCATCTCCACGAGTCCGAATTCGCTCATCCCCAAGATCGTGCATTTGGCGGAATCGTCCTTCATCGCCTCTTTCAGGCGGTCGAGAACGCGGCGCTGATTTTTGCGCGATCGCATGTCGATGAAGTCGCAGATGACAAGGCCTCCGACATTGCGGATGCGGAGCTGGCGGGCGATTTCTTCCGCCGCTTCCATGTTGATATGAACAAGCGCTTCTTCGACATCGGAAGAAGAGCTTTGGCTGGTGCTGCGCCCGGAGTTGACGTCGATGGTATACATCGCTTCCGTTTTATCGAAAAACAGATATCCTCCGCTGGGCAGCCAGATTTTTCGTCTTAAGGCTCGATCGATCTCGCGTTCGACATTGAACCGTTCAAACATGGGTGCTTTGTCGCGATAAAGTTCGATCTTGAGCTGATGCTCTCCGCTGTATTTGCCGTAGATGCGTTTGCAGCGCTGATAAGTGGCGTAGTCGTCGACGAGCAGGCGATCGAATTTCTTGTCGACGGCGGTCAGAACGGCGCGTTTAATCAGGTCGGACTCTTCAAAAAGGCAGGTCGGCTTGGTCGACTTATGGAAGCCTTCGACGATCATCTGCCAGGATTTCAGCAGCTCCGTCGCTTCTTCGATGAGCATTTCCGGCGTCGCGTTGACGCTCGCTGTCCTGCAAATCAGGCCCATGTCTTTTGGCATTTCAAAAGCTCGGATCAGTTTTTTCAGCCGGTCGCGGGAGGAGGCGTCTTCAATCTTGCGGGACACTCCGCGGTGAGGCGTGTTCGGCAGGAGGACAAGATAGCGTCCGGGCAGGGAGATGTTCGAAGTGAGTCTTGCGCCTTTTGTCCCGATTGGTTCTTTGACAACCTGGACAAGAACAGGCTGGTCGATTTTCATGATCTTGGTAATATCGGTCTCGCGACGCTGTCGCGCCTGCATCTTCGAGATGTCCATATCCCAATCAAAGTCCATTTCGAACATCTCCTGGAACTTCTGGGTGTTTTCGATGATGTCTGAAATGTGGATGAAGCCGTTTTCACCTTCGTTGATATCGATGAACGCCGATTGGATATTGTGCAGGATATTGGTGACTCTGCCGCGGTAGACATTGCCGGCGAGCTGGCGGTTCTTTTTTCTCTCGATAATCAGATCGTAAAGGGTTCCATTCTTAAGGACAGCGTATCGGGTCTCTTTCGATTCGACGTTGAGTAGGATTTCTTGCATTGGATCCCCGGAAATAAATTTATAAATAATTCATTAGTAGATAGTGAGAATGATATGAGATTTCAACTTCTTTTTCCACAAAAATGAAAAGGAGGGGTAGCCAAAGATTCGTAAAAAACAGCTGGTTATTTTTTGAGCTCTTTTTTGACCTGATCCAGGAATGAATGTTGGACGAGCCGGGAGGCTGTCGCGATGCTGCGGACTAAGCTTTGAGGGCTTGAATTGCCGTGGCACTTGATGACGATCCCATCGATCCCGCAGAGGATGGCGCCGGGATATTCTGCATAATGCAGTCTCTGGCGCATCTCGCCCAGGATCCCTTTCATGTGCGGGGAACACTCTTCAATGGGGGAGTTTTGCAGTTCCTCCAGAATGACAGCGGCGATCCCTTCCGCGGTTTTCAAAAAGACGTTGCCTGTGAAGCCATCGGTGACGAGGACGTCGATTTTACCGTGAAAGACGTCGCGTCCTTCGATATTGCCAGAGAAGGTGAATGAGGGCGCTTTCTTTTGACTGGCGGTCAGGAGCTGATTGTAGGCGAGCTGGAGTTCCGGGGTCCCTTTTTTGGCTTCGGATCCGATGTTGAGGAGTCCCACCCTGGGCACTTTTATCCCGCGGCTCTTTTGGTAGGCGACGCCCATTGCCGCGAATTGGACAAGCTGGCTGGCTTTATAGGAGGTGTTGGCTCCGACGTCCAGGACAGCGATCTCGTTGAGCCGCGTTGGCAGCAGGGTCATGAGCGCGGGCCGTTCGACATGGGGAAGGTCGGGAAGATCGATCTTTGCGCATGCCATTAATGCGCCCGTATTTCCAGCAGAGATAAAAGCTTGGAGGTGCCCTTCTTTGAGCATACGGATCCCGGTGCAAAGAGAGGAGTCCCTTTTACGTCGGATAGCCGTCAGGGGAGCGTCGTCCATGGTAATCACATCCTTGACAACATGTAAAAGGATGTTGGAGCCAGGGGGACGCATCTTTCCAAAAAGCGACGACGTCCCGAAGAGTGTCAGGTGTACAGAGGGCTTGAGCTCTTTTGAATAGGAGAGTACTGCTTCAAAGAGTTCGTTGGGAGGAATATCGCTTCCCAGCAAATCGACGCCGATGTGGCAAGGAGCGACCCCTTTGCCAATGTTACTCTTCCCTCGCATGGATCACCGCACGGCCAGCATAGAAACCACAATGAGGGCAAATTCTGTGCGCGATGCGCGGTCTAGAGCAATTTGAGCAAGCCGAAGTTAATTTTGGCTTTTTAGCGTGGTGAGCGCGTCGTGAGTTTTTTCGAGCGTTGGACGATCGATTACGTGGTACTGCCATATCAATTCTCCATAAAAAATTATGCGTACTTTATAACGAATAGGGGGATTTTTTCAAAGTTAAATCAGAATTTATTACTTATCCAAATCGGCAAAAGGAAAATGGACGATATCTCCTGGCGCTGAAGGCTTTTCTTCAGGCTTAAGAAATTTCTTTATGCTTTCTCTTTCCGGACACTTGCCGTTGTTGCACTCTGTGAAGAGAGGAGTTTGGAGCAGGATGGTCTCCCTCACCTGCTCCGCGCAGTCATAAATCGCTCCCTTGATTTCTGCGAGAGGCTCAGTCAGATAGATATTTTTAATAGCGATGGGAGTCTCGACGGCATCATTACAGATCGAACAGGGCAGCAGGGCGCTCGTTGTAATGTTGAGATGGATGATGAGATGATCATCGGCAAGGTAGGCATCTCCGGACACGTGGATGGGTTCTTCAAAGAGAAGCTCATCATCGTCGAGGTCCATGAATTCAGGCGGGAGCGTCTCTTCGATTTTATGGGTATGGCCGCCTTTGAGCCTGTCGATGTAAATTTTTAAATTTTCCATAGCCTTTCCTGGGGATTCCGTCAATTGAAGCAAAAAGTGTAGGGAAAGGGGGAATTGGCCGCTATTAAAATCGGTTGACGAATACCCAGATAAAAGGGGATAAATTCCAGGATTTCATTAACCTGGGATATATCTATGGCAGCTCCAGTCTCTCGAACAGCACATCAAAGCCCTGAATTTACTGCCGCAATTGCAACCCATTTGCGGGGCCCCTGCTTGCCTCTGTCGGAATTTCAAAGACTCGTGGAGTGCCTGAATAGGGAAGATTATCAGCAAGCCCATGAAATCCTCGGCGACAATGAACTAAAAGAACACTTTTTACTTAAATTTTATGATTTTCATGTTAAGAAATTGCTTGAAAATGTTTTTGACTCTGCTCATGCAACGGATTCGAGCGCGCAGACTGGTCCTATACAAAAGCTTGTCAGAATTGGAGAGTTTTTAGCCGAAAATGGGATTGAAAGCTCCTATGCCAGATTGAGCAGAGCTGCCTGCTATCGACTTGCCGGAGAGAGCGCTAAACTGGAGGCCCTGATCCCGGAGATCTGCAGGGCTAGAGGGCCCAGAGAGCCTTCTGATTTATTCCAGTTGAATCATCTGCTTCTGGGATGGGACGACAGGGATTTCAAGCAGTACTTTTTCTTTCCTTTGCAAGCTGCCATCCAAGAGCATTTGCTCAGTGGGGCGATGTCATTTCCAATTAGAAATGTAGAAAAGAGGGTATAGCCGAAAACTCTGAATTCTTGAGAGTGCGATCCAGATCATGGAGATCGCTCTCTGAATGCCGGGAATTAGGCGTTATTCAATTCCTGAAGTTCGCCAAGAAGATCTTCTCGAATTGAAATTCCAGCTACCTTGCACAATTTTTCATCATCTCGGATTAGTCGGCCATTGCAGGCGAATTTAAATTCGATTGGGTTGGCGACAGCCTTCCCCTTGCTCAATTTATTCACAGACACACTTGAAAAGTTATGTTTTTTTTTGGGGACAAAAGTAATTTGATCTTCCGCAGCAACAATGATGACATCTTTTAAGAGTTTGCTTAATTCCAGGATTAATGTTATCCCCTTATCTCCTTTTCCAACTTCACAACCGGAGAGGAATAGGACGGGTTTTACTGTTTCAGTTGTTTTCAACGCTTGGCCAATCATCTGAATCTCTCTCTCAATATCGCCAAGTTTGCCGCATTGAAAATCTTTTCCTAAAGTGTAGTCCCCATTAAGATTGCTTCCTAACCCTTGTTGGCCAGGGGCGCCATGCCCGCATATCATAACGAAGTTACATTTTCCTTCTGTTTCGGATGTTTTCTGTAATGATTCTGCGCATTCCTGAATGCTTTTAACTTTTTTTGAAATATTCAAGCAGTCCAGTGCTTTGATATTATCAGTGCTTTTAACTGTCGCATCGCAGTAAATAACTTTTTTGTAAGGAGTTGAGCAATTAAAAATTGTCTTTGTTGTCATTGTTTTTTCCTATAATAAATAACTTAGCTGGTTATTATTATATCAAACAATGTTAGTAATAAGAACTTGTTGTTTGCTTTTGTTTGAGTTTTATTTTTTGTTGTATATTATTTTTTAAAGTTTTTTAATATTATTATAATTAAGATTGAATGAGAGTTTAATTCAGTGTTGTAATTAAGATGCTAAGTCGTTTAGCATTAAAGATAAAGGTGCTGGCAAAGCGGCTGGCATGAATGCAAGCTGTTGAATGCCAATTGATTAGCAGGGGTGGTGATCTAATGCAAGCTTCAGGATTTCAGAAGCGGCCTGTTTCGAAGTCTCTTTACCCCCCAGCTGCGAGATGATATCGTCGCATGCGTTCTGAATGTTCAGGCGCGCTGACTCTCCGAGGAGCATTTCTGCTTTGGCTTTGACGTTCTCATATGTGAAGTTAGGTCCAATCAGTTCAGGGAAGACTTCTTTTTGCGCGATGATATTTACCAGACAGTAGAATGGAAGGCGAATGCGCAGGATGTCATAGGCGATGATCTTGTCGAGAAAAGAGACGCCGTAAATAACGACTGTGGGAACGCGGTGAAGAGCCAATTCCAACGTTACAGTTCCTGACTTGGCGATCGCAAGGTATGAGGCTTTCATCAGCTCGTAGGAATATTCGGCTGGAACCAGCTCGATTTCCTTGCCGTCCCACCCTTTTTCTTTAATGATTTGCAGGATGAGGGGGCGAAATCTTTCGTCGGAAACGGACAGTGCGATGCGCAATTCAGGCTGCTTTTTTTGCAGGTCGCGGCAGACGTCAAGGATCAAGGGAAGATTGCGTTCGATCTCTTTTTTTCTGCTGCCCGGGAAAAGCGAGACGATTTTTCTGTCGAGGGGGAATGGGGGTGTTTTATAGACGAGGGTCTTCATCCGCTCAGAAAGAGGGTGGCCAACGAAAGCGACTTTCAGCGGGGTTCCCGTGAACAATTCTTTTTCGAAGGGAAGGATCGAGAGCAACAGGTCGAGGTTTTCCGCCATCAGCGGGATCCTTTTTTTCCCCCACGCCCAAACTGAGGGGCAAATGAAATGGACGAGTTTGCCTTTGAAGCCTTTTTTTCTGAGGTGCCTTGCCATGCGCAGATTGAAGCCCGGATAGTCGATAGTGATGACGGCCTTGGGATTCAACCGCTTGATTTCAGAAGCGACAAAATAGAATTGTCGCATGAGCTTTGGCAGGGCAAGAAAGACGTCGATAAAGCCCATCACCTGAAAATCTTCCATTTGCAAGACGCAGTCCATCCCTTGAGAGCGCATGCGAGGGCCTCCGACGCCGGAGATGTTGAGGGCAGGGTTTTTTGCGCGGAGGGCCTGCAGCAGTTTTTCACCGTGCAGGTCGGCGCTCTTTTCTCCCGCGAAGACAAACAGGTCACATGACATCGACAGCTCCGAGTTTTTCTGCGAGCCATTGGGCGCCATCGTGGAATACTTCCTTGGAAGTGCCATGTCCGTCGCGGCCGATTGATGGTCCGATGATCAGCTCGACTTGAGGAGAGCGGATCTTGCTGTCGAAGGCAGCTTGCGAGAGTTTTTCAATGAACTCGAAACAGTGGCGCGTGCCAACCCGTGTGTCCAGG
This sequence comes from Verrucomicrobiota bacterium, assembly GCA_018240065.1. Classification (GTDB taxonomy): domain Bacteria; phylum Chlamydiota; class Chlamydiia; order Chlamydiales; family Rhabdochlamydiaceae; genus CAJCIW01. Next base: position 66,380 of record JAFEGH010000014.1, on the reverse strand, counting down.
TTGCCGATGTAGAAGCGCACGTGGCGGTCGCCGAGTTCGTCGACGAGATTTTCGAGGGATAGCGAAACGACAAGCGGCAATTCAGAAATCTCCTGAAATTCTTTGGCGAAACTAAGTTTTGTGAGCGGGGAAAATCCAAGAACCCAGCGAAAATGGGGAATTGCGGCTGCGGTATGGGCTGCAATGAATGCCCCGCGGGAAAGTCCGGCGACTGCCAGCTTCTCGGGGATGAGAGCCCCTAGAGCTTCGAGTGCTGCAACCGCGCGCTTTACTTTCTCGATGAACAGAGAGATTGGATTGCTCCCTTTTGCAATCTCCGAGGCCCAGATATTTAGCGCCTGCGTGGGTGGAAGATTGTTCTCATGGCCGGGCAGGGTCATGGAGAAGATCCGCATAGGCAGAGAGGAAAGGTAGTCGACAGGTTGGTTGAAGGGGTCGAGCTTGAGGCTGTCTTGCGCCGATAGCGAAAAATAGAAAAGAGCGGGAAGCGGCCCTGAAGAAAGATGCGGGCCTATATAGGCGATCTCTACATCAGGCGAGGCATCGAAGTGATGAACAGAGGATGTGTCTGTCATGGGGCTGCATCATTAGGGGAGTCGCTTTTTCGTCTGCGCCTGCGTCTTCTGCGCGGGCGGACCGTTTCAGGAGCTTTGAGCGCCTGAGTCCATTCTTCCCATGTTGACTGTAGAGCCGGCTCCAGGGCACAGCGCACTTCGAAGAATTTCAGCGACTCGGAAAACTCCGGATCGTTGGGGATACGGATCCTGCGTCCTTTTTTCTTTTCAATAGGCGTCAGTCTGTATTGAGACGTCAGAATCGAGATCAAACTTCCTTTCATCCTTCTTGAAAGGTGGAAAAAGGGGAGGAAGACTTCGTTAATCTGGTCATTGGCTTCTTTACTGATCTCGCCAAGATGGGGAATCCGTTCGCGGTCAATATAGCGGGTCTCGATTCGTTTTTCCATCAATGGATAAACGAGACAGGAGAGAAGGACAGGACGCTGAAGGGGGTAGCGGGAGGGATCATGGAAATTCGTGTCGACCTCTTTTAGGTACGAGAACACATCTTCACTTTGGGGAGATTCCATGAATTCGCCAAAGGCGGGCATCATCAAGTGGATGAACCCATGCTCGGCAAGAAGGCGGAAAAAAGGCTCGGAGGCGCCCGATTCGAGCATGCGGAGCAGCTCTTCCTGAATGCGGGCAGGGGAGCTCTTGACGATCTCCTGGCGACATTCGAGCAGGGCGACGCGGGCAGCGGGGTCGACGTCGAATCCGAATCTGGCCTGAAATTTGAGCAGGCGGAGCATGCGCACAGGATCCTGACGGAACCGAATGAAGGGTTGTCCGATCGTCCGCAGTATCTTTTTTTGCAAGTCCGGGTATCCGCCTACGTAATCGATGATCTCTTGTGAAGCGGGATCGTAGAACAGGCCGTTGATTGTGAAGTCCCGTCTCAGAACATCTTCTTCGGAACTGCCCCACTTGTTGTCCCGTATGATCAATTCGTCCTTTTCGGTGTCTCCGGAGCGAAAGGTGGAGACCTCCAGTATCTTTTTCCCGAAGCGGATGTGGGCTAGGCGAAATCGCCTGCCGATCAGGATGCAGTTGCGAAAAAGCTGTTTGATCTGTTCTGGTTCGGCGGAAGTGGAGATGTCGAAATCTTTGGGTTTTCTGTTGAGCAGCAAATCGCGCACGCTGCCGCCGACGAGGTAGGCAGTGTAGCCGTTTGCGCGGAGTTTTTCCATGACGTACAAAGCGTCCTGGTCGACTTTATTGATGTCTAGCCGGTGTTCTTCGAATGGGTAGGTTTTTTGGCTCACTTAATTTCTTATGCGGTAACTTAGGGGAATTCTCGTATTGGAAATGACTCAATTTATTTGTAAAAGTTTAAAAAGTCAAGCGCGGTTATGAAGAGCTATTCACAGTGTGGGAGCGGCTCCCCTAAAGAGGGGATAGAAGCCAGTTGAAAATGCGCTTCGTTATTGAATATAAATGATCGTTCATTTACATTCATTGCAAATGAGAGAATATGCCGCCGAAGAAATTAATTGATGATGCGTTTGTTTTAGAAAAGGCCCTTCTGGTGATCAGTGAGCTGGGGCCTGAAACTTTTACCCTGGCTGATGTAGGGAAATCCGTTGGGCTTGCGCCGGCGACGCTGATGCAGCGTTTCGGATCAAAACAAGCCCTGCTGATCAAGGCGGCCAAACAGGTTCCCGCTACCCTCAAAATGAATTTGGAAAAGTTAAAGGCCAGGGCGCTGGCCTGGGATGCCGAGTTAATGGCGCTCTTGAGTGAACTGCCTGAGGGATTTGGGACTCGGCAAGATATCGCAAATAGCTTAGGTCTGCTCAAGCTCGATATGATCGATCCAGAACTTCATCCGATTGCTCGCGAACTTTTCGACACAATGAGAAGCCGAGTAAAAGAATTGTTGGAAAAAGGGAAGGCTCAAGAAATGCTGGCGCAACAGTGTAATGTTGATTCTCTTGCATGGGAACTTGACGCCCTGCGGCACGGCCTGGTGATCCAATGGACGTTAAGCGGGGAGGGCCCGCTTCAACAATGGTTGCACAAAGGATTGCAGACATATCTAGAGGGAAAAAGAGATGAGATATCAGTTTTATCGTGAACATAAATACGTGAGCTCCGCTCTCAATGATCTTGAACGCTTGATTGCTCAAACGGATTTTTGCGATAGCGCCTCTTTAGAGGGGGTCAAGAGGTCATTTGAGGATCTTGCGGAGATGTTAAAAGGTCATGCTCAATATGAAAATGAGCGATTGCATGTCTTGCTAAATCGGAAAAATTCTACAATCCCCGCCTGTAGGCATGTAGAAGAAGAGCATGCCGCGCAAGATGCGCAGTTATCGCAAATCGGGGAGCTCATCCAGGGGATTTCTCTGGAAAGCGATGAGGAGAAGAAAATAGAGCGGGGGTACCAGCTCTATCTCGCTTATCGTCATTTTGTTGCGGATAACCTGGCGCATTTGCATGAGGAAGAAACGCAGATATTGCCTGAATTGCAAAGGCTCTATTCTGATTCCGAACTACAGCAGGTAGAGGCGGGCACTTATCGAGAGATGACTCCCGACCAAATGATCGCTATGATGAACATCCTTTTTCCTCATATGAATAGGCAAGACCGGCAAGCCTTTCTAGTTGATATTTTGTCTCTTGAGCCTGAGAAGTTTGAGGTGGTCTGGCAAAGTATTCAGTTCTCGATTGCTGAAACGGAGCGTCTTGCGATCCAGCGGAAAATGAAAAATCTATAAATGAAAGCAAATTAGCGCCTTTTTCTTTTTAAGGGATATATTGCCTGTCATTGATTAATCAGGATGTTATCCCTTTTCTGTACTGATAAAGACGCATTTTTTTTCAAAAAGTCGTCTTTCCAATAAAAATTGTCCAAAAGTCCTTCTGTGTTTCTCCCTAAAAGGAAGTAGGAGAGGTAAAGCGCCTCAACGGAGGCAAGTCCCCGGGAAGGTTCGGGGCAATCTTCCTGTCTGCGGGGATAGGCTGTGAGAAAATGGGGAGGGAGGCTTCGCCGTTGGAATCGATGGGGCTCAGGGAGCTGACGCTGCATGATATCGGCATAGCGCCATGTGCCATCGATCAGAAAAATGCCCATCTCAGCGTCGGCCTCCGATAGGATCGGAGCGTCCAGGGTCAGCAGGAAGTGGCTGGAAAGATCGGGGAGTTCGTCTTTGGGGTATGTAAAAAAAAGGCAGTCAGGCCGCTTTTCCAGGCCGCGCAGACTGCATTTTTTTAAGTTTTCTCGGCGGTGGCGCAAAATAATTGTAGGCGGAAATAAAAACATTTTTTATAGAAAAGGGTTGGGTAGCAAAAGAATAGCATTTTAATTTTTTCAAAGTTTTATATCAATAATTATGCTGAGTAGGGTCGTTTTATTTTGTTCAATATTCTTTATCTTAACTTCCGCTTATTGTGAAGAGCAGTGGAGAATGGATGAAATCAAGATTTTAAAGACCGCCCAACAGGAAAATCTCCCCGTCGTCGCTGTGTTTTTAAGCGTGGAGGGGTGTCCCTGGTCTCATAAATTTGTAGAAGATGTTCTTCAAAGCCCTCGTTTTGTCAATCGCGTTGGGGTCGACGCCATCCTTTGGGAGATCTCTCTTGGAAAAGAAAAAGAGGACCAGGCTATGCGCGACAAGTATGGCGTGAGGGAATCCCCGCAGATTATCCTGCTAGACCCCAGGGGGAAAGAGTTTGCCAGGTTGGGGTATTCTCCTCTCGACGCCGCTTCCTATGCTTTAGAAATCATGGCCCTGATCGACAGCTTCCAGGAAGTGTGCATCGCCCTGGACAATCGGGACAGCGCATTTGAGGAGGAGAGCTGGAAAGATTTATACTTAAAGGCAAAAAAATTCTCCGTCCCCTGTTTCAAGCAGGTGATGCTTGAAAAGGGCCTCAAGAAGGAAAAAGGGACATTCTTCCATGTGGAGAAATATGCTTCGATGCTCGAAAAGCACAAGTTAAAGAATCCTGAAGTGCTCAAGATGAAGAGGGATCTTCTCAAACGGGACCCTGAGAACAAGTTTGAGACCCATTTTAAAGTGGCGCTTCTTGATTTTCAAAAAAGGGCCTCCTCTCTTAAGTCTAAAGACCGCTATGAAAAGGCCATCATCCCTCTTTTAAATTATCTCCATCAGTTCAAAGAGAAAGATTCCAAGAACATTTGGAAGGTCGAGCTGATGATCTCCGAATACCTCTATTCGAAAAACGTCATCTCTTCGGCCCTCGAGCATGCTGAGGAAAGCTTAAAGGCGGCTCCCGAATCGGAGCGGCCTCAAGTTTTGCAGGCGATCTCTTACATGAAAAGGAAACAATGACTGAAGTCCTTTGTAAGTGGAAACGCGTCCCTAAGGCTAAGCGCGGCGTGCTCTGCGGCGCGGAACGATCTCAGGAATGGCTTCTGCCATGGTGGTGGTCGCGATATAGGGAGCATAATGATTTCCCGGTCACTTTCTGTGATTTTGGCATGACTGACGAGATGCGCGACTGGTGCAGGGAAAGGGGCGAGGTCGTGTCCATTGAACTGGATCCTCACTGCATCACTCCCCGCAGCGAAATTGACGATGAGCGCGCCAGGCAGTGGGAAGGGATTTATGGATGGAGCGTTTGGAATGCCAGGCGCACCTGGTTCAAAAAGCCGTTTGCTTTATTAGAGTCGTCTTTTGAGCAAGGGATTTGGATTGATATTGACTGCGAGATATTGGGTCCGCTTGAACCTCTCTTTTCTGATTTCGATCAGACGTCGCAGCTTGCGCTGGTCCGCGATTACGCCAGCGATCATTTGCCCAGATTTGACCCGAACGTCCGTTATAACGGAGGGGTAGTGGTGTTCCAGCACGGGTCTTCCATTTTAGAAAACTGGGCGAAAGGGGCCGTTTCCCAGAATCATCTGTTCTGGGGGGACGATCCATTACTTTCCCATCTCATTTGTTCTGATCAATTGGAGGTTCAGGAGCTGCCTGAGGTTTACAATTGGAGGATGGCGCGCGGACTTAATCTGAATGTCGTCATTTTGCATTGGGTCGGAACAGGAGGAAAAGCCTATATCCGCACGCACGGCGGACTTAAACCCTCGCTGGACTCTTTCTACCATTCCTGCAAAGGCAAGCTTTAATCGATTGTCTGCCAGGAAGTGATCCGGATCAGTTCTTTTGGAATTTCAAACAGAAACCGCGAGGGATTGGTCACTACCTCTTTCCCCATTTTTTTCCGTTTGCGGGCCATGCTCAGCGTGAGATGTTTTTTTGCTCGTGTCATGGCAACGTACATCAGGCGCCGCTCTTCTTCCAGCCCTGTCTCAAGAAGGCTTTTCTCATGGGGAATAATGTGGTCTTCCAGTCCTACTAGAAAGCAGGAGGTGAACTCGAGTCCCTTCGCGCTATGGAAGGTCATGAGGTTGACTTTGTCTTCTTTCTGAGTTTTATCCCGCTGTTGGACGCGCTCCTGGTCGAGCGTCGAGGTGGTCAGGAAGTGGGAAAGGGAGATCTCTTCCTCCTGTCCCAAAGCAACCTGCTCCTCTTCGTAAATGGACAGCGAATCGACGCAGTGCGCGACGTTTTCCCATTTGAAGTCGCGCATTTTTTCACTTTTCACATCGTCCACGATCGCCTTTTTGTAATCGATTTCATCGATGAACCAGGCAAAGGCGTCATGCAGCGGGCGCTGTTTGAATTTATCCTGGGCCGTTTTGATGACCTCGACAAAGGAGCGGATCCCGAAGAGGGCCTTGTCCGTGAGGTCGTTCTTCAAATCGGAAGAAAGAGGCGAGGCGATCTCTTGCAGAAGGTTCCACAAGGGGATGTCGCGCTTGCGGTTGAATTGTGTCAAAAGGTCCAGGGTGTTGTCGGAAATTCCACGGCGCGGAGTGTTGATGATGCGCAGTAGGGATTCCTGGTCCAGTGGATTGGAGATGACGCGGAGGTAGGAGATCAGATCTTTGATTTCGGCGCGTTCGTAAAACTCAGTTCCCCCGAACACCTCAAATGGGATTCCGCGGATCCATTGGCCGTCCTTTTCCCACACCGCCTGCATGAGGGCGAGCTCGAATGGGCGCGACAGGATGTTCGAGCGGTAAAGGATCGCCATTTCCTTCCACGAGATGTTTTTTTCCTTTCGCATTTTGATCATTCTCTGGATGACCGACTGCGACTCTTCCAGTTCCGTAGGAGCGTGAAAGAGCGTCAGCTGTTCTCCTTTTTCCGCGGTGCTCCAGAGTTGCTTGTTGTGCCTTGTCGCGTTATTGGCTATCACGGCGTTGGCCGCTTGGAGGATAATCGGGGTAGAACGATAGTTTTGCTCGAGCTTGATCACCGTCTCCGATTCGAATTGAAGGATGTTTTTGATTTCCGCCCCGCGCCAGCCGTAAATTGACTGGTCGTCGTCGCCGACGACACAGAGATTGTCATATTTGCCTGAGATCAGCTTGGCAAGCTTGTATTGGACGGGATTGGTGTCCTGATACTCGTCGATCATGATGAAGCGATAGCGGTCCTGGTACCTCTCCAAGATGTTGGGATGTTGTTCAAAGAGCTCGACAGTAAGGGAAAGAAGGCTGTCGAAGTCGACCGCATTGTAGGCGCGCATGCATGTCTTCAGCCGTCCGAAGAGGTCTGCGCTGAATTGATCGTGCCAATCTGTTTTGTCCTTGCCGATCTCTTCGAAGGTAAGGCCTCTGCTCTTGGCGAACGCGATCTTCCCGAATGTTTTTTCCATGGAGGGAAGCTCCCCTTCATGCTCCAGAAGGTGGCGGGCGAGGTTCTGGCCCAAGCGACGGACGTCTTTTTCATCATAGAGTGAAAAATTGCCAGTATAGCCTAAATGATGGATCTCTTTACGCAGCACCTGCATGCAAAAGCTGTGAAAGGTGCTCAGCGTGACTTTTTTGGCGACTTGATGGGAGACAAGTTTCGCTACCCTCTCCCGCATCTCTTGCGCAGCCTTATTCGTGAATGTGAGTCCCAGGATCGCCTCGGGAGGGACCTCCAGGTTTTTGAGCATATGGGCGATGCGGTAGGCGAGTACGCTGGTCTTGCCGGTACCGGCTCCAGCCAGGATCAGCACTCTTCCTTCAGCAGCGAGCACAGCCTTGCTTTGGGCAGGGTTGAGGTGGGCAAAAGCTTTGTTGCGATCGTGCGACATGTTGATTTTTCAGTTGGTTAGATTGAATTATTCATCAAATCATGGACAGAGGTCAAGAACGCAGGATTCTGGCGAGCAGGGCCTGTAGTTCCAGCAGGATGGCATGCTTGGAGAGATTGGCGCCGCTTTTACGAGGGGAAATATTCATTTCCAGATCGTCGGGCAATGATGTGTAGAGTTCGCGAAAAGCTTCGCGGACGACCCGCTTGAACCGGTTGCGATCATGCGCCTTGCCGAACTTTTTGGAGACGGTGAGACCTAATTTCGGAGAAGCGGAGCGCCCTTGCCTGATGTCAATGGAGATCTGCTCGCCGAAAAGGCGGCTGGAATTGCGATGCAGGAACTTATAGTGGGAGCTGGTAAGGATGCGGGCCGATTTTGGGAATTTTTTGGCAGGCAGAGTTACTGCTGAGCCGGAAGTTGCTGAAAGAGAACTCTCTTTAAACGATTCCGGCACAGATTGAGGGGAGGCGGGAGCAAGCAGACTTGCATTTGCCATTTATGCTGTTGTCAGCTTTTTGCGGCCGGCGCGGCGACGGCGGTTGATGATCTTGCGTCCGTCTTTTGTTTTCATTCTTTTACGGAATCCGCAGGCGGTCTGGCGCTTTTTTTTGCTGGGCTGGTATGTGCGTTTCATGGTAGTTCCCTTTGAAGAATTAATAAGTAATTTTGTAGGCGCAAATATAGCGGATCGAGTAAAAATTCCTCAAGGAATAAAGAATGTCCCAACTTAAAGTTTTAATTATCAGAGCGCCTTTCCATCGATGATTCTCATCTGAGTCCTTGCCAAGAAATCCAAGGATTGCGTATAAGTTTGGCTAACTTTAATTTTCTTTCTTAAGGTAGTCATGAAAGTAAGAGCTTCGATCAAAGCCGATCCTTCCAAAGGGGACAAAATTGTACGCCGCCAAGGCCGCGTTTACGTGATCAATAAAACGGATCCAAACCGCAAGCAGAGACAAAAAGGTCCTGCTCGTAAAAAGTAGTGAGATAAGAGAAATATGGCAACAAAAACCTGGATTGCAAAACAGAAGAAGCGCGAACGCCTCGTTCAGCTCAAATGGGACAAGCGTCAAAGTCTCAAAAAGATCATCCTCGATATGAACAAGAGTGAGGAAGAGCGCAACGCAGCGAAGATGACACTCAATAAAATGCCGAAAAATTCTTCGCCTGTGCGCCTCCGCAGCCGCTGCCAACTCACTGGTCGTTCCCGTGGTGTTTTGAAGAAGTTCAAACTTTCTCGCCTCTGCTTCCGCGAGATGGCGAACAATGGAATGATCCCAGGCGTTGTGAAAGCGAGCTGGTAAGCTCATTTCCAGCCTGTCTATTCTTAAAGACCGCACTTAATAAGTGCGGTCTTTTTTTATGTATGGGGGGATTGCTCAGGTTGGATCACATCTTTGAAACGCTGCCAGTTCTCCATCTCCTCATTCCAGACGAAAGTCTGTTCTCCGACAGTTCCTTCGAGACGGGCTTTGGTCAAGGCGTCGAAGCTCATAGGACCGAATTGCTTTTTTTGATCATCCAGAAAGTACCAGAACTTTTCAGCGTGCATCGGGGAGAGCAGGGCAAGGGTTGGGGCCTTTGAAACAGTGGGTCCCTCTGGAACTTGCTTTGCTGCTGCTTTGCGCACAGGCAGAATGAAGAGCGTAATCAGAGCAAAGATGCCAAAGAGGGCTCCTGCCGCGAACCATATCATCGGATTGCGGCCGCGCCGTTTTGCATAATGGCTGCATCCCCAAGCCAAAACCAGGCTTAAAGCGATACTAAGAAATGTCTGTAAGTTCATATCTGCCCTTTCCCACTTTTCTAATCCCCTCAGTATAGAAGTTTTCCTTGTAAAGCACAAGGCGGGTTAATTTTTTTCTTGTCGTTTTCACAAGAAAATCATTAGTAGGGTATATTTCTTTAAGATGGTAGAATCTCCCTATTCACTGGTATAATATAGAAGACCCTAACCAGCTCAAAAAAAGAGGTATAGAGATGCATAATCCGCTTAAGCAAATCGATACGAAGGAGATTGAGCTCCCCGAAACCGTTTTTATTCGCGACATCGAAAGCAAGGTCTTTCAATCCATCGTGCTTCAGTCCTTGAGTCAGATCGAGGGCGTCGAGACGCTGGAAGGAAACCTCTTTGACAGCCTGCTCGGCGACAGTCTGGATGGAATCAAGGGGATCCATGTCGACCAGGACCAGAAGAATCATTCCGTCAATGTCCGTGTCGAGATCAACGTCGCTTATGGCATCTGCATCCCGGATAAAGCCGAGGAAGTCCAGAACAAAATCCTGCAGGAGATCAGCCGGCTGACCAGCCTGCATGTCGGGACTGTCCATGTCATATTTAAAAATCTGGTCTCCCCGAAACCCAAGGTCAGCATTGAAGAGATGTTGGAAAAACGGGTCAAGGCCGTCAAATCGGCTCCAGCTCCTTCTGAACGCTACGATGAAGTCTTTTAATTAAGGAAATCCTGATGAAAGCCGGCAACCTTCTTTTTTCCGCGGTCCAGTTCGTTTTTGCCGTTCTGGTCATTTTACTCGGAGGGTTCTTTATCGGGCTTGAACACGCACCCCATTTGCGCTTTGCGATCGCTACCTATTTTTCCGAGACCGCAGCGCCCTTCTCCCTCATCGGGTATCTTATCCTCGGGTGCGGGGTTCTTCTGCTCGTCGGCTTTTATACGATGAACCGAGGAACCTACTACCGCGTCAAGATGGGGAGGAAGGAGATGCAGGTCGATCCTGCCGTCATCCGCAGCTATGTCGATGTTTATTGGAAGCAGGCATTCCCCGAACATGACCTGTCCGTCGATGTCGGCGTTTCGAGCGAGCAAAAACTCGAGTTGTTCGTCGAGCTTCCTCTTCAGGACCTGGAAAAGCAGAAGGTGATCCTGGAAAAGGCCGAGATCGAATTGGGCAGGATCCTGCACAAGCAGATCGGCTATAAAAAAGAGTTCGTTCTCTCCGTTCTGATCAAATGATCGGAAACCTTCAAGGTTACTTTGCAGGGCTGCGTGTATCTTTCCCTTATTAAGGGATACATCCTATTCATTCTTTTCCAAAAATATCCTCAAAGTCTCGATATCTTTCTTCGTCATCCCTTTGACCTGCAGCAGTTCCTCATTGGAGGCATGGCGGATTTTTTCGACGCTGCCAAAATGGCTCAGCAAACGGGAGCGCTTGACTGCTCCGATTCCCGGGATAGTGTCGAGAGCGCTTGAGATCGTGCGCTTCGTGCGGCGTTCGCGGTGGAATCCAATGGCTTTGCGGTGTGCCTCGTCGCGGACTTTCTGCAATAAAAAGAGCAGGCTGGAGCGCGGATTGAGGCGGATCGGGTCGTGATGCTCCGGCAGGAACACCCTTTCCGCCGTCATCCCTTTGTCGTGGCGTCCCTCTTCTTTGGCCAGAGCGATCACATCGACAGAGGCGATGTCGAGCTCTTTAAAAACATCTAACGCTACTCCAAGCTGCCCTTTGCCGCCGTCGACGATGATCAGATCCGGCAAATCGTCCGCCTCTTTAGCGCGCGTCAGGTGGCGGCGGAGAACTTCCCGCATGGCGCCATAGTCATCTCCTTTGGGCACGGTCTTGATTTTGAAGAGGCGCGTGCGCTTGGAGTCTTTCTCTCCATCGGTGAATGCGACGACAGAGGCCACGGGATCCGTTCCTGAAATGTTGGAGGTGTCGAAGCACTCGATCCTTTTCGGATAGCGGTTGAGCCTGAGCGTCTCCTGAAGGTCGAGGAGCATCTTCTCTTTGAGTTCCTGATGATCCTTTTCTTTTTGGAAGTCGGCCTTCGCGTTCTGTTCCGCGATACCGACGAGCGCCCGTTTTTCTCCTTTTTGGGGGTGCAGAATGGCGACTTTTTTCTTGTGGGCGTCAGAGAGGATTTCTGAGATTAGATCGGCGTCTTTCAAGGGGACGGGGACAAGGATTTCTTCGGGAAGACCTTCCTGGTGTTGATAATGCTGCAGAATGAAGGATGTGAAGAGGGCTTCGTCGTCTTCTAGAATATTGGAGAAGGGATAGTGTTCGGAACCGACGAGCTTCCCCTCGCGGAAAAGCAATTGGATAAGCATCACTTCCTCTCCTTCGCGATACAGGGCCAGCGCGTCGCTGTTCTTTCCATTGACTTTGACGACCAGGGTCTGGGATTGGACGACGTGTTCGATCTGCCGGATCGTTTGCAGTATCGCAGATGCTTTCTCATATTCGAGCCGCTCCGAGGATTTCTGCATTTCATCATAGAGTCCTTTCAAGATCTCCTTATCCTGCCCTTTGAGAAATTTGACTGCCCCGTCTACAAAAGTGTCGTATTCTTCTTTTGTGCATTTGCCCACGCAGGGTGCGATGCACCGTTTGATCGAATAGAGCAGGCAGGGGCGGGTACGCCTTTTCAGCTCTTCATCGGAACATTGTCTTAAAGGAAAGAGGCCCGTTAGCAGCTCATAAGTCTGGCGGGCGGAGTAGGCACTGGTATAGGGGCCGAAATAGAGGCCGTCGGTCTTTGGAGCGCCCTTGTAGCGCACAAGCCGGATCATTGGCCAGGGATGGCGGTTGTTGATCATCAGGCTGACGAATGTCTTGTCGTCTTTGAGGATGGCGTTGAATTTAGGCTGATGTTTCTTGATGAGGGTGTTTTCAAGAAGCAGTGCTTCTTTTTCAGAGGGGACGACAATCGTATCGATGGTTGCGATCTGGCGGATGAGGAAAGGGATCATGGCCCGATTGTCGCCGCTTGAGGCGAAGTATTGCTTGACCCTGTTTTTGAGAATATTGGCCTTTCCGACGTAGATGACGGTCCCCGAGGCGTCTTTCATGAGGTAGACGCCTGGTTTTGTCGGAAACTGTTCGAGCTGTTTGACGTCAAAATCTGTCACGACAGTTTTCCTTTCCAGTCGAGAATTTTCTTAAGGGCTTCCATGGGAGTCAAATGGTTTGGATCGATGTTTTTCAGATCGGCTCCGATCGATTCCAGCCGAGCGTCTTCGCTGAAAGCGGAGAACAGAGAGAGCTGCTTTCCCTTGGGAGTATTCGCAGCAGTAGAAGAAACCGTCCTGCCTGCCTCTTTTTCCAATTTCTGAAGCATCGTTTCCGCACGCTTGAGGACAGCAAAGGGGAGTCCGGCAAGCTTGGCGACATGGATCCCGTAGCTTTTATCGGTTCCGCCCTTGATGATTTTGCGGAGGAAGACGATGCCGCGCTCCGATTCGTGGACGGCGACGTTGTAATTGACCGCGCCTCTGATTTCCTGCTCGAGTTCCGTCAGTTCCCAGTAATGGGTCGCGAACAGCGTCTTGGCTTTTTTTCCGGGCTCGGTGAGAAGGTATTCTGCGACCGCCCACGCAATCGATATGCCGTCATAGGTGCTGGTCCCTCTTCCGATCTCATCGAGGATCACGAGCGAGCGGTTTGTTGCGTTATTCAGGATGTTGGCAGTTTCTGTCATTTCCACCATGAATGTGGACTGGCCGCGCGACATGTCGTCGCTGGCGCCGATCCGGCTGAAGACCTTGTCGATGGTGCCGAGGTGCGCTTTTCTGGCAGGGACGAACGATCCCATTTGCGCCATGATCGCAATCAGCGCCACCTGGCGGATGAAGGTCGATTTGCCCGCCATGTTCGGTCCTGTGATTAAATAGAGGCGCTGGTCCTGTCCATCCAGGAAGACATCGTTGGGGATGTATGCTTCGCCGCTCAAAGATGCTTCAACGACAGGATGCCTCCCTTGCTCGACATGGAAGATGTCGCTCTGATCGACAAGCGGCCTTGCATAGTTGAATTTTTTGGCGACGTCGGCAAGTGAGAGAAGACAGTCGATTTGAGCGACTGCATGGGCGATCTTCCTCACTTCGGAAGAATATCCTGCCGCCTCTTGGCGCAAGGCGTTAAAGAGCTCGTACTCCAGCGCAGACATCTTTTCTTCGGCGTGCAGCATTTTATGTTCGAATTCTTTGAGCTCGGGAGTGATGAAGCGCTCTGCATTGACCAGCGTCTGCCGCCGTTGGAAGGTGTCGGGGATCCTGTCAGACTGTCCTCTGCTGACCTCAATGTAGTAACCGAACGCCTTTGTGTAGCCGACCTTCAAGGTTTTGATCTGGGTTTCCTCTTTCAGCTGCACCTGGTATCTGGCTACCCAGGAATGGCTATCGGTTTGCAAGAGCTTAAGTTCATCGAGCTCAGCTTGAAAGCCTGTGCGGAAGATGCCTCCGTCGCTTAAACGCAGCGGCGGGGTGTCGACGAGCGCGTCCCGCAATTTTTTGACGATGCCGGTAACGTCGGAGAGGTTTTCTTTGGCCTGGACTAGCGCTGTCGCGGAGAAGGGTTCCATCAGCTTCGATAAGGGAGCGATGTGTTCGAGCGAAAATCGCAAGCCGGCCAGATCGCGAGGGGAGGCATAGCCCGTTTCAATCCTCATCATGAGACGTTCCAAGTCTCTAATTTCCTTCAAGTGGACGCGGATCTCTGCACATTGGCTGGGCAGTCCCATCAAGGCGGCGATGCCATCCTGGCGCATGCCGATCTCCTCTACGCTGAGCAGCGGATGGGTCAGCCAGTTCTTGAGAAGGCGCCCGCCCATGGGAGTTTCCGTTTGGTCGAGGACATTTAGCAGGGTATGGTTTTTTTTCCCGTCGTGGATCGATTCGAAGAGCTCGAGGTTTTTTTGGGTCGAACGGTCGAGCAGCAGATATCTGCTCAAGTGTTCGGTGGCAATCGATTTGATATGTTCGACAGTCAGATTCAGATCCTCGCGGACGTAATGCAGGATGGCGCCCGAGGCATTGATCGCAGGGACCATTCCTTTGAGGCCGAAGCCGTCGAGATTGTGGACGCGAAAGTGGCGCAGCAGCACATCGCAGGCGTGGGCGTGATCGAAATGCCAGTCTTCTTTGATACTGATGGCAGCCCCAAGCTGCGCTTTTAAATCTTCAAGGAGATCAGCGTGTTTTTTTTGCCATTTTTCCGGCAGAAGGATCTCTTTCGGGGACAATCTGCACAGTTCGTCGGCCAATTCTTTGACGTCGTCGAACTCCATCGCCTTGAAGTCTGCCGTTGTCAGATCGAGGATGCTCAAGCCGTGGATCTCTCCGACCTGGGCGACGCAGGCGAGGAAGTTGTTAGACTTGTCTGAGAGCAATGTCGAGTTGACGATGGTACCCGGCGTGACGACGCGGACGATTTCCCGTTTGACAAGGCCTTTGACAGAGCGGGGATCTTCCATCTGTTCCGCGATCGCAATGCTGTATCCTTTGGCCACGAGCTTGTCGATATAGCCTTCGCTAGCATGGAAGGGAACCCCGGCCATCGGGATATCCTGTCTCTTGGTGAGGGTCAGGTCGAGTTCTTTGGAGAGGAGGACGGCGTCCTCGTAAAAGGCTTCGTAGAAATCTCCGAGGCGAAACAGCAGGATAGAGTCCTGTGCGTTCTTTTTGCAGGCGTGCCATTGGGCCATCATAGGAGAAATTTTGTGATCGGTATCAATTGTCATACTACCCCGTCAAAATTGGAAATTATCAGGAGAAAAGAGGGGAAAAGCAATCCTTAATTTCCCAGAATCTTATCCCACCATGTCTTTTGGGAGGAAGAGGAGGATGCTCCTGCAAGACATTCTTTCTCTTTTTCCTGAGCGGACTGCAATTGAAAGAAGGAAGCCTGTGCGGAAACGGCCTCGTTGAAGGACTTGGCGACGGCGGGATTGGCTGTCGAAGAGGGAAGGGCAACAGTGTTTTTTTGTTCTTCTTCAGGAACGCTGAGAGCCTTTTGAATCTGGCTCCGGGAGCTTTGGCACCAAAGAAGCAGGACTTTTAAATCGTTGTCGAGAGTTTTCAGCTGCTCGATGATTTCTTCGGGAGAGCGTTGGTTTTTCTGGCTCTGAAGCCGTGAAGGAAGGCTGAGCGATTGGCTGAGCTCGAGTTTAAACTGGAACGTTTTAATGAGCAGCGGGATCATCACTTTCTTGATCTGGTCTCGCAATTGGCTAAGGGAAGGATCGTTCAGCGTACCCGTCTGGGTAAAATGAGATGACTTCTCTTCGGATGTTTGGGGGGAGTCTGAGAATTCCGTCTCGAGATCGCTCATAGTGTACCTTAAGTCTTTGGTAGCATCGTCAAAATCTAGAAGGCTAGTTTGTGCATACACTGGGCAGTTTCTGAAAATATTCTGCTCGTTTAGCAACTAACTTGGCAAGCCTCAGCTTCTATGGGCTATCTTTGAAAATCAGAAGATGCGCCCTATTAAATTTTTTAAAGATCTGTTGCTTTTTTTTAAAGAGAATTTTAATGCGGGTGTGAAAAAAGGAGGCTTCGAAGTTTGTCCTGAATTCATGACATCAGGCGGGTTCAGACGTCGATGACGGCGGGAATCCCTTTTTGGCAAGCGAGCTTGCTTGATAGAAAGTAGGCTCATTCGCCATAAACCGACCAGAAGATGCGTGAAATGAATAATTCAGGGACAACTTCTAAAGAAGGCGTGGACGATTTGCCCCGATGTGGGTAATAATGTGTTTGAAGCGGGGTCTGTATTTTATGTTCACGAAAGAGAGTTTGGAACTTTTGCGCCAGCGCATCGATTTGTCGGAGGTTCTGTCCGCGCATCTGAATTTACAAAGATCGGGATCCTCCTACAAGGCCCTCTGCCCTTTCCACGAGGAAAAAACTCCTTCATTCATGGTCCAGAAGGGGGATTCGCATTATCATTGCTTCGGCTGCGGAGCGCATGGAGACGCCATCGCCTTTCTCATGACCCACGTCAAGATGGGCTTCACGGAAGCGGTTGAAAGCCTTGCCGAGCGCTTTCAAGTCACCCTTGAAAAAAGCGAGGAGCCTCAAGGAGAAAAGGGACCCAGCAAGCCCAAGCTGAAGCAGGCCATGGAGCTGGCATCTAATCTTTACCACTACTTGTTGCTGCATTCCGCTGAAGGACAGATCGCCCTGCGTTATCTCTATGAGCGAGGTCTGGATTTGGCATTCATCAAGCAATTCCATGTCGGTTTTGCTCCTCGCGGAGGGGATATTGCCATGCGCTATTTGTACGCCTGCGATGTCGACGATCAGATCCAGGAGCAGGCAGGACTGATCTCCGTTGCTCAATCAGGCCGCAGAAGAGATTTTTTTTCTGACAGGATCACTTTTCCCATTCGGGACGCTCTTGGAGCGGTCATCGGATTTTCAGCCCGCAAGTTCAAAGAGGAGACATTCGGGGGCAAGTACATCAACACGCCCGAGACTCCGCTTTTTAAAAAGTCCCGCGTGCTCTTCGGTCTCAGCTATTGCCGCAGCAGAATCGCCAAAGAGGCTAAAGCAATTGTCGTCGAAGGACAGATCGACTGCCTTCGGCTGATCCACTCAGGTTTCAATTACGTTGTGGCCGGGCAGGGCACTGCATTTGGTGAAGACCATGTCAGGGAGCTGCTCCATTTGGGAGTAAATAAGGTCTATCTTGCTCTAGATGGAGATTCAGCTGGCCAGGAAGCGGCGTCGAAAATCGGGAATCTCTTCCAGAAAAAAGGGGTTGAAGTATTAGTCGTTCCCCTTCCTGAAGGAGCTGATCCCGACTCTCTTCTCTCCGAGCGCGGTCCTGAGTACTTTGCTCAGCTGCTGGATGAGAGCTGCGATTATCTGACATTTCTGTTTTCCCATTTATCAAAGGGGATGAATTTGTCCTCTCCCTCCAAGAAAAACGAGGTCGTCAACGCCATTGTCGAGAGGATCAAGCAGTGGGAAATGCCTGTCATGGTCCATGAGAGCTTAAAAAAATTGGCTGAGATCTCCCATGTGCCGGAAGCGGCGCTCGGGATCGGCCAGATCTCCCTCCCCGATCTGTTCATTAAAAAGACCGCTTCAGTCAAGATCCAGGAGATCGACCCGAACAGGATCCTTGAAGGGGATTTTATCCGTTGGCTGGTTTTCGCCTCGTCGGAGTATCCTCAGCTGGCCCAGATCGCCAAGGCCAATATCGCCAGAGAACATCTCTGCATTCCAGGAGCCAGCCGTCTCTATGGGGAATTTCTGCAGGCCTTTGAGGAAAACCGCACCTGCGATCTTTTGGCGCTCGGTTCCTGCCTTGAAGGGGAAGAGGATCAAAAGCTTTTCAGCGAGATCATGCAACGTAAAATCAACATCTCGAAAGCGGAAGAGGGATTCAGGGAAACGGTGCGCAAAATCCTGGTGCGCCGCTGGATGGAAGAGAGGGAGGCGATCCGATCCAAACTGCAAAGCGGAAATCTGACCGATGAGGAAGCGCTCGAACTGGCCAGACAATTCGAAGAGATTAAAAAGAAGGTGCCTGAGGTTGTCATCGTATGAAGCTGAAAAAGTCCAAAACCTCCAAGCATCTGGTGCTTTTTGACGATTCGTGCCCGCTGTGTTGGAGGTCGGTCAATAAGATTCTCGCCTGGGACAAAAAAGGAGTATTCCACTTTGCCCCCATCCGGGATGAAACGGCAAAGCTTGTCCTTAAGAATCGCTACAAAGAACTCAAAGACGCCAATACTCTGATCCTCGTCGAAGATTATTCCACTCGGAAGCCAAGAACCTGGATCCGGGGACGGGCGGTGATGAGGATCTTCTGGCTGCTGGGAGGATGGAAGAAACTGATTGGCTGGGCCGCCTTTATCCCTTATGGGATAGACCCATTCTATTCACTCGTCGCTAAAAGAAGGCACCGCTTCAAATAGCGATGCCCTTCTGCCCAAACAACCTCAAAATCCTAGTATTGAAGGTGTTTGGGTATAAAACCAGCGATCTTATCTTCTCTTGCACATCACGAGCGTGCCGACCCCAATGACAAAAACGACGATTCCACCGATCATTGTCCACATGATGGGAGCGTCATAGTGCGAGATCTGTTTTTCCAGAGCCCCGCCAATCTGCTTATTGACAGGATTTTCGGAAAACATTCCCGAGGTTTTTTGAACGTTTTGTTTTGCTTCTGCGACACGGCTCTTTGCATACATCGCGAGCAAAAAGACGACGATGCCGATAATGATCAATACAATTCCTGCGATTTTCTTAGCTTTCATAGCTTTCTCCTTTTACGCTCTTTAATTGTTTTCTATTAAAAAAGATTAAAGTTGTAAAGGAAGAAAGATGTTTATTTGATGATTCTATCTTTTAAGAACCGCAGCGCATTCTGACCGGCGATTTTTAGCAGTTGATCTTCTTTGATGGACAGCTTTTGGGAGAGGAGGCCAAGCAAAGAAGGGTATGCGGAAGCATCGGACATCCCAGGGTAATAGGATTCCTCCCTTTGATACTTTTCCTTGATAGAGGGGAAGTCGGAGTCGCAGAAGAAATCCGCTCCGAAGCAAAGGGAGTTTTCGGCGCCCAGATGAATCGCATACTCCACGTGGCGGACGATTGCCGATGGATCGGTATTGTGGATGAAGGGAGCAAAGAAATTCAGTCCGATGAGCCCGCCTCTTTTCACAATTTCTTTAGCGATATCGTCGGGAAGGTTGCGTGGATAGTCTGAGATGGCGCGGAAGTTGGAGTGGCTGGCGATCACGGGAATTTCGAGGCTGTTCTTATCGATGAAATTGAAGATGTCATGGGCAAGCTTGTCGGAAGTGTGGCTGAAGTCGACGGCAATTTTTTTTCCGCTCATCCATTCCAGCAGCTTCTTCCCATCTTCCTTCAGACCGACCGAGGTTCTGTTTCCCCCGCCAAAACGGTTTTCCTCGTCCCAGGTCAAGCCTATATAGAAGATAGGGCCGATGGCTTTGATATAGGCTTCCAGGCGTTTGAACGCATCGGCAAGGGGTTCCGACTCATCGGCAAAAGAGGAGGCATTCTCAAATGCTGGGATCAGATGAACAACCGGGGAATGTGTGTTCAATGGAAATTGACATCTGGCGAAACGGGTTGGATAGTGGGCGGTCAGCTCAAGGAAGCTATCGACTTGAGCCTTGCCATTTTTGACTGAATCTTTTCCTGTGATGCTGAAGATCGCCAGAGTTTGCAGTTTGACATGGCCTTGGCACAGTTGAGAGTAGGAAGTGCGGGAGGACGGATCTTCAGGAGATCGGCCGGGCTTATGAGATAAAAAGGACAGCAGGTCGCTATGGAGATCGATGACGGGAATTTCTGCTTTTTTCATATAGACCTCGGAGGTTGATTTTGAAAAAAAGCAGGCGGTGCCCGCTTTTTTCCAAAAGATATTAATCGATTTTAGTAAAAGCGGGCAAAAGAATGTTTCTTAAACGTCTTGGATCTTGCTGAAATCCAGAAGCTCCTGGAAGTAGCCAAAGACTTTTTGCAGCAGCGCGATCCGGTTGTCGCGCAGGTGGGGGTCGTCGCTTAAGATTTTTACCTTGTCAAAGAGTTTTGCAAGAGGCGCCTGGAGTTTGGCGATCATGCGGAAAGCGTCGAGGTACTTGTGCTCGCTCAGCGTCTCTTTCCAATGCTTGTTTAACACATCGAGCGCATGGACCAGCTCTTTTTCTGCAGGCTCGACGGCAAGCGAGGGCGTGAATACCGTCGTCGCAGGTTTTTCGAGCTGCCCCTTGGCGCGCTTATAGACCTCGAAAAGTTTGGCGAATTCAGTACCTGAACTGCGGAATGCGTGCAGAGCCTGTGTTTTACAGAACTGGTCAAAGGGATCGGTGCAAAGTCCTTGGAGGGAGGCATCAATCTCATCTTTTTTAAAGCCATAGTCTTCGAAGACAGCTTTGGCCCTGGCTGTGATGAACGAGAGGATCTCCTGGACAATGGCTGTCGACTGCGCGAAGTCGTTCTTGAGCCTGGGGAATGCCTGGCACGCGTCCTCGAGCATTTTTTTCAGGTCGACGCCTTCTTTGCACTCGATTAGGATCTTGAGCAAACCGATCGACTGCCGTCTCAGAGCATAGGGATCGCTGGAAGAGGAAGGTTTGAGTCCGACGCTATAGCATCCGATCAGGTTGTCGAGCTTGTCGGCCAGACTCAGGACGATCCCTGTCGCAGTTTTGGGAAGGGGCGCGCTTTCGCTTCTTGGCATCCAGTGCTCATTAATTGCTTCCGCCACTTCTCTGTCTTCCTTTTGAGCCAAGGCATAGTAGGTTCCGATCGTCCCTTGCAGCTCCGGGAATTCTCCGACGAGCGCCGAGGCGAGGTCCGCTTTGCACAGAAGGGCCGCTCTGCCGACTTTTCTCTGATCGGCGATCGAAAGATGGTTGTTCACCGCTGCGGCAATCAATGCGATGCGCTCGACCTTGTCGAACATTGTGCCGAGTTCTTTCTGATAGGTCATCACGCGCAGCTTCTCATTGAACTGTTCGAGCGGCGTCTTGAGGTCCTGTTCATAGAGGAAAACGCCATCGGACAGACGGGCGGAGAGGACTTTCTGGTTTCCCCGGCGGATGAGGTCGCTGGGTTTATTATCCGCTGTGATGATGAAAATGTTCTTGAGATGCCCTTTACTGTCAGATATGGGGAAATACTTTTGATGCTCGACCATCTCAGAGATGAGGACTTCTTTCGGAGCCCGTAAAAAGGCTGTTTCAAATGTTCCTGTCGTGAGTTGGGGCCACTCGACTAAGTTGAGCACCTGCGGGATCACCTTGTGGATCTCCAGAGCATGGCCCTTGACCTTTTTCTCGATCGCCTGGAGCTGTTTGAGGATGCTCCCCTTGCGTTCTTCAATGTCGGCGAGGACATAATTTTTTTTGAGCTCTTTGGCGTAGTCCTTAGGGGATTTCAGCGGGAACTTTTTAGGTTTAAGCTGAGCATGACCGAATGAAACTCTATCGGAAAGGATTTCGCCGACCTCGAACGGAACCACTTTTTCGCCGAAGAGGGCCACAATCCAGCGGAGGGGACGAGGATAACTGATATCGAGATCGCCCCAGCGCATTTTTTTCGGGAACTCGAGGTTCAGGATCAGTTTTGGAAGCTCGTCGGACAGCAGGCAGAAGGTCGATTTGCCCGGTTCGGGAATAGAAGCAAAGAGGTACTCAGTGTCCTTGAGAATATCGATCTTAAGATTTTTAACTTTCCCTTTGCGGACAGCGTCCAGGGTAGCGTGTGTTGCGCCGAGCGATTTGAGGAACCCTTCTCCTTGAGGAGTCGGTTTGCCGGAAACGTCGAATGCGGATGCTGCAGCGGGACCTCTGCGGAGAGTTGTCTTTTCTTCGGTGCCCTCGACAAGTCCTTTGACGAGGACCGCGAGCCGCTGAGGCGTTCCGAAGACTTGGAGTGACTCGAAAGAAAGAGTGTGTTCGTCCAGAAGGCGGCGCACAGCTTTTTCGAGATTGCTGCAGCCGATGGGAACAAATGTCGCGGGCAGTTGTTCGGAACCGATCTCGAGCAGGAAGTCCTGCCGTTTTTGAGGATCGAACTTCGGAGGGGTTTTGATCGCAGCGGCCTTTTTGGCAGGCTTTGGCTTTTGTTTGGCAAGCAGGGGATAGCCCATTTTTTCTCTCGATGCGACATACTCGATGGCGATCAGCCTCGCCAAGTCGCGGATCCGCGTGATGTATCCCGTTCTTTCGGTGACCGAGATGGCTCCTCTGGCATTGAGCATGTTGAAAGCGTGGGATGCCTTCATCACAAAGTCGTAGGCAGGAATAGGGAGATGGCGTGCGATCAAGTCCTTTGCTTCTTTTTCAAAATCTTCGAAGTGGCGCTGCCACATCGCCGTCGACGCTTCTTCGAAGTTATAAGCGCTCCACTCCACTTCGCTGCGGTGGGAGATGTCGCGGAAAGTCAGATGGTCGTTCCAGAGCATGTCATAAAAGCTGTCTTTATTCTGGATGTACATCGCGAGCCTTTCGAGACCATAAGTGATCTCTACGCTGACAGGTTTGACAGGAAGGCTGCCGATCGCCTGAAAATAGGTAAATTGAGTGATCTCCATTCCATCGCACCAGACTTCCCATCCTAGACCCCAAGCGCCCAGCGTCGGACCTTCCCAGTCGTCGTGTACGAAGCGGATGTCGTGTTTTTTCAGGTCAAGGCCTAAAGCTTCTAAAGACTCGAGATAAAGCTGCTGGATATTGGCGGGAGACGGCTTCATGATCACCTGGAACTGGTGGAAAAGCTGCATCCTGTTGGGATTTTCTCCGTAACGCCCGTCCGAAGGGCGGCGGGAAGGCTCTACATAGGCAGTATTATAGGGCTCGGGTCCCAAGCACCGTAAAAATGTCGCCGGGTTGAATGTGCCAGCACCTACCTCGATGTCGTGTCCCTGGTGGATGATGCATTTTTTCTTTTCCCAGAATTCGGTAAGGCGCTGGATGATCTGCTGGAATGTCAACATGGTTTTTACCCGATAACCTTTAATTTCATTCTATTTTATGACGCAATCCCATTTTTTCTCAAAGGATTGCGGCAATTATAAAACAATGTTAGCCTCATAGATATGAGTGCAGAGGCCGACAGTCCCATATTTTCGATCATCGTCCCATTAACGGACGAGAATGTCCATCTGCTCCCGTTCACCATGGACAGTATCGCCGAGCAGACTCTGAATTCCTATGAGGTGATCGTCATCGACGCCCAGACCAAGGAGCACTCCCTCTGCGTATTCGACGCCTACCGTTCCCATATTACTCGGATCTACACAGCCCTCGACCGCAATTTAAGCGCCATGCTCAACAAAGGGGTCGACCTCTCGCGTGGGTCCTACCTGCACTTCATGCAGCCGGGGGAATTCTACATCTCGCGAAATGCCTTCCGTTTTTTAAAAAATTTCATCGATCAGAATCCCAGCCCAGACCTGGTCTACACAGGATGCGTCCTCAGGCACAGTCTCGCGCCTCCCCAGCAGCTTTTCAAGCAGATTCAGGAAGAGGACCTAAAAGGAGCGAAGGTGCCGCAAGGACTGCAGGCCTACTGGTATAAAAGAGACGCCGTTGTCCTGTGCGGAAAATTCAGAACCCGTTATCAGATCCAGGGGGGATTCGATCTCCTCTGCCGCTTTTACCGCATTCCCACTTTGCGCAAAGTATTCATGCGGCGGATCCTGACAGATTATGAGTACCGTCTCCCTCGGGCAAAGTGGATTATCAGGCAATTTTTTGAAACCCTCATTATCCTTTTCCGGCACTTCAGTTTAAGTAAAGCGGCGCTCTTTTGGGTTGGCCAGAACAACCTGCGGTTTTTCCGCTGGTGGGGGAGAAGCGTCAAGGCCGCATTTTGGAAAGGCGGGCCTGTCGATTAAATATTTTATCCTCTCTTTGTTATACCCAAGTTTTGAAGTTGCTTAGGTATATCTCTCTAAAATTCACAGCTTTGAACTCTCAAAGTTAAATTAAACATGGATCCATTTCCACATTGCCTCTTAACCCGGCGCTAGCGTAAAATAGATGTCAAAATTTTTGCGGAGAATCAATATGGCGCAACCAATCACCAAGGCTTTGAGTACTCCTGCTGTGATCGTAGGCTGTCTCGCCTGGACACTTTGGAACAATAAATCCATTCGTCCCGACACCACTTGTATAATTTCAACCGATATAGTCGCCCAGCGCTTAAATCAGCAGCGTGTCCGCGAAACGCAGAAGCTGGCTCGCCGTATTAGCCAAAATATGTTCGACGACCTTCAGAAGCATAGAGAAGGACATCGTCTTCTAGAGAAGATTCGCTTCAACAAAGATGTGACTTCCTTTTCTAAAATTCCCAACAAATCTTTCCCCAGCTAAGTATGCAATCTATCCACAGCATGAGTTTGGAGGAGCTGGGCAAGCTCATCAGCGAAGAGGGCGAAAAGCCATTTCGCGCCAAGCAAATTTTTCATTGGGTCTACGAAAAAAAAGAGTGCGATTGGGAAAAGATGACCGATCTCAACAAGTCTCTGCGCGCACGGCTCAAAGATAAATTTTCCCTCTCTACGATCACGCAGAAAAACAGCGAAGTCTCCAAAGACGAAGAGACGATCAAATTTCTATGGGAGCTCTTTGACGGCAAACTGGTCGAATCGGTTCTGATCATTTCCAAAGACCGCCGCACTGTCTGCGTCTCGTCCCAGGTCGGCTGTCCCGCCCGCTGCGCTTTCTGCGCCTCCGGAAAGGAAGGCCTTCTGCGCAACCTGAGCGCCTCGGAAATCTATGAACAGGTCTATCAGATTGACCGCTTCCTGCACGCGAAAGGGGAAAGAGTCTCGCACGTCGTGTTCATGGGCATGGGCGAGCCGTTTGAGAATTATGACAATGTACTCAAAGCGATCCATTTGCTCAACGACCCGCTCCGCCTCAATATTTCCCAGCGCCGGATCACAGTCTCGACCGTCGGCGTCGTCGAAGGGATTCGCCGCTTCATCAAAGAAGATTTGAGCGTGAACCTCGTGCTATCGCTCCACGCGCCGAATCAGCATATCCGCAAGAAGATCATCCCCTACTCCCGCAAGTACCCTTTGGAAGACATTCTTAGCGCAATGGTCGCGTTCTCCAGAGAGACTAAACGGGACATCACCTACGAATACACATTGATCGAAGGGATCAACGATCGCCCTGAGCATGCCGAAGAGCTTGCTCTGCTACTGAAAGGGCAGCAGTGCAGCGTGAATCTCATCCCTTACAACCCCGTTCCCGGCCTGAACCTGAACCGCCCCGAGAAGGAATCGATTGAGGAATTCCGCAGGATCCTGCTCTCCTATGACATTGTGACCACCTGGCGCTATACGAAAGGCAAGGATATCGCGGCCGCCTGCGGCCAGCTGGCGTTAAAAGAGGCAACGGCCCCTTCCCAGCTGGCAGTGATTGCTTAAGCTCCCCCGCGGGCTTAAAAGAAGTTCCTAAAAAAAGGGAAAATCAATATACCCTTTTAGAAATGAAGCGTTTGATTTGGTTCTGTTTTCAGACGTTATAGAAAAAGGTTTACATGGTGAGCGTCCCGCTGCTTCTCACACTTTCGAGGATTCTTCTTGGGCCTGTGTTCCTGGTCGTCTATCTCTATTATCAGGAGCTCGGGATCACGCTTGCTTGGCTTCCTTACATTTTACTCTTTTTAGCGGCACTCTCTGAGCTTTCCGATATGTTCGATGGGGCCCTTGCCCGCAAACATAACAAAGTGACGGAGTTGGGCAAACTGCTCGATCCGATGGCTGACAGCATATTCAGGCTGTCCGTCCTGCTGGCGTTTACGCAGGGAGTCATTCAACTGCCCATCCTGCTGGTCTGCGTTTTCTTCTATCGTGATACGATCATCAGCACTCTGCGCACGGTGTGCGCGCTAAGAGGGATTGCGCTTGCCGCGCGCCTCTCGGGGAAAATCAAGGCGGTCATTCAGGCAACAGTTGGATTCTTCATCCTCATCATGATGATCCCTTATTCAGTGAACTGCCTGGACGTCGAAGTGCTGAGAGCCGTCAGTTTCTACAGCGTACTCATTGCTGCGATCTACACTCTTTTCTCCGGAACCGAGTACGTGATCGCAAATCGCTCCTACATTAAAAAAGCGCTCAGTTTCTCAAAATAACCACTTACGCTGATTTAACTTTTTTTGCCTTTGGCTTCACCTGAGCTTCTTCGGTGTCCAAATCCTGATAGAGCAAAAGATACTCGGGCGCAGCGCTCTTCCAGCTGAAATCCTGCCGCATTCCATTCAACATCAGAGTTTGCCATTTTTGCGGCTCCCGCTTGAAGCACTCCATTGCGCGTGAAATCGCCCAGTCCACCCCTTTTTTGTCGGGGAAATCAAAGGCAAAGCCGTTGCGTTCATCCATTGGGCGAAGGGAGGTTTCAATATCGAAGACCGTATCTGAAAGCCCGCCCGTCATTCGTGCGATGGGGACCGTTCCATATCTTAGCGAGATCAGCTGCGTCAGTCCGCAGGGCTCGAAGAGAGAGGGGATAATGAACATGTCGGCAGCCGCAAAAATCTGATGAGCCAACGCTTCATCCTTGTCCATCAGAACGACAGCGTTTTCATTGTTTTTTAAATCGGCCTGCAGCTTTTCGAACTCTTTGTGGATCGGCTGCGATGGAGTGGAGCCAAGAAGTATGAATTGCCCCCCCTTTTCCAGGGTGCGCTCAAGGGCGTGTTTAATTAATTCCGGGCCTTTTTGCGGGACTAGACGGGAGACAGATGCGACAATCGGAGCATCGGATTCTTTGAGTCGAAGATGGGTGCGCAAGTGGCGCCTGTTCTCTTTTTTTCCCTCAAGGACTTGTGGAAGCCGCGCGCTGTCGATCCCATGTGTAGGGTAATTTTGGACGAGGTGGGGATCTTTTTCAGGGTTCCAGAACTCTTCGTCGATCCCATTGAGGATCCCTTTAAGCTTTTTTCGGTGTTTGACAAGAACGTCCTCCAGGCCGAAGCCCCCTTCCGCAGTCTGGATCTCTTTTTCGTAGTTGGGGGAGACGGTGGAGATTTTATTTGCATAAACGATGCCCCCCTTGAGAAGGTTGACCTCTCCGAGAGCAAAGGGATCCTGCATTTTGTCTGCTGAAAGATAGCTTTCTCCCCTGAGTCCAGCTTTGCTTAAGTTGTGCAGTTGACATCTACCCTGGTGGGCCATGTTGTGGATCGTCAGGACAGTCCCTCCAGCCCGATATCCCAGGTCCAAATACATATCTTTGTAGAGGACCGGCACCAGGGCGGTCGGCCAGTCATGGACATGGATCGCGTCAGGGTGTTTGTCCGATTTGTACAGGTACTCCATCGCCGCCCTTGAAAAATAGGTGAAGCGGTCGACGTCATCATGGCAGCCATAGATGGCTCCGCGGCTGAAGTAATATTGCGGATGGTGCGGTTCGATGAAGAGGACTTTGAGGCCGTCGACTGTCGCAGACCAAACTGTGTTGTTGAAGCGATAGGGTCCTTCGTAGGACCATAATTCCCGATGCTCTACTTTGAGGTTCTTAAGATCTCCGTAATGGAGGCAGTCATACTTGGGGAGAATGATTTCAACGTGATGTCCAAGCCTGCACAGTTCTTTGGACAGGCCGTGGATCACATCCGCCAGCCCTCCGACTTTGGCCACAGGTGCAAGCTCCGTTGCGATGTGCACAATGTACATAGGGCGACCTCATCTCCAGCTAAACATGCTAATCATTTTTTAATGTTAGACTCCTATTTAGCGCTACTGTTAATAACTGAAATCATGAAAGACTTTCCTCTTGTCGTTAGCTATTACACCAAAGACACCTTCTATCAGCTCGAGGTGCAGAACCTGATCGCCTCTTGCGAGAAATGGGGGCTTGAACACCATGTGGAGCCGATCCCTTCTTTTGGATCCTGGGAAAGGAACTGTTCCTACAAGCCCTTTTTCCTGATGGAAAAAATCCAGCAGTTTCGAAGACCTGTCTTCTGGGTTGACGCCGATGCGGTCTTTGTCAAAAGACCGGAGAAGCTGGATGTCTTCGAGATGGATTTTGCCGTGAGGATCAATGCAGCCTGGGAAGACTCCCATCCCTCGAAAGTGATGTCCGGAAGCGTCTTCGTCAATGCGACCCAGGGTGGCGCTAAAGTCCTCAAGTTGTGGGGTCAGGAGTGCATCGATTCCTTTTCGAATCCCGAGAGGAAGGAAGAGGTCTGGGACCAACTGGCTCTGCGCGATGTGATCCGACGAGGCGTCCAGGACGCCAAGATCGGGGCGCTCCCCCTGGAATATCTGACTATCGTCGACAATGCGGGCGATGGGAAGGAAGCTCGCGAAGTGGTGATCGGGCACTACCAGGCTTCGCGCAGATTGAAAAAATTAATTAACGAAAAGCCTTAGACCTATCCTCAACCTATTGAAGGGCTTTGGCGCAGCTGAAAGACGAAAAAATTTTGTAACCTAGTACCAGTTGCATAATATTCAACAACCGATTAGCATAGCTGTTTTTGCAAAACGACACAGAGTAAACGAAATTGTTGGGGTGTCGCCAAGTGGTAAGGCAGCGGTTTTTGGTACCGCCACTCGGAGGTTCGAATCCTTCCACCCCAAATTAAATGTGTTTGGGGCAGTTTAACAACTGTCCCTAGTTACCTAAGCGAGCAAAAATGCCCCAGGATAACGAATATATGCTCTTCGCTGGTAGCTCCCATCCGGAGCTGGCTCAGCAAATTGCAAGTTGTTTAGGGAAGCCGCTAGGAAAAGCGCTCATCGAAAAGTTTCCAGATGGCGAGATAGGCGTTCAAGTTTTAGAGAGCGTCCGTGGTCGGGATGTGTTCATAGTGCAGTCTACTGCACGCCACCCCAACTTCTATCTCATGGAACTATTGATTTTAGTCGATGCATTTAAGCGCGCCTCCGCTCGTTCGATCGTTGCCGTCATCCCGTATTTCGGGTATGCCCGGCAGGATAGAAGGGGAAAGGCGCGTGAGCCGATAACCGCGAAACTCGTCGCCGACCTGCTTCAAAAAGCAGGAGTGACGCGCGTACTGACGATGGATTTGCATACAGAGCAGATCCAGGGGTTCTTCGACATTCCTGTCGACAACCTCTATGCCCGACCCCTGATTGTCGAGACGCTGTCTCGACATAAGTTGGAAGGGACGGTCGTCGTGACACCGGATATTGGCAGCATCAAACTGGCCCGGGCGTACGCCGAGGCCTTGAAAGTCGATCTCGCTATCGTAGATAAGCGTCGTGTGAATGCAAAGCAAGTGGAAATGGCTGCCCTGATCGGCGACGTGAAGGGCAAAGACGTTCTCCTGGTCGATGATATGTGCTCGACCGGCGGAACTCTGATAACCGCTGCACGTGTTTGCAAACAGGCGGGGGCAAGGCGCCTTTTAGCTGCCGTGACCCATGGCTTGTTTGTCGGTAAAGGACTGCTAGAGGATAGTGGGATTGAGTTGATAGTGATGAGCAATACTGTTCCGTCTCCTGAGACAATAGATTCGAAGAAATTGGAAGTTGTCTCTGCGGCGCCGCTCTTCAGCAAAGCGATCGAATCGATCGTTGGCGCTAAATCGATCTCCTCTTTATACGACACCTCATCGTAACCGCCCCAAGGCGTGTCACGATTAGGTTCGTCATCCATCCAGCTTCCCTTACCGATCGGACCCTGCAGTAAACTGAAAATAGATTTTACTAGAAACCATTGGAGAAATTTTATGAAACTCGCAGTGAAACAGCGTGTTGGCGAGAAGAAAAAAGATATCAAAGAGATTCGCCGCGAAGGGAATGTCCCAGCGATCATCTATTCTTCTAAAGGCCAGCCGGAAAAATTGATCGTCGACGGCGCGGAATTCAAGACCATCCTGCGCGAAATGAAGCCAGGACAGCTTCCGACGACCGTTTTTACCTTAAGCGACGGGAAAAAAGAACGCCGCGCGATCATTAAGGACATCCAGTACCATCTGACGACCTACATCGTCTCCCACATCGACTTCGAAGAACTCATCGAAGATGTTCCAGTGAGCGTTAAGGTGCCAATCAATTGCATCGGCGTCATGGACTGCATGGGGATCAAACTCGGCGGTTTCCTTCGCCAGGTCGTCCGCCATATTAAAGTCGAGTGCCTGCCGAAACACATTCCGGCTGAGTTCATCGTTGATGTGAAAGACTTAGGCGTGCGCCAGTCGAAACGTTTGAAAGATCTCGCGATGCCAAAAGGCGTTAAGCCCCTGGCAAGCCCAGATGAAGTTCTTGTCGTCATTGCGAAGAGATAATAGAGAAACGTGGAAGAGCTTGAGAAATATTTAATTATTGGACTTGGAAACCCTGGAGCCCCGTACAAACAGACGCGGCACAATGTCGGTTTTAACATCGTCCAGTCATTTGCTGACAAGCATGGGATGCAATTCAAGCACGCCTCCCATCTGATCGGCGATTTTGCTCAAGGAAGTTTCCGCGATAAAAAAGTATTCACCCTGCTGCCGACCACGTTCATGAATTCCAGTGGAGATGCAGTCAGACGGTGTATCGACTATTTCAAAGTGCCTCTCGATCATCTGATCGTCGTTTGCGATGATGTCGCTCTGCCTACGGGCACGATGAGGATACGCAGCAAAGGAAGCTGCGGAGGGCACAATGGATTAAAAAGTATTGAAGCGCATTTGAACACAGAGTACTACGCGCGCCTCAGGATTGGAGTTGGAGCCCCTGGGGGCGAGGTCCTGGCCGATTATGTCCTCGGACGCTTCTCTCAGGAAGAGAGCAAGATCATCGAGGCCGTAGCGGCCAAGGCAATCGAAGTACTCGATTTGTGGATTGGGGCCGGAATTGCAGCTGCAATGCAGGTCGCAAATAGCGCACCAAAGGATCAAGTTAAGAAAGAAGAAGGAGAAAAAAATGGCTAAACAGAGAACGCATCTTTACGAAGGGATGTATATCTTGAGCGCGACGCTGAGCGACGATGCAAGGCAGAAGGCGCTTGAGAAAATAAACAGCGGGATTACAGGCCGCGGCGGAGAAATCCATAAAGTGTTCGATCAAGGACGCAGAAAGTTGGCATATGAGATCAATGGGCGCCGCGAAGGGCACTATTTCATCCTCTATTTTTCGACCCCGACGAAGAACCTCGCAGACATGTGGAAAGAGTATCATCTGAATGAAGACCTTATCCGCTTTTTGACTCTGCGCACACCCGTCGTCCCTGAGAAAATAGAGTTTAAACAACTGATGCAAGAATAGGAGAACCATGAGCACACCAACTAGAAAAGAAAAAGAGAAGGCTCCGCCATCGTTAGAAGGGATTTTCGTTAAAAAACGCAAACAGTGCCCTTTCACAGCAGCAGGAGTGCGCCATATCGATTATAAAGATATTAATACCTTGTTCCAGTTCATCACTGAGCGCGGCAAGATCATCCCTCGCCGGATTACAGGGGTTTCTTCCTATCATCAACGTCAACTCGCTCAAGCGATCAAGAGAGCACGGCACATGGCGCTCTTGCCGTTTGTCGCTCAAGAATAAGAACGGAGAAATTACAGATGCGAAATCAGTTATTATTACTCGAAGATGTCGAAGACCTCGGCCGCAGCGGCGATGTCGTGAGCGTCAAACCCGGCTATTCACGCAACTTTCTTGTCCCGCAGAAGAAAGCCGTTGTCGCAGATAAGTTCACCTTGCGCATGCAGGCGAAGCTCAAAGAAGAGCGCGCCAAACGCGCAGAGCTCGACCGCGCAGAAGCGGAAGCGCTCTCCAAAAAGATCGACGGCATGATCCTCTCTATCGAGGTTAAAGTCGATCCGGACGGACACATGTACGGCTCTGTTGCAGCTGCCGATATCGTTCGTCTTTTCGAAGGCGAAGGAATCGTCATCGAGCGCCGCAACGTGGCTTTGGTCCACCCGATCAAAGCCCTCGGAGCACATTCTATCCAGCTTAAACTCAAAGAAGGCGTTCCTGCCCAGATCACACTCCATGTGGTCAGCGAAGGCTACGTTCCTCCTCCCGTTGAAGCTCAGGAAGAGTTACCTCCGCAAGAGTAACGGACGTATTTTTCTATATCGCGAAAGGAGGGGCATCCTTCCTTTCGCGTTTTTTTTCTCCCTCCATCCCATTTTCATTTTAAACCGAGCACTGGTAGGAATTTCCTCCTATTTGTTATAGTCTTCGAACTGGCCCCACGAATTCATTTAATCCAGGGACTTATGCAATCAAAACTTTCAAAAGATAAGCTCATCGTGGTCACCGGCGCAGCAGGCTTTATCGGCTCCTGCACCGCCAAATACCTCAATGAAAAAGGATTCTCCAACCTCCTCCTCGTCGACGATATCAAAAAGACGGAAAAGTGGAAAAATCTACTCAATAAGAAATGTGTCGACTTCGTGTCGCGCAACGACCTTTTTAAATGGCTTGAGGGCAAAGAGCGGGACATCCAGGCATTTATCCATTTGGGCGCCTGCTCCGATACGATGGAGGCCGATGGCAACTACCTCATGGAAAACAACTTCCGCTACACCGTGCGCCTGGCTGAGTACGCGATGAAGTACGGCCATCGTTTCATCTACGCCTCCTCTGCCGCCACCTATGGAAACGGCTCGCTTGGATTCGTTGACGACCATGAGGGCCTCGAAGAATTGAGACCGCTCAATCTGTACGGATTTTCCAAGTACTACTTTGACCTTTGGGCCAAGCAGCAGGGTGTCCTCGAGAAGCTCGTGGGTCTGAAATATTTCAACGTTTTTGGCCCCAATGAGAATCACAAAGGGCGCATGGCCTCGATGGTCTACAAGATGGTCCCTGTCGTCCAGAAAGAGGGGATGATTCGTCTTTTCAAGTCCTCCGACCCTGTCAACTTCGGCGACGGAGACCAGTGTCGCGATTTCATCTATGTCAAAGACGCGGTCCGCATGACGTGTAATTTCCTCGAAAATGAGATTGGCGGCATTTTCAATATCGGCACAGGGGAGACAACAACCTGGAATGCTCTTGCCAAGGCTGTCTTTAAAGCACTGGACAAACCTGCCAAAATCGAATATATCGATATGCCAGGAGATCTTGTCGGCCAGTATCAGAATTACACTCGTGCCGAAATGGGCAAGTACATGCAGAAGACGGGGGTTCTCAAACCCTGCATGTTCACAGTGGAAGACGCTGTGGCCGACTATGTTAGAAACTATTTACTCAAGGACGAGCGATGGTAAAACTGAGCGGGATGTTGAGCAGATTTAGCCCAGTCCGCGTACTGGTGATTGGGGATTTTATGCTCGATACATACACGACGGGCAAGGTCAAGCGCATCTCGCCTGAGGCCCCCGTTTCCGTCCTCCACGTCCAAAAAGAAGAAAGCCTTCCCGGGGGAGCCGGAAACGTCGTCCTCAACCTTGTCTCTCTCGGCGCAAAAGTGATCGCGGTCGGAAGAGTCGGCTATGACGTTGCAGGAGAAGAACTGCGCGATTCTCTAGAGAGGGAAGGAGCCGACATTGAAAATCTCATCCTCCAGAAAGGGTATAAGACACCTGTAAAAAACAGGCTCATCGCAGACGCCCAGCAGATTCTTCGCGTCGATTTCGAAACCGTCACACCGATTCCTGAACAGATCGAAGAGGAAGTCCTCGAGCGCCTCCCGCCCTTAATGGACAAGGTACAGATCGTCGCTCTGTCCGATTATGGAAAAGGGTTCCTCTCGCGCTCCTTGCTCCAAAAAGTCATCGAGATGGCGACGGCGAAAGGAATTCCTGTCATCGTCGATCCGAAAGGGGATGATTTTTCCAAATATTACGGCGCCACCGTCATCAAGCCCAATCTCACCGAAGCCTACGCAGCGGCAAAGCTTCCCTCTGAAGCTCCTCTCGACCAGGTCGCCAGCGTCATTTTACAAAATTGCGGCGTCGAAATGCTCATCATTACCCGCTCCGAAGCGGGGATTTCGCTATTCAACAAGGCTGGACAACGTTTTGATTTCCCTGTCCGCTCCAAAGAGGTCAAGGACGTCACAGGCGCAGGAGATACCGTGCTCTCGATGATCAGCGTCGCCATTGCCAACAAGCTTGACATCAAATATGGCGCCCAGCTGGCCAATATCGCGGCCGGAATGGCCATCGAAAGGTTGGGATGCGCCCGCATCAACCTCTCCGAGATGGCAGAGCGTTTGCTGGAATATGATGTCGAAAATAAGATCTTCGATGAAGAGCATCTCTTCGCCCTCCAGCAGGCCCTTAAAGGCAAGCGCTACACCGTGCTGGGACTCGACAGCTCTCGAGGCATGTCGACTGCTCTCTTCCGCTCTATCCGCAAACTCGCCTCCCGCGACCTGGAAAAGAAGCTGATCGTCTATGTCCGCGACAACGATCCCGATGCAGAGTTCGTCTCCCTGCTTTCCTCCCTGGCGGAGGTCGATTTTATCGTCCTTCAATGCGAGAGCCTTAAAAACCTCTGCGATATTATCCATCCCCATCAAGTATTTATTATGGAAGAAGACAAGCTCGTTGCCCTCGATCATGCGACAGCCCTTCTTTCCAGGGTAAGGGATAGTTTGAATTCCTCCGTTCCCGCTTAAAACCAGTCGCTTTAAACAAAAGTTTTAATATGTTTTAGTTTATTGCTAAAACCTTTATACTTCGCTATCTATTAAAACCACGGAGGATAATCATGAAGAAAAACATACTGCCTTTCCTAGCTGCTTTGACGATGGCTGCATCAGGTTTAACCGCTTCCGAAGAGAAACCCAAAGTCTCCATCTGCCAAACTGAAGAATGCGACGTAGAGGATTCCGTGCAGTGCCTTCTTGAGGAAACTAAACAGAAGCTTGCCGAGCTAGCCCATAACGACAAAGTCGTCATGAAGAATTTTGAGACGCTCGCCGATGTGCTCAACAACGCCTACCATAAAGAAAAAAGCATGACCGCCCATGAAGTGCAGGAGATCTGCGCCGGAGTGGAATTCGCTGCTGAAAAACACCGTCTGCAGACCCGCAAGAACCCTGAAAAAACTCCTTACATCTCCCACCCGATCGGTGTTGCCAACAACCTCATGGAGATCGGTGAGGTCAGAGACTCAGCCGTGATCCTGGGCGCTCTCTTGCATGACACCGTCGAAGACACTCAAACGACCTTTGAAGAGATCGAAAACAAGTTTGGCAAACAGGTGGCAAACCTTGTCCGCGAAGTCACCGACGACAAATCCCTTGCCAAGGAAGCCCGTAAACGCCTCCAGGTGATCAACGCCTCCCATAAATCCAAAGGCGCCGCGCAGATCAAGCTCGCCGACAAACTGTATAACCTCAACGACCTCCTTAGAGCGCCGCCAGCCGATTGGACGCAGACCCGCATTGACCGCTATTATGAGTGGGCGCAATCGGTCGTCGACCGCCTTCCCAAGGCAAACGACAAGCTTTCCGAAGCAGTCGATGATGTTATCAACACTTATTGGGAAAAACAGCAGGCCTCCAAGTAATTAGCCTCTAGTTTCTCTCTACTTAAGCCCTCGTTTCTAAAGCGAGGGCTTTTCTTTTCAGGCGATTTTCTTCTCTATACCGCCCGATCGAGCAAAATCCTTACTGCTTGAGCATGAGATTTGATGCTTTCTCAAATTTCCTGTGATGAGTTATGTTTTTTTCTTTATGTGTCTTCACCACCGATTTGCCGCAATTGCCACTGAGGAGACGTCATGAGATTGAAACTGCTGCACTGTTTGCCACTGCTGTTTGCTTCCTGCCTTTCTTTTTTCCTTACGACAGCGGCTTTCTCTGAGGAGAAGGCGTTTGTCATTGTCATTCCCTCCTACAACAATAAAGACTGGTACCAGCCCAATCTGGATTCTGTCCTAAGGCAGAACTATGAAAATTATCGGGTGATTTACCTGGATGACAATTCTCCTGACGGCACCGGAGGCCTGGTAGCGGACTACCTTCTGGAAAAGGACGCTGAGCACAGAGTCACTTTGATCCAGAACAAGCAGCGGGTAGGCGCCCTTGCGAATATCTATTCTGCCGTCTGGATGTGCGATCCCTCCGAAATTGTGGTGACGCTTGATGGGGATGATTGGTTTTATGGCGAGAATGTGCTTCAGATTCTTTCCAATGCCTATTCCGATCCGAATGTATGGATGACATACGGGCAGTACGACTCCTATCCCTCGGGCGCTGGATTTGGAGCTCGGGAGCTCCCCTGGTGGGTCATTGCGGATCGATGCTACCGAAGTTACGACTGGGTCACGACCCATCTGCGGACTTTTTACGCCGGGCTGTTTCAAAAGATCAACAGGGAGGATCTTCTCTATGACGGCAAATTTTTCTCAGTGACTTGGGATCTGGCATTTATGTTCCCCATGCTGGAAATGTCCGCTACGCATAGCCGGTATATTCCCTACCAGCTCTACGTTTACAATGTAGCCACCCCTCTGAATGATAATAAGCTGCACCGCGATCTGCAGCGCCATCTGGAAAATGTCATTCGAGCCAAAGACAGATATGACCCCATTGAATCTCCCTATTGAGGCCTGCATGAGACGGACACTTGTGTTTCTATCCATTCTACTATCTGCAGCCTCTCCATCGAGATTGCTCTCAGACTCCTCCTACGAGGATGATGTCCCTTACGTCACTTGCGACATAAAAGGGGGCCTTGGCAACCAGCTTTACGAAATCTCGACGACGCTGGCCTATGCTTGGGATCATGGCGCGATCCCTGTGTTTCCCGATCTCAACAATTCCAACTACCATCTTCCCGTTCATCGCCATAAGATCTTCTTTCGGCTGGACAGCTCTTCACCTC
Organism: Verrucomicrobiota bacterium; assembly: GCA_018240065.1. Classification (GTDB taxonomy): domain Bacteria; phylum Chlamydiota; class Chlamydiia; order Chlamydiales; family Rhabdochlamydiaceae; genus CAJCIW01. The sequence goes on along the minus strand of JAFEGH010000014.1, from coordinate 29,700 downwards.
CCCGTCCATTTTCAACATCCTATCAGGAAATCAGCTGGTTTAGCTCAGAGGACCTCCCTTTCAGGCCGGACCAGAGGCTTATCGGGTATTTTCAAGCCTGGCGCAGATTTCACCACCATCGGGATAGGCTCCTCGAAGTATTCGCCCCATCTGACTCGATCCTTAGCTATCTTGACCAGAAATACAGCAAGCTGATCTCCCACCCTAATACAGTCGGCGTCCATGTGCGCACCTTCAACGCAAGACTCCACGCCTCAAAAATGCATCCCTTCATGGGGATGGAGTATTACGCAAAGGCCATGTCAATGTTCCCTCCAGACACCATTTTCGTGATCTTTTCAGACAGGATCAACTGGTGCAAAAAGCATTTTCCTAAGCTTAAGCGTCCCTGCGTATTCATTGAGGGGAATGATGAGATTGAAGACTTCTTTCTGATGTCCATGATGAAGCACCAGATCATGCCCAACTCCACATTTTCCTGGTGGGCAGCCTACCTAAACAAGAATCCGGATAAGATCGTCATTGCACCGACGAGTTTGATGCATCCTGATTTATTCGCCTTTCCATTAATACAGCCCAATAGTTTTTATCTGCCGGAGTGGGTGCTCGTCGAGCCAAATTACGCTGAGCCTTATCCTGCCGATATGACAGATTATGACAATATTCCCTGGGACGGGAATTAGATGATCTTCTTTAATTAGCGTTACCTCCAGCAAGAGCAGGACTGCAAGCCGATCTCTAGTTGAGATACTCAGCGTCCTGAGTATGTCCCACCAAGGACTTGAGCTACTCCAAAAGGGCGTTTTAGCATGAAAAATAAGGATACAGATAGCCTACTTGCAACTTTTGAGTACACTCCCTAATACCGGTTGACCTTTTCTAGTCCATACTCTAAAAGTGACTGATGAAAATTTTATTACTTCGAGGACTTCATGAGCTACAAGGCGAGAATTCTATTGCTTCTAGTGTTTATCTCAGCTATCGGCGATCTCCTGGCAGAGAAAGTGGGTCTGTTGATCATGGCTACGGGGAAGTACGACGTGTTCGTTGATCCGTTGATTCAATCGGCAAGAAAGTATTTTTGTCCCAACCAGGAAGTGACTTTCTTCGTTTTTGCGGATGGAAACAGGATTACAAATGCAGATGACATCGTACGTATCTACCAGCAAAGACTGGGCTGGCCTTATGACACCCTGATGAGGAATGCAATCTATTACCAGAACAAGGATCTCTTCGCGGAGCAGGACTACCTTTTTGCCATCGATGCAGATATGCTTTTTGTGGACACCGTCGGCGATGAAATTCTGGGGGAGCGTGTTGCCACTATTCATCCAGGATATGTCGGCAGGAGAGGGACTTATGAGACAGATCCGAGTTCACTCGCCTATGTAAAGGCAGATGAGGGAGAGTATTACTTTGCAGGTGGTTTTTTTGGGGGGTCGCGAGAGGAGTTTAACCATATCACCTATGAAACGACTCGTCGGGTCAACGATGACCTAAGCCGGGGAATCATTGCCATCTGGCACGATGAAAGCCATTGGAACCGTTTTTGCATCGATTTCAAGCCCACGGTTATTTTGAGCCCTTCCTATTGTTATCCTGATAATTGGGAATTGGACTTTCCGAGAAAGCTGCTTTGCCTGACGAAGAATCATGCGGAATTCAGGGAGTAAAAGATGAGGGTTTTCGTTTTTTGTCTTTTGTTCGTTTGCTCTGTTCTCTCAGCGGAAGTCATTGAGAAAGAAATCGTTGTCGTCATCCCTTCCTATAACAATGAGCAATGGTTTGTTCGAAACCTCCAAAGTGTTCTCAATCAGAAATATCACAATTTTCGCATTATCTATGTCAATGACTGTTCTGCAGATAAAACGGCTCAGAGCGTTGAAAGTTTTGCCAGGATATACTCTCCTCAGTCCATGCAGGTCATAGCCTTCGATGATAGTTTTTCCAAAAATATCGATGAGAAGGTGGAAATATTTAAGGAACTCGTCAATCAGGAAAAAGCCTTCTTCACATTGGTAAATAACAAGTTCCGGTGTGGGGCTTTGGAGAACCTCTATCGCGCGATCCATAGCTGTAGGGGGGATGAGATCATAGTGACTGTCGATGGGGATGATTGGCTGTATGATGATCAGGTCCTCCAAAAAGTCAATGAGGTCTATTCATCCAAGGATGTTTGGTTGACTCATGGTACGTTTATTGAGTACCCCAATCCAAGGATAGACTGGTGCGAGCCTGTCCCTCCTGAACTCATTGCTCAAAATGCTGTCAGGCAATTTAAATGCCCCACTCATTTGCGCACTTTCTATGCCTGGCTATTTAAGAAGATCGCTCTGCAGGATCTACTCTATGAAGGAAAGTTCTTTGCCATGACTGGGGATATGGCGATGATGTATCCGATGCTGGAAATGGCTGCAGAGAGACATTATTTTATCACTGAACTCAATTACGTCTATAACAACATCAATCCTATCAACGACAACAAGGTTAATGCAGAACTACAGCGTCAATTGGATCGATATATAAGGAATATGAAGCCTTATGAGCGGTTGGAAGGAAAAGAATCACCGCTTTTAAACCTAGCACATTGACACAAAAATCAGGTTTCATGAAATCAATAGCAGACGTTTAATTTAGAGATGTAATCCATGTAATTTAATGAGAGGGATTTATGATGCCTTTGCGAAATGTAATATTTCTACTTACGTTCACTGCATTGACTCCTCATCCTTTTGTAGAAACAGCAAACACTGGTGGGCAAATGATGAAGGAGTAGATCATGTTGACTTTCTTTGGCTTGACATGCAAGGCTTTGAACTTGACATGATTAAGGCAAGTGAATTGGCTAAGAACGCTCGTGCTATCTGGATGGAGGTTGAATTCGTGGAAGCTTATGCCGGTCAATATTTGTTCTACGATGTCCTCTCTTGGATGGAAGCCAATGGTTTCCAGTTGGCGGCTACTAATTTCAACTTAGACAGGCCTAATGCGTGGAGTGCGGATGCTCTGTTTGTCAAGGAATATTAAGAAAGAATAGACACATTTTTAGGGGTATATCATGAGATTAACTAATGTCCGTGATTTAATAAAGACTGCTTACTTTGCAGCCATTCTATGCGGTACCATTCAGGCACAATCTGACGAATCAAAGACAAGTGTAAAATACACTACAGAAAATGGGTACAATAACTGTGCTTTTCATTTGAATGGCGAGGAATTTTTCTTAACGAAGCATCTTAATGATCGTAATAACGTTATTTTCGATGTTGGAGCAAATATTGGGGAGTGGAGTTCCATTGCTGCTCAATGTGCTCCCAATGCCGTGATTTATGCTTTTGAGCCTCATCCCGCTATTTTTGAGATACTTAAAGCTCGCGCTACCAGTAATAGTATCGTGTGTCATCAATTAGCCCTCAGTGACAGGGAAAAGACCCTAGACTTATGGGTATGGGGCGATTCCAATGATTTAAACAAATCTGGTCTAAATGGCCTTTACTATAGACCTATTCTAAAGGATATGTTCAATCAAACTCCTGAGCGTACTGCTGTTCATGCCATTACATTAGACGATTTTTGTCAGCAAAATCAAATTAACCATATTGACTTCTTAAAGATAGACACTGAAGGTAGCGAATCAGACGTCTTGCGTGGTTCAGCGAGCATGATTTCGAACCATTGCATTGATACAATCCAATTCGAATATGGGGGGTGCTATATTGATTCAAAAACTAAGCTTGAATCTATCTATCATTACTTAAAGAGCAACGGCTATAGTATTTTCAGAATATTGCCGGATCGATTGTTGCCCATACCTGTTTGGGATAGTGAACTTGAGAATTTCCAATATTCCAATTATGTAGCTATTCTTAAGCAAGAATGAAGGTCTGGCTTAAATCGAGCAAAGTGTGAGAGATTTTGCCCCTATACCTTAGTATTAAACCCGCTAAGCGGTTTAAAAACGTGTCGTGAAGTGAATGAAACCAATTAGATGTTCTGACGCTGAGCTTTAATAAGGTCCTTTCGCTGTTTTCTGGCTATGCAGCATGAGTTAACGACTCTTCTTTAACATTTTTGTTAGCCTGATCTCTTAGGCTGAGGACATGAGTGAGGCAATGAAGAATTTGTACAAAGTCGAAGTCATTTGAAATCATGTTGAATTTTGGGGTAAAGATGACAATTTTTATTTTTAGTCTTTTTTTTGTTTGCTCCGCTCTATTTGCAGAAGTCGTTGAAAAAGAGATTGTTGTCGTAATCCCGTCATTTAATAATGAGCGTTGGTTTGTACAAAACCTTCAAAGTGTGCTGAATCAAAAATACCACAATTTTCGGATTGTCTATGTAAATGATTGCTCTACTGATAAAACGGCAGAAAGCGTCGAAAGCCTGGCAAGGTTATTCGCTCCAGAATCACTGCGAGTAATCACTTTTGATGACAGTTTTTCCAACAACATAGAAGAGAAGGTGGAGAAATTTAAGGAAGCCATCAATCAAGAAAGAGTCTTTTTCACTCTGGTCAATAACAGATTTCGTTGTGGCACATTAGAGAATCAATACCGAGTGTTTCATAGCTTTAAAGGGCATGAAATTATTGTGACCGTTGATGGAGACGATTGGCTTACTGATGATGAGGTCTTACAAAGGGTTAATGAAGTCTATTCTTCTAGCGAAGTTTGGATGAGCCATGGAAATTTAATTGAATTATCAAATGGGAACTCCAGTTGGTGTCAGCCGGTCCCTCCAGAGTTAATTGCCACTAATCAAGTTAGGCAATTTCGATGCCCTACTCATTTGCGGACTTTCTATGCATGGATATTTAAAAAGATTGCCCTGAGCGATTTTCTCATCGATGGGAAATTTTTCCCCATGACTGGTGATATGGCTATCATGTTTCCTATTCTGGAGATGGCTGCTGAACGGCACCATTTCTTCAGCAGGCCTAATTACGTTTATAACGATACAAGTCAACTCAACGATAATAAGGTGAATGCAGAACTGCAGCGCCAACTAGATCAATACATTAGAAATATGACACCCTATCAGCATTTAGAAAAAGCAGAATGAAGAGATGTCCCGGCTCATAACTTGGGCTTCTTTTCAGACGGCTGCGAGACGTCCATCTGCCGCAAGGAGCTCCTCATCTAGTGGACTTTCAGCTCTTGCATTGGCTCCTGAAGCTGTATTTAGGGGCCTCGCTCGGACGAAACTCTGGACGAAGTTATGAGCAAGGCCAAAAAATGCATTTCTCTTCTAGTTGCATTACGAACGGACCTAGGGCTAATAGGAAATTGGGAAGCTTTTTGAAAGTTTGTTTCGGACGTTTGCCGTAGAGAATCCTGAAATTTTTCAAAATAAGGATCTTAAAACAGTTGTCCATCATGCAACACTATCAACTTGGAGTTCTGAAATGAAAATGCATTATTCGTCTTGGTTTGTTCTATTTTCCACTATAGCGATGCCTTTGACGACCACTTTGGAATGTACTGCTGCCAGGGGTATATTCGCAAAATATCCAAATCAGTATTTCATTGAGACAGGCAGCTATCTAGGAGATGGCATTCAAATGGCTGTTGAAGCGGGTTTTCCGCAAATTTATTCAATAGAACTTTCTACCTATTTTTACCAACATTGTTTGGATCGGTTTACTCTTCAACCTCAAGTGCATATATTACAGGGAGATTCTTCAAAAATGTTGATCAATTTGTTAGATCAAATTGATGCCCCTGCGACTTTTTGGTTAGATGGGCATTACTCTTGGGGAAATACGGCCATGGGCGATACCAACACTCCAATTCTAACTGAATTAAGGGCCATCGGAGAGCATCATATTAAAACTCATACTCTTCTCATCGATGATATCAGGCAGTGCGGGACTATGGAGTTTGACTTTATTGAACTTCAAACGATCATCGATGAAATTTTAAAGATCAATCCTCGTTACAAAATATCATTTGAGGATGGATATGTCACGAATGATGTTCTTGTTGCGAAAGTTGAAGAGACTTGATGTTAGGGTAGATACTTTAATTTATAGCGGCTTGGGACAGTAGAAGTTGAGCGACTTTGTCCCAAGCACCGAGGCTATTGTCAAATGAAGTATGCGCGGCCTTAAGCCAGGTGCTTGAGGCGCGCGATTCTGTCTTCCAATGGAGGGTGGGTGGCGAACAGCATCATGAAGCCGCTTTTCTTTCTTGTGGAGATCTTGAAGGCTGCAAATGAGGGCTTGTCGACATGGGGGTCGCGGACCTCTTGCATCTTCTGCAGAGACTCCAGGGCGGCGATCATCTTGTCCTTTCCTGCCAGGTCGGCGCCGCCTCTGTCAGCGCGGAACTCGCGGAATCTAGAGAACGAGCAGACCACGATCGACCCTAAGACCATGAAGACCACTTCGAACAGGAAGACGAACATCATATAGCTGAAGTAAGAGCCGCCTGAGCCCTGTTCTCTGTTGCGGCCGAGTCCTGAGACGACATAGGCCAGAACCCTGGCAAGGAACATGACGAAGGCGTTGACGACCCCTTGGACGAGCGTCATCGTGACCATGTCGCCATTGGAAATGTGGGCGATCTCGTGAGCGAGGACCCCTTCCAGTTCTTTCTGCGACATCCTGCGGAGGAGTCCGGTAGAGACGGCGACGAGCGAGCGGCGTTTGGTGGGGCCTGTGGCAAACGCGTTAGGCTCGGAGGACTCGAAGACTCCGACTTCAGGCATATCGGGTAGGTGGGCATCGCGAGCGAGCTGGTGGACAGTTGCGATCAGGCGTCTTAAATCGGGATCATGGGTGTCCGGGTTGATGACATGCACTCCCATCATCCATTTGGCCATCTGGCGGGACAGCGCAAGCGAAATGAAGGCGCCACCCATGCCCCAGATAAGGCAGAAGATCAAAAGGGATCGGATATCGAGTCCATACCCTTTTAGGAAGGGTTGAACGTGAAAAATGTTCAGAACAAGCGATAAGGTGATGATGACTAGAAAATTGATCGCAAGAAATAAAAAAATACGCTTTGCAAATGCCATGAGAACACCTCGTGTGAAGTGCCATTATGCCCCTGAATCCCTCTTGCTGTCAAGAGTGCGCTCGGAAGCAAAAGCTCTTGAAATTTGGGCTTATGTGAAGACTCAGGCGGTTCGATAACCTGTTTTTTTGAATTCCCTTGTGTATAAATTCGAAAATGTGTCATTTAGATCATTCTCATTTTTTGGAACTTACATTTTTAATCCGAGGTCTTGGGTCCAGCATGGTCATTGAAATGGATAAACGAGCCGATTGGAAGAAGGAGCTGTCGCGCCAAGATTTGCGCCAGGCGCTGGCAGAAAGAAACGCCTGTTTTGTGTTGATCACATGCGGCGAGCCAACCGAAGACGGTAAGATGGAGGTTGAAATGACCTACGAGGGCGATGCCTCTCTTGCAGCCTATCTTATCGAAAGCGCACACGGTCTTATCGAAAATCAAAACGAACCTCTTGAAACATGAACGCACTATCCCTAGATCAACTGAAGAAATGGTACAAAGACCATTACGACGAGACGCTGAAAGACTTTTTCACATTTTTGAGCTTTCCCAGCATCAGTACTGATCCCCATTACGAGCAGCATTCCCGCCGCACTGCCGAGTGGCTATGCAATTATATGAATAAAATTGGCCTGGACACCACGCTTTGGGAGACGCCCGGGCTGCCTGTCGTCTTCGGCACCCACATGAAAGCGGGCAAAGACAGGCCGACGCTGCTCATTTACCACCATTACGATGTGCAGCCTGTCGATCCGATCGATCTGTGGAAGAGCGATCCCTTTAAGCCGGTCATCCGCAACAATCAAGTTTATGCTCGCGGCGCCGTCGACAACAAGGGACAATGCTTTTACTCCCTTACAGCTCTAAAAGCGTGTATTGAGATGGCGGGGCAATTTGATTTCAACATCAAGGTCTTTATCGAAGGGGAAGAGGAATCGGGCGGACGCGGGACTGCGGCCATTCTGCAGCAGAAAGAGACCGAGCTTAGAGCGGACCACCTTCTCGTCATCGATTTCGATATCCCCAGCGCCGCCACTCCGGGGATCACCCTGGGGATGCGCGGCCTTGTCGCTTTGGACGTCGAGTGCTCCAATTCCGCTATCGACCTGCATTCAGGGGTCCATGGCGGGATCGCGCTCAATCCCAACCGCGCCCTTGCTACGATACTTGCCGGGATGTGGGACAAAGACGGAAAGGTGTCGATTCCGCATTTCTACGATGACGTCCGTCCTCTGTCCAAGGATCATTTGTCGAAGGTGGACATGTCTTTTGATGAGGAGCAATACAAGAAGAGCTTCGGCGTCAAATCTTTTTGTATGGAAGAGGGTTGTACGATCAAGGAATCGAACTGGCTTCGCCCGGCCCTTGAGATCAACGGGATGAGCGGAGGCTATACCGGCATTGGTTTCAAAACGGTGATTCCTGCAAAAGCGCATGCGAAGATCTCCTGCCGCCTCGTTCCCGAGCAGGATCCTGAAAAAATCGGCAAGGCGATCACGCAATACCTCAAATCGTCTGCGCCAAAGGGGATCGAAATCAAGGTCGATCTGCATCACGGAGCCCCTGCTTATCGCAGCGAAATTGATTCTTCTATTGTCAAAACAGCGGCTTTAGCCTATGAAGAGATATTTGGGAAGCCATGCAAATATCTGTTCTGCGGCGCCTCCGTCCCGATTGTCGTCGATTTGGTCCGGGCCTCGAAAGCCCAAGTCGCCATGATCGGCGTCGGCCTGCCGGATGATGATATTCATGCCCCTAATGAGCATTTCGGCCTCGATCGTTTCGAGCTGGGCTACTTGACCATTGGGCGCATCTTAAGCCGGCTTTCCACTGTATGTTCAGGTGATCGTCAGTAGACCTGTAATTTATTAAGTGGGGATCAGAGGATGCAGAATCAGCCTATCCAAATTCCAACGCCGCAGGAAGCGGCAAAAATTCCGACAGTGTCCCTTTGGAGTAGATCCGGCCCGCTGCTGCTTCTAGGGGCGTTTGCTATCTTTCTTTTCAAATGCGCCCCCTTTTACTGGCCGCTCACGCTGACCGCATTTTTGGGTTATGCTGCTACCCGCCTGTTTAAAAAGGGAGGGCTCTACCACTCTTTGATCGCATTGGGCTGCATTTCGATCTTCATTATCCGTTCAGGACCAGAACTCCTCTGGAGCGCTCTTCTTTCGGGATCGATCGCCGTCTCGTTGCTGCTTGTTTATCTGGGCGGCAAAGACGCAGAAGCTCTGGCGCAAAGCAGAGAAGAAGAGATCCTGACGCTTAAGGAAAGCTGCCGGATCCTTGAAAAACAGAATCGTGAAATCAAAGCGTCTATCGCTCACGAAAATAGAGAGAACATCGCTGAGAGGCAGCGCTTGAATGCGCTCTATTCCGAAGCGGCATTGGCGCTGGTACACAACAGACAGTCTTTGGAAACTGTGGAAAAAGAGCGCTCAGATTTTTCTGACAAATGCATCTCTCTTTCTCAACAAATCGCTTCCCATCAGCAAAAGGAGTCGGCATTCCAGCGGGCCCTCGATGATGCCCTGGCCCAGCTTGCCGCAACGAAACATCAGCTATCTGAAGTGAAAGCGCAGCTTGAGTCCCCAAAAGTGGTTAAAGACGAGCCGCAGAGCATTACTCTTCAAGAAGAGGGGGATGCAAATGAAAAACTCGAGCTTTCTCAAGTCCAGAGCCAATTTGCTCTTTTAAGGGAGCAGTTTGAGGAAAAGTCGGAGACGCTTGATAAGGCGCGCAAAGAGTTGTTCAAAGTAGAAAACGACTACCTGGCATTGCAAAAAGCCTGGGAAGAAAAAACGCATGAATCTCCTGAAGAAGATCTGTTCCTCCTTAAAGATCTGAAGGCCTTAGAGCAAGAGTGCGAGGAACTGGAAAACCAGGTCTTCTGTCTGCAGGATATCATTTCCTCTATGCTTTTGCCTAAAAAGCGCGGCCGCGCAAAAAAGGAGAAAGAAATTTTCGGGGAAGGGCTTCCTGAACTTCTTCAGAAAAAGATCGACGGCAAGACCCCAGTGGAATCGTAACTTTAGCCGCATACTCTCTTTAAATAGAAGACCCTCGACCTCGTCTATTCCAGTCTTAACATATTTGCTTTGAGTAGCTTAAGTGGAGGGGGGGCTTTTGAATCCACCAATATACCGTCCTAATTCTATAAGTTATTCATATTTAGTCATTTTTATATAGCATGTCTGTAAATTTAAATTTTAATTTAGTTGATGTTTATTAATGGGTTTGATATAATTTTTTCTAATTAAGATCAATAAACGTTAATTAACAAAGGTCATTATGGCGTATTCACCATCAGTATCATCCCATCCCAAAGAGAGAGTTTCCGTCGCTACTTATAACTGTCTGGCCAATGAATTCCTTCACCATTGGAATGGAAAGTTATCCCCCCAGCAATCAGCTTATGTGACCCAGCCTCAATTTGATGACAAGAAGCAACAGGATGTGGTTGCCAGGATCCAAAAGCTCAATGCGGATGTGGTCTGCGTCCAGGAGCTTTCTTCTAATAACGTTCAGGCGTTTATTTTCAAAATGGCGCAGCTTGGATATACCGGCGTCTATGAGCAATTCGATGGCAAACCCGACGGCATCGCCACCTTCATTCGCAATGGCAAGTTCACCGAGTACTCTAAAGAGGTTGTTTCCTACCAGGACGGCACGGGGCGAAAAGCGCTGTTCCTTCATTTGAAGACACAGCAGGGTGCCATCGTCGACATCGCCAATACCCATTTACAGGGCGGACAGCAAAATGTCCCTCTTGCCAATGCAGAAATTACAAAGTTAGTTCAGAAGGTGAGCCAGGTTGTAAATCCTGTCATTTTATGTGGAGATATGAACTTTACTCCGATGGACCCAAGATTTCAAACGGTCCATCATTCTCTTGCCGATTCGCTCAATGGTCAATCCTATCCGACTTCGATGAATGGAACGACAGGACTGCGTTTGGATTACATCTGGCATACGCGCTCTCTTGCCCCTGTTTCTTCAGGGCTGAGCGGCAATTTACAGAAGTTCCTGACTCAGGAAGAGCCGTCCGACCACATTCCTGTCGTCGCCTCGTTTGATCTAGACGTTCCTCAGTCACAGCCTACGAGTGTCACAGGGGTCGTGACGCGCAATACCATGCCGGGAACAGACCAGTCTCCTTCCTTTAGAAGAAAGCTGTTTATGGCATTTAACCAGAAAATGGCTGCCATGCCTATTACGCAACAAAAGTATGATGAATGCGCCACCCGTTTTGAGGCTATGCTGAACGAGGCTGATTCACGAGCAAGGCAATTTAGTCAGCCATTTGCTGCATGTCTGATAGAGCAGATCGCATTTAAATCCATCGATGCCCAAGAGGCTTCTGAGCTCTGTGCGGTTCTGCCTTTAGCAGGGATGACGATGCCGCAGTATCATTATTACAACGATCAGCCCTACAACAACGGCCCTTCCTTCCGCCATACAATTTTTGAACGCTTTAATCAGATGTTCTCTTTACAAAGTGGAAATTTATCTGGAATGTATCCCGCTATGGCCCAATTCTTTTCTCAAGTGTTGACTCTTGCGGAACAGGAAAGAGTGAATTTCGGGGGAGACTTCCTCACTATTCTTTCCAAAACGATCGAGCTGTTCCCGCAGAGCTATGGTACGGCCTTTCTCTCAAGTATTGTCGAGCAATTCAAGCCTTCGGAGACTGTTGTCGTCATCAAATGCAAGGATGTCCCTAGCGACCAGGAACTCTATCTTCGCGGAAGCGGTGCGGGTTTAAGCTGGTCTAGCGGCGTTAAGCTGAAGCGCCTGGATTGGGAGACTTTTGAGTTCAGGACGAAAACGCCTTTCTCAGGAGAGCTGGAATATAAATGCGTTCTGAACGACGACGGCAATAAATGGGAAGAGGGGGCCAATCATAAGATTGCCCAAGGCAAGAAAGTGGAAGGAGTTCCCTCCTTCAACGTTTCTGTTCTGCCCCCGCTCAAGAAAACGGTGGTCGAGGTCAATTGTGCGGTGCCTCCAGGAAAAACGCTCTACCTGTCGGGTTCCGGACCCCTTGGAAACTGGGACCGCAAAGTCCCGATGACATGCTTGAGCAGCGATAGCAGCAAATGGTTCATCAGTTTTGATGGGGAATTCCCTGCCTTTGAATATAAGCTCAGGCTTGATGACAATTGGGAGCAGGGGGCCAATAGAAAGGCGGAATGCGGCAAGAAGGCTGAAATTAAGGCCTTTCAATTCTAGTCCGGGGTGCGCTCGTCTAAGCGATCTGTCTCTGACTTAATTCCTGCTTAAATATTGATTACTCCATCCGGCAGCTTTCTTAAAAAAGGGAGCTGCCTGTCATTTGTTTACACGTATTTTGCTGCGATGATGGAGAACTTGGATCAGATTTTCTAAGGCAGCGTCAGAATTTCATGCCCTTCTTCAGTGATGAGAAGGGTGTGTTCCCATTGCGCGCTCGGCTTCTTGTCCGATGTGCGCGCGGTCCAATGGTCTTTAGGATCGATATAGCCTGTGCGCACGCCGGCATTGATCATCGGTTCGATGGTGAAGGTCATTCCTGCGGCAAGCGGGATTTTGAGCTTATTGTAATGGTGGGGGATTTGAGGATGCTCATGGAAAGAGATCCCCGTGCCGTGGCCGACGAACTGATTGACGACGCTGCAGTGGTGCTGGGCAGCATAGGATTCGATCACATCGCCGATCTCGCAGATCAGGGCGCCCGGCTTTAGGATGGCGATCGCCCGCATCAGGCATTCATAGGAGACGTCCATCACTCTTTTTTTCTCTTCATCGATTTCACCGATAGCGACCATCCGGCTGCAATCGCCGAAATAGCCGTCCAGGATGCAAGTCACATCGATATTGAGGATGTCTCCCTCTTTGAGGGGAAGATCGTCAGGAATGCCATGGCAGATCACATCATTGAGGGAAGTGCAGATGCTCTTAGGGAATGGAGGCTCTCCATATCCTAGCGGAGCGGGAACGGCGCCGGCCTCCAGATGGAGTTGGTGGGCAAATGCGTTGAGCTGATTGGTGGTGACGCCCGCTTTGGCCATTTTGCAGGTCTTGTCGAGGATTGCCGCGGCCAGTTTGCAGGCTCTGCGGATTCCCTGGATCTGCTGGGGGCTTTTCAGGACGATCCCGTATTTCTTGAGATACTCATCCTTCTGCGCATTCTGCTGGCTGATTCCCGTATCGGGATAGTGGCATTTCTTCCATTTCTGGCCGCTTCCGCACCAACAAACATCATTGCGAGAGATCATATCGTCCTTCAAAGATTAAATAGGGGTGAGTCAAATACTGTATATTAATAAAAAACCTGTTTCAACGTTAATCCGTGGGCAGGGGCCGTGACCCCTGCCAGAGTGCGGTCTTTGCTTTCAAGGATCGATGAAAGCTCGCGGGGCTTAAGTTTTCCACAGCCAGCGTAGGCGAGGGTTCCCGCGAGGTTGCGGGCCATACGGAACAGGAAATGATCGCCGAGTAAGGCAATGTTGAAGCGCTGCCCCGGCAGAGGAGTGATTTCAATCTTTTCCAGGCGGCATACGGGATTGCGGTCCCACAGCTTCCGATCGTTGCAGAAGGAGGAGAAGTCGTGGGTTCCGAGGAGGTGACTGGCCGCTAGGCGCATCTGATCCAAATCCAGAGGATAGGGAAAATGCCAGGAGGTTTGGCGATGAAAGGGCAGCTGTGTGGGGCTGTTGCAGATCTGATACCAGTACTCTTTTCCTATGGTGTCAAGCGTTGGATGAAAATCAAAAGGCATCTCGACAGCTTCGAGGATGGCGATCTCTTTAGGGAGCATCCCATTCAAACTATATTTGAGACGGTTTAGGTCGAGGGGTTTCTGCGCGATGAAGTTGACGACTTGCGCATGGGCATGGACTCCTGCGTCGGTCCGGCTGGCCGCCTGCAGCTTCACTTCATGTTGGAGGATTCTGGCTAGCGTTTGTTCGAGGACTTCTTCGATGCTTGGTCCCATTTTCGTTTTTTGCCATCCTGCATAGGAGACTCCGAAATAGGCGATGACTAGCTTGATATTAAACATAGGGCAAAAGAGGAGAGCTACCTTAGTGCGCTGTTTTTCAGGAACATCTCAGCGCCTTCGAGGAACATCTGAACCGCGATCAGCGTCAGAATGAGTCCCATCAGCCTTTCACAGGCGACAAGCCCACGCCAGCCCAGCAGTTTTTTCCATAGGGCGGAGCTGAGAAGGATCAGCGTCGATGCCGCCCAGGCGATCACAATGGCGCCGAGCGTGATGAATGTGTCGTTCTCATGCTGTCCCGAGTAGAGCATGACCGCGGCAAGGACAGCGGGCCCTGCCACAAGAGGCGTCGCGAGAGGAACGATGAACGGTTCTTTGTCCTGGGGTAGTTCGACATCGGGATCGCGCCTTCCGGGAAAGATCATTTTCAGGGCGATCAGGAATAGGATGATCCCGCCTGAGATCAGGATTGTGGGCATTGTGACATTGAGAAAGCCGAGCAGGGCGTCCCCAATGAAATTAAAGAGGATGATGATGATCAGCGCGATAATGAGTTCGCGCATGATGATCTTGCGTTGGCGTGCGGGATCGATGTCTTTGAGCACGGAGACAAAGATGGGGACATTGCCGATGGGGTCCATCAGCAGAAAAAGGGCAAAGGCCATCGAAAGCATCTGAAGCCAACCGGAATCCATAAATACCACTCTCTTTATTATTAAATAATAATATCAGGCTGCATTTTTCGTTTCAACAGAGATAGGTCCATTAGTGGATTCAGATTCGATAATATTCCATAATTTGTTAAAGAAATCGCATTGTTTTTCTTTAAGTGGGGAGAGAAAGAATAGGAAGTCCTGATTTTTGGAGAAGGCGGCCTTTGTCCAGTTGGCAGAACCCATGATAAGGAGATTCTCGTCGATGACGGCCCATTTGTGGTGAAGCAGTTCCCTTCCCTGGCTTAAATAAATTTTCACGCCTTCTTTTCCCATTGCCGCAAGGGTCTTTTTGCTCGCCCCTCTGGCAGTGTAGTAATCGACGGCGATCGAGACGTCGACGCCTCTGTTTTTTGCCCTGATCAGAGCTTCCGAGATTGCGGGGTGGGTCAAGGTGAACATGGCGACATCAATCCTATTTTTTGCGCTGTCGATGGCATGGAAGAGGCGCTCGATTCCCAGCTTTTGCGGATCGGGTAGGAGATATATTTCTGCTGTTTGCCCCTCAGTGGAAAAAGAAAAGGAAGGGGAGTCAGGGCTCTCGAGGTAGGTCGCGAGCCAAGGGGAATATAGCCCCAGGACCAGGTTGGCATGGTGGCGGAGGGAGGTAGCGGTGAGGTTGGCGGATCCCAAAAACACAAGGGAGTGGTCGATGATGATGATCTTTTTGTGCATCAGTCCCTTGGATTTGATGGGGCGGATAACAGCAGGTGGAGGGAGGAGCTTTTTTAAATTGCCCGATGCGGAAGGGTCATATTCGATGGTGACGGTTACTGGCTCCTGCATTTTCTTCCCGAGGACGGCCAGGATCTGTGGGTCGGAAATCCCATAGACGCTTAAAAAAATGGATTGTCTTGCATTGGACAGTGCTTTGCAGAACGTCTGCTTGATGTCGTGGCGGGTCTGATTGGAGTATAAAAGGGTGGGATGCCGGGCGTCGGGAAGAGTTGACTGGGAGGCGGAAAAGACGAGCCAGGCGTAGAAAAAAATGATGCCGCCTATCAGGATGGGTGGTAAAACTTTTTTAGAGAGTATCCTGATAAGCGGTCGAATGGACAAATTTAAACGTGCTGGCCTTTAGCGCGAAGATCGCGAACGACAGCCGGCAGTCCGACTTTGTCGATCGTGCGCAGAGCGTTTGTAGAAAGGCGCAGAGTGATGAAGCGGTTTTCATCAGCGAACCAAAGGCGTTTTTTCTTCAGGTTCGGTTGAAAACGGCGCTTTGTGATTCCGGTGACTTTAAGGCCGATTCCCTTTTTCTTTTTCGCAATCCCGCGAAGCGCATAGGAATTGCCGCGTGTAGGGACTTTACCAGTCACTTGACATTTCTTAGACATGACTATTACTCCTGGAGTTCTCAACAAAGGCGATATCTTAGCACCTTAATCCATATTGAACAAGAATTTTTGGACGGGGGGTTCTCTTCTTAAGGAACCTCTGGATAATTCATCCGTCCGCTGGTGGAATCCCGGCTATTCATGGCTGGGCAATTCAAAGAAGGGATGGCAGGGTTGCGTCTCTTCCCCCAATTGCAAAAAATCCCAGGCCTTAAGCTTCCAGGGTTCCCCCGGCAAAGCACTGATGCAGAGGTTCCTTAGGGGGCCGGGGGGATCTCTGGAAGCATCTTAAGAAATGTGGATTCGAATTTCTCGTTGTTGAATTAAAAATAAAATTTGGTAAGTTGATAAAACACTGAATATGACTTTAAGAGAGGGCTTTGTGGAGGAACTTTACGCAGACCTCGTCGTGATCGGGTCGGGTCCGGCCGGGCAGAAAGGGGCCATCCAGGCAGCCAAGCTCGGCAAAAGCGTCATTATTGTGGATAAGGATCCCCATCCGGGCGGAGCTTCCCTCAATTCGGGGACAATCCCCTCGAAATCGCTTCGGGAGGCCATCCTCGATCTGACCGACTTTTATGAGCGCAGTTTTTACGGTCAGAACCGAACCATTCGGGAAATTTCGATCAACGATTTGAACTACCGTCTCAATATTGTGCTCGACGAGCAGCGCAAAATGCTGCTTCGCCAGTTTGAGAAGAATCATATCCGGCTCATCCACGGGACTGCGCGCTTCCAAGACAAGAACCATGTCGTCGTCCTTGACGAGTCGCAACGAGCCTCCTGCCGCATTACCGCCGATTATTTCCTGATCGCAACAGGGTCCAAGCCGCGGAATCCGACCAATGTTCCATTCGACAACGATAAGATCCTCGATTCGACGCGCCTTCTCTCGATCGACCACGTTCCAAAGACGCTTCTTGTGCTGGGGGGCGGGATCATCGGTGCAGAGTACGCCAGCTTTTTCGCAGCCCTTGGCACCGAGGTCACCGTTATCGATAAACGGGACCACCTTCTTCCATTATTGGATACTGAAATCGGGATGCACCTCCAAAAGGCTCTCACAGCGATCGGCCTCAAAGTGGTAGGAAACAAGGAGCCCGAAAGCATCCGCCGCGTCAACGACCATGTCGAAGTGACATTCAAGGACGGTGGGAAAATGCAGGCGGAAATGCTGCTTTACGCTTTGGGAAGGGAGGCAAGGGTCGACAAGATGCAGATTGAAAACGTCGGTATCGCAGTGGACAAATCGGGGTATATCCCGGTCAACGCGCTCTTCCAGACAGTGGTGCCGAATATTTACGCGGCGGGCGATGTGATCGGAGGACCAGCCCTTGCTTCGACCAGCATGGAACAAGGGAGGCTTGCCGCGCGCCACGCGTTCGGCGCGCAGACGCACCACTTCCCTTCGTTTTACCCGATCGGCATTTATACGATTCCAGAAATTTCTTCCTGCGGTTATACTGAAAATCAACTGAAAGAGCTTGGTTTCCGCTACGAGATCGGTAGAGCCTATTATTACGAGATAGCGCGCAACCAGATCGTCGGCAACGATCCTGGAATGTTTAAAATCCTGTTCCATGCTGAGACGCTGGAGATTTTAGGCATCCACATTATCGGCAGGGCGGCGACCGAAGTGATCCACATCGGGCAAGTGGCGATGAGTTTTAACGCCAGGATCGATTATTTTATCGACCAGGTGTTCAACTACCCCACCTATGCTGAAGGATACCGCATCGCTGCGCTCAACGGTTTCAACAAAGTCAAGCATAAGAAATAGGTAATGAATGGCGATCTACGATTTCTCGAAAGCGGACAAGACCGGAGCGAGCGCCTCTGCCCTCCCTCAACGACGTTTTCCAGACGAGGGGGCCTCCGCCGCACCCGAAATGACAGATACTCCGCCTCAATTGAGCCGGCGCGACCAGATTTTCTCTGCCCTTGCCGCGCGTCTTTTCTTCTTTCTTTTGTTTCTCGCTGACCTTCTGTGGATAGGATACGCCCTGATCCGTCTTGCGGTGGCCCTGATCGGCATGGCAGTCACCGGAGGAAAGGTCGGTTATTTTATGCTCTTGTGCGAAAAAGCATGGGTCTCTTCGCGACGCTCATTTGTCTGCGGCGTCTCTCTCCTGGTCGCTCTGTGCAGTCCCGCTTTCGGGATCATGATCGCCTGCACCTATTTTCTAATGTATGATAAATCGGGGATCGAGGAAGTGGTTCCTTCTTCGTTGCAATCCCAGTTTAAAGAGTTCCTGCCGGAGGAATAATCCTACAAAATAGAAATCCCCGCTTTTCAGCGGGGATATTGGCATCTCTTTTAGGCAAAGGCGACTTTGCTGATTTTGACGTCTACAATATGGCCATATGCACTCAAATCGATTGTGCAGTTAGCCCCTTTTTGCCAGCGCATTGCATCGGATGGAGTTTTTCCGGGAACGACTAGTTTGAAAGAGATCGTATCTCCCATTTGCGAGGGAGGAACATGGAACGTAAAGGTTCTGCTGAAAAAGTCGGGAGTCGCGCTCTGCGAATCTGCATGGATGTCGGCGTCCCACTTCAGAGGTCCGTTCTCGCCGCGGATGGCGACAGGATGTTCGATTTTCTCAGACAGTTCTGCAGTGATGTGCACAACTTTGCCGGCCTGCTTACAGAACACGTCATCTAAAGCGGGATTATGCGCAATCAGCATTGCGTATGAGACAGCGCCTTTGTGAGGTTCCGGGAGATTCGGGAAGATTAATTCCAACTGGTGGAAAAGAGCGGCGGCTTGTGACTGTGGATTGAGGGTTGTTTGTGTTGCCATTGATGCCTCATGGTTTAGAGGGTTTTGGAAACCGTCTTCGAGACAGGATCATCGAAAACGATGGCAAAATTTATATTTTGTTGATGGAATCTCCACAATCAAAAAAGATCTAGCATTAAACTTTTTTCTCAAAGAGCTTCGATCTCTTGATTGTAGTGAGAGAGAAGTTCAGGGCATTGGTTTTGAAGATAGATGCAAAGGGAATGGGTCTGCTGCTTAACGTAGGAGATGGTGTTTTCCCGGAGCGAGATCTGTTCACTTTTAACCAGGTCGCCCAGGTCGATATGGATCGCTTCATCTGCAAGAAGACCATAGTTTTTGTGGAGGGCGGGATCTTCATCCACATAGCCTTTCCTGCAGCAGGCGCTCATGAGATGGATAAGATCGCTCACGACTTTTTTCGCCTCGTCCAACTTTTTCTCTCTCATCAGTTTTTCCAGAGTCGGGAAGATCAGCTCGGCCTTATGCTGCAGGATGAAGGTGACCTCATCAAGGGAGACTTTATACTCTGCGCGCGTCGTGTCAATGAGCGTAATTGTCCGATGCAGGTTCTGGCTGCGGTTGATGTGCAGAAAAAGAAGACCGCTCTCTCTTTTTAGATTTTGATAGGCTTCTCTGTAACTTAGCATGTTGGCTTGGAGCCTGCGCATATTGTGTTCTTTGATTTTTTTGCGCCGCTCTTTGAAATGGTAGGAAAAGGGGTGATTGATCCAGGAGAAAATGCGCATGTGGGAGGCGTAGCGGTGGAACTTGATCACATATTTTCCATCTTCTGAAAGGAAGGCATAGGTATGGCATCCCTTGGCCAGGTAGTGAAATTTCTGCTTCAGGACCTCATCCAGGATCGTCTCTTCCTGTTGAGTGGGAGGCGGGAGGTCCCAATCCGGGTTGCTCGGCAATGAGGAATAGAGGAAACGGACCGAGAAGGAGTGGTTGCGCTTGAAATAGATTCTGTCGACAGTGGCTAGTGCCCCTATCGAGAGGATGACCATCGCTGCGAATAATACTTTGCCATCCCATCGCTGGAGCATCGATCCTTCCGGGGATTATTCATATGAGTCTGTCCTCGAGTCCAGCTTCTGTTGTTTTTCTGGTCGCTGACAGTTTCTAAGATGTTAATTTATAACGCTATTCGTAATCAAGTAATTTTATTTGGCGCAGTCAATAAATTATTGTAATTTTGGTGTCGATGTGTTTTGTTGTTGATAATTCATTTTGTATATATCATTTTTATTATTCTGATTTTTGTTATTTGGATTTCTTATGAAAATACACACAAAAAGCATTTTTGGAGTTTTGCTCGTTGGCACGATGCTGATGGGCGCTGGGTGTGTTCCCCATGCTGCGGAACAACCGATGACCCAGCTTCAGATCCGCGAGATTCAAACGCGGAGCTTCCCAAGCAAAGATGCCAAGGCGGTTCTGAAGGAGATGCTCAACGTTCTGCAGGACGATGCCTTCATCGTCAAGCACGCTAACCTTGAGTTGGGGCTTCTCTCCGGGGAAAAAGATATCGACATCGAAAATAAATGGGACCGCTTTTTTGGTGCGATGCATCATGGACAGCAAGCTTCCTGGGCAAAAAACACCGTCATCGAAGTCTCTGCAAACGTGACCCAATTCGGACAGGACACGAAGGTGCGCGTCAACTTCCAGCGTAAGATATTTGATAATTATGGAAGGGTGATCAAAGTCGTCCAGATCTACGATCAGCACTACTATCAGGAGTTCTTTTCAAAGGTCCATAAAGGGCTATTCATTCAAGAAGAGCAAATCTAAGAGGAAAAACAATGTTTAAAGGAATTGCTGTTATCTGCATTACCTGCACAGCGGCTGCGCTGACGACAGGATGTTCCCGCGCTTCCACCCACGCAAACCAGCTGCATACTGCAAATGAGCGGGAGATGACGCTGGGGATTGTCCAGAAAGAGATCCGCGAGGGGATGGCCCAAGGCGACGTCGCTGCGGCATTAGGCTCTCCAAATATCGTGACGAAAGACCAGCAAGGGCTTGAGACCTGGATCTACGACAAGATCGCAAGCGAGGTCTCCTATTCTAACGATGGCGGAGGCGTGTGGCTGCTTTTGGGAGGCTATCAAAAGAATGCCGGCGCCAGAGGATCTTCACAGAAGACCCTGACTGTGGTCATCAAATTCGACGCTCAGTCCCAAGTCGAAAAAGTCTCATATAATTCCAGCAAGTTTTGAAGTTGATTAGAGATGATGTGTCATACAGGGGTGGGAGGATCCTCTCACCCCTTCTCCATAAGTTCGCTCAAACGTCCTTCGAAATAGATGTAAAGATCGTGGTGGTTCTTGTCCAGATAGCGGCTGAGCCTTCTGGTTTTCACGACGATCTCTTTCCTGTACTCTCCCGGCTTCATCAGCGATTCGTCAGGTCCAAATGAACTCAAGTCCAAAGTGACAGCGCCATCTTCAGTGTAGCCGAAGTTATTGCGCAGGGAATGGTCATAATCCCGCGCTCCTTTTTTATAGATCGCAAGCAGACATTCGATCATATCGTCGAGGCAGCGCTTGGCTTCTTCTATTTTCTTCTCTTTGGCCAGACGATGGATGTGGGGCATGAGTAGCTCAGCTTTTTTCTGCACGAGGAACTCGGTCTTGTCGAGATCTATCGTGTGCCGGACCCCGATGTTGTCGATCAGGGTGACTGGTTTGTGCATCCCTTCCGTTTTGTTCAAGTGGACATAAAGCAGTCCCGTGCGCTCTTTAGCTTCTTTGTAAAGCAAAGCGCAGCTCTTGAAATTGAACTCCTGAAAATAAGGGGCGCCTTGCGGCCAGGGAGCGCATTTCATCAGAAGCTTTTCAAAGGAAAATTCCCGGAGGATTGTCGAGGGCCGCAGATGGGAGTGCCTGTAAAATTTGAGGACTGTTTTCTTGTCCTCTCCTAAAAAGGCGATGCACCAGCCGCCCGACCCTAAAAAGGTGAAAGGCTGGTCGAGCAGCGCATCGATCCTCTTTTTTTCTTCCTCAGCAAGGGGAGGTACATCCCAGCGCGGGTCATTGGGCAGGTTGGAAACGATCAGATAGGGGCGGAACCCCTTAGTCTGGCTTTCGCAAAACTGCTGAAGTCCGGCAAAAACTGCTGCGGCAGCGAGAACTTTGACGAGGAGTGTTAATCTTTTTTTTATTTTCATAAGTTATGGAAGATTATTACTTAAAGAGCGACTCAATTTCAATTCAAATTTTTTCTACTCATTTCGTTGATAAGGAATTGGCGAGAAACGAAATTTATATGGTAAGCTGGACGGGCTTATACCCAAACTGCTTCAAAACTTGGGGTTTGGGCAACGCGAAAGCTGGTGGGATTCAATGATCGAAAGTGATCCCATCTTGCTAATATTGGATCACTTTCGATCATTGAATCGCGCCAGTTTGGCGCAGCCGAAAACAGAGTTTTGAAACTGTTTGGGTATAAATTGGAGAAGAATGGCCCCGTCCTTCAATCCTCAGGATAGCCGCAATACCCGCTTTGCCCTTCTATGGATGAATCTGGCCGCCGAGCCGCTGATCTCCCTGTATACCCTCATCCCATTTATCCTGCGCAAGGATTTTGGCTCGTCGATGTTCCAGGTCTCGCTGTTCATCACTCTGCGCCCTGTCCTGTCGGTCTTTTCTTTTTATTGGAGCGCTTATTTAAAAGAGGGGAAAGGAAGGTTGATCGCCAACCTGATCAGCGCCTCTCTTTTGGCCTATCTGCCTTTTTTGTTTTTCCCCTGGGTCGATAATTTTGGGTTTTTGCTGCTGGCCTCGGCGATGTACCAGCTTTTCAGCAAGGCGGCGATCCCCTCGCTCATCGAGGTCCTCAAGCGCAATATCCCCAAAGCGCCGCGGGAGCATGCCTTTTCCCTGTTTTTCATCTTAAGTTTCGTCGAAAGCGGAATCCTGGGCCTGTTGCTCGGCGGCCTCCTGGATTCCCATGCTTTCGATTGGAAAATGCTTTTTTTCTTCGCTTCTCTCATAGGATTGAGCAGCATTTTTTTCTTCATCCGCCTGAAAGTGCCCGAGCTGCCCAAAAAACAGCAGAGAGGAGAAGTTCCCGCATCTCTAGCCCACCCCTGGAAGGAGAGTTTCCGCCTGATGCGCGAAAGGACGGATTTCGCCCATTTTCAAGGTGCGTTCATGTTTGGCGGATCAGCGTTGATGCTGATGGCGCCGGCTCTGTCCAGCTATTATGCCGATACGCTCTCCTTAACGTACACCAACATCACGACTGCGCGATTCATCTTTATGGCGATCGGCGTGGCGGGTTCTTCTTTGCTATGGAAAAAAGGGCTCTCGCTTGTTCCGCTGTTAAAGCTGACCCTCTGGGTCCTGGTGGGATTTGGACTATTCCCGATTGCGCTGCTGATGGCCCAGATCGATCTGTGGTTCCTCTATCTGGCTTTCTTCATTTATGGCGTGGCCCAGGCCGGAAGCCATTTGATCTGGAACCTTTCCGGAACATATTTTTCTTCTGATCAAGACAGCTCCCCCTACACCCGCGTCAATATCCTGATGCTAGGTTTAAGAGGAGCTGTGATGCCTCTCATCGGGGGGCTTCTTTGCGACCTTTTAGGCCCGACCCCCGTTCTGATCCTAGGCATGTTCCTGTGCCTCTACGGCGCAAGGTATCTCTTCCGCCGTTCACGCATTTTTATTTCGCAGATACCTTAAAGGAGATCACGTCTTCTTCTTTGTCTTTGTGCAAGGTCAGGGTGACTTTGCTGTCGTTCTTGATTTCTCCTTTGAGGATCGCAGTCGATAGAAGGTTCACGACCTCCTGCTGGATCAGTCGTTTCAAGGGACGCGCGCCATAGAACGGATCGTATCCTCTTTGTGAAAGGTGGGAGAGGACAGATTTGTCCCAATCGAGCTGGATGCCGCGCTCCAGCAGACGGTCGCAGACATGGGCCAGCTGGATCAGCACGATCTTCTCCATGTCCTTTTCCTGAAGCGGCAGGAAGGGGAGGATGTCATCGAGGCGGTTGAGGAATTCGGGTCTGAAATGGGCCCTTAAGACAGGCTCGACGATCCCGTAAACAGCTTCCTTTGTCCAGCCTGTGGCTCGGGAGCGGAGCTGCTCTAACAGCTGCTCCGATCCCAAGTTCGATGTCATGATGAAAAGCGCGTTCTTGCAGTTTACTGTGCGCCCTTTACTGTCCGTAAGCCTTCCATCGTCGAAGATCTGGAGCAGGATGTTGAAAACGTCGTGATGGGCTTTTTCAACCTCGTCGAATAGAACGACGGAGTAGGGACGGCGCCTGATCGCTTCAGTGAGCTGGCCTCCTTCCTCGTAACCGACATATCCAGGAGGGGAACCGATCAACTTGGCGACGCTGTGTTTTTCCATGTATTCCGACATGTCGATCCGGATGATCGCCTCTTCCTGATTGAACAGTTGGTCAGCAAGGGCTTTGGCAAGCTCTGTTTTTCCCACTCCCGTCGGACCAATGAAGAGAAAGACGCCGACTGGGCGGGCTGGATCGTTGAGTCCGGCCCTAGATCTGCGGATCGCTTCGCTGACGGCCTCAATAGCAAATGGCTGTCCTACCACGCGCTCGCTCAGCGTTTTTTCCAGATTGAGAAGGCGCTGCGCTTCTCCCTCGAGCATTCTGTTCACAGGAATCCCGGTCCATTTGGCGACGATCTGAGCGATCAGCGGCTCATCGACCTCTTCCTGAAGAAGGCGGTTGGGAAGGTTCATGAGTTTATTCTGCGCATCTTCGAGGTCTTTTTTCATCTTTGGAAGAGTGCTGTAGCGCAATTCGGCCACTTTGTTGTAGTCGGACGAGCGCTCCGCTTCTTCTTCCTGGAAACGCAGTGTTTCCAGCGCGTTCTTCTTCTGTTTGACCTCTTCGATCAGCTTTTTCTCCTGGTTCCATTTTTCGCGGAGCAAAGAGAGCTCTTCTTTGATCCGGGCGATTTGAGCCTGCATCTTTTCCGCCTCACCGCGTCCGCTCGGCGTATCTTCGCGCTTTAGTCCTTCCTGTTTGACGATGAGTCCGGACAGTTCCCTTTCCTTGATGTCGATGGGAAGGGGCAGGCTGCCGATCTGCAGGCGGATCATGCTGGCCGCTTCGTCGATCAGATCGATCGCCTTATCGGGGAGTCTGCGGTCGGTGATGTAGCGCACTGAGAGGTAGACAGCGGCATGAAGAGCGCTTTCCGTGATGTGCACGCCATGGAAGATCTCGTACCTCTCGCGCAAGCCACGCAGAATTGCGACGGCGTCTTCCGGCGAGGGTTCCTGGACAAGCACCGATTGGAACCTCCGTTCGAGGGCGGGATCTTTTTCAATGTACTTCTTATATTCATTCAGCGTGGTGGCCCCGATGCAGTGCAGGGTCCCTCTGGCAAGAGCGGGTTTAAGCAGGTTCGCGGCGTCCATGGCGCCCTCTGTGGCACCCGCTCCAACCAAAGTATGCACTTCATCGATAAAGAGGAGGATCTTTCCCTCGCCCTCTTCAACCTCTTTTAAAATTCCTTTCAGGCGCTCTTCGAATTCCCCGCGGTATTTGGTTCCGGCGATCAGGGTTCCCATGTCCAGAACGAGCAGCTGTTTGCCTTTGAGGGAATCTGGTACATCCCCTTGGACGATGCGCAGGGCGAGTCCTTCGGCGATCGCCGTCTTGCCGACGCCGGGCTCGCCGATGAGGAGAGGGTTGTTTTTTGTCCTGCGGGAGAGAACTTGCATTGTGCGCCGAATCTCTTCATCTCTTCCGATGACGGGATCCAGCTTGCCTTCCTTGGCAAGGGCTGTGAGGTTTTTGCAGTATTTGTCCAGTGCCTGCAGGCTGGCTTCTGAAGTTGGGGAGTCCATATGAGTCGTTCCTCTGATTTGTTTGATGCGCGCTTCCACTTCTTTCAGGCTGAGATTGCCGCTTTTTTTCCAGACGGCGAAGGGATCTTTTGCCGATTGCCAGAAGACATAGAAAAAGTGGTCGCTGCTGATGTAGGTGTCATTCCATTTTTTAGCGAGTGTTTGCGCTTCGGCGATCTCATTTTGAAGTTGGATTGAGAACGTTGGCGGCTGAGAGCCCCCGCTGAAAGTGGGGACCCGCTTTAAGGCGGCCTCGAGTTGCGGCCGCAATGTTCTAGGGTCCAGGTTCAAAGAGGCGCAAAGGGTGCAGAAGTATCCTTGCGGGTCTTCGAAGAAAGCGTGAAGAAGGTGATTTTCAGTCACCTCGGTGTGGTTTTGCTGCTGCGCGAAACTGAATGCTTTTTCCAGCGCTTCGCGTGCGGATTCAGTAAATTGTGGCGCCATAAAAAACCCTCCAGTGGGAGGGTCAATAATAATCCTCTTTTTTTCTCGTTGTCAAGCGTCTCGATGTTGACAAAAGATTTTTTCACCCTTAACTTATGGGATTCTTATTTACACCGGGTATTGACATATGAAACGCTACTTCAGACCAGTCTCTCTGCTGCTTGTTTTTATTCTCCAATGCTGCCTTTGCATTTCCTCCGTAGAAGCAAAGACCGTCCAGTTTACGATTTTGACATTCAACGACTTTTACACTGTGGAAAGGAGCAGCGACGGCAGAGGGGGGTTTGCCGGACTCTCCACGCTGCTCAAGCAGCAGAGAGCCAATTCCAGATACAGCATCACGACGGTAAACGGCGATTTCCTTTTTCCTTCCATTCTTTCCAGCTATGATAAGGGGGCCCATCGGGTCGATTTGATGAACGACCTCAAGGTCGACCTGGTCGTTCTCGGCAACCATGAATTCGATTTCGGAATCGATGTTCTCAATCAGAGGATGGGCGAGTCCAAATTCCGTTATCTGACTGCCAATGCCTTTAACCTCGACAACAAGCCTTTCACCGGCGACCAGCAGACCTATATTGTCGATGTCGAGGGGGTAAAGATCGGTTTTTTCGGATTGATCACCGTGGAAACACCTCTTCTCTCCTCGACGGAAAAGAAGGTGAATTTTACTCCCGTTTCCTACACGGCAAGACAAATGGTCAGACAGCTAAAAAATGCCGGAGCGGATGTGATCGTCGCCTTGACCCACTTGTTCATCGACGATGACCGTAAGCTGGCCCAGGAGGTGCCTGAGATCGACCTCATCCTAGGCGGTCACGACCATGAGCCGATCTCGTGGTATAATGGGCGCACTTTTGTCCATAAATCGGGCCAGAACGCCTACTTCCTGACCCGCATCGATCTCACGATCGACAAGAACGAGCAGACGTCAAAAGTCATGGTCTATCCAACCTGGGAAGTGATCTGCAACTGTCTTGTCCCCCAAGATCCGGTGATCGCTGAAAAAATCGCAACTCTTGAAGAGCGGTTCGATGCCTTTGCTCTTGAGCCGATCGCGGTTGTCAAGGAGCGGCTGGACAGCACCAATCCAGCTATCAGGACCAAGGAGACGTCGATGGGAAACCTTGTCGCCGACGCCATTCGCTTTACTTGTGAAGCCGACGCAGCCATTATCGGCGGAGGACTCATCCGGGGGGACAAGATCTATGAGCCCGGGACAGTCATCACTCTAAAGGACCTCCTCAGCGAGCTTCCCTTCAGCAACCTCAATATGGTCGTCGAAATTACCGGCAAGGAGATCCTTGAGGCGCTGGAGAACGGCGTCTCTCAAGTCGAAGGCAAAGCGGGGAGGTTTCCACAGGTCTCCGGGATCCAATATGCTTTCGATTTAGGCCATAAGCCCGGCAAAAGAGTGTGCGACGTCAAGATCAATGGCAAACCTCTCGATCCCCTTAAATTTTATAAAGTCGCCACCGTCGACTATATGTATAACGGAGGAGATGGATACAACTCGTTCCGGAAGGGAAGAGTCCTCCTCGACGATCTACAACACCAGGAAACGGTTCAGTGCGTGATCGAATATGTCAAAAAACTGGGCGAGATCGCCTACAGATTTGAGGAGAGGATCATTTGCTATGAATGCTCCTGCACTCTCGACGATAAATTCGTCAATGTCAGCGGCGGCGGGGTGGGCTCTTATTGAGCCGGCGCGCTCTGTCCTGGCTGAGCAGCAGGGGAAGAAGGGGAGATCTTTCTTGCCTTGACGCTTACGCCTGAGGTGGTGTTCACGAGCAGAGAGGGGTAGTCAGGATCGTTGCTTGGCGTGATTTTAACGGGAAACGGAGTGATCCAAACGGCGGCTGTCGGCACATCGCCGGGGGCAATTTCCCATATGGTGTTGTCCGATAGCTGAAGTTTCTGGCCGTTGTCGATATTGATGGACATCGAGAGCTGGGTCTGAGAGCTCGTGTCGGTCGTTTTCAGGATAAAGGTTTTATTCAGCCAAGCCTCAAGCTCGATTTTCTGCTGCATCGTCATTTTGTCGACGCCTGTCTTTTTCTGCTCCTCCCGCGACATCACGCTATCGAGGATGATCTGATCTGCCATCAATCCCGCAAGAGGAAGGACGAGAGCGGTTAACGCAGCTAAAAAAAATGAGCGTTGCATAGGAGTTCTCCGTTTCTACTCATTCTAAGGCTGACAAGAATTTAGTAAATGATTTTTTGGAAACTTTTGCAGACGCAAAAAAAACCGCTCTGCAGGAAGCAAGAGCGGTTTTTTCTAAAGAGAGAGTTTAGAAATAGAATCCGGCTTTAAGAGTCAGACCTTCCAAGCTAAGGTTAGAAGATCCTTCGTTGGGCGGAATTAAGAACTGGTTCTGGTTGAACCAGACTTGTTGTTCCCAACCAGCCTGCATCATAAACATGAAGTCATCGTTGTGGAAAGCTGTCTCAAAACGCAGTCCGAGGGCCCACTCGAGCACAGCTGTAACAGTGCGTGAGTCTTTGTCGAAATGCGCAGAGGTGGAGGTAATATTACTAAAGGTAACCCTGTCTTTGCGCGAGGAATCAAAGTCATTCCAGATTCCGCTGATCGCAAGATCTCCGTAGATGCACCATTTTTTCCACAGATACCATGCAGAATCAAGACCTGCTCGCAGACCGACTGCCGACTGATCCGAATCCATGTCAATTTTGTAACTTCGAGAAGGGACATTAGTAGATAAAGGGAATGACTGCTCAAATTCGACATCGAAATCCTGATCGATCCAGCTGAACTTCATACCGACAAAGGGTCTTAAGGTGAGCCATTTGCTGATCCAGAAGTTTCTGCCTAGCTCAAGGTCTAGCACGTTAAAATGCATTGACCACTCTGCTTCGGCTTCTACGAAAAGAGAATTAATCACTCCACCACTTCTTGGGATAGGAAAATAGTTCTGAACGTTAGAATCACCGTCTCTATCAGAATGTGCTTCAGACTTTTCTCCATCTGAATGAAGCCAGGTATACTGCGCGTATAGATCCCAACCATCATGCCTGAATTTCAAGCCGGCCCCGACTTTAAAGCCAGGCTCATATTCCGAATGAGGGTGGTGTACAGAACCTTTCTCAGCGTTGATTCTATTCGCGGAGCTAAAGACTGATCCTTCAAAGGCTACACCATTAAAAGCATAATCAAGGCCCTCTTCCTTGGCTTTCCACCAGATGAAGTCAGCTGTGATGTAGGGATCGGCCCAGCGGGTCACTGCAGGCTCGCCGGATGGAGTGATCTGGTTCATCGGCTGCTGTTGAGGTGCTGGTTTATCCATTGTTTGAGATCCCTGGGCGTCTGCGCAAAGAGGCGCAGCCACAGAGCAGAGCAAAGGAAGCATTGTCATTGAAAATTTCTTCATTACCATTCTCCGGTTTTAGAGGGGTTGTAGGCTGGACTGTAATAGGATAGTTCAATTTTTTCAAATTTTTTTTTTCTTTTGAGAGAGAGGGGAAGTGGTGAAGAAATGAACTTATAGGAAAATAAACAAACCGCTCTTCGGTGAAGAGCGGTTTTTTCTAAACAGAGAGATTAGAAATAGAATCCGGCTTTG
>JAFEGH010000013.1 GCA_018240065.1 Verrucomicrobiota bacterium | reverse complement strand
TAGCCGCAAGAAGCGGCGCGAGGGGGCACACCGATCGTTTCTTTCTAGAAGAATATTCCTATCAATGAACCCGCGTCAGCGGGTTTTTTTATTGGGGGCGAGCAAGCCAATAGTTTGGCTTGCGTGTGTGACGAGAGTCTTGGGTGAAGTTTTGCGGATGCAAAACTACCCGAGCCCCCGTAGCCGCAAGAAGCGGCGCGAGGGGGCACACCGATCGTTTCTTTCTACAAGAATATTCCTATCAATGAACCCGCGTCAGCGGGTTTTTTTATTGGGGGCGAGCAAGCCAATAGTTTGGCTTGCGTGTGTGACGAGAGTCTCGGGTGAAGTTTTGCGGATGCAAAACTACCCGAGCCCCCGTAGCTGCTTCAAGCAGCTTAGGTTTTTATCACATATCCAGCCCTTTGTCTCGTTAGATAAGCTTATTTCAAGTTTGGAAAGCACGAGTTGCTTGCTATTTTCGAAAAATTCGGACTGAAAGCATGGGCATGGCAGTGTACTAGACTGTCAATGTTCCTTAAATAGCTAAAGCTGGTTATTTTTTATGAAAGAAATGGTAGACCTAAGCCCAATGCTGAGATTAATCCTTGATGAACCGATTTTGTAGCGCTGCGCTTCCTCAGAACCGCCGGTTGGCGGGGTGAGCGAAGAAGATTGATTTCGCAAAGTCGCAGTCAGTATAAATCGTCGAAACCTACTCGCACAGAGCATAGAACAAGTAATAGATTAGAACTCTGCCATTTATAAAATATTTAGCTATCTAGCGACATTGCAATTCTGTATCTAAAAAAGATTGGAGTTAATCATTTGTTTGATTATGCTTTTTAACTTAATTAATGTGAGCAAAGGTTTTAATTATGGCTATGTCAATTTTTCATCCTTTTCCCGATCACGATTCGTTTGGGCGTATGTTACAATTTCTAGAAGGCAAGGCGCTTTGCAATGCTTCAATCGCAAACAAGGGATGGCTCCTTGGGATAACAGAAACCATTAAAAAGTGGACCGTTGGAGCAGGGCTCGCTCAGGTCGATGAAAATGTGGAGAACAAGAGGCCTATCCGGAATTATGTGGTATTATCGCTGACTGGAGCCTACTTGGATGCCTTTAAAAACGATTATAGGCAAAATCTCGGAGAGCCTGTTGGAAACCCGATGGTTACAGTATATCAAATTGACGAGTTATGGAAATCAGATGCTCAAAACCCTAAGAAAAAGAAGTGTGAAACATTTCGGGCTGTTGCCCGCTTTGAGGCTGTCATAAGGACGTTGGGTAAAGGAGAGAAAGCGATTTACGATGAGAGCACTAGCAATTTAAGAATCGAAAGCCCAGACCCAGAATCAGAACCACCAGCAAAAAGACCCAGATTCGAAATCCAACCTGAATGCCAAATCAAGTTCGGCATGTCCATTTCCAACGCTATAATGCTTTTTGCTCATCCTATTAATGGCAAAGGAAACAAAGTTATTAAGTGGGTAAATGACAATGTGTACAGACAATGTAGAATATGCTTAGAGAATTCGGACTTCGAGTTCATTGGGCGCGAAATTTCAAAGGAAAGTCGAGAAAAGACATGGGCTGAACAAAGAGAATTATTTCCTCTTGCTGGGGCGCTTACGCAATTGATTTCTTGCGGTTTTGATATTCGTAAACAAAACACATGTGCTTATGTCCCAACTGCCGAATATGATTATACTCTTGCGAACACTTCCGATTATTTTATATCTGACAACGAGTCTGTGCCAGTCGCTCTTGGAGGTTTCGTCCCTGATGAAGGTGTTTGCATTGACAGTAGCATCAGCGACTACTTTCATGGCGTTGTACCGGACAGTTGTGACTACCCCGACGAATTCGGCGGGGCATTACCTGTCATCCCTGCGGAATAAGTGCATGGAAGTCAAAGACTTTCGGGTAGTGAACCCGCGTCAGCGGTTTTTATTTTATTTTGGGGGCAGGCAAGCCAAGAGTCTCGGGTGAAGTTATGCGGATGCAAAACTACCCGAGCCCCCGTAGCCGCAAGAAGCGGCGCGAGGGGGCACGTCTCTTCTATTTTGTAATTGCATCGGAAATTTTTGTGTTTTTTCGTATCTTGAAGCGTCGGGCTTTACGGCCAGGTTTAATTTAAGGTTCCTTAAGTGTCAGTCCCCAAATTGTCTTTAAGCATCTAAATGAGATCCTCATGTGATGGCCATTTGTCGATGTATAGTCTTGGAAAAAAAAGTCTATTCCTTTTCCTGGTTTGTGTTGCAGAATTGATGCAGAGGCTATCATGAACGCGACAAAGCTGCTCATTTCCCAATTTTATGTGAAGGGCAGTCGCAAAACAAAGGGGATATAGAATCTATGAAGACTAGTAAAATCTATATATTCGTGCTTTTAGTCATTAGTCTGAATTGTTTTGCAGGTTCAATTCATTTTGCCGCTCCCCCTAACTATCCAAATTTCGAAGATAATCCACTGCTTACTGATCGCATGCGGATTAGGATCGCGCCTTATCTTCTACCGCTTGATCATCCAATGAAACCTAAGCTCGATTCCATTTTTTCGCAATCAAGAGTCCTTGAAAACGAGAGAACGCTTCTAGATGCCGGATTCGTCATCATTGATGGTCCTATGCCCAACAGTTTTATGATCGTTGCGCGCCACCCCGAGATTCCTGGCTATGTCTTTAAACTGTATCTCGATTCAGAAACCCGTTGTCGTAAAGATATTCCTCATTGGACATGGTTGGTCAGGCGTTGTGCTGGGGCCTCGGCGATTAGAAAATTGATTAGGCAGGAAAAGATCCAGTACTTTTCAGTACCCGATAAATGGATTTATATTCTCTCTGTATATCCCTTTTCTAATGTCGTTAATCCTCAGCCCGTCATTCTAATGGAAACGGATATGGAACTTGAAAGTCCAGAGGAGTCAAAGCGAATGTGGAAAACGGCTGTTACACGCAAACATCTTGATGAGCTGTATGCCATTTTGAAGCACGGGTATGGCGGCCATGGCGTGGTAAACTTGAGTTCGAATGTCCCTTATACCAAAAGCGGGAAATTTGCCTTTACAGATACAGAAGATCCCCCAGCTAAACTCAAGTTAAAACGTGTCAAAAGGTATCTTTCCAAAGGGAACAGGCATTATTGGGATAGTCTAATCAATAATCCGAAGGACAACTAGTCGATCTCCTTGGTGTCGTTGAATCGTCTTGTTCTTTTGTCCAATGTTAGGCGAATTTGAGGGTTTGAGTTCGAATTGGGGATTCTATCCTAGCCGGATTTTGGCCCTACTTTAGCCTCTCATGCTGCGCCTATTGTCATGATCATGTCGAACCCTGGTTTAAAACGTAGCTTTTGACAATATCTCATCAGTGGGCTTAGTTTAGTCAATCTGTAAACCTTTACCTTGGGAGATTGACATGTTTTGTAAGCTATTAGCTTCTGCCCTCCTCATGTTGTTTTCGTTTGTACGCGTCGTCGAGGGGAGTGAACCTGCGGCGCAACAGGACTATCGAGAAGGATGGGTTGCTTACGCAACCCCCAACTACTTTTCTATTCTTGAAGTGATGATCGCCAGCGTCCATGCCTTTTCTACTCATCCTATTGTCGCCGTCGGCGTGAATGCGGATATCCCTTTTTCAACGGAAAAATATCCGCGCCTCATAAAAAAGCGGATCGATGTCGACTTGGCGAATCGATCTCCCTATCTTTATAAACCTCAAGCAATCCTTGCATCTGGCTTGGATTCAGGGATTTACATCGACGCCGATGTCATTTTAAATAAGAACTGCGATGAGCTTTTTAAAAATGCGGCCCTTGTCAAAGATTATCCTCTGTGCCCTCTTCATGAAAATGACGCTTATGTTTCCTGGGAGGCGATGGAATTTTTTGGTCTCTCCGAGAGATCGATGCATTATGTCCACGCTGACATGATCGTCTTTTCCAAGGAGTGCCAACCTTTTCTCAAGGAATGGTGCGACACCTGCTTGAACTACCCCTGGCTGGGATCTCCATGCTACGATGAAACTCTACTGAATGTGATTCTTTGGAAAACAGGGGCCACTACCCACCTTCCGACCATCGACCCTTACAACGCGTATTTTGCAAATTATCTCACTTTATCATCCGAACAGATCCAGCAATTGCCCTATAGTCATTGGTTTCTGTTTCATGGAAATAAAGATCCCGGCAGGGGATGGGACATGCTGAGAAGTCTGCAGGAAAAGCATTCGGGGAATTAAGGATTCCTTTT
The DNA here is from genome assembly GCA_018240065.1 of Verrucomicrobiota bacterium. Lineage (GTDB taxonomy): Bacteria > Chlamydiota > Chlamydiia > Chlamydiales > Rhabdochlamydiaceae > CAJCIW01. The sequence continues at coordinate 76,909 of JAFEGH010000013.1, read as the reverse complement.
CTTGTCTTTCTGCATAAAGCACAGGGGGGGGGGCGTCTACCCCCCCTATTCCGCGGCCTATTGGGGAGGCCTGGACAACTTGAAACATGCGGCAGTCCTCGAGTTTTTCGCATCTTTGGAATGCTGGAGTATTCATCGTTTCTTTTTTCTGGTAGCATTCGGGATGTATTTATTCAGGAATTTATTCCGTTTCTTTTCATCCGGTCTTTCCAGCGAGGCCTTAAATTTTACCGCCCTGCGCAAAGAGGCTGCCTTTCTTGCCGCCCTTTCCGCTGCTTTTTTCGCTTTTTCCGCCGCTCGGGCTCTTCTTGCCGCCGCCGCCTGCTGTGCCATATGGGCGCGCTCGGCGAGAAAGGCCTTTTTTTGCGCCAGGACGGCGGCTTTTCGTGTTTCCCCTGCAATCAGTCGAGCTGCACTGGAGGCTTTTTCGGCGGCCAAGTAAGCTTTTGCCGAAGGCAGATTCTTAGAGCCATTTAGTGTCTTAACCGTTTTTTTGGAGATGGCCGGCCCTGATTTTCTGACGGCTTTTTTCACGCGCAAGTCCACTTCTTTGACAGGCTTCTTTTTTTTGGGGGCGGCAGCCAAGCGCATGGGTGAATTTTTTATCGGGTTGACCATAGTTCCTTTGATGATGCGCTCGTCGCATAGTTGCATGGCTTGATGAGCGCGTTTTTTTTTCCTGGCTTTTTAGAGTCCCTTAGAGGCGCTTTTTATTTCCGCCCATGAAGCTGAAGAGGAAGATGCCCGCTCCCACGACGATCCCTGCGATCCCGGCTGTTTTCAGCGTTTGGGCGAGGTTCTCATAATAGGCGACCTGCTGCTGCCCTTCATTGATCTTCTTTTGAGCGGAGTCTGTGAGTCCTTTGCCGACTTCTTTAGCGACTGGGTTAAGCGAGAAGAGCTGGTTGCCTTGTTTGATCGCCTTTTCTCCTTTTTCGATTTTGATTTTCCCCTCGGCTACCTGCTCCATAATGTAGTTGGAAAAGAGAATGGAGGCAATCCCTGCAATTATTATTAAAATTCCTAAAACACGCGCAATTTTCATAGGTTCTCCTGTTAAAGTCTTTTAATTTTCTTTTACGCATGAAATTAAATAATGTAAATCAGGAAAAGTTTTAATAATGCCCTAGACATGTAAATGGTTTTTTTTGAGAATAGGTCCTTTCCAATCACTTGGAAAGCTTCTACAAAGAGGATCCCATGTTAGATATGCCAATGTCCTACTTTCATTCCGTTCCTGCCCACGACGAGTCTGGGTTTTATCGCACAGTTCAATACCAGACAATGGAATTTACTATCTCCTTGCAAGGCTCGATTTTTACTGATCGAGAAATCATGGCTTATGCGGAATCGGTCAAAGCGCTGTTTGCTGATGGACTCCAGTGGGGAGATATTCCTGAGGTGATCGCTCAGACGATGATGCTCATCGAAGGCCCCTTGGATAGCTATAGAAGGGAGCTGGCAATGGCGATTGTTGATAAGGTGATTGACATCTCGGATACCCCTATATTGCCTGATTATTTTACTGATCCCTTATTCAAGGCTTTGTCTTCTTCTCTTCTGAACTTCGTTTTCGACTTAAGCGAGGGAAAGGTTGCAACGCAATACCCGGCGATGTGGGAGGTAAAGACTAGCTCTATGACCCCCTCTCCAGAGCAGACGTTGCGGTTTGCTTACCAAGTGCAGGCTATTTTTAATGATGGGTTTCAATGGTCTGATTTGACGGAAATGATTGTTCTGGGAGTGAAATTTTTGGATCAATACTCCGGTCTTAATGAGCTGCAGAGAAAAGAAATGGCAGTCTTTATCTTAGATGACATCATTGACATCACGGACACTCCGTATTTACCGGATAACGTCTTCGATCCCTTATTTAAATTCGTAGTGCCGACTTTTGTTGATTTTGTGATGGAGTTGATACAGTCGAACACACCTGCTTTCAGAATGGAAAAGGGTGAATCCAGGCTTTAGAGCCGAGTTTCTTCAGGAGGTCAAAGAAAAGCAATTACCTCAATACCAAAGAGTGAGGGTATACTTCCCACAGTATCAAGCGATTTTATTCTTGAGGATTAGATAAGAAGATCGTTTGCTGTTATGGGGCGCCAATCAGGTCTATCAAAGAAACACCCGGTTCGGCCTTTTGTCCAAATTCTGCTCGCCGATCTTCGCTCCTTCTGCGGAGTGGGGGCTGCCTGCATTGACAGAGGATGAGCAAAGAGAGGTGGATCGGATCCTGACTCAAAAGTTCACCTATTTGGCACGGGGCTCCCAGGCGTTCGCCTTCATTAGCGAGGATGGTAAGTATGTCCTCAAACTCTTCAAGCAGCATAAATGGCATCCCTAAAACATTCTGGGCTACGTTCCTCTCTCTTTAAATCCTTGCTACAGAGATTACAAGAACCGTCAGAAAAAACAGCAGGGGGTGCTCAGCAGCTGCAAAACGGCGCTTCTGCACGTCAAAGAGGATGCGGGTGTCTTGTACGCGCATCTGAATCCCACACTCCTTTCAGTCCCGCCGCTAACGCTCATTGACAAAAGAGGTAAGCCTTGGATGTTGGATTTGAGCCGTAGCTCTTTTCTGCTTCAGAAGAAAGCGGACCTTTTTTATCTCCATGTTCAGGCTTTGATGGAGAGGGGGGATGTAGAAGGGGCAAAATACGCCTTCACTTCGACTCTGAAATTGCTCGACCGCTTCATCGATTTGGGCGTCTTCGAGAACAATGCGATATTGCGGAAGAATTTTGGTTTTATCGGCAATGAGGCGATCCAATTCGATATCGGGAAATCCAAGTTCGATCCTTCTAGGCATCCCGACAAATGGGAAATTCGGATCGTCTCGAAAAAATTTTATCGCTGGATCGGACAAAATTCCCCTCAGCTACTGGCTCATTTCGATGAAGAGCTGGAAACATTCAGTCCTTTGCTATTGGCTGTTAGCTTGTGATTGCATAGGGCGCTAGACTCTGTTTTTTCTTTTTTCTCTTATTTTTGCAAAAAAATGAAAAAAAAACTTGCATGAATTCGGAAAAGCTTTTACACCACTTAAATAGAAGAGACGGGAATTGCATGAATGCGATTTTCTCCAAAACTCAAATTGAAAAAGGGTAGTTTTTATGGCAAAAAAGAAGAAAGCAGCGAAGAAAAAGGCTCCAGCTAGAAAGAAAACAACAGCGAAAAAGAAGACAGGCGGAAAAAGAAAGTCCGGTTTGAGCCAGACGACCTATGCTCTGTCTCCTGAGCTTCAGGAAATCTGCGGTGCGAAGTCTCTGACTCGCCCACAGGTGGTAAAAAAACTCTGGGCTTATATTAAATCCCACAAGTGCCAGGATGCAAAGAACAGAAGAATGATCAATCCAGACAAGAAACTGGCGGAAGTCATTGGAAAAAAACCTGTTGACATGCTCAAACTTGCTGGCTGCCTTAGCAAGCATATTAAGTAAGCCACTTTCCATCCGTTCATCGGATCTTTGAGGCGCTCATCAGCAACTCTGACTTAGGGTAGCTTTGAGCGCCTCAAGTGTTCTCAGGGGGAGGAGAGTAGTTCATCTTTGAATTTGATTCCCCACCCTTTTCCCATCCTCTCTTTTGCAGTGTGGTATTCAGCGAAAAGCTCCCTGTCGATTGCGGTCAACCTGACGCATTGACCGTTTCTTAGGATCCAGGGATCGATTCCTCTAAACTTGGACCTCACTAGAATGTCCGACTCATCCGGCTCTACCAGCCTGTAGTATTGATCGGCCTGCATCAGCCTATGCATCTTCATTTGAACGATAGAGTCATTGCAATTTACCAATCTCTGCCAGACGATCTCATCTGTGCTGAAGTGGATCTCGTCCATGCTCAAACATCCCAGCTCGACCGCTCTTAAGATCGCGTCGGCAAGCCAGCGGGAGGCGATGTAATTCGTTGGGCTTCCCCAGCAGTCCTGGTTCATGAAGAGGGAATAACGCACCAGTTTGGCCATTAGCTCCTGATTGGTCGCCACCCAACTTCCATTCTGAAAAGAAAGATCGGTTAAAATGTCGAGAGCTTCTTCATGGGTGATATAGTTTTGGTAGTAGGCTCCCTGGATGTTATAGTCGATCCGATCGGCGCTTAAATTAGGACTCTTTTGTTCCAGAGCGGGAAAGAACTCTTCTTTGGGGAGCAATTCACCTGTGATATAACCGTGTTTTAGTAGGATCGCTGCCAGGCCGGACCGCTCGAGATAGTCTTTATGGATGAGGTCCTGGTAGTTTTCCTCCTGGTTTTCCCGCGAGAAGATCCAGTCTCCCACATGGGAAAAGACGGTATGGGATGCATCGTGCAGAAGCCCAGCGATCTGCTCATCGAGCGACGCCCCGTTTTTCCTCAGGATCACAAAGACCCCGAGAGAATGGGCGTATCGGTTGTATTCCTCTTTATGTGTTGTGTAGTAGGCCACTCCATATTGATGGATGTTCTTTAGCCGCTGGAAGGGAGGGCTTTCGATGAGTTCGATCAGCACAGGCTCTTCAATCTCAATGGGACCGTAAAAAGTGTCGAATTCTTTTGCTAAAGTTGCGATTTCAAGGATGCAGAGAACAGAGAGAAAAGTGAGGAAGCGTTTCATAAGTGGATTTGAAAAATTTCGAAATTGGAACGGATAATGTAACTGAAGTTAGAAGGTTGTGTCAAGCTGGGGAGCTGCTTAACACGTGCCGCGGAGTTTTTTGTCGAGCTCTTCCCAGCGGATGTAGAGTTGCTCGATCTGGTTTTCAGCAAGGCCGACCTGAGAGCAGATCGACTGAAGAAGTTCCGGATTTTGGGCGATTTCAGGAGATTCGAGGGAGTGGTTCAGCTTTTGGACTTCTTTCTCGATCTCGATGATTTTTCCCTCGATCTGTTCATATTCCTTTTTTTCCCCATAGGTGAGTTTTCCTTTGATGGGTACGGATTCCTCTTTTTTCTCTTTGGGCTTCTGCGTTGCAGTTGTCGATTTGAGAGAAGCTTCCCATTGGGAATAGTCTGCAAAGAGCTGATTTTGTTCCGGGTCGCCTAAGGCAAGGAGGGTATTGCTGATGCGGTCTAGCATGCACCTGTCGTGCGTGATGAGGACGACGGCGCCGGGGAAATCGACGAGGCTCTCCTCGAGAGTCTCAAGCGTGGGGATGTCGAGGTCGTTGGTCGGTTCGTCGAGCAGGAGCAGGTCGGCGGGCTGCAGCATGAGGTGGGCGATCGCGATGCGGGCTTTTTCTCCTCCGGAGAGTTTATCGAGGGGCATGTCGAGAATTTCAGGGGAAAAGAGAAACCGTTTACACCAGCCGTTGACGTGGATCTTTTGGCCGCGGAAAGTCACGAAATCTCCGTTTGGGGAAAGGGCCTCGCGCAAGGTGATGTGAGAGGGAAGCTGGGCTCTATGCTGATCGAAATAGACGATTTTCAGATCGTCCGCTTTTTTGATCGTTCCCATGTCGGGAGCGACTTCTCCCGCGAGCATCTTGAGTAGCGTCGTCTTTCCGGATCCGTTGGGACCCATGAGGCCAATCCGCGTTCCGGGAGAAAGTGTAAAATCCAGATGTTTGAACAGGGTGCGTCCGCTTAAGGTTTTGGACAAGTTTTTCGCGACGAGGAGTTTTTTCGTCTCCCTTTCGCTGGCGGCAAAATCGATGCCGGCCCTTTTCTGGATATTTCTTCCTTTGATATCGGAGAGTTCTTTCAGGAGTTCGTGGGCGTCCTCGACGCGCGATTTGGACTTGGATGTGCGCGCTTTGGGAGATTGGCGCAGCCAGTCAAGCTCCCGACGCGCTTTGGAGGCGATGGAGCGCTGTTGTTCGAGCTGTCCTTTCAAGAACCCCTCTTTAAGCTCGAGGAACTGGGCATAGTTGCCGTCAATGGAGAACAGCCCTCCCGGATAGACGGGGTTGATCTCGATCGTGCGGTTGATCATGTTCTGCAGGAAGTAGCGGTCGTGGCTGACAAGCAGGTAAGAGGAAGCTTCTTTGGGGAGGAACTTTTCGAGCCAGAGGATCCCTTCGAGGTCCAGGTGGTTCGTCGGTTCGTCAAGAAGCAATAGATCGGGAGCGTTCATCAGTTCCTGGGCCAGGCTGAGTCGTTTCTTCCAGCCGCCGGAGAGACGCGCTGCGGACGTTTCATTGCCGGTAAAACCCAGCTTGCTCATCCAGGTCTCTACGAGGAGCTCTTTCTCATAATCGGGCCGCGGATCGTCAGGTTTGAGGGAATTGAGCAGGACCGTCTTCGGTTTCTCATCGGGGAACTCGCAGGTCTGCGGAACGTAGCCCACTTTGAGGCCTCTTCTAGCGGAAATCGTCCCTGAATTGGCTGATTCAAGGCCGGAGAGGATTTTGAGCAGGGTGGACTTTCCAGAGCCGTTGGGTCCGATCAGGCCGACCCTGTCTCCAGAGAAAATACTGAAGGAAAGATCGGTAAATAGAGTGCGGTTGCCGAACGATTTACTTAAAAGTTGGCAGTTGAGAAATAACGTCATGGACTTAAGTTTAGCAGAAAGGGGAAAAATAGTATTTCTATTAAAATCAGAGGGTGATTTTTCGGAAGAGGTCTTCTACGACGTTCCAATAGAGTATGTTGTCGAATTTCTCAACGAATTGATTGATAAAGTCTGAGGCATTGTGCTTCTCGTAAGCCTCCTGAGTTTCCCAGCACATGAGGACAAGGAAGCGCTGAGGCAGGTTTCTATCCTGGTGCAGATCGTAGAAAACGCACCCCTCCTCTGATTGCGATAGGGGAACCAGCTTGAGCAGTTCTATCTTGAGTTCCTCCGTTTTTCCTTTTACCGCTTCGATCGTTTCGACGACGTAGATATAATCTTTTGGGTTCATAGAAGAAATTGTTAAGTGTTGGAGTACTTGATCCAGATCGGGAGGATGGTGTTCAGGTAGTCCATGAACTTCCAAAGTCCGACCCGGTATTCGAGCTGCCCCAAGGGATTGAATTTGGCTTGCGGGAACGCTATTCCCAGTCCAAACAGGCCGGGAGCGATGATGCCTGTCCTGTCATCGTAGCGCACATCTGCGTACTGCTCCATGACGGGGATCTTCCTTTTCTCAAATCCCACCGCGTAGATCGCTTTCGTGCAAAGCGAGAGGGACTCCTCGAAGACATGATCGGTGGTGAGGATGCGCTCGATCTTTTCGGGAACTTTTTTCTCCAGGTTCTGTTTGGCCCAGCGGGCAGTGAATCCCTTGAGTCCAGTATCGTCGTAGAGGATCCAGTTATCCAGATAGACCGCGTACCTGTGGGGAGAGCGGTAGAAGTTGTAGATCTTATTCAATGGTAGATTGAGCAGATTGGCGAGCACCAGAATCGCGGAGTGGGACGAACCGAACACACCCACAATATCATCTGGCGAGATGGCCTGCGCCAGTTTTTTGGCATCGAGGGCTACCTCCAGCGGGATCGCTTTAGGCTCATGGTAGGTAAGATTTTTAGGCTCCGAGCCGATCGCCAGGATGACGTTTCTGGATTCAATGAGCTGGACCTTCGATTTAATTTCCCATTTGCCTCCGATGAAATTCAGGGCGATCGCGATACCGTTGAAAATGCAGACCTTGGATTTAAGGTTGTCGCTGACCCATTGGAGGGGGGCGACGATGTCCTGAAGGAGGCAAGTCTCGTTTGTGGGGAGTTCTTCTATTTTGAACTTTTGGGGGCGTTTTTTGAATTGGAACGCTTTGGAGCCATGCAGGAAATCTAAAAAGAGCTGAACGGTGGTATTGCTTGGGACCTGGCTCCATTTTTCTCCCAGGTCTCCCACGGCAAAGCGGGGATCCATCCAACCGATTTTTTCGGGCGGGACTCCATTATCGATCAATTTCCCAACAGCAGCGATCCCGGCGGGACCGGCGCCGATCACTGTCCATTCTAAGAGCGGCGAAGTTGGATTTGTCATGATAATTTACCGACCCCTTTTTGTTTTGCCATTTTCTGCTGACTGAAAATCTTTTACAAGTTCGAGTTTGCCAAAGCGATTGCGTTTTTGCATCCGGAGCATAGATAAACGCAAAAACATGTAATACTTCACATTGGCATAATTGAATATGGTTTTATTTGCAAATCTGGGACGGTTTAAAATATACTCAAACAACTTCAAAATTGGGGTTTTGGGCAACGCGGAACACAAATTTTATAGTTGTTTGGATCTATCATCGCCCCATCAATCCAAGGACTCTGGAGTGTTATGGAAAAAGAACTGAGACAATCCGCTCGGCGAGTGCAGGAATTCCTGCAAGAGCACAACCTCGCCATCGAAGTCGTCGAATTTAAAGAGCTCACGCGGACCTCGGTGGAAGCTGCGAGCGTGATCGGCTGCGAAGTGGGGCAGATCGTAAAAACATTGATTTTCAAAGGAAAAAAGACCGGCGAGCCGATCTGCGTCATCGCTTCAGGAACAAATCGAGTGGATGAGAAGAAAATCGCTGCATTGATCGGACAGGAAATCGAAAAGCCCGATGCCGATTTTGTCGTCTTGCATACACATTTTGCAATCGGCGGAATCCCCCCGATCGGCTTTACGTTCAAGCAAGCTGCGCTTATCGACGAGGACTTGTTGAATTACACGGAAGTTTGGGCGGCGGCCGGGACACCTTACGCCGTTTTTAAAATCGAGCCGAAAGACCTGCTCGAGATCACGAAGGGCCGTGTCGTCAATCTTCGAAAATAAAATGTAGTGGAAGGCCAGGTGTTTTTTGCAGCTGCGTCTTTAGGTTGTCTGCCAATGCTGGAGCTGCTCGAGCATTCTTTCGGTGTGGCTTCCTTTCCAGTAGATCTTCTTGCACTGGGGGCAGTACCAGTATTCTGAGCTGTTTGCCAGGACTCCTTCGGGAACCTTCTTAGGGATGTCCTGAAGGGAGGGTTTTTCTAACAGGGTGTTGCAGATCAAGCAGCGGGAAAAAGGGGAGTAGAGCCAATTAAGTTTCAATTGGAGGTTCAGCTGCCGGACTCCTTCGACAATGGAACTGTTTTCGATGAAGAGGATGGCTTTGTCAGGCGCGCGCATTTCCAGAAAGTGGCGGTCGCATGTTAAAAGCAGGCGATTCTCGCGCATTGCCAAGTTCAGGATTTCCCTGTCATCGACCCCGTTTTCGGCAATTGCCGCGTCGTATCCTGCGATGCGCAGCCATCTTCCAAGCCCTGCAAGCATTTGGTCGCAAATAAATTTGATCACGCTAATGGGAGTTCCGCAAAGAGGTTTTCAGAAGGATCAGGTGTTTGTTGAACGTAGTGTACATTTTTACGGAAATCTCGCCGTCTTCCTTAATCCTGTCTTCAATTCTGTGCATCGTCTTCATGAGATGTTTAATGGCCATTTGGTCGGAAGGGGTCAAGTGAAGGGTATGGGAGGAGAGCTCTCCGATCAGGTTGTGGAGGGTTTCAATATTGCCCACGCTGGGAAAACCAATCTTTTCAATTTGCTCGATAATTTTTAGAGCCTTTGCTTTGGGCGTGGCGGCATTAGCCCCGCCGGGGACTGCCATGAGGTACCTTCTCTTTAGTCATGCACTTTCTAACAGCTGGCTTTTTCAAGATCAAGAGGACTCTTGCGCTTTCTCCTGCCTTAATTGTATAAACTATTCCCATGATTGACTGCGGAGGACTTATGAAGCCGGCATTTCCTACTCTTCGATTGCGACGTTTGAGACAGCATCCCGTACTGAGGGATTTGATTCGGGAGAGCGATATTAACCTTCAGGATTTGATGTTTCCCTTATTCATCAAGGGAAGGGAGGGCGGCAAGGTGCCGATCGAGACAATGCCTGGAATGTCACAGATACCGATTAATAGGCTTCCGGAGGAGATCGAGGAGCTCATGGAGCTGGGGATTACCTCCGTACTGCTCTTTGGCATTCCTCCGCACAAAGATCCCGCGGGAACCGATTCCTACAATGACGAAGGGATCGTCCAGGATGCGATCCGGACGATCCGGAAGACGGCCCCGCAAATGCTGGTAGCCTCCGACGTCTGTTTCTGTGAGTACACAGACCATGGCCATTGCGGATTTTTATGTGAAAAGAGAGGCTCTCTCGATGTCGACAATGACAAGACCCTCGAGCTTTTGGTCAAACAGGCGGTCAGCCATGCGAAAGCGGGCGCGGATGTCGTGGCCCCGAGCGGGATGATCGACGGAATGGTCTATGCGATCCGCAAGGGACTCGACGAAGCCGGATTTGAACATATCCCTATTCTGAGTTACTCGGTGAAATACCAATCCTGCCTTTATGGACCGTTCAGGGCTGCCGCGGAAGGGGCTCCGAGCTTCGGAGATCGAAGCACCCATCAGATGGACACTGCGAATGCCAAAGAGGCTTTGCGCGAGGTGGATTTAGATGTTCAGGAGGGCGCGGACATGCTGATGGTGAAACCGGCCCATGCGTATCTTGATGTGATCTACCGTGTCAAGCAGGCCCATCCTCATATTCCGCTTGCCGCTTACCATACGAGCGGGGAGTTCTGCATGCTGAAGGCAGCCGCCCAAAAAGGATGGCTCGAAGAGAAAAAAGCAGTGCTCGAAATTTTAAGGGGCATCCGTCGGGCCGGAGCCGATTTCATCATCACTTATTACGCTAAGGAATTTGCGCAGTGGCAGCGCAAGTAAATAATTTTATTAACATCTTTTGATTGTTGATTTGTTCTCTATTTTTGGTTAAAATATTTCATTATTCTAATTGAATAGAGACGGCCATGAAAAAATTGTTAACCGCTCTTTGCCTAATCCCTTCTCTGATCTGGGGGGTTATCATTGAAAGCGACAAGATGGAAGCGATCCTTCCCCATGTGGAAGAAGAAACATGGGTACTCATCGACGTCGACAATACCTTGATCGAGTCCTCGCTCCACATGGGCTCTGCGCAATGGCGCGAACACATTCGAAAGAAAGCCCGCAGTGCAGGATTCGACAAAGCGGGAACCGAGGCCGTTCTGGATAAATTTTGGCTCTTCGTTCAACCCTTTATCCCTGTCCGGCTTGTCGACCCGCATGCCGTCGATCTCATCGAGGGGCTAAGAAGTTCCGAGACTGTCGTCATCGTCCTGACCGCAAGGGATTCTTATGAATCCGACCACACTCAAAAGCAATTGGCCTCCGTGGGCGTCTCCATCAACAATTCGGCATTTCCTGAGAGCGCGGTACTGCAGTCGGATGCGATCAGCGTCTATGAAAAAGGCGTGATCTATTGCGGGGACAACACCAAGAGCCAGGCGCTTCTCGCCTTCATGGAGCGAACAGGAAGGATCCCTAAAAAAGTGGTCTTCATCGACGACAAAGAAGATCAAATCAGAGGCCTGGAAAAGACACTCGAGGCAATGGGAGTGGAATTTGTCGGGATCCGTTTCAGTGGGGCGGATGAGCGTGTCCGTTCTTTTGATCCTGACATCGCAGACTTGCAGTTCAGCCGTTTGCCCAGGATCGTCTCTGATGAGGAAGCGAAAAAGCTGCTTTCCAGATGATTTTCATTGGTTTGGTTTTTTCAAATTGACATCTCCTTTTGGCTTTAGGAAATTTGCGAGAAATCTGAATCCAGAGTCAAAAGAGCGAATTGGGTCCAAAATGGAGTTTTGCAACCGACTCCTCAACTTAAAGGTCATTTTATGCCATCGATTACGCCTGTCGTCATCAAGACGAAGAGATTGCTCCTGCGTCCCTGGAAAGAGTCGGACTTTAAGCCCTTTGCAGAGCTTAATGCCGACCCGCGCGTAATGGAGTTTTTCCCCTCTACGTTAAGCCGTGAAAAAAGCGATGAGCTTGGCCAGCGGATTTCTTCAATGATCGAAGAGCAGGGCTGGGGTTTCTGGGCTGTCGAGCTGACGGGCACCGCCCAGTTCATCGGCATGATCGGGATCAATCAAGTCCCCTTTACTTCCCATTTCACCCCTGCTGTTGAGATCGGTTGGCGGCTGGCCTATGATTTCTGGGGGAAGGGCTATGCTCTGGAAGGGGCAAAGGCCAGTCTTGAGTACGGGTTTCAAACGCTTCTGCTGGATGAGATCGTCTCATTTACCACGCTCAGCAACCTGCGCTCTCAAAGGGTAATGCAGAATCTGGGGATGCATTGCAGAAGAGAAGAGGACTTCGAGCATCCTAAGCTTGAGGAGGGCCATCCGCTCAGGCGCCACGTTCTTTATCGATTGCGACGCCAGGAATGGATCACTTGTTCGCGCGAATTTTCAGGGTCGATTTAAAAAATATTTTTATAAACGCCGATAACCTGCGCTGCGCCGCTGCCCATTTTGTATGCACCTGGAAGATGATGGACGGCAGCTTGGTCAATTTCGACTGTGTGGGTATTTTTGAATTTGCCCTAGGCAGAGATAAGATCCGCTAGCGTACAATCATTTACGGTAAACCTATCGAAAGATGCGGAAAATTTTTGAAAAAAATCAACGGAAGAAAGAAGGGAAATTTATTCCCTTAACAGGGTAAAATCCTGTGCCCTATGGCGCTGCTTCCTAAAGATCCACATGGTTGTCCTTTTCTGATCCTTGCCCCGATGGAGGGAGTTGGGGACCGCTGTTTTCGCAGAGCGATGGCGTCTGTCGGAGGGTTTGATGAAGCGGTGACCGATTTTCTCCGCGTTCCGACGAACGCCCATGTGCAAAGTCTTGCGCGGGTTTATGAGGCGGAGGAGACGGCGCCGATTCCTCTTGCCGCTCAGCTGATGGGATCTGACATCGAGCTGATGGCAGCGATGGCGCGCGAAGTGGAAAAGAGGGGAGCCCCCCGAATCGATCTCAACTGCGGATGCCCCTCCAATACTGTCACGGGACGCGGTGCCGGCTCAAGCCTTCTTAAAGACCCCGATCTACTTAATCAGGTGGCTGCTGCGATGGTGAAGGCCGTCTGTGTGCCTGTGACGATTAAAATGCGTTCGGGATATGACGACACTTCCCGTTTCAGGGAAAACCTTCTTGCCGCACAGGAAAGCGGGGCAAGCTATATCACCCTGCATCCCCGCACCAAAGCCGATGGGTATGGCCCGCCCGCCAGATGGGACCTCATTGCGGAAGCGAAGTCCTTCCTTAAGATCCCCCTTGTCGGCAATGGAGATATTCTCTCTGTCGAGGACGCGCTCAGGATGCTAAAGACGACCGGCTGCGATGCACTGATGATTGGAAGGGGGAGTGTGATCAACCCGTTCATCTTTCATCAGATCCGCGCCCATTTCGCAAAGACATCCTATCAGCCAAAATGGGAGGACCTTCTTCGCTATCTCCAAGTCTATATTGCCGAGATTCCCGCAGAAAGTTCAGAAAGGTTGAAGATCAACAAAATGAAGCAGCTCATGGGATTCCTGTTTAAAGGAAACCCTCTTCTTGTCGAAAGGCGGCAGACAATGCTCACGACAACCTACACTGATTTCAAATCATTCATGGATTTCGCCCTCCCGCTGCTCAAAGAAGGCTGGGAATAAGACAGGGGCGTCTTCTGATTAGTGATGCCCGCCTCCGCCATGGTGGTCTCCACCCCCATGATGCCCGCCTCCGCCATGGTGGCCTCCGCCTCCATGATGCCCGTCTCCGCCATGGCCATGGTGATCCCCATGTTCGTGGTGGTCATCATGGTCGTGGTGGCCGCGACGGCCATTGTACCAATAGCCATCATTATCATAGTAGCCGTCGTAGGGGCGCCCGCCATCATGGTAGGCTCCATCTGAACCGCATGAGCACAGGATGAGGAGTCCGATCAGTGAGTATTTCTTTAGCATGAAGACCTCTTTAAGTTGGTTTACCCAAGAAGTAACGTGTTCCTTGATTTCATGGCAAAGGAAAACCGCTGTGATGAATCTTAATGATGCCCGCCGCTGTGATGCTCGCCCCCGCCATGGTTGCCCCCGCCGTCATGATGATGGTCGCCATGCTCGTGATGATGATCCTCATCCCCATGGTGGTGATCATCTCCATCCTGATGATGGTCCTCGTCCCCATGGCGGTGATGGTGGTGGTGCCCATCGTCCTCATCGTAGTCATCTTGATCTTCCCGATCGTGAAAGTAGAACCAGCCATCGTCGTTGTCGCTGGTGTGCTTTTCTTCGGAATAGGAGATCTCCTCTTGACCGGCTCTATTGGAGCCGCATGCGCAAAGAATCACGAGCCCGATCAGGGAGCATTTCTTTAACATAAGTGTCTCTTGAGTTTTTTTTAGGAGTACCCTGTTTTTTGAATTGCTGGCAAAGAAAAAAACTAGTAAGCGACCATGAAAGAGAGGATTGCGCTATAAAAATCCAAAGCGTTCCTTCCAGCCGCTGAGAACAGAGATCCTGCCATGAACCCATAGTGTTCACTGAAGTTGTATTCGATTGCCGGAGCGAAACTCAATTGCTCCGAAGAGGGGCGGCCGACAACACCTGGAATGAAAGGTGCGATGAAGCCGGGGCTGCCTTTGAACCTGTCCTTATTTTCGTGGGTGTAGATATTATCCAGGGAAAGCACCCAATTCTGTGTGAGGGTATATTCGAAGCTCACGATGGCAGTGGTCGTATTGCCGGGGTAGACTTTTCCATGTGTATCCGGCGTCCCTTCATAGACGCTGAGGCCTTTGACATGCACAGGGGCGAAATAGGTGTACTGCACGCTGGCTGTCATACTGAGAAAGTGGTGCTTATGGATGTGGTAGACCTTGTAGAATACCAGGTCGACACCTGTCGAAAAGGAGCCCAGGCCGCTCGCATCCGTGTCGAGTTTTTTGGGATTGAGCTTCTGGTATTTTCCGGTCGGAAAAGTCTCCGTTATCCCCAGTTTGATTCCAGGAAACCATTTGTACTTGTCAACGCTTAGCAATTGAAAATCAAAAATCAGAGGAAAATCGCCAAATCGGGTCGCGGACTCTCCTTCAGTATGATTATAGAGGACAGCGGGGACGATTTGAAAATCCATGAATTCCGTCAGGCCGACCTGTGTCTCCAGCTGAAGAGTGACATTGTAGAAATTAGGAGTGGAAACACGTTTCCAATGAGAATTATAGATGCCGGTGTTGACATTGAAATATAAGTAGGGCTGAAATGTGAAATGCCCTTTTGTCACGACTTCCCCTGTCGGCGCGATGAGGGGGCCCATCAGCCAAGGGGTATAATTCGACTCTGAGGGAAGTTGGATCGGGTCATCGCTTGCAATCAGAGGCGTCATCGATCCAGTGCAGAATAGCCCAAGCAAAATCCAGGAAAGCTTCATTTTTCGATCTAACATTGACCCACACATTTTTTAGACTATTGTAGCGCAGGACTTGTATATTTCGCAAAATGTCGGAGAAAAAGAGTGTTTTTTATCTCTCCGGGCCTTACCGATTATTTAGGGAGGGATGATGTAAGAATCCACTTCACAGTCGCCCGCTTGACGAAATCGGTGATGAATAGCCAGATCATCGCATAACCCCAAATGATCGCACTCCATGTCCAGCCTATCGCCGGCATGAACAAACCAAGAGCTGCGATAAACGTTGCGATGATTTGGGTTCCGATGACAGCCCAAAGGAGGATAGGCGCAGGGCGCGAGCGATAGAACGCTCCTTCTGTGCGTGTGATGAAAATCAGGAAGTGTCCTGCGACGGAGAGTTTGAGGTACATCATCGTCTGGATCATCGGACGGCTGATGTGGAACACCGTTTCCAGAAAGTAAAAAAGACCGAAGGAAGAGATGACGCCCGTGATTCCTAAAATGGTCGACAGAGTTAGCATTCGATCCATTTTCCAAATGGTTGGGGTTCTGCCGTATTCGACCCGATCATAAACAATCGTCAAAATCGCTCCGTCGTTAAGCAAGGCGATCAGAACGATCATGATCGCAGTCACTGGGTAGAAATTCAGGAACAGGATGGAAAGGGTCATGAACAACAGGATTCGAATCGTCTCGGCAATGCGGTATGTCGCATAGCTTTTCATGCGTTGAAAGATGCAGCGGCTTTCTTTGATGGCTTCAATGATGATGGACAGCCCCGGCGTCATGAGGACGATGGCAGCTGCGGCCTTGGCGGCGTCGACGGCGTTTGCAACTGCTATTCCCGCATCGGCTTTTTTAAGAGCGGGCGCATCGTTGACGCCATCTCCTGTCATCCCCACAATATGGCCTCTTTTTTGTAGTTCTGTGACGATATCGTATTTGTTTTCCGGAAAGACTTGGGCCATCCCGTCGATCTTTTCGATCTCTTCTCCCCAGGGCTTTCCTTTTTGCTCCGCCATGGAGACGAATGCGGTTCCCAAATCAAGCTGTTTGCCGATCTCTTTGGCGATGTCGATCTGGTCGCCCGTCATCATTTTGATCTGGACGCCCATCTCCCTTGTTTCACGGATCACTTTTTTAGAGTCTTCGCGTGGAGGGTCGTAAAGGGCGATAATGCCAATGCAGTCCCATCGGTCATGATCATCGCTGACGGCAACCCCGAGGGCTCTGAAACCGCGGGAAGCAAACTCGCGGACTGTCTGATCGATCTTGTCTTTGGCGCTTAAGGGAAGGGTTTTACAGAGTTCGATGATGACCGGGACCCCTCCCTTTGCAATTTTTAAGTTAGGGCCGCCCTGTTTTTGGACGCTGGATTCCGTTCGTTTGCGCACAGGATCGAAAGGGGTGAAAGAGAGGATCTTGTAGAGGGCGCGGTCGCTTTGGTTTTTGACCCCTTCGATGATAGCCTGGTCGATCGGATCCTGATCTTCGAGGCGGGAAGCGAGGCTCGCATAAAGCAGGATCTCCTCCTCTGAAAAGGTATTGATGCAGAAGACGGAGGCGATCGAGATCCTGTTCTGTGTCAGCGTCCCGGTTTTGTCGCAGCAAAGGATATCAGTACCTGCAAGTTCTTCGATGGCTGAAAGGCGGCTGACCAGGGCCTGTTTTTTCGCCAAAGTGTTGGCTCCCGCAGCTAAATTGAGGGAGAGGATCGTCGGCAGCGCCGTCGGGATGGCGGCTACCATCAGGACCAGGACGAACTTTAGTATCTGGGGCAAGTTTTGCTGCCTTGCCAAGGAAACCGCAAGGATCAGTAGGACAAGAGCAATGGCGATCCCAATCAGGTAATTCCCGATTTTCAACAGGGCCTTTTGGAGATGGCTGACGGTATGGGCTGTTTCAACAAGTTCGATCGTCTTTCCAAAGTACGTCTTCTTGCCTGTTGCCTCGACGATCCCATCGATTTCCCCTCTTTTGATGATCGATCCTGAATAGAGCAACTCTCCATTTTTTTTCAGGACGGGCAGGGATTCCCCAGTGAGGGCAGACTGATCGACTTCGATCTCACCCCCCTCGATGATTTGCATGTCGGCGGGTACGATATCTCCAATGCGGGCTCTGACCAGATCGCCGATGACAAGCTCGCGGGCTGGGATGTTCTTCCACTCTTTATCTCTATACACTCTGGCGCGGATCGAGAGTTTGGCTTTGAGGGCGGCGATGGCGGAATCCGCCTGAAATTCCTCATAAAATCCGACTGTGGAATTGACAAAAAGCAGAAGGGAAATGACGGCAAAATCACTCCAGTCTCGGGCGATGCCGGAGAGAAGGACAGCTGCCAGGATCATCCCGGGGATGGGTCCCCAGAAATAGGAGAGGAATTTGAGAATAGGGGATCTCTTTTTCTCTGGGATTTCATTGTAACCCTCTGTTTGAAGGCGAAGATCTGCTTCCTGCTGACTTAACCCAGTGGCTTTGTTTTCCCTGTCCATGCGCGATGTGCATCAATCTTTTTGATGTTAATCCTTGAATACTTAAATTCAGGATTTTAGTGGAGGGAAATTGTCTTGTCTAATTTGTTTTTATTTAATTTTATTTAAAAATATTGTTCAAAGATGGTATTTGGTGAATTAAAGTCACATTCTTTCTTAGAGGAAATCATGGCTAAGGCTTTTAAAGAACCGGCCTATCAGGCTTTTAGGATTCTGCAATTCGTCTTTGTCGTGGCTCCCATTTTAGCTGGACTGGACAAGTTCTTCTATCTGATGACCAATTGGAATGATTATCTTTCTCCCTTTGCCTTGCAATTCGTCACAGGGCATGAGCGGATGTTCTTTGGATTTGTCGGCGTTGTAGAGATCATCGCAGGCATTGGCGTGTTTTTCAGGCCCGGCTTTTTTGCTTATATCATTTCTCTTTGGCTCGTCGGGATTATCGTCAACCTGGTCATGAGCGGGCATTATTACGATGTCGCTCTGCGCGATCTGGGTTTGCTGCTGTCCGCAATTGCACTCGGAAAGCTTAGCAGACAATATGCGTAAAGTGCAGGTTTTGGAGGTCCAATGCGTATAGAACTCATTCATCCGATGCTGATCCACTTTCCGATCGCGCTGCTGCTTACGGGAGTTGGCTTGAAAGCGGTCGCATATTTCGGGAGGAAGAGCTCTCATTATTCCACACTCCTTTTTACCGCTCGGCTCATCCTTGCAATCGGGGTCTGTTTTGCCTGGCTTGCTGTTCTGGCAGGGGAATTGGCCGCAACCGCCGTGGAAAAAACGCTATGCAAGCCGGGCATCCTCGAAGATCATTCGACCCTTGCCTACACGGCCTCCATCCTGTTTACAGCGGGACTTATCCTTGACTGCTCAAGAAGCTGGATCAAGCGCTCTCGTTTGCGCAAGCTGCTCATCTGGGCCAGCTCGCTCCTGCTGGCTCTTGCCGCTGTTCTTCTGATCGGTACGGCATTCTTTGGCGGGAAACTGGTTTACGAGCAGGGCGCAGCAGTAGAAAACGGCTGCAGTCAGCCATCGTAGATCAGCTTTTTTTTCCTGATCCTCAAAAATGGCGTCAAAGCATGCTGTTTGGCTGTTTTCCGGCTTTGAATATGCAGGGCCTTCCAACGCTTCACGGTAAGAGCGTCTGCGACCAGGCTCCGATGACAGCGCCAGGGCACTGCCTCGCTGCATAGCAAAGCGCATCGCTTCTTTCCCGCGATCTTTTCCAGCTTCTTCAAAGCTACCGCAAATTCTTCCGTCTGCATGTAATCGGCATAACCGCGAAAGGATGCGTTGATCCAGGTCGTGTTAGGGGAGTCTTTGAGAGGGTGGCGCAGTCCTCCAAGCTCCTTCATATGGCGGTAGCCAATCCCAACCTTATGCAGAGACTCTTGCAATCGCAGCTTGTTAAATTGGGGGCAATGCCGAGATTTAGGGATCGACCGGATATCGATCACGCATTGAATTTCATGGGCTTTCAAGAGTTCGATGAACCTCTTCAAGGGACGGGTGGAATGTCCAATGGTGTAGACTTTTTTTTGCATGTGGCACCTTAAGCGATACCCATACCATATGAGAGGGGGAAAAGGAAATATCCTATTCTCAGCAGGAGGAGTCGCAGACAAGCCTGGCTTCACTACTGGTTTAATCTTAAGCTGTTTATTATCAGATTCATGTATTAATTGTTGTGAATGAAGTAGATATAGCAGGATTGATCGAAGTTAGCTAGCGATTAAATTAAAATTTTTAATATTTTTCCTAAATTCACATAATCGGACTAAATACCCTGTGTTTTTTTATTTTATAATTATGTTGTTAGTGTTTAATTGTTTGAGCATTTATTAAACATATCTGAATTGTGTATGTGAAAATTGTTTTCAATTTTTTAGTTATTTACATATTTTTTAATAGTAATTTACACATTCTTAATATTAAGATTGTATAATTAAAGGCAAATAAAAATATTTAAAATTTAACATTTTCAATTGATAGTTGAGAGATTGAATAAAATCAAAAGGTAAACATGCCGATCACAGATTGCACAGCAATTAGAACAACGACTGAAGATCCCTATCGAACTCTGGGGCAAGATGCGCCTGATCAAGCTCTTCTGAAATTGCCCGCCAACGTATTGGGTTTGCTTGGAAAATTTGTTGCTACAGGCGGTTTCCCGCAAGAAGCTGCAACAAATGGTGCTTACTGGTCGCGAGTTTGCGCTGTTACGCATCTCACATCGCATGAATCTGAGTTGCAAGAAAATATCCAACAGGCGCTTGAAGATGACGCGCTTCTAAAAATATGGGGCCCTCTTTCCTCAGAGCTTGAATTTAATGGAAATCCTCCAACCTCCTTAGCAGAAATTAAAGCCTGGTTTGATGACCCAGGCAATGCGAGTCAATTAAACGCCACCATCCAGCTTGATTTTACAGATTTTCAATTAAGAGCGATTCCTCCCCAGATCACTAAATTTACTAAGCTGCAGAAGCTTATTCTTGATAACAACCAGATAGCAGACATCTCTACGCTCAGGCGACTCCCTTGGTTAGAGGGGCTTTCTCTTAACAACAACCTCATCACTGACATCTGGGCGCTCGGGGGACTCGCTTGGTTACAGGAGCTTTCCCTTGAAGGCAATCAGATATCTGAGATCTCGGCGATCGGGGACCTCTTTCAGCTAAAGAAGCTCTACCTTGATAACAATCAGATTACCGACGTCACGGCTTTAGGGAAACTCCCTCAGCTAGAGGAGCTTCACCTCGAAAATAACCGGATATCTGAGATTTCGGCGATCGGGGATCTCTTACAGATGAAGGCGCTTTACCTTGATAATAATCAGATCACAGACATTTCGCCGCTCGGAAATCTCACTCAGCTCATGGAACTTCACCTTTGTCACAATCAGATAGCAAGCATTTCGGCGCTCGAGAGCCTCTCTCAGCTACAGTCCCTTCTCCTTGAAAACAACCTCATTAATGACATTTCGGCGCTCTCGCAGCTCCTTGAGCTGGAGTATCTGTTTCTTAGTCAGAATCAGATAATAGATGTCTCGGCTCTTCAAAACCTAGTTAAGCTAAAACAGCTTTCTCTAGATAACAACCAGATCACAGATATTAGGTCGCTAAAGGATCTCGTTAAGCTGGAGCGGATTTTCCTTGCGTACAACCAGCTCACAGACCTCTCGGTGCTTGGGAGCTTCTTAGAAATCGAGCGGCTTTTCCTAAATGATAACCAGATCAATGATATCTCGGCGCTAGGGGGGCTCGCTCAGCTACGGTGGTTAAGTATTTATAACAATAATATTACAGATTTCTCTCCCCTCATGAACCTTTCTCAGCTAGAGACTCTTTTCAATGACGGTGATCCAATTAATACAAACTAACGCACCTACATCAGGGCGCAGCGGAAGCCGCTGAAAATAAACACAAATTAAAAAACAGGTAAATCAATGCCGATTACGCACTGCACATCTATAAGTACAACACGGGATGATCCCTATAGAACTCAAGGTCAAGACGCGGCCGGTCAAGAACTTTTGAAGATGCCCGTTAATGTATTGGGACTGATAGGAAGCTTTGTGGCTACTGGCAGCTCTCCGGCAGAAGTTTTAGATAACGGTCTTCTCTGGTCACGCGTTTCTGTTTGTACGCATCTTATCTCGCATGAATCTGGAGTGATACAAAAAATCCAACAGGCGCAACAAGAGCTTGAAGATCTCGCCCTACTAAGAATATGGGGGTATCTATTAATGAGGGCTGATTTTGTTGCAGACCCTCTTCCGCAAAACTTAAGTGAAATTAAGGCTTGGTTCGATGACCCCGCCAATGCTGATGAATTAAATTCGATTACATTCCTTGATCTCTCAAGCCTTCAATTAAAAACGCTTCCGCCTCAAATCGCTAAATTTACTGAGTTACAAGGACTTAATCTAAATGACAACCAGTTAATCGACATCTCGGCACTCGGGAACCTCTCTCAGCTACAGATACTCTTCCTTAATTACAACAGGATTACAGACATCTCGGCGCTCGGGAACCTCTCTCAGCTGCAGAAGCTTTATTTAAATAATAACCAGATAACAGACGTCTCTTCACTCGGGAACCTCTCTGGGCTAACAGAACTGTTTCTTGATAACAACCGGATAGCTGATGTTTCGGCACTTGGACAACTTTCTCAGCTAAGTTGGCTTTCCCTTAGCGATAACCAAATAGTAGACGTCTCAGCGCTCGGGAGTCTCTCCCGACTAGAGAGGCTTATTCTAAATAATAACCAAATCACAGACGTTTCGGCGCTCGGACAACTTTCTCAGTTAAGTTGGCTTTCCCTTTCTAACAACCAGATAGCAGACGTCAGAGCACTGGGAAACCTCGCTCAGATGATGCGGCTTTCTCTTGAACACAACCAGATAACAGAAGTCTCGGCGCTAGGGCGGCTTTTTCAGCTAACGGGGCTTTTTCTAGATGACAACCGAGTGTCAGATATTTCGGCGCTTCGGCAACTCTCCCATCTAGTGCGTCTTTATCTTGGCAGCAACCAGGTTACGGACGTCTCTCTGCTCGGGGGCCTCTCTCAGTTGGAGGAGCTTTACCTGGATGACAACCAGATTACGGACGTTTCGGCACTCAGGACCCTCACGCAGCTAAAGCAGCTTATTCTTGATGGCAACCCGATAACAGACGTCTCGGCGCTAGAAGCCCTCACTCAGCTGCAGGAATGTCAAATGATGCTAATCCAATCGTTACAAAGTAAACCGCCAACTTAAGGATGTTGCCCAAGCCGATTCGAATGAGAAAAAATAAGAAAACAGGAACAAAATGCCGATTACACATTGCACGGCTATAAGTACAACCCCGGAAGATCCCTATAGAACTCAGGGTCAAGACGCGGCTGGCCAAGCGCTATTGAAAATGCCCCGCAATGTGCTGGGCCTTATAGGCGGCTTTGTTGCCACTGGCAACGCCCCGGAAGAGGCTGCAGCAAATGGTGTGCTGTTGTCACGCATTTGTGTGCTTACGCATCTCACATCGCATGAAACGGGAGTGCCTGAAAAGATCCAAGAAAAGCTGGAAGATGACGCTCTTCTAAAAATATGGGGAAGTTTTGCAGAAAAGCTTAATTTTGATGAAAATCCTCCTCCAGCTACCTTAGCCGGAATTAAATCCTGGTTCGATGACCCAGCCAATGCCGGTCAATTAGATGCCATTACTGAGCTCGATCTTTCAGATCTTCAATTAAAAGCGATCCCTCCGCAACTCACAAAATGCACTCAGCTTCAGGGGCTTGTCCTTGATAAAAATCAGATAACAGACATCTCTGCGATCGGGGACCTCTCTCAGTTGCAGATGCTTTCGCTTGATCACAACCAGATCATAGACATCTCAGCCCTAAGGAGACTCTCTAAGCTGCAGGAGATTTCCCTTGATGACAACCGGATCACTGACATCTCAGCGCTAGGAGGCCTCTCTCAGCTAGAGAGGCTTCATCTTGATAATAACCAAATCACAGATATTTCATGCTTCGAGAGACTCCCTCAACTAGAGTGGATTCATCTTGCCAACAACCGGATAGCAGACATCTCGGCGCTCAGGACTCTCTCTCAGCTTGAGAGGCTTCACCTTGATAAGAACCAGATAACAGACATCTCTGCGCTCGCGGGCCTCTCTCAGCTACGGCAGCTTTCCCTTGCCCACAACCAGATCACAGATATCTCTGCTGTGGAGAATCTAGTTGAGCTAAATTGGCTTCATCTCGATCACAACCGGATCACAGACATTTCCGCGATTGGGAAACTGGCTCAGCTATGGCAGCTTTTCCTCAGCGATAACCAGATAACAGACATCTCAGTCATTGGACAGCTATCCCAGTTAGAGCAGCTTTTCCTTAAAAGCAACCGGATAGATGACATCTCGGCGCTTGGCAGCCTTTCTTTATTAAAGGAGCTGTCCCTCGGTCACAATCAAATCACAAACATCTCAGCACTTCGCCAGCTCAGGCAACTGTGGAAGCTGTACCTTAGCCACAATCAGATCACACGCATCTCAGCTCTCCGGAACCTTTCTCAGCTACAATGGCTTCACCTTGATCACAATCAGATCATAAACATCTCGCCCTTGCGTAAACTACCAAAGCTGCAGCAACTTTCCCTTGATAACAACCAGATAGGAGACATCTCCGTACTCTCGAAACTGGCTGATCTGCGGGAATTTTCCTGTGAATGTAATCCTATTAATAAAAAAAGGTAAAAAATGCCAATTACACACTGGACATCTATTAGTACAAAGCGGGAAGATCCCTATAGAACTCGTGATCAAGATGCGGCTGGCCAAGAACTTTTGAAGTTGCCCCCAAATGTATTGGGAATGATAGGGAACTATGTAGCCACAGGCTGCGCTCCGGAAGAAGTTTTAACAAATGGCCTTCTCTGGTCACGGGTTTCTGTTTGTACGCATCTCATCTCGCACGAATTCGGAGTGACACAAAAAATCCAACACGCGCAACAAGAGCTTGAGCATGGGCTTGAAGACGACGCTCTTATAAAAATGTGGGGGCGCCTGTCGCATAATATTAATTTTAATGGAAACCCGCCTCCGGCTACCTTAGCAGAGATTAAAGCCTGGTTTGAAGATCCTGCCCATGCCGAGGGATTAAATGCCCTTACATGTCTTAATCTTTCAGATCTTCAATTAAAAGCGATTCCTCCCCAAATTACACAATTTTCTCAGTTGGAGCAGCTATCTCTTGAAAACAACCAGATAACGGACATCTCGGCCCTTAGGGGGCTCTCCCAGCTTCAGATCCTTTACGCTAGTAATAACTTGATAACGGACATCTCGGTACTCTGGCAACTAGATCAGTTAACAGAGTATTACTTTGATGGGAACCCGTTAGCCATTTGAAATCTTCTACAGACGGATTCTTCCCTGGCAGAAGTCTGAAATGCACTTCTTGTGTTGGAGTGTCGATCATATCGGAACGCTCTTCTTAACGAAGAGCGCCAAACTTTCCCAAATATCAAGACCTTTTGAAACTGAGAACGAGGGCTCAACTCCTGACTTGATGCCAACCTAGGCAAAAAAATCAGCTTTTCGCAGCCTCCTGATGGATCTGCATCGAGGTAGGTTCATCAGCAGCTTATTTCAATAATTCCCTTTTTGTCGTGTACAGGCCCTATTCCTCTCATTATACACCTAAATAGCTCATTAGTAGTGTTTTGTGATTATTTTACAATCTCATGCAGATAAAAATCAGATTGTATTCATTAAAACCAAGTCTTTGATTAATAGCATATTAAACCTTATTAAATTATAAATTTTATTTTAATCTGATTGTATGTTAAAATATATAATTACAAAATGATTATTAATGTTATTAAAGGTGGGAGATAATGGCTTTTATTAGTGGTTTAACTAAGTACCGTGAAGCGGCTTCCTTATTGCCCTTATTCGATATTTTGCCGCCGCCGCATATGTTCAGGGATGAAAACGAAAATGAAGCCTCCTGGACAGATCCAGTCGTTTACCCGGAATCTACCCAAGCGCCATTCTTTTCCAGCACGCTTTTGGAGCTAAAAGCATTTCAGAAGGATCTGAGCTCCTCCTTCCTACCAAGTCAGTATTTGCGCAACAAATTTAAACGCCTGCCTCCAAGCGTCCGACAGGCCCTCTCATTAGGGGTATGGATAGCCTATAAGAGGCCGCTTGGAAATCCCAACTTTGGAGAAGACGCAATCCTCTCAGATCCACGCCTGCTTCTCAAAATTTGCAACGGGGCGAACAAAACACTGCTCGAACAAATGCAGGACTATATTTCAAGTTATGAACACTCAGGCGTGCTCCCAGACTATCCCTCGAAACAATGGATTGCAAAGGCGCTTGATGACCACCTGGCCCAGGGAATGGAAAAACTGAGCCGGACCCCCGCTTTTCCTGCAACTTCCCAAAAGCAGAGCGCTTTGGATCCGATGCGTTTCAAGGAGGCCGTTTCAGGCAAAGGTGATCCTAAGGCTAAGCGGATCCTTCTTGTTTCCTGGGAATATGCAAAAATCTTCCAGCACGGCGGTTTAGCCCCTGCCGTCAAGGGAATGGCGGACAGTCTGGCTAAACAAGGTTATGAAGTGGATGTTTTTCTTCCAGGACTGAGCCTCCTGCCATCCACTGTTGCAGAAACCCTTAAAACATCTGACATCGCCCTGCGCTTTTTTGTGGACGGCAATGAAAAGGTAGATGAGCTCAAAGTCACTGAACGGGTAGGCGGGGTCAGATTCCTTTTCCACTCTGATCCGACCAATACTTATTTCAGACTGGACATGCCGGGTATCTACCAGGACGGCCCCTTGGCAGTTCCCGATGAGCCCTGGGTCGGTCTGAAAAAGAGGATGTGCTATTTTGCCATGGGTTTGAAAAGTTATCTCGACCAAACCAAACATGAATATGCTGCCGTCGGGGTCAATGACTGGCATGGCGCCTACGCCATCGACCGCATCGCCAGAAGCCATTTTGAGGAGTGGTCCAAAGGCCTCTATCCCGCAACAGTGTTCATTATTCACAACAACTGCTACGGCTGTCAGGGGATCTTAGAGGAAAAGTCTGCAGCGACGATGCAGAATGATTTCTTCGGAGACTCATTTCATGATGGAGGTCCGTTCAATACGATGCGTCAAGCGATTCGATGGGCCGACCAGGTTGTCATTGTTTCGCCAACCTTTGCTCTCGAAGCGCAAGAAGAGATGCTCGGTTCAGGCATCGATCCTGAAATGCGGGCAGTCGCCCACGAAAATCGTTTGAGCGGCATTCTCAACGGAGCTAATCCCGAATTATGGAATCCAGAAACTGATGCCCAGCTTAAAAACTGGAAAGATCCTGAAACAGGCATGGCAATCGACCTTACCTTTGGACCTGATACACCCGATATTCCTGCCAAAAAGAGACTAATTGCCGAGCAGCTGCAGAAATGGATCAAAAAATATCATCCCGAATGGATAGAAAAATATGGAATCGACGTCACTAAAGGAGAAAATCTTCTATTTGTTGGACGCTATGTCGATCAGAAGGGGGTGGACAAATTCCCGCAACTCATCCATGCAGCAAAAGAGATTGGAAGCAACTTCATTGCGATGGGTTTTGCGGAAGAGAGCGACGTTAAAGAAAATCAGATCCTCGATGCATGTGAGCTCGAGGCCCGCACGTTTGATGCCTCGCAGGAGGGCGGCAAAGTTCTCGTGATACGCGACAGGAAGAAGGGAGGCCGCTTTGAGATCCAGCAAGGAACAGAGGAGATCCCCGGGGTCGGATCGTTGTTCCGCGCGATGAGCGATATTGGTGTATTCCCATCCAAGTTCGAACCATGCGGTCTGGTTCAGTTTGAAGGATGGCTTTTTGCACAGCTTGCGATCGCCTCGAAGACCGGGGGTTTGGCCGACACAGTCAAACCTGTCACTGATAGTGATTTCAACGGGTTTTTATTCCCAAGACATCCTGACTGGGAATCCCAGGAACAGGATGCCGCAGTAGCCGCCTCTGTCAAGGAAGCGATCAAGTACTGGCGCTCCTTAGATGATACAGGGAAAACGGCGTGTTTAAAGCGGGTCATGGAAACCGCGCGCTCGTCCAGTTGGACGCAAACCGCTGATGGTTCCCCATCCCCCGGCCAGAGGTATGACATGGTCTTTCGCAAGGCCATGCTCGACGCTGCGCATCGGCAGGAGAGGGTGCTTGATTTGGGACAACCGACCGAAGTTCCTTCAGAAATATCCCCAGGCTATTTTGTCCAGGCCATAGAGCGAGGTCGAAATTTCATTTTAAGCTTAATTGAAACAACGAAGATACCCTCTCTGATGCTTCGCTTAGCAGATGAGTGAACCCCGCATTCTTGGTATTGATTCCTGGGCCGAGCGTTAGTTTCCTGCCTCGTCCGGGAAAACATTCCCCAGGCGTTCGAGGCTCTCCTGCAAAAAAAGATCCCCATAAGGCGTAAAATCGAATTCAAGAGGGGAGATTTTTGACTGGAGATAGCTCCAGAGCGCCCATCTGGCGTCCGCAACAATGCGCATGTAGTACAGTCGGGTAAATTCTTCCACGCTTGGCTCCCTTCCCTGAAGATAAGCTTTCAGCAGCAGTTTCATTTCTTTATTTGAAAAGCTTTCCGTCGATGCGATCGTTCCCAGGTCGAAATAAGGGTCGCCCATAGCGGCGTATTCCCAGTCGATCAGCCACATTTTCTCCCCGTCGTCCAGGACATTGCCATGATGCAGATCGAGGTGGCAGGGTGCTGTTTCAGAGGTCGCTTCCAGGAGCGGCTTTAAGCGTTCAATCAAAGGGAGCAGCGTCTGAAAAACAATTTCCGGCAGAAAGGCTTCTTTTTCCTGGGCGTTCTTTACATAGGTATGGATCGATTCGAAGGGGCAGAACTGGGCGGGAAAAGCAACATCCAGAGTGTGTAAATTGCGGACTAGGGCGCAAAATTTCTGAAGGGACGGGAAGTCGTGAAGGTTGACGCTGTTTCCATGCGTGTCGATGAAATCCGTCACGAGGATCCTCTCCTCGGGAATATACATGATGGTCCTGGGCGCCAGCCCTGCCTCGGAAACCATTTTGGAGCAGGCCCACTCCCTCTCCATGAATGACCCTAATGTAGAGTTGAGAATGGAGCCGCACCGGATGAAGTACGCATCGGAGTTGATGCAGACCTTGTAGTTGATATTGGTCAACCCTCCTCCCAGTTTATGGATGGATGCAAACGCGGACTCCTCTTTGGAAAGCTGGGTGGCGACGCGGGCGATCCTGTCAACATCTTCCTCCTCGGCATGTAGAGTAAAAAGAGCAAGGTGGAGAGAAAGAAAGAAGGAAGAAAAGGTTTTAAAAGAAATCATTGTTGATGAACCTGTCCTAATCAAAAGTTAAATTTTGAAAGCAATGGTATGTCCTAGGTCTATAAAAATCAATTGTTTGGTAGCGAAAAAAGGGGGGGGATATTCTCAGATTATAGTTTTATCTATTTCTGTATTATAATATAATGCGATATATTTTTTGTTATTATGAGGATTTATGAACAGTATTGATCCCCGTCAAAATATCAGTGGAAATTCACCTGTTTCCGGCGCTATGCATCCCACTGTAGCTATGACCGTTCGAAGAGCCAGCACAGGAAATTCTGTAGATACGTTCTCTTCTTCTCCAACTGCAGATATTAAAATTGAGGGGTTCGAACTAGCTGCCAAGTCCGCAGTGGCTTTAACTTTAGGCATTGCGCCTTTCGCCGTCTCCAAGTTCGGCGAATTTGTTGCTAAAGCATGCGCCGCGTTGGCCAAACACACACACGCCTATTTCTCTACATCCGAAGGCCCTGGCCGCGGGATTGGATTTTTACTCCGTGCGGCTCTTGGAATTCCTGCCGTCATTGGCGGGGTGATGCTGTTTGGCGGAGCGGTCGCTTTCTCCAAGGCCCAAGCCCTGGTGTGGGGGCAAGCGCTCGTCGAGCACCCGCAGGAAGAAAGGGTCAACACCCAACTGGCGCGCTATGGCGCGGGTCCGAAGCCCCGGGAAGATTTCGGAACTCTTATCAATGGATTCTTTTCCTTTGGTGAGGGGGTTGCAACATCTCTTGAGAAGATGAGCGATTTTCAAGCGACTTAAAATGGAATAGGGCCCTTTGAATTAGAGCCCATGATCGTCTCTAGATGGATTATTTTCTAATATCATTGCCCGTCAGGTCGCCTGCAAATTCCCAGATGTGTTCCATTTCATTTTGCAGTTCTCTAACTTGCGCATCCGTCAATCCCAGCATATACTGATCGAGTTCACTCTTAAATTCAGCTTTGAGGCCTTCAGGATCGGGGGAAAAGTCGTAAAGGTGGACGCAATCAGCTCCAAATGCGCGGCTGATCATTGCAGAGAGGATCTTGCCTCCGGCAAGCAATCCCAGAGAGTGGATGGCAAAATGTCCCATCAGTAAATGGGGACTTCCCGCCATCCCTTTGAAGTGCGCTTCGTGATCATGCTGCCGCATCAATGGCGATATCTCTCCCTGAAATTGAAGTTGGCTTAAGTCCTGGGCGATCTTTTGTGCGAAATAAAGCCTTGTCAAGGTTTTCATCGGCAGGTTTTCTTTTCTTAAAAGCGCTTCAACAATGCCGATGTCGTGCTGGAGGTTGCACAGATATTGAGCGTATTTCTGCCTGTCAGGAGTCGGACGGAACATGCCGACGAGAAAGTTCTCCACAGTTTTATGCCCGGGACCGCTCACGGTGTCTCTGATCAGTGCGGTGAAGGTGGGGCGGTCAGGGGTCCTTAACATTGCAGAATCCTGGATTTCCTGTTTTCTTTGTTGATCGCTTGCCACAAGTGAAGGATCGAGAGTGCCAGAGGTCGGGACGGGGCTTTGAGGCAAATCTTCCTGTACGGTTGAAGACGCGGTTTGCTGCTTGTCATAGGTCATCACATAGGCTTCGATTCCAGTGGCATGGAATCGGGGGGCTAAGTTTCCTGAGGGTACGGCCATGGAACCTCGATTGTTAAGATTATGCAATGACAATATTAAAATGTGAATTTCTCCAAAAGGGGAAAGTAGGAATGTATCTCCAAGCTGGTTTCGATTGAACTTCAGAGGGGAATAATGGTATCGTTTGAGTTTGCTTTTTCTATACAAGCTCATCACAAAACATGATCCAAGTCGATAACTTAAGCCTATCTTATAGCGGAGACCCTGTGCTGGAAGATGTCTCGTTCACAGTGAGCGAAGACGAGCGTTGCGGGCTGATCGGGCGCAACGGTTCCGGCAAGACGACGCTTATGCGGCTGCTCGTCGGCCAGGAAAAGCCTGATAAGGGGACGATCTCCTTTTCCAAAGGCTATAAGCTCGGCTACCTTGACCAGCACATCCGTTTTACCTGTAATACCGTTCTCGAGGAAGGCTGTTTAGGCCTGAGACCCGAGGAGCGGGATGAAACCTACAGGGCTGAGAAGATCCTGTCGGGACTGGGCTTTAAGGAGGAAGAGATGGACATCTCTCCACACCAGATGTCGGGGGGATATCAACTGAGGCTCCATCTTGCCAAAGTGCTTCTTTCCGAACCCGACTGCCTTCTGCTGGACGAACCTACGAACTACCTCGACATCCTCTCGATCCGCTTCCTCGCTCGTTTTCTGCAGCAGTGGAAAGGGGCTCTGATTTTGATCTCGCACGACCGCGAGTTCATGGATTCCGTCACGACCCATACGCTGGGGGTGCACCGCAAAAAGGTGCGCAAATACAAAGGGGGGACGACTGTCTTTTTCGAGCAGGTCGTCCTGGGAGAGGAAATCCATGAGCGCACACGGATCAATCTTGAGAAAAAAAAGGCCCACTTGCAGTCGTTCGTCGATCGCTTCGGCGCCAAGGCGAGCAAAGCCGCCCAGGCACAGTCCAAGCAAAAAATGCTGAGCCGGATTCCAGCCCTTGAGCAGCTCAAGGCGCTTTATGATCTGGACTTTAGTTTCCACGAGCGTCCGTTCCATGGAAAAAAGATGGTGGAGACCAAAGAGATCTCTTTTGCCTACCAGAGCGATAAGCCGATCATCCATGATCTGTCATTTGCCATTGAGAAGGGGGACAGGGTCGCGATTATCGGAAAGAACGGGTATGGAAAGTCGACGCTGCTCCGGCTGATCTCAGGGGAGCTTTCTCCCGAAAAGGGGGAAGTCCGCATTTCCGACCAGGCGACGATCGGCTACTTCGGCCAGACGAACATTCAAAGACTGAAGCCGGACTCCACTATCGAAGAAGAGATCGCAGACGCCAATCCCACATTGAATTTGACGCAGGTCAAAGCAATCTGCGGGCAGATGATGTTTCCCGGAGATACTGCAAAAAAGAAGATCGCTGTTCTTTCAGGCGGAGAAAAAAGCCGCGTGCTTCTGGGAAAAATTCTGGCAAGGCCGTGCAATCTTCTGCTGCTTGACGAGCCGACGCACCACCTGGATGTTGAATCTATTGAGGCGCTAATCGACGCTCTGGAAGATTTCGAGGGGGCTGTTGTCATCGTCACCCACAGTGAATTGATCTTGAAAAGGCTGCAGCTTCATCAGCTCATTGTCTGTCATGTGGGCAGGCAGTCGCCGTTTAACGGCCATTATGAGGATTTCCTTGAAAAGGTCGGCTGGGAAGAAGAGAGTGCTCCTTCCAAGAAGAAAAGCAGCCTGTCAGAAAAGGAAGAGCGCAAGAAACGGCATGAGGAATTGATGGCCAGCCGTGCAAGGATCCGTCCCATGGAAAATGAGCTGCGCAAACTCGAGAAGGCGATCAGCGATCTGGAAGCATTGCAGATGAGAGAAAACGCGCTTTTGATCCAAGCCTCTCAAAACAATGAGGCTGATAAAATCCAGGACCTTCTCAAGTCAACAGGCCAGCGGGAAAAAGAGATCCAACAGCACTATGAGAAGTTCATGAAGCTCGGCGAAGAGCTCGAAGCCCTAAAAAAGGAGTCTGGAATATGACAGTTCCCTTGCTAAATATAGGTTTCTGGGCGCTTCTGGAGTGTGCTGGATTGTAAGGGTAGAGGCGAATATCCCGACATTTGAAATTGCTCCTCGCATTTAGGTACGTTCCCTAGGTCAGCTTTTTGTTCTCGGGTAGAATAAGAGAGCGATGGCGATCCTTCTGGTCGATCGGACTATCGACTGCGTTTATCCTGCTTCTAAAAGAGCGGACCCTTTCGCTCAGTATGTGTAAAAATTTTGACAGCATTGTTTTTCGACCCGCGATATAATCCGCTCCTTTTCTTTAACTGGAGAGGCCGATGCGTTTTATACTCACAATTGCACTATTCCTCCAGGGATGGCTCTTTGCCGCCCAGACCGATTTCGACATCGCTGTTGTCGGAACTTCTCCGACCTCGATGCTAGAGGCGATCTATCATATTTATCGAAATGAGAGGGTGTTGATTCTTGAAGCTGACGACAGATGCGGGGGCGCCTGGAAGAGCGTCGATATCTGCGGAGTTGCCCACGCCGACCTGGGATGCCATTTGATCGGATCCGACCAGAGACTAAAAGAGTTTTTCGAAAACTACTTCGGCTGCAGATTCATCTGCCTTGAACACTCTAGCGAGGAAGCGGTCGGGACCCATGCGAGATGTCCAAACGGGTACTATTTTTCTGGAGGGTGCCACGAGCTCATCACAAAACTTAAGAGAGCGATCGATGCCCGCGGCAATGGGGTCATTCTCAATCAAAGATTGGAGAGCATCTATATCGACCAGGCTCATGGCTATGTGGAGCTATCGCTTGGCAACGTCCGTTACAAGACATCCAAGCTGATCATCACTCCGGTCAGCAGCTTTCGTGTTGAAAATCCCAATTTCAGCAACCAGGAATATCCCAAGCATCACTACAACCATCTCTATATGCTGGTCGAAGACCCAACCCCTTCTCGATTTACCTATCTCAACGGAATAGCGCCGGGCATGTCCCGGGCCATGAACCTGACCCCCTTTCTTGAGATGCCAAGAGACGGCCTGCAGCTGATCGTCGTTCAGACCCATGGGAAGTGCGATGCACACGAAATGCACAAATTCCTGGAGGCTTTTAAAGGCAAGGGGTTGTTGACCCCGCAGGCGCAAATTGTCGCCTCCGATTCCTTCGTCTACTATCAAACCTATATGAACACATCGAATGTCGTTCAGATTGGCGGGCCGCTCGTCGAGATGCTCGACACATCCAGCTTTGCAGGCATGGTCCGCTACATTGAAAAGTGGAAAGCAGCTATCCCTCTTTTAAAGGACCGGGCCGATGGAAGGGCGTTTGCAAGTATTAGATAAAAATATAGCGGGGCGGAGGAATCCGCCCCGTATTTGGGCCTCTCAGGGAAGAGAGGAAGGAATTGAGGGCTTGCAATGGGTCTCTTTAATGCGGGAGAGCATCAGCAAAGAGATGATCAGATAGGCGGGGAGTGTCAAAAATGCCGCTTTGTAAGCGGACACCGAGAACACTCTTGCCCCGTCGGCCAGTTTTCCATCCCATCCCATGTCGAGGAATTTTCCAGTCAAGGGATCTGAAAATGCCCCGAAAAGAGCGTCGAAGGCATTCATGAAGCCGATTGCCGTTGCGGCCAGGATCGGAAGGCTGATCTCGCGGATCATCGTGAAGCAGAGGAGGAAGCTGCTGATGAAGAATCCGAAGAGGAACAGCAACAGGGTGAGTGAAGAATGGGTCACACCGGGGGCATAGATGACTGCGGAGATTGTGATCAAGGCAAGCAGAGTTCCCCAGAACATCACGACAATCCTGCGGCCGAGCCAGTCGGAGAACCATCCGAAGAAGGGAGCGCCGACGGCAAAGCCGATGAAGATGAGGGAGACTGCCTGTGCTGAAATATTGGCAGTGAGATTGAATGCTTCAGAAGTATAGGCAACGCCCCAAAGCCCTCCGAAGATCATGACGGGGGCAAACGCGAATCCGCTATATGCCGATAACCACCATGCCTGACGGTTTTTAAGGACGCGCTTCAGGCTGTCCCCCAAAGAAATATTTTGGGAAACGATATGCTTCTCTTTCTTATGCTGAGGGGAAATGTCGCGCACAATCAGCCAGAAGACCGCTGCCAGAATGAGACCTGCGATGCCGATGAACTCCATCGCATAGCGCCAGTCCATCGCTTCAATGAAAGCTGCAAGAGGAGCCTGACCGCCGACTGCCCCTAGCATCGCGACAGTCATCATCAAACCTGCCATGAAGGCGAATTTATTAGTTGGGAACCAGTTGGCGATCAGTTTTAAGCAGTTGACCGCGGCGAAGGCGGCGCCAGCGCCTGTCAGGAAGCGTCCGATCCCTGCCACGAGCAAAGTGTCGGCTTTAGCGAAGATCATGCTTCCAAGGGCGCATAAAGCGATCGCAAGGGTGGTCACTTTCCTGGGTCCGATCTTATCGAGCAGCAGGCCTGCAGGGATCTGTAGGAGAAGATAGGCGTAGAAGTAGCAGGCCGCCAAATTACCGAGGGCGGTGCCGCTGATGTTAAAGGTGCTCATCAAGGTTGAGGTCATGACACTGGGAGAGACTTCTAAAGCGTACTTATAGAACATGAACAGGGCGCTAAGCAACCAGATCACCCATGCATGCATCGATGTGAAAACCTTCTTTTTTTCCTTGGGTTGTTGAGCAGTTTCTCTAGACATGACGGTCCTCGATTAAGATTAAAAAACCTCTAAGAGGTTACAGAGTGAATTTGAATACGTCAAATGGATTCTCCTTGCTATTCAAAATAATCTGTGTAAAACTATCTTCAGCAAATCAACTCTTTTAATTTTCAGGTTAAAATTCATGAATAGACCAACTGCCTATAAATGCATGTTCGCGCTGCTGTG
The DNA here is from genome assembly GCA_018240065.1 of Verrucomicrobiota bacterium. GTDB lineage: Bacteria > Chlamydiota > Chlamydiia > Chlamydiales > Rhabdochlamydiaceae > CAJCIW01. The sequence goes on along the minus strand of JAFEGH010000013.1, from coordinate 41,941 downwards.
CAGCATCGCGATGGTATCGAATATTCAAGCGAAGACCCTTGATGTCAAACAAGAGAGCCAGTTCAACGAAAGGGTGAAAAAGATCCAGGCTAACCGCAATAACGAGAAGGTCCTCTCCGAGCTTCTCCCTATCGTCCATTGCTCTTTCAAGCCCAGCAAATATGAGCAGATCCTCATCGCCCAATTGCGCGACACCCAAACCTCAACAGAGAGGTTCCGCCTCGTGTCGGAAAAGGTCGGAGAGCTTCTTGTGAACAAAGTCATCGAGTGCATGCCCACCACAACAGTGGAAGTCGAGACCCCGCTCACTTTATGCCAGGGCCAGGCATTGTCCTCGAAGGTCGAACTCGTATCGGTGATGCGCTCCGGAGACGCCCTGCTCGATACGTTCATCAAACACTTTCCTGATGCGGGCGTGAGCAAGTTCCTCGTCCAGCGCGATGAAAATACCGCCGAGGCCCAGTTCAAATACATGAAAATTTCACCGGAACTGGCATCCGGTAACCAGGTCGTCATCACCGAGCCGATGATCGCCACCGGAGGCAGTTTGGAAATGGTGCTCTCCATTCTGAAGGAGAAGGGCGTCAAGGAGGAGAATATCATCGTCGCTTCTGTCTGCGTCGCTCCAGAGGGCCTGGTCCGTTTGAGTCAAAAGTTCCCCAAGATCAAAGTGGTAATGACCTCTCTGGATGAAAGGCTCAATGAGAGAAAGTACATTGTTCCCGGGCTGGGAGACTTTGGCGACCGCTTTTTCGGAACGGCGGAGCATCAAGTCGCCAAGCTTGAAACCCGATAGAAAAAAGGCCGGAAGGATTCTGAAAACCAAAAGAGGTGCGGTTGATGGATTTCCTAAAAGACCTTGCGCTACTCATTGGCCGTATCTGCATCAGCGCTCTTTTTGTCTGGGCAGCCATGGAAAAGCTGATCAACTGGAAGGGCACTGTCGAATATATGAAGAAGAAGAGGCTCCCGCTAACCTCTCTGGCTCTTTCCTTAGCCGTCCTGATCCAGATCGTGGGTGGACTATCGATTTGCCTGGGGTATCAGATCCGTTTCGGAGCTTTGCTGCTGATCCTCTTCATCGTTCCTGCCGCCTTACGTTTCCATGACTTCTGGAATCTTGAAGGTGCGCAACGGATCACGGAAAAGACCCTTTTCATGAAGGATGTCGCCGTTTTCGGCAGCCTGCTGCTGATCCTGGTCTGGGGCGGGGGGCGGTTTGTTCTATAATCTCTTAGGGCGCAAATTCATCGACTTTTGCGCCTTTTTTTCTCATTTGGATTGTGCTTAACAAACTTATCGATGGGTTTGCGATTCAGGAACATCACATTGCCAAAGTAATGTTCGGGATTTTCGATGTCAAAATCGCAGGCTGCAAGCACAAACCCGTTTGCCTCCATCCAATCCTTAATGTCCTTGAATTGATATTGGCCTTCAAAGACTTCAGTGAACTCGACCTCCATCCAAATCGCCCGCGCGTTTTGAGCCAGTTTGCTCGCTTTGATCATATTAAGTTCAAATCCCTGCATGTCCAGCCAGAGGAAGTCGACATGGTTGATCTTCTGTGTTTCCGCCCATGAATCGAGGGTTACTGTCTGAACTTCCAGGATGCTGGGGAATTGAATCCAGGGGTCTTCGATGAGGTGCTCCTTGGGAGGAAGCAGCGAGCTGGACCCTAAGATGCGGCTCGGATCATGGGCGAGTGTTGAGAGGTAAAAGGTAGCAGTGCCATTTTGATCCGAGAGGGCAACCTGATAAGGATGAATGTTCCCATTTTTGGCTGCAAGGCTCTTAATGTGTGCGAAGAGTTCGGGCACGGGCTCAAAAGAATGGATTTGCGCATTGGGCCAATACTGCGACATTTGAAGAGAGTCGGTTCCGTCGTATGCCCCTGCATCGATAATGACGGGGTTGGGGGGGAGATAGTTCCATGCATAGTTTAAAACGGCTTTATGGTCTCCAAATGGGAGGCGGACAACAGTAGAGATGGCATGCGCTTCTGAAGTAGCCGAGATGAGAAGATTGGAGAAGAATAGAATCTTGTAGAGCAGTTTCACGGCGGCACTCTTAAAAAAAACGAAGGATTTTTAAATTTAATATCGCCTCAGTTTTTTTTAAAGAGTGTTATACCCAAGCCGCTTCAAATAGTGTTCTTTCGCGCCGTGCGGGATGTTCTTATGCGATATAGAGAGATCAACGCAAACAGCCGGAATAATTGATTCTAGGCGTCCTCGTTTTTTTCCATCCTTTTTTCGTCCCGAACCTGCGCCGTGCCGATAAATGTTTTCCTTTGATCAGAACAATATAAAAGGGAGTTCCCAAGCCCATGTCCCGATTTTTCAAGTAGTTCCTGTCTATTCTGAAAAGAGACTATTCAAAGTTCAGCTGGCTGTATCTTAAAATTGCCAAATAGAGATAGGACAGGTTGAGGTGTTCGCTGATGTGTTCCAGCGCAAATTGACGAGCGTTGGCGGCGATAATTTTCGCTTCCAGATCGTGAGTTTGAGCCCATTGGACCTTCTCAACAAGGTCTTCCAAGTCAGTTCTGACGGGAACATAATGAATCCAGGGCTTCAAATCATTATAATACCACTGGAACCATGGGGAATCTGGCTTGAAAATTAACGAGTTGGTAAAGAACTTCCACCCGCTTGAAGAGTAGGAAGAAGCATTTCCGTCGATGAGGATGTGATATTTATAATTCAGTTGATTCTCAAAGCTGACTTTTTTTCCTTTCAAATTTCGAATGGATAGGACTTTTTGGCCTCCCTGTGCATAGATCGTGAATTTTGCATCGATCAATTGGGGGTAGTTTTTGGAAATTTGGCACAGTTTTACTCTGTAATTTAGATGCAGATTTGATTTATTAAGGATGATATTCCCATAGGCGGTCGATCCTCTCCAAATGAGTGAAGGCGCCTTGGTCTCCCAAGGTTGCTCAAATTGGGTGATATCCGCCTTTGCAAGAACCTGGAATCCATTCATAAGCGCATCGAAATCGGGGATAAGGAATCCATTCTCTATCTGCCCGGTTTTGCACATCACGAAAAGGGGAATCTCTTTCGACGTTTTTACTGATGAATCGATTCCATCATGCAGGGAGATTAAAAAAGTGACATTTGGCATCGGCAAATGCGAGCACAACTTTCTAAATGCAGAAAGATAACTCTCCAGCCTGGGGTTTGCGGTGTTTTTATGAGGCGGGCTCGAGGTAGCAGCGCTCACGTTGTTATTAAAAATCGTAATTTTTGCCAATTGAAGATCGGATGCTCTAGCAGTGAAAAAGTCATTCATTGCCTGGAGGGAAATTGTCTTTTCTTTGTAGGGAGCAAAATCACGGTCAAGTTGCGCGTACATCCAGGCAGGGGCTGCTAATTTTTCAGCGGCCTCATCCATTTGATTGCGTGAGGCTGAAATAGCGGAACCTAAAGCATACGATTGGGTAATTGAAAAAGTGAGGAGAAGTATCGAAAAAAAGTGTTTTTTCACTCAGATCATCCCTTATTTCGTTTTAATGAACATCGCATCTGCAAACCAGTTTTCAGGGTTCTCCAGGTTGAAGTTCGTAGCTGCCAGATGAAATCCGTTTGCCGCCATCCATTCCACGATATCTTCAAACAGGTACTGGCCCTCATAAGCTTCTATGAATTCCACCTCCAGCCAGATCGCCCTTGCATTTTTTGCAAGCTTGCTGGCTTTGATCATATTCAGTTCATACCCTTGCATATCGAGCCAAAGGAAGTCGACATGATCAATTCCTTGACTTTCAGCCCATGAATCCAGAGTAAGCGTCTGGACTTCTAGAGTATACGGAAATTTTACAGTGGGCGCTCCTGCTAGATGCTCTTTAGGGGGGAGAAGGGAGCTCGAAGCTGAGATGTGATTTGGATTGTCGTCATTCACAGACAGGTAAAAAACTGCGCTGCCGTTTTTGTCTGAAAGTGCCAGTTCAAAGGGATGAATGTTTTTATGTTTTGCTGAAAGGTATTTGACTTGTTGAAAAAGTTCTGGCACCGGTTCAAATGAATAAATTTGCCCTCTGGGCCAAAACTGGGCCATCAAATAGGAGTCATGCCCATTAAATGCTCCAGCATCAATAATGACAGGGTCTCTAGGCAGATGTTTCTTTACAAATTTCAATACTGCGGTGGTGTTAGCATAGGGTAGCCGGGCTACCATGGATTGTTCTGCAGCGGATGCGCTGGTAAATAATGCAAGTACCGCGGCAATCATGTAGGACTTCATGCGTTTCATGGGGAGTCTCCGATTCTTCAAATAGAGATTCTCGATTCGAGGGTTGATTTTTCCTCTTCTACTTCTGAGGTCCATTCATCATCCCCTGGGATGGTATATAAGCGACCAGGACATCTTTTTTTTCATACCCGTCTTCATAGGCAATTGTATATTCAGGGTTGATTTCTTTGAGCTTGGCGATCACTGCATTGAGTGGAATATTATCTAATATCCAAGTCCCAAGCAATCTGATGTCGTCAATGAGTATTGTATGTGTCTTAATGGGGTGATTTTTAATGGCTTCAAGCTCTTTGAGTAACGGGGTCATTGTTTCCCCTTTTGCTGTGTCCAGCAGCATGCAATGTCCGTCCAGCCAAAATGTGACCGGCTCATGGATTTCATGCATCAAAGGGCCAAGAACGTGTGCTGAGTCGCCAAATAGGAGGCTGACATTTGGGTTGTGCTGAAAACGCTTTTTACAAATGTTATGATACTTTTCTGAAAGTTCGATCGAATAGACATATTCAAATCCAGCATCCAGCGCTTTCTGAATCCCGTCACCATTGAATGAACCTGTTTCTACGAAGCAATTATTCTTGTATTTTGCAAAAACCTCGCTCGAGGTAGTGGCAATAATTGAACTGCTAAACAGTTGGAATGTTAAAACGGCACCTATAAATGCGCGCATGAATCCCTCATTGTTTCTTGAACGAACAATGAGAGGATAGGTAAACTAAAAGGTTTAATGCAATCTTAATGAAATTCATGCTTGTCAGGAATAGAGCGAATGATAACTCAACAGCTCTAAAACTTGGTTTCAAGTGGCGCGGTGGAAGGCAAACGGTCCGGAAGCCTGAGCGACGGGCATGATTTCAACAGTGTTGATGTTGACGTGGGGAGGAAGGGCATGACAGAAATAAATCACTTCAGCGATGTCCTCAGGATGAAGCGGCTGTATCTTTTCGTAGGGTTTCGCAGCCTTCTCCTGATCCCCTCGAAAACGGACGACTGAAAATTCCGTCCCCGACACAAGACCTGGCTCGATGCAGCTGACGCGCACATTCTTCCCGATGAGATCGGCTCTTAAGTTCAGTGTGAATTGGTGGACAAAGGCTTTTGTGGCCCCATAGACATTCCCGCCGGGATAAGGATAAGTGCCTGCGACGGACCCCAAGTTGATGATGTGGCCCTGATTACGAGCGACCATCGGGGGGAGGGCAGCGCGCGTGCAATAGAGAAGCCCGTTGATGTTTGTCTGAACCATCAAGTCCCACTCTTCCAATTTCGACTCAAAGGCAGGATCGAGTCCGAGTCCGCATCCGGCATTATTTATTAATAGGTCGATCGGCCCGTTTTGCTTTTCGATCAGCTGAAATGTCGCCCCGACTGTCTCTTCCGAACGGACATCGAGCTCATAGATTGCCGTTTCTGTTTTCAGCTCTTTCTGAAGTAGCGCGAGCTTATCCATCCGCCGAGCCATCAGAGCAAGCCGGAAGCCTCCCCTGGCAAAGCGGAGGGCAGTTGCAGCTCCGATCCCCGATGAGGCGCCGGTAATGGCGACGAGAGGTTTTTTTGATGAAGTTGTCATGTTAGGCATTCTCCAAAACTGGGGATTTTTTTTACAGTGGGATAAAAAAGGCAATCGTTATGAAAATGCACTTTGTCGATTACCAAGCGCCGGGTTCGCCAGACGTCCTATTTTGGAACGAGGGGAATGCCCCGGTTCCTAAAGCGCATGAAATGCTAATCCAAGTGAAAGCGGCTGGAGTGAACCGTCCAGATCTTTTTCAGAGAGCCGGAGATTATCCACCTCCCCAGGATGCCAGCCCGATCCTGGGGCTTGAAGTAGCAGGTCTTGTTGCCTGGGTTGGAAGCGATGTCAAAGGTTGGAATGTAGGGGATGCCGTGTGCGCCCTTACAAATGGCGGCGGGTATGCCGAATATTGTGCAGTTCCCCATTCGCAGTGCCTCCCTATCCCCGAGGGGCTAGATTTTATTCAGGGGGCAAGTCTGCCTGAGACTTACTTTACCGTTTGGAGCAACGTCTTTCAGCGCGGCAGGCTCACATCGGGCGAAAAATTTCTCGTCCACGCAGGCGCCAGCGGGATCGGCACAGCTGCAATCCTACTTTCCAAGGCATTTGGGGCGCAAGTCTTTACCACGGTGAGCTCACTAGAGAAAAAAGCCTTTTGTCAGTCGATCGGAGCAGACTATGTGATCCTTTACAAATCAGAGGATTTTGAGGCAAAAATATTGGAATTGACTCAAGCAAAAGGGGTCCACCTGATCCTTGACATGGTAGGCGGAGGCTATTTTTCTAAAAATTTGAAATTGCTCTCCGAAGAGGGCAGACTTGTGCAAATCTCTTTCCTGCAAGGGAATGATGTGGCTTTAGACTTGAGTTTGATGATGCGCAGGCGGCTCACGATCACGGGGTCGACTCTGCGCCCGCAATCTCTCGAGAATAAGAGTAAGATCGCAGAGGATCTGAAGACCAGGGTCTGGCCTCTTTTCGCTCAAGGAAGGCTGAAAACCGCTGTGGCAAAAGTATTCCCGATGCGCGAGGCGGCTAAGGCCCACCGCCTTCTGGAATCAGGCGCGGTCAGTGGCAAGATCGTTCTGGACTCAGCACAGTGAGAGTCTATTCTGCAGGAGCCTTGACGCCGTAGACATAATCGATGCACTCATCTTCACCCGGAATCAGAGGCAGGGTCAGCGCGTCCTGAAGAGAGAGCCATCGATATTCGACATGTTCATTGGGGTCGATGTTCACCGAAGGGCGGTCTTCCATGCGGTGTTCGAACATGTGATAGATGAAGTCGACCGTAGGATAGCGGATGAAGACTTTCCCTCGGGATTTCACGGACTGGGCAGGTAGAGCGATCCCCGTTTCTTCAAGGACTTCGCGGACAACTGCATCTTGCGCCGTTTCCTCTTTCTCACATTTGCCGCCGGGAATTCCCCAGTTGTTTCCATAATCCTTGTGGGGCAGCCTTTTCAGGAAAAGCACAGCATCGCCGGCCAGGATGAAACAGGCGGCGACTTCGACTTTAGGATTGAAATTCTCAGGAGGCTCTTCAAAGATCAGTTTTGCATTCATGAGAGTCATTGCATAAAGGATGAAAAAAAGAACCAAAAAGGGATTTGAACATTCTCACTCCCCTTCAAATTTTGAAGGGGAGGATACTATCCAATTGGAATTATGATGTCTCTTGTATTTTTGATGAGGGAATGCCGCCGTACACTAGGCTGATGCACTCTTCTTCACCGGGGATGAGGGGGAGCTTCAACGCCTCTTCGAATGTCACCCATGTGTAGCCGGCATGCTCGCCCGGGTTGTATTCCACATCAGGGATGTCCTCTGTCCTGTATTCGAACAGATGGAAGGTGTAGTCCATTTCGGGGTAGCGTACGAAGACCTTCCCAAAATAGCAGAGCTCATCAGTAGGCATCTCGATTCCCGTTTCTTCCCGGATCTCTCGGATGACTGTCTGCTGCGGAGTTTCCCCTTTATCGAATTTGCCCCCGGGGATCCCCCAAGTATTTCCTTGAGGCTTGTAAGGGAGCCGTTTCATGAAGAGCACTTTATCGCCGGAGCGGATAAAGCAGGCGGCTACCTCTATTTTGGGTTGGAAGTTTTCGGGGACTTCTTCATAGACCATTTGAGCGATGAGCGGGTTTTCGAAGGAGGCAAAGGACAATAAAAGAGCGATTAAATACTTCTTCATTTGTTCTCCAGTGTAATTAAAAGATGGTCAATAATATCACATTGTTAATAAAAGATCCACTTTGAGGTAAGTAATTGAATTCGAGCGCCTCTGTTCGCGATTAAATAATTTAATTAATCTGCGCTCCTCTTATGCCGCCCGATGCGATCTGTGAGCTGAGAGGCTTGCCTTCCGAGGAAATGCCATTAAGGTATATTGCTAGAGATGCAAAACTTAATTTTATTATTCGTCTTTTGATTAAATTGATATGATTGAGTCTCAAGTGCTTTTTTTGGAGTTGAGATGAAGAAGAAACCTCCTGATTTCGTCGATCAGTTTCTCGCCTGTTTATTGCCCCATGGGCCCATCTCAGCCCGTGCGATGTTCGGAGGTTGGGGCATTTATTATGATGATGTCATTTTTGCGATCATCGTTGAAAAGCAGCTTTATTTCCGCATTGATGAGAATAGCCGAGCTGATTTTGAATCGAGGGGGTCCAAGCAATTCATTTACGAGGGAATGAAGGGGCCCGTCGGCATGCCCTATTTCACCGTTCCTGACTCAATCTTGAAAAATCCCAAAGAGCTCAAGCAGTGGATCGACAGGGCTTATCTGGCATCGCTGAGTTCCAAGAAATCCTCGAAAAGATCGAAACAGGCAACCCGCAAGAAATAAGGTCGTCCTTGATCAATGGCAATACCGCTACGGATTGCAATGCTTTGAAGAATAATTCATCCTGAGCTAGGATCACTTAATAGTAACAGTCTTTATTTCACCCAAACGACTTCAAAACCAGGGGTATTGGGTATAGATCTAACCCGGATGGGCAGTATGATTTCTCCAACACAAGAAGATGAGATCAAAACAGCCCGTAACGGGCTAGCGCAGCTCTATCGCAACAATCCGATCGTCCTCGGCGATTTCGATAGGCTGATCCAACACCTTCGCGCTGAATTTCAAATGACGCGTGGTTCTTTCAATCTTCCCATGCTTTTAGCGACGATCGATTTTGCAGCCCTGAGACATGTCAAACAAGTGAGGAACCACGCCGACTGGGTTCCGTACATCGTCCACCCTTTTCGTGTCGCCATCCTGCTTTGGGAAGATGGCGAAGTGCGTGACGAGGACACAATCATGGCAGCGCTTTTACATGATATTCTTGAAGATACGCAGACAGTTCCGGAAGAGCTGGGATCGCTTTTTGGAAAAAAAGTTCTATTCATTGTCGAGCAGCTGACTGAGTCTTTAGAAATCAGCCTTTTGGATCAGGCTAAAGCGATGTCCACTGAAGCAAAGCTTGTCAAGCTTGCCGACCGCACGCACAATCTGCGGGATCTTCTCGACCATCCCCCCAAGGTCTGGAAACCGGACAAGGTGGAAAAATTCATTCAGAAGAGCCGCGATTTGCTGGAGGTCTTGAAAGAGGCTCATCCCGCTCTGGAAAAGGCGTATTTGGATGCGATCGACAGTTTGGAAAAGGCCAATAAGATCTAAGACAGCTAGTCGTATTCAGGTCTTTGGAGCTTTGGGTTTGCAAAAGCCATTGCGACGAGCGCTCTCTCTTCCTCTGATAAATGCAATGTTGCCCCTTGGGCATTTTCTTTTGCCTGCGCGGCATTGCGCGCTCCCACTAATGCTGCAGCGATCCCCGGACGGTGGATTGTGCAGTCGATGATCACTTGGGCAAGAGTTGCTTTGTGTTTCACAGCGAGGGGGCGGATGAGATCTAGGGCTTTTTGGACCTGTTCCAGATACGATTCGGAAAACGTTATTTTTTGCACTCTATGATCCCCCTCTGGAAAGTGGGATTTGGGAGTATACTTCCCTGTCAGCAGACCTCTTTCAAGCGGAGAGTAGACGATGACGGATATCCTTTGTTTTTGACAGAAGGGAATAACCTCATTTTCGATGCCGCGGCGCAACAGACTATAGGGCGGCTGCAGGCTGTCGACGGGATGGATCGCATGAATGGCCTTTAGCTGCTCCAATTCGTAATTGCACACGCCGATCGCACGGACTTTTCCCCGTTTTTTCAATTGGACCATGGCATCCCACGATTCTTCCATCGGCGTCGCGGGGTCGGGCCAATGGATCTGGTATAGGTCGATGTACTCGATTCCAAGGCGTTTTAAACTCTCGTCGCATTCCTTGAAGATGGAGGCTGGGCGCAAGGTTTTGCGGATGGTGAACGACTTGCCTTCTCGATTGTATTGGGTCTGGGGGGCGGAACCTTCTTCTGAATCCCAGCGCATTCCGCATTTGGTAGCGATGATCAGTTTGTTCCTCTTGCCCTTGATGGCCTTTCCCACGATCTCTTCACTGTGCCCCATCCCATAGAAAGGCGCAGTATCGATCGTGGTGATCCCCTGGTCGATGCTCTCTTGGATGGCTTCAATAGCATTGGCGTCATCGGGGCCTCCCCACATCCATCCGCCGATGGCCCATGTGCCTAAAATGACGGGTGTAATTTGAATGCCGGTGTGCCCAAGCGAGTGCAATTGCATCATTTTTTTCGGGTGAGGGTGGTTTTACCTCATCATCCAAATGCGCGCGCTTTATTGCAACTGTCTCAAGTTCCATTACCTGTTTTATAGGTCAATTGATAGCTGGCGGCGTTTGCAGTCAAATGATCGATGAACTGGCCGATCGTCATTTGCGGGAACTGGCGTTCTATCTGATCGAGCAGTTGTCTTGCGGCTTGAAGCTCTGCCTGACTGCTCATGGGGTGCATGCGGATTTCGTCGATGCCGGCAAATCTTGCCGCAGCAAGTTGCAATAAGTGGACTGTCTTCAGATCGTTTCCAAATGCGCCAGCTCCCCAGTTCCCCGTGTGGGCGACGACCTTTTTTCCTGGAGAGGACTCTTTAATCGCATGGAACGCGTTATAGGCTGTGAAGAATAGCGCGTCGATGTCTTTTTTCTGGTAGGGCTGATTCGCCATTCCGAAAGGGACATGGGGAGCGGCTATCGCAAAGATATTGCTGCTTGTCGGAGGGTTCAGGAGCTGAAGGCGCGCGAGGATCTGGTCGTGAGTGGCTGCGGCGAAGCGATTACCGTAAAGAGTGTGTCCATCAGGGAAAGGGGTCGTTGTGTCCAGTGAGCCAAGGCGCGGGACATTCTGGAAAAGCGCCGCATCATAGCCGGAAAGGGTTTTTAAATCTGAAGGCAAAGCGCTTTTTATATGGGCCAGAGCGGGGTGTTCCAGCACTTGCAGCTCATCTTGCGCAAGCAGAGGCCCCTCGCAAAAGCCGAAGAGGCGGCTGTCGGCAAAATTGGCCGTCCAATGGATGGTATCTGCTGTAGAGGCGGGATATTGAAAACCTCCAGCGGAAGTAACGACCTGGGGTCTTGCCGCAGGAAATGCAGCCGCACTTTTCAGGCTGTCGGGATCATTGAGCGAAAATTTTTGAGCCCTGACCTGGTCTCCGACAGTGCGTCCCTGTGAGAGTTGGGTATAGACGAAAATTTTGTTCATGTTCGAAAGATGCTGCGATTGCTGGGAGGGGTTGATCACGAGAAGGGCCGAAGAAGAAAATAGCGATGCAGGGCTGCTCTTTCCAAAGCAGCGCATAAGAGAATCCCAAATTGTTTTTAGGCATTCGGCAAGGCGGTTCCAGACATCGGCGATACAGGATGGTAGAGGAGATTGCATCGCGATCGAATCAACCGTTCGAGTTTTATGCAAAAAGGATGCGTTCTCATCCAAGGAAGAGGGGATTGGGCGGAGCGGCGAACAGGAACCCGGGCGAATAGGAGAAGACATAATAAACCTCAAAATTTCTTGAGGATTATGTCCAAAATTCACCCATTAGGCAATTGAGGTTTGTTTTTTAAAGAGGTTGATGCAAAATTGTTGGATTTTAGGTGTTTGTGCATCTCATTTGTCAATTTGATCCTTAGAATATTGAGAGATGAAGGATTCATAGGTTTTTGGTATCCCCAAACAACTTCAGAATTTGGTTGGGTATACGTTTGTCTGCTTAATTTTAAATGGCCAAAATATGCTTAATCGACTGAAACTTTTTATTGGGATAGGTTTTTTGTTTACGTCAAACTTAACCGGAGGAGAGATGCCAGAGCTTACATTTGCACCGACCGACCACCCTATTTTATCCCAGCGCGCGGAGGAAGTTCCCGTCGAGCAGATTCCCTCCGGTGAGATCCAATGGCTGATCGATGAGATGCTGGCGATTGCCAAGGGAGAGCGCTCTGATGTGATGAAGAGAGTGATGGTAGGTCTTGCGGCCCCGCAGGTCGGCGTTAAAAAAAGGGTAATCCTCGTCGATGTCGGCATCGACGCTAACCGTAAGAATCTGGGAACTTTGCATGCCTATATCAATCCTAAAATCATCTGGAGTTCCGAAGAGACGGAGTGGGGCCGCGAGGGGTGCTTCTCCACCGATCATATCCACGCGATTGTGCCCAGGGCCTATAAAGTGAGGATTTGCGCTTACGATCGCCAGGGGAATTTCCTTGTGGAGGAACATCAGGGGTTTACTGCGCGCATCTTTCAACATGAAGTCGATCATCTTGAAGGGATCCGTTTTCCTGACCGGTTAGGCCCAGAAGGCAAGCTGCTCTGGGTCGAAGAGGATGATTATGAAGACTACCGTGCGCATTGGCAGACCTGGGACAAGACCTGTCCCTATAGCCTGTGGTTAAAAATTCGGGGAGCTCCGATTGAGCAGGAATAGAGCGAAATTCAGGTAGGTAATGTACAGGATCCACAGCAGGTTCGGGAGGAGAAACAGGGCGGAGAGTTTTGAAACATTCCAGAAAGCGACAATAGTCGCGCCTACCGCGACATCCATTAAGAGAATGACGATCAGACCCAAAAAGACGCTGTGCAGGCCGAAAAAGAAGAACGCTGAAATCAGATTTAGCAGGAGCTGAATGAAGAAAAGAGCATAGGCCTCCTTTGGGGCGCTGGCATTGCTGGCCAGCCACAAAGAAACTCCCATCAACACGTAGCTCGTCGCCCACATCGGCGCAAACACCCAGTTCGGAAGGTTCCCTTCCGGCTGGTTCAGGGTGGGATACCATGTCGTCATCGATCCCAGTGTAAAGATGCTGCTAATTATCCCAATCCCAAGACACAGGAGTATGCAAAGTGTGAGTTTCCAGATGCTTCTCATCATTGGCTGTATCGTCTACAAATTCTGAGTTATCCTTTTTTTAAACGATTCTTTGATTTAGAAAAAAGGAAAAGGAAGGGGATATGAGGGCAGGCAAGGAAGAGACGGCCATTTTTGCGGGTGGATGCTTCTGGTGCATCGAGCCCCTTTTCGATCGGTTGGAAGGAGTCATTTCCACGATGCCCGGATACACCGGCGGGCATCAGCCCAATCCCACCTATTCCGAGGTCTGCGATGGAACGACGGGCCATCTTGAGGCTGTCAAGATCGTCTTCGATCCTGATCTGATCAGCTATTCAAAGTTGTTAGACCTCTTCTGGCGCCATATCGACCCCCTCGATCCCGATGGGCAATTCTCAGACAAGGGAGAGCAGTATCTTTCCGCGATTTTCTACACGAATGAGGAGCAGAAGGCAGGTGCAGAACTATCCAGGGAAGCGGTTGCAAGACGCTTCAAAGGACACGCGATTTATACTCAGATCAGACCGGCCGGCATCTTCTATCCAGCGGAAGAGTACCATCAGGAGTTTTATCTCAAAGACCCTCTTCGCTATAAGTCCTATAGCAGTTCCTGCGGAAGGATCGAGCGATTGCATGAATTGTGGGGCAAGCCGTGAGGGGATTTTTTAATTTCAAAAGATCCAGGGAATTTGAGAAAGGGGTCCATTACATGCTCCTTTCTTCGGCCATGCTTTCTTTCTTCACTCTTTTCGGGAAATTCGCAACAGGCAACACTTCCTATTTTCTGCTGCTGTTTTTGCGCTTTGGAATCCCTCTGCTGCTGCTCCTTCCCTATCTTTTGTGGACGATGCCGGCTAAGACGCTTCTTCACACGCACAACTTCAAGCTGCAGATGCTCCGTTCGGGATGCATCCTGATCTATCAATACTCGATCTTTTATTACCTCATGGGATCCAGCCTGCTCAACGCCACAGTTCTGCAGAACACAGCTCCACTTTTCATGCCGGTTATAGAGCGCATTTTCTTCGGGATTCGATTCAATAAGCGGATCCTGATCAGCATCTTCGTTTCTTTTGCAGGGGTCCTGTGCATTTTACAGCCTGACGATGGGATATTGGCGACGATAAGCATTGCTGGGATCCTTGCCCCTCTGGGACAGGCCGGATCGCAGGTCCTCTACGGCCATCAAGCGCAGAAAGATAACCAGAAGGTCACCCTCTTTTACTTCTTTTTCATCTCTACGATTGTGACAGGGGTAGTTTTTCTCTTTTCCAATGAATTTCTAGGGGCGAAAAACTCTTTGGAACATTTTAGTCTGTTTGCATGGGCCAATATCATTGGCTTAGGGCTTGCCTCGATTTTTAATCAATCGCTCAGAGGACTTGCGTATAAGTACGGCAGCCCTTCCGCCCTGGCCCCCTTTCTCTATGTTTCCCTGATCCTGTCGGCAATTTTGGACTGGGCCATCTTCCATGATCTTCCCAACTGGCTCTCGCTTGCCGGCGCACTGCTTGTGATCGCAGGCGGCATGATCCAAATGTACAAGAAAAAATAATGAGCGATCCCTGGATTATTCATCTATCTTCAGGTCCATTTACGGCGAATAACCCCTTTTTTCAAACTTGCTTACTTTTAATCAAGAAAGCTCAATCTCCAAAATGGAGCTCTGGCCAAAATCGTCTTCTGAATCCGGTGAATGGACGTCTTTAAAATTATAGACGTTGTTTTTTTAGCCGCGTGACGATGAAACAAAGGACGGAGAGAATAATGATTGGTCCGCTTAATAGAGCGAACAGAGTGGAGAAGGGGAGATGCAGCGCTTTATAGATGATCCCGACGCCTTGCGACGCCAATCCGAAGCCCAGCATGTAGACGCCGATCATCACTCCTGAAATAAGCGGTGCGATCGAGGAGAACCTTTCCTGCGCAAAACCGATTGTCAGCGGGAGCATCGCCGAACATCCGAGGCCGGCAAGGCCGAAGGAGCTTAGCAGAACAGACTCCGTAGAGGCTGGATAAAGAATTACCAAGCTGAGCAGCATGATGGGCGGCAGGGTGCAATAGATTGCACGCGTGGACATTGCAAATGAGAGGATGACCGTCAGGATTCTTCCGATCGTCAGAACTCCCCAGAACAGCGAAAGGGCCAGGGCTGCGCTTGCAATGCTTAATTTTTTCCCCTCATGAAGAAAAATGGTCCCCCAATTGCCGAAAGTGGTCTCGCAAATCCCATATAAAAGAGCGATGGCGACAAATCCCCACAGGGCAAAGGAAGAGAAGGGAAGCTTAGAGCTCCCTTTTTTCTCATGGCTCAAGTGATGAGGATTGGGGAAGCCGACGAGAGCGGAGAAAAAAAGAAGGATGTAAAGAGTTGCTATCCACAGGCCGTCATACCACCAGATGCCGTTTTTTAAGAAGTACTCGAATGCCAGAGGGCCCAGTGCCGTTCCGATCCCAAGACAGGAGTGGAGGGCCGTCAGGGCGGTTTTAGGTCTATTCGGGAAAAAGAAAAAAGCGAAGGAATTGAGCGAGGTCAGGACGGCGCCAAACCCTATCCCTAAACACAGCATCAATGTCAGAAACAACAGGTAGGAGACTGAGGAATCGTGAAGATAAAGCGCCGTCAGAGAAAACAGGAGCATTGAGGCGATGTTGAAGACCTGGCCGAAGCTGAAGACAGTTTTAATGCCGACTTTTTTTGCAATCGAACCCCCGAAAAAAGAAGAGAGGATCGAGCCGATGAACATTGGGAGGAAGAGGGATCCGTACTGCTCGGGGCTAAAAGAAAAACCTAAAGGCGAGGTGATGAAATTGCCCGCGGATGGGATGGTCGTGAAACCGATCCCCTGAAGAAGTCCGATCAGGAAAAACGTCGCTAGAATGAGAAGAGAGGTCACTTTATTCGTCATGGTCTTGAGTATAACAAAATTTTAGAATATACAAAAGTTTAAGAGATTGTCTACTAACAAGGCCCGCATGCCCAAAATAAAAGAATCTGTCCGGATCGATGATTCCCTCGACCAAAAGGTTCCGCCATGGAGAAAGTGGGGAGCATACGTCTCGGAGCGCGCGTGGGGAACTGTACGCGAAGATTACAGCGGCGACGGAGATGCGTGGAATTATTTGACGCACGACATGGCCCGTTCCAAGGCCTATCGCTGGGGAGAAGACGGCATTGGCGGGTGGTGCGACTTCTACCAGACGCTTGTTTTTTCATTTGCGTTGTGGAACGGCAAGGATCAAATCCTCAAAGAGCGCCTGTTCGGGCTGAATCCCTATGAGGGCAATCATGGAGAGGATGTCAAGGAATACTACTACTACCTCGACGCGACCCCGACCCATTCCTACATGAAGTTCCTCTACCGCTATCCCCAAAATGCTTTTCCATATGAGCAACTGATCGAAGAAAATAAAAAGCGGACAACGAAGGAAAGGGAGTTCGAACTCATCGACACCGGCATTTTTGCCAACAATGAGTTTTTTGATCTTGTTGTCGAATATGCTAAAGCGGATCCAGAAGACACTTGCATCCGGGTCGAAATTTTCAATCGCAGCGATCGCGACGCGACCCTTTCGGTGCTGCCTCAGATTTTATTCCGCAACCGCTGGTCATGGGAGAAACAATGGCAGAAGGCTCCTGAAATCCACGAAGGGCCCTTCGCATCTACATTTCAAAGCCTTTGCGCAGATCCTAAAGAGATCCCGCCCCCCGACTGGATCTCTGCCAATTATCCTTTCTCGACATACTATCTTGCAGGAGATCCGGCGGATGAACTTCTGTTCACGGACAATGAATCAAACAATGAACGGCTCTATGGACCCCAAAGCAAGAACCAGACCCCCTATGTTAAGGACGCCTTCCATCGTTATCTAGTTAAAGGAGAGCGCTGCGTCAATCCTGCAAAAAAAGGGACCAAGGCATGCTTTCATTATAAAGAATTGCATATCCCTGCAAATAAGTCCCGCGTCCTGAGATTCCGTCTGGCACCGAAGCTTTCCAAGACGCCGCTTGGCGATGTCGATGACGTCGTTTCATCCCGCAGGAAAGAAGCAGATGAGTTTTTCAACTCTTTCCAACACAAAAGCCGGACAGCTGAAGAAAAACTCATTCAGCGGCAGGCCTTAGCGGGACTTTTGTGGAGCACGCAGTATTATTACTACAACGTCAAACAGTGGCTACAAGGGGATGATCCCAATGCGGCTCCCCCCGCTTCCCGATATCACATCCGGAACACGCACTGGCGCCATCTGCATGCCCACAACCTGATCGTGATGCCGGACAAATGGGAGTATCCCTGGTTTGCGTCCTGGGACTGTTCATTCCATGCGGTGGCCCTGTCGCTGATCGATATTCCGTACGCCAAGCACCACATGGGACTCTTTCTTGAGCACCAGTATCAGCATCCCAACGGGCAGATCCCCGCTTACGAATGGGGCTTTTCCGAAGCTAACCCTCCCGTTCAGGCATGGGCGGTGTGGCTGATCTACCAAAAAGAAAAGCAGGACAAGAAAAAAGGGGATTTTGATTATCTGGAGCTGAGCTTCTTGAAGTTGATGGACAATTTCAACTGGTGGGTGAACAAGGTCGACAAACTCGGCAACAATGTCTTCGAAGGGGGATTCCTAGGACTCGACAACATCTCGATCATCGACCGCAGCAAACCGCTCCCGGGGGGAGGATTTTTCGAGGAGTCGGACGGAACGGGCTGGATGGGCTTCTATGCTCTCATCATGATGAAAATGGCGCTCGAGCTTGCCAAAGTGAAACCGCTCTTTGAAAGGCTGGCCATGGTCTATCTGGAACATTTTATCTCGATAGCCAACGCCATTCAGGGAACCCAGGCTAGGCCTGTCGATATGTGGGACGAAAAGGATGGATTTTTCTACGACACTCTTTGTTTTCCCGACAACCAGCATCTGCGCTTAAAAGTGCGCTCGTTTGTCGGAATGATTCCCTTTTATTCGATCGACTTTTTCGAAGAGGAGGAATTGAGCCAATATTCCCACTTCTATAAACATTTCCAACTGTACATCGCGCATTTCCATAAGCTTGTCGGACGCTGCATCACCGAATACACGGTGAAAGGAAAGAAACGGTATCTGTTCTCTCTGATGACCCTCGAGCAGATGAACCGCGTCCTGCAGAAAGCGTGGGATCCGGAGGAATTTCTCTCACCGTACGGGCTGCGCAGCCTCTCCAAGTTCCATGAGAAGAACCCCTTTGCCTTCCATGACAACATCGTAGGATATGAGCCTGGCGAATCTTTAGAAAAAATCAAAGGGGGCAACTCCAACTGGAGAGGTCCGATCTGGTTTCCGACCAACTACCTCTTCGTACGCGGACTTAAGCGCCTTGCAGACACCGTGGGGCCTGATTATAAAGTCTCGGTGCAGGGAAAAGATGTCCCTTTGAATGCCATGATCAGCGATCTTCGGAATAGGCTCATCGATCTTTTCCGCAAAGATCAAACAGGACAGCGGCCCATCTTCCGCGACACTAAAGGGTTTGAAGATCCTCATTGGAAAGAACTCATTCAGTTCTTCGAGCATTACCATGGGGATACTGGGAGGGGACTCGGGGCTTCGCACCAGACAGGCTGGAGCGCCCTGGTCGCTAACCTCATCCAGGACATGGATAAGTAGGGGGTGCTTGCTCATCACCTGGGACAGTTTCAGCAGGAGAATGAGTTGTCCAGAGGTTTCTTAAAACCCAATTGAAGTTAATTCGATTTGAACTCGATGACCGTCACTTCGATCGGCTCATTTGATTCATTGATATCGCCGTGAAGCTCATCCAAAGGATCTGCTTCCAGAAAGTAGGCTTTTCCTGTTTCGAAAACCAGGTCGGAGCCGCTCCCGTCTTCTTGGATTTTTCTTAGAGTTCCCCCTTTGAGCCCAACGACCACCCGCGCTCTGTCGTGGCGATGCATTTGCAGCGGTTGGTTCGGCATGATCACGGTCTTCCACACTTTGACCTGCTCATTTTCAAATTGAGGGACGCGATGGGTCTTTTGCAAGGGGATGGATTCACTGCTCCAGGCGAGCTGAGCGCTAAGACATGCGCCAATCACGATAGAAAGAACTTTCTTCATGAGGATAACATGGGTTGAGAAGAAAATACTATAGGATCCCTATTCATATGAGGTCAAATCATTCTTAATTCCCAGTAAAGCATCCCGAGTTTTCTTTAGCATGCCATTAATAGTTAAGGTTTTTTGTCTTTTCAATCAGAGTCATTGCTTCATAAATCGCAAATTTAATAAAATGAGGAGATCTCATCTTGAGGGGTGTCATGATACTCACCATCTTTTCAACCTAAGCTGCTCCGAATAATGCGTTGTTCGGGGGGCTAGTTCAGGATCTTGGAAAACAAGATTCCGGCTTATTCCCCATTACTTATATCAGCTTGACTGCTGAACATTTGCATTTTTTTAGGTTATTTTAAGATGGTTATTATATGCATTCTGCACCCAAGAAATTAATTCTATTTATTTTACTTCTCGTCGCTTTTATCGATTGGATGGGGATCGGACTAGTTTATCCGATGTTCTCTTCGATGATGTTCCACCACGACATTAATCTGATTCCGCCGGAATCCTCCGACGCTCTGCGTGGATTCTGGCTTGGCATCCTGCTGGCGCTCATGCCGCTTTCTCAGTTTTTCAGCTCGCCTATCATCGGCGCTCTATCCGATCAAAAGGGGCGCAAACCGCTGCTCAAGTATTGCTTGATTTTCGGGGTTGTGGGCTATGCGATAGCTATGCTCGCCGTGTGGATGGAAAGTCTTGCTCTGATGCTATTCTCTCGAGTCGTCCTAGGGATTTCCGCCGGCAGCGCAGCTGTCGTCGGAGCCTCGCTTGCGGATCTGAGTCTGGCTGAGGAAAAGGCCAAAAATTTCGGCCTGTTGAATATGGCGGCAGGGATCGGCTTTACTGTCGGGCCCTTTTTCGGCGGCAAGCTTTCAGCAGAGGGGTTCCTAGGCATTGGAGGGTATGATATGCCGTTCCTTTTCGCAGGGCTTATCACGTTGCTCAACCTGTTGCTGCTCCTTTATTTTTTCAAGGAGACTCACCAGCATCGAAGACAGGTGTCTCTAAGCATATCCCAGGGCATTTCGAATCTAAAGAAGGCCTTCCGCCTTCCGGGAATCCGCATTCTCTTCATTACGGTGTTCATCTTTTGTTTCGGCTGGTCTTTTTACTGGGAGTTCATTCCGGTGACCTGGATCAACGAATATGGGATGAGTGCCTCCGATGTCGGTGATCTCTTCGCGTATGCTGCCGCATTTTACGCGTTGAGCTGTGGGCTGTTGATCGGTCCTGTTGTGAAGAGAGTGCGCCCTCCAGCAGTGCTCTTCTATTCCCTGGTCCTGGCCGGATTTTACATTTTGATTCTGCTTTCCCACCCTGGAAAGAACTTTCTGTGGGGATTTCTTCCGCTGCAGCAGTTCCTGATCGCGCTGCTTTTTCCTACAGCTGCCGCCATGGTGTCTAACTATGTAAAAGAGGACGCTCAGGGCGAGATGATGGGAATTCTGCAGTCAGTAGAAGCCGGAGCCGTAGCCCTCAGCCCGCTGCTCTCCGGTGTTTTCGTGGGACTCAATTACGACATGCCGATCATTGTCGGAGCCTGTGCCTTCCTGGCCGCTGCCGCAATTTTAGGAACGGGTGTGACTAAGGAGGTTCTGAAGTGGAGGGCTTAGGCTTCTTTCTTCGATAGAGCTGCAGGGCAGCCAAGGGGATGAAGAGCGCTAACCCCCAAAAAAGCACGATTCCCCCTTTGAGCGCCATATGTGTGAAAACGGCGGCCTCTGCGAGGTAGATAAAGCGGTGCAGCGACTTCCAGTTGCTGTACTGCATTTTTCTAATGGAAAAATCGTTGCTGGTCAACGCGAGCAGAATAAGGATCAGCAAGGCGGTCTCGCCTGCCAGGATCATCGGATGCAGAAGGACGTCCCAGTTGAAAGATCCCATCTTCAGGACTTTCCTAATGTAATAGGAGGAGACGTGGATATCAGCATAAAAAAAGCAGCAGAGTCCCGTTTCCCGTTTATGCCTATTGAGGATCAACAGCAGAGGGACCGAAGGGAAATGTTTTGAAAGAGGGGCGAAGGCCAGAGTCAGGACCAAAAGAGAGACAGCGCTATAGGCGCTGATCAACAAGCTGCGACCCCAAAATTTGTAGTCCGAAAAAGAAAGAAAAAACGCTTGGCTGAGCAGTATGAGCAGCGGTATGCTGCAGATCAGCCAGATCGTTTTTTTGTTTTTGAGCAGCGCTAGTATTTTACCGTTCATTAAGACCAATGTAGGATAAAAAAATGTCCAAAGTCAATATGGAAAGACCTAAAGTCGGCGTCGGCGTCGTTGTGATTTCTCAAGGAAAATTGTTGCTTGGGAAACGGAAGGGCGCTCACGGCGCGGGGTTTTGGTCGACTGCAGGCGGACATCTGGAAAACGGCGAGAGCGTTGAAGAGTGCGCTAGGAGAGAGTTATTTGAAGAGACAGGACTAGAAGCGGCATCGGTTGTTCTAGGCCCCTGGACGAACAACATCATCGATGGGACGAAGCATTATGTGACGCTGTTTGTATTCGTCGATGCTTTCAGAGGAGAGGTTCAACTTAAAGAACCGCATAAATGCGAAGGCTGGCATTGGTTCGATGCCAATGCGCTGCCAGATCCATTGTTTCCTACTGTCGTCACCATGATCGAAAAGGTAGGGTTGGATAAAATCATTTCCTCATCAGCCAAAAGATCAGGTTGATCAGGGCTGTGAGGACGATACTGACGACGATCGATGTGGCGATCGGGAAATAGAAGGAAACCTTTTCTTTCTGGACATGGATGTCGCCGGGGAGCTTCCCAAAGGGGATCCCCAGCTTTGCCCCAAACCAGAATAGGGCGCCGATGGCAATCAGCGCAAGTCCTGCATAGATGAACCATTTCCCGAAATTCTGACCTGTCATGCTACTGTCCTTTAGCAAACGAGTTAAAAATCCGCGCAAAGACTTGCCTGGAGTTCGCTCACAGAATACTTCACGACCTCTTTGAGGGAGCGGCTCTTTTGATAGATATCCCGTTGCCGGGTTGCCCCGTTCCCACGATCGATCATCGTCTTGATGTATTCCAGTTCTTCCAGACAGTTTAACCGCTGCGCCAAAGGAGACAATAATGGAATCAATTCCAAAATCCCATCCGAAATTTTTTGCCTGGTGCCTTTCAAATCGGTGATGATCGCCGCTTCCAGGCCGTCGCGTGCGGCGACCCATTGGTTTTCAGGAGCGATCCAGAACTGCTCTTTGTTCCAGAGTTTTATAGGACTGTCAAGGAGATTTTCTTCGATCCAGACGACAAGGCATTGCACCAATGCCACAACGGCCATCGTTTCTGAAAGCGACGACATCGCATCGCATATTCTGACTTCGAGCGTTCCGAAGGCAATATTAGGGCGGATATACCAATAAAGGTCCTTGAGGGATCCAATTGCGCCAGCCCGCTCAAGGGTCATGTAATAATGCTCGAACTCCTGCCAATCTAGAATATTTTGCGGGAGTCCGGCGAATGGGAATGCTTCCAGGATATTGACCCTGCTTGACTGCATTCCTGTATCAAGCCCCTGCCAAAAAGGAGAATTTGCAGAGAGTGCGAGTAAATGGGGCAGGTAGCGGTTGAGATAATGGGAAACAGCGAGAGCTCTTTCTCCAGAGCGGACCCCGATATGCACATGAAGACCGTAGACATTCATCCGTCTGGCCAGCCATTGGAATTTTTCATGCAGAGTCTGATATCGGTCCTGATTGGTGATCAACCTTTCGGCCCATTGCTGAAAAGGGTGAGTGGCGGTAGCTGCGATCTGGATCCCGAGATCCTGTGCAATTGCATCGACTGCGACGATACGCTTTCTCAAGTAGTTCCGGCATTCTTTGACATCGATAGAAATCTCAGAGTCCACCTCAATCATGGATTGATGAATTTCTGCCTTCACCCGCTCAATATTGTTCTCCTGACATCTTTTTAGAAGATCATCGGAGTTAGGAATGAGATCGAGAGTAGTTGGATCAAGAAGTTGAAATTCGATCTCCACGCCGATTGTGGGTTTGTCGGAACCTTGGAAATTAAGTATCGTCATCATTCTCCTTTGGTTTTTTCGAGAAATTTTATCATATTTCGTCAAAAATGAGACCGATTTAGGAGATTATTACTAGTTTTGTAGCTAATTTTGACGAAAATTAATGGAATGAGTGAGTGAAGTCATGCCTTTACTGGCTCGGTTTTCGCCAGAGGTCAGATGAATCGGTTCGAAAAATCTCTATTGGCAAAGCATAAAGAAGCATCCGACGTCAATGGAGATTTAGACGGATTATCAGTGTTGCTTGATGAAAGCCAGGATCATGCTGAACACGGTATCCTTGTCTGCGGTGCAGTCCACGGTATGTAGGAGCTTTTGCTTTGAGTAGAATGCAATCAGCGGCTCTGTCTGCTCATGATAGACTTTGAGCCGTTTGGCGATCACGGCTTCAGTGTCGTCAGGGCGCTGGATCAGGCTGCCTGAGCATTTATCGCACTTGCCCAGTGTTTTAGGAGGGGAGTAGAGCAGGTGGTAAGGGGTGCCGCATTTTTCGCAGACGACACGTTTGGTGAGGCGTTCGATGATTTGTGCATCGGAGAGGTCGAGATTGATCACGACGGGGGCGGGCTGCCCTATCAAACGCTGCTGCAGCGCCTCCGCCTGAGGGATCGTCCGTGGCGAGCCGTCCAGAATATACCCCTTGGCGCAATCTTCCAGAGAGACCCTTTCAAAAAGCATGTCGAGGATAAGCCCATCGGGAACAAGATGCCCCTTGTCCATATAGGTTTGCGCCTGTTTTCCAAGAGCCGTGCCCCGACGGATGTGGTCGCGCAGAAGGTCTCCAGTGGAAATGTGGGGCAGATTCATTTTGTCTTCCAGCATTTTTGCCTGGGTTCCTTTTCCGGAGCCTGGGGGGCCTAACAGGATGAGGACGAGCGGAGCGGGTGCTGCTGTTTTAACAGGAGCGGAAAGGGGAGCTGAAGAAATTGAACCAGACATAAGAACACCAAAAAATAATCTCTTTATCAAAGAAATGCACATAGAGCCTCGCGTTAATCTTCAGGAGAGGATGCAGAACGCATTTCTCCTATACGGGAGGGAATAATGCTATATACCAAAACAGTTTATAAACTTGGGTTTGGCTGCGCCAAAACGGGGCGATCATTGAATCCCACCAGCTTTCGCGTTGCCCAAAACCCTAGTTTTGAAGTTGTTTTGGGTATATTTCCGTGAACAAACCTAAGAATTTTACGGGCAATATAAAATTTTCGCTAGAAAATTCGGTTTCCTCAATTGATTTTCGTGCTTCATGAAGTTTGACTTTTTCAGAAAAAAACTTTTAAATTATCCCTTTTTTGAGGTCAATCTCCATGCTGGTATTAGGACAATTCGAAGCCGTCGATCTCACTCATACTCTGGACGGTTCCGCTCCGACTTGGACGGGCGGCTGCGGGTTCAGCCATGAAGTCAAAATGGACTATGATCAGGGAGTTAGAGTCTTAAGTTACAAGTGCCACGCCGGTGTGGGAACGCACATGGACGCTCCTTCTCATTTTATTAAAGGAGGGGCGAATATGGCCGACATCCCCCTGGAGCAGCTGATTGTGCCGGCCTGCGTTCTAGACCTCTCTTCTAAGATGCACCCTGACATGTTCGTGATGCCTGAAGATATCCTCGAATATGAGAGGAAGTGGGGGAGGATTCCAGAAAATACCCTTGTCCTGGCCTATACCGGATGGGAGAAATACTGGAAGGATTCCGACCGATACCGAAATGCTGATTCCTCTGGAAAAATGCATTTTCCCGGCTTCCATGTCCAAACAGCCGATCTTCTCCTTGATAGGAAGATCGCCGGAATCGGGATCGATTCCCTATCGCCGGATGGATCCAACAACAAGCCTGCAAACCATTTTCCTGTCCATGAGGCCATCCTTGGCGCAGGAAGGTACATCATCGAAAATGTCGCACATCTTTCCAAGATGCCTCCATGTGGCGCTTATGCGCTCGCGCTTCCGATGAAGATCGCTGTCGGCGCGGAGGCTGCGATGCGCCTTGTCGGACTGATTCCAAAATGAGAGAGACCATGATCCCTATCGAGAGGTACATTGACCACACCCTGCTCAAAGCCGACTGCACCGCTGAGATGATCGAAAAACTATGCAGCGAGGCCAGAACACATCAATTTAAAGCCGTCTGCGTCAATCCGTGGTGGGTGAGGCTGGCCGTCGAACAGTTGAAGGGGAGCGGCGTCCTTGTCGCGACAGTCATCGGCTTTCCCCTCGGGGCCACCTACCCTACTTCTAAAATGGACGAGTGCTGCCTTGCGTTGGAAGAGGGTGCTTCGGAGTTCGATATGGTGATTAACATCGGCGCGCTCAAATCGAATCAGTGGGATTATGTGAGCGAAGAGATCGAGGGAGTTGTTTCGACAGCCCAGGGCAAGACAGTGAAAGCGATTATCGAGGCATGCCTACTTTCGGATGAAGAAAAAAAATTGGCCTGCCGCCTGGCAAGAGAAGCGGGAGCCCATTTTGTCAAAACATCGACAGGTTTTAGTACCGGCGTCGCAACGTTTTCAGATGTGGCATTGATGCGCGAGGAAGCGGGCGGCAAAATGGGGGTAAAGGCATCGGGGGGAATCCGCGATTTGAAAACGGCGCTGGCTATGCTTTCGTGCGGCGCCACCCGCCTGGGGACTAGTGCCGGAGTTTCAATTGTCAATGAGATGAGAGCGGAAAAAGAAAAGGCGCTCCTCTAGAGAAGAGCGCGCAGGTCTATTCAATAAACAAACGGGATCAGACGGAACGGCACGCGTTCGCAATATGTATCCCAATGTTTGCCGTACTTCATTGCGCATCGCTTTTCTTGCCTGTAGGAACGGTCGACGAGCAGGATAGTGAGGAATGTCAGGTAGAAGTAAGGCATGTAGTAGCCGAACATCGCAGGCATGCTCCAGAAGAATGCAGCCATGATCTCCGGAAGGTAGTGGAAGTGGCGTGAAATTCCCCACCAGCCCGATGCCAGTAGCAAACTCTGTTTTTCTTCACCCCATTCTGTCTTGTAATTGGCGAAGATCAGCTCCGGTTTCTTATTCCAGATCGTGCAGTCTCCATTCTTCCTCCGGACAAATTGGCGTTGTCTATCAGCCAGATAATTGATGAAGATGCAAATCGTTCCCGCTGCGAAGATCGCAAGGGAGGCGGCGATTCCCAATTTGTGGGGATGGTTGACAAGGAACAGCGTCGGAGATGTGTAAACCGAAGGCAGCCAAACCATGCAACCCCAGCAGATGCAGAATCCGGCTCTATCGTACATGATGTCCATCGATCTTAAATATCCTGTTTCCCACCAGAAGAATTTTCCGATGTAGATGAGCTGCAGGGCAACGGCGACAATCATCGCGTCCGAGACTCCATAAAGCTCACTCTGCTTGCATGCAAACGAGATGATGATCAGGCCCCATCCCATCATGCCGAATCGGCAGTTGGTGAACATCTTGACGTCCCAGCCGAAGATACGAGGATATAGCTCCATTCCCCAGAAATAGTCGAATACTGCGTCGCCTGTCGTTCCGGAGTCTGTAGTGGAAGGCTTGTATCTCCCCTTAAAATAGAGCAAGAAGCAGAACAGCAAGCTGAATAGATTCAGCGCGCCCAGAAGCCCGCCAAAATTGTCATAGATGATCCCAGGAGAGAAAAGTTTGAATACGGAGGATCCCAGGTAAAAGAGCCCCATTGTGCAAAGAAATGAGGAGATCCCGTTGGCTTTATATACAGGCACATTGCCTTTGGGCGTGACCGGGCCTTCGACTTTTTTGCCTGGAAGCAGTTTCATTAGAGAGAGTTCGACGACTGCGAAGGTTGCCAGAATTTTCCAGGCTTCGGGGGTTCCGAAAAAGAGGGGGCGCCAAACGGAGTAGATTGTGGAAAAAATCCCTTCTTGAGCAAAGAGGGAGCATAATTTTTCGACGGAACCGTCCAGAGAGACGTTGGTGTACCACACCAGCATGACAAGAGGCGGGCAAACGGTGATCAAAAGCAGGGGGCCCAAAATGCGCCTGATCCAGCTGATTGTTCTGGTAAGGCCTGTAGCTTGCGTACTCATCTTTTCTCCTCACTCATAAAAATAGCTTAGGGATGATCTCATTTGTAATGACATAGAAAATTCAAACCTTTTTTTCCAGTTATTTAAGCAAAATTTTAAAAATAGGGGTGAATACAACAATTTTCAGAGAGGAAAGGAAAGAGGTAAATAATTTTGAACAAATTAAAAAAAATAGTTCAATTGGAAAAAAGAGATCCGATATATATGCTGGAGGATTTGAGGTCGTTTCGATTGGCAAATGTTGCCAGTGCAGCGATCTCCTTTATAACGCAAGTTTCGGATCCTGTTCTCGCAATCGGAAATTTGCGTTTTTTTATGTCTGGGTATGAGTAAAGAAAACAAAGATCAGTTTGGCCTGTTCCGCTCGATTTTCTGGCCCGTCCACCGATCGGAGGTCAAAAAAGTCCTTTCGATGCTACTTCTGCTGTTTCTACTCTGTGTGAGTTACGGCGTATTGCGCAATCTCAAAGATACGATCATCTTGACTGCCAGGAACTCCGGAGCAGAGGTCATTCCGTTCATCAAAGTATGGGGCATGCTTCCCGGGGTCTTCTTGGCGACGTGGTTCTACACCAGGCTCCGGCGCTATTTCAAGAAAGAAAACGTCTTCTATATCATCATTACCTCATTTGTCGCTTATTTTCTGCTTTTCGCCTTCTATCTCTATCCGAATAGCCAGCAGCTTCACTTGGAAAAAGTGGGCGATTGGATGAGCTCCTTCCTCCCTCAGGGATTTCAGGGCTTCATCGCCCTGGTCCGCAACTGGACATTCACCTCGTTTTATGTGATCTCCGAGCTCTGGGCCGTGATCGTCCTCGCCGTCCTATACTGGGGGTTTGCCAACGACTTTACTCAGGTCAATGAGGCCAAAAGAACCTACGGCATCCTGAATATCGGATCCAACATCGCTCCCATCATGGGCGGCACCCTCGCCCTGACGTTCAGCAACTCGATTTCACTCCCTTTCCTCTCTTCGATCACCGACCATTGGACCCATACGATCACTCAATTGATTATTTTGATTTCGCTGCTCGGAATTGCGTCGATGGCTGTGTATTTCTGGATCAACCGCAAGATCCTCGATCCGCAAGAAGCGAAGGCATCCCTTTCTCAAACAGTTGAAGAAAAGGCTGAGTCGGCCAAAAAGCCCCGACTTTCGCTCCGTGAGAGCGTCCGCTATATCCTCCGCTCCCGCTACCTGGTTCCCCTGGCCATCATCGTGCTTGGATACAATATCAGCATCAACTTTACCGATGTCCTCTGGAAAGAGCAGTTAAAGCGGTTTTTCAGCGATCCGAACGAAATGCTCGAACATATGAACAAGATCACTGTCGGGATCGGGATTCTGGCCACCATCGGAGGGGTTTTCTTCTCTTTCATGGTCACGCGGCTTGGGTGGACATTCACAGCGATCATCACCCCGGTTGTGATGACGACCCTGGCTGTCGGCTTTTTCACGTTCCTTTTCTGTGGAGATGCCCTCATGGCCGTCTCCTCCACTCTGTTCGGTCTGACCCCTTTCGCGATGACTGTTTATTGCGGCTCTGTGCAGAACTGCCTTAGCAAGGCAGGGAAATATTCAGTTTTTGACGCGACTAAGGAACTTGCGTTCCTCCCTCTGGATGCAGAATCCAAGCTGAAAGGAAAAGCAGCGATCGACGGTCTGGGTTCCGGGATCGGCAAGTCGGGTTCCTCCCTGACCTACCAGGGCTTTATCATCGTCTTGGGAAGCGTGGCTCTTTCTACCCCTTACATCGCGGGAATTCTTTTCTGTGTGCTGCTCGCTTGGATCTTCTGCGTCGTCTCGCTTGGCAAACAGTTCAAGAAGATGACCACTGGCGATCAGGTTGCAGCTTCTGCAGGCATTCCGGAACTCTCTCAATAATAAAAAGCCCCTTTTCCAAGGGGCTTTTTGTCACTTCACAGCGAACTCATAACCGATATATTTAACGGGATCGTAGCCCGGATGGATGTATTTGCATTCGGTGAATCCGATATGGGTGAAAAAACCTTTTCCTCTATTATTGATTCGGCGGCCGATGGCTAACATTTGCTCCACGCCATCGACGAGTTTGCAAACGGAGAAGACGAGTTCCTTGCCGATCCCTTTCTGCCAATATTGGGGAGAGACGGCGAGCTGCGCGATATAGATCTGGCCCGGTTTCTCCGTGTTTTTAAACTCCAAGACCCCGATCACTTCCTCTCCCTTTTTTGCGGAGATTAGAAATCCTTCGCCTTTCTGAACATCTTCTCGGACGTCCTCAAAGGCCCCATGTAAAAAGGAGATCTTGTCCTTCACTCCCAACATTTCCAGGGAGTAGTCGGTATATGCTGCGTAGAAACTTTGCACGAAAAGTTCTTCCTCCTGCTTTAGATCGGAGGAAGGGGAGACCAGATCAAAGACGAGAGTATCGCCGTCTTTATCGATGAATTCCCATGCTCCAGCTGCAGAGGAATGGATCAGTGCGTTCAAGGCTAAAAGGAAGATCGTTAACTTTTTTTTCATAACCCGTGTTCCTCATTTAAAAATCGGAATGGCAAGCGATCCTAACTTTTTTTTAATTGAGTGTAAAGGAGGAGGCGAGCTGTAAAGGCAATTGACTGAAATTAAAAGTTGAGTATTTATAAATTATTTTAATTTACATTTTCGTTTGCTGGTATGTATAATTGCTGCAATTTTTTAAGATCGAGGAAATCAATGGGCGCTGATGCAATAAGGTTTAATTATCAGTTTTCTATTCCAGTTAATTTAAAGAATGCTAGCTCTCTTGCAGCTAGTTCCGCCTTTGATGGGACTTCTTCATTAGATGGCTCCTCTTCAAATTCCGGGACTTCATTTTCTTTTTTCCAGGGAGCTACAAGTATTGCCAGTTCTTCCGCCAACTTGATGGGGCGCCTTCAGGCCGATGCTTCCTATTTCTGCTGCGATAATCCGGTCTGCAATAAGATCGTCCAGATTTGGAGTGATTTCTGTGCCGCTATCGCCTCATGCTTTTCTAAAATCTACCGCTATTGCGAGAGTTTCTTTGTCACCCCCTTTCCTATGATCAACCAAAATATGTCTAATGACGCCCTCTTGAAACTCTATTGGGGCCTCGGCAGGGATGAGAAGTGGAGAGAGTGCATTGATGGCAGATACCACCATCTGGGCAAATACGTTTTTGATAGAGGAGCTCATGCAGGGACTGTCGAGCCAGGGTTCGTCGGCAGCATGGAAGGGGCCTTTGCATTTGTTGAGAGATACCTCAATATGAAGATCGACGCTGACTGGTACTTGAGGCTTCACCGCCATACCTGCGCCCACTTTAATGGGGACCCTAGCGCTTTTCTCATGGGACAGGAGAAGGTTGGCGTATTCCGCGATATCGACGATTATATTAACTGCACCCTGGCGGGAGACTACCGTGTCTCCTTGGAGGCCAAAGCGGAATTCGAGGCTTTGGACCAAGAGATTAAGAGGGAATTTGGCTCATCGTATGGACTCGGAGAGATGATCTATACGGATGCACTCCAGCAAACGGTTCGCCTCAACTACAAAGCCATGAGCCGCCAACAGATTCGCCGCATCTTCGACAAATTTTTAAATGAGTTTTATAGAGAAGTCGAGCATGCTTCGACCCCGGACGCTAAGCTCTGGGCTATTGCCAAGCTGCAGCAAAGGCTCGAATGGCTCCATCCCGTCAAAGACGGTACAGCCAGAACGAGTACCGCTTTGATGAATAAATTCCTTACTGATTACGGATTCCATCCTGCAATCCTTGATTATCCTCACGTCTCTTCCAGCTACACCTTGAGACGGTGGAAAGAATACCTGCAAAACGGGCTTGTCAAATGGGAGCGGGAGCGCACGATGCATAATCCATCAGCCGGTGGATAACTCCTTAATTATTAATATCTTGCAAGTTGCTGCTCACCTGAATTGGAATGGATTCAGGTGAGTTTTTTTTTGAACGTAAATTTAAAAAAAATAATTCTAATAATTAATTATTTTAGTTATTTAATTTCTATAATTGAATTAACTTTAAAGCTGTTATTTGTTAAAATTTAAGCTCTGATAGATCGCTGCTTTTAAATGAGTAGCGTGTGAATTAAAATAAGCTTTTACTATGAGACAGTAAATATGTCGATCAAGATCAACTATGGCTTCGTTTGCCCGACAAAAATCCAGTTAGCTTCTCCTCCATCCCCTGCTACCGCTAGCAGGAATGCGACATCCTCTGCCAGTAAAACTGTTTCTGTTTCCGAATCTTCTATTTCATCTGCTTTGAAAGCAGCTAATTCTGCTACAAGCTCTGCTGCCTTTAAGCCAAAACCTCTCTCCTGTTTTGAAGCGATCAATTACTACCTTACCAGACTGATTGCCAAAGTGCATTTTTTCTTCCATTCCCTCTCTTACGCTACAATCAACCCATCTGCCTCCTTGAAAGAGCTGAATAAAACTTACTTCGCGTTAGGGGCTGATAAATGGAAAGAGTGCATCGATGGAAAATACCACCATCTCGGCAAAGACGTTTTTGCTAAAGGAACGCATGGGGGCTGTGTCGAGCCCGAGTATGTTCCGAGCATGGAAAGAGCTTTTGAATTTTGCGCGGGTTATCTCAACAAAAAAGTAGATGCGGATTGGTATCTTCAGCTGCACCAGCACACTTGCGGACATTTCAATGGGGATCCCAAAGTCTATCTGATGGGCCAGGAAAAAGTCGGCGTCTTCCGTGATTCCGATGATACCATCATGTGGTGGCCAAGTGGTTTTTATGTCATCACTGTTGAAGCCAAAAAGGAATTGGAAGAGCTCGATGCTGAGATCAAAAGAGAATTCGGACCCGGCTTTGGATTGGGGGCCATGACATTCGATACAACTCATGGGTGCTGGAAACACTCTTATGCCACGCTGTCGCGGACTCAAGTGCGTCAGATTTTCGACAAGTTTCTGAGAGAGTTCTATATAGAGGTCGAAAGCGCTCCAACACCCGACGCCAAACTAACTGCGATTGCCAGACTGAACAAACGCCTCGAGCTCCTGCACCCCCCTAGAGACGGTAGCGGCAGGACAAATACCGCGTTCATCAATAAAGTCCTCGTAGACTACGGATTTACTCCTTCTATCCTGGATCAGCCGTTCGTATCATCGACCTATGGCCTGACGCGCTGGACGCAGTACGTCAAAGACGGCATGGCGAAATGGCAACGCCTGCGCGACCAAGTCGCAGCTGGCGCCTAATATTGAAAAACCCGAGAAATGATCACACCCTGTGAATTGCTCTCGGGTTTTCTTTTGTCTTAATTTGAGATCAGGGTGACTTTTCCTGATGAAATATCATAATACCCGCCGACGATTTTCACCTTTTTTTGAGCCAGGATAGGAGCAATCGTAGGTGAATTCTTCAATGTCTCCACTGATTTTTTCACATTGCAATGGATCGCGTTGACAAGCTTATCTCCGCCGACAGTATCGCAGCCTTTCAAGGCTGTGTCGATGATTGGCAGGATGTTGTCCAACTCGGGAAAGTTGTCTTTTCCAGACAGCGCAGCCTTCACAGCTCCGCAGTTTTGATGACCAAGCACAATCACAAGAGGCACTTTTAGCGACGCTACGGCAAACTCAACGCTGTCCATCTCGATGGGTCCGACGACATTGCCTGCATCCCTCACGACAAACAATTCACCCAGCCCTCTGTCGAAGATGAGTTCCGGCGGAACTCTTGAATCGGAGCAGCCCAGAATGGCAGCAAAGGGAGTTTGCTTTTCCAGCATTTGGTCCTTTGCCTCTGTGATATAGGAAAGGTGGGTAATCTCCCCTTTGACGAAATGCTCGTTGCCGTCCATGAGCATATTCAGGGCCTGATCGGGATTTGGCGGTGTTTTTACGGCGTGGGCTTCAGCAAATGAGAGCAATCCTGCCAAGAATAGAAGAACCCCTTTTTTTCCAAGATGAAGGCAAAAGCGCATAGTTCCCTCGTTGTTTTATGCCACCTGCTGTTGAGAAGTGATCATTTGGACGACGCCAAATTTATTTCGCCAGCCGAAAGGCTTACTCTTCAACTGAGTGCGGTCTATTCCTATAAAACAAAATCCGAGGGAATAATCAATGATTAATTTTGAAACGTCCTCACCCCTTGATCACCATGTGGGGTTTGAGGCGAGCGACCATGTTTGCAAGCCCTGCTTCTTGAACGGCTGAGACGACTTCGTCGACATCTTTGTAGGCGTCGGGCATCTCCTCGGCGATTGTGCGAAATGATGAGGCGAGGACGGTGACCCCCTGGCCTGCCATATACTGGACTGTGTCGCGCCCTTTCCAGGAGGCCATCGACTTGACTCGGCTGCGCGCGCGTCCAGCGCCGTGGCAGGAGCTGCACCATGTCAGCTGGTTGCCAAGTCCGACCATGAGGTGGCTGGCTCTTGCCATGTCGCCTGGCACGAGAACGGGCTGGCCTGTCTGGCGAAAAAGGGGAGATAGCTCCACTGCCCCGGGTCCGAAAGCCCGCGTCGCCCCTTTCCGGTGGACGCATAGCTGTTTTGGCTTGCCATCGACAGCGTGGGTCTCGAATTTGGCGATATTATGGCAGACGTCGTAGATTAGGCGCACTTTTTCCGGAGCGATCCCCAGGACCTCATGCAGCGCGGTGCGAACCTCATGCAAAATCTGCTGGCGGTTGTTGAAGGCGAAATTGGCAGCTGCGGCCATCGCGCGGAAATAATTCTGCCCTTCTTCGCTGTGGATCGGGGCGGCGACGAGCTGTCGATCGGGAAGACCTTTGTCATATCCCATTCGGACGAATGTATTCAGTGCATCCTGACAGACCTGATGGCCAAATCCCCGTGAGCCGGAATGGATGAGCACATAGGTCTGGCCCAGTTCTATTCCCCAGCTCTTGGCGATCTCAGGAAGGAAGATGTTCTGTACTTCTCCGATCTCGACGAAGTGGTTGCCGGAACCGATGCTGCCCAGCTGATCTCTGCCTCGGAATTTTGCTTCAGTGGAGACAAGTGCTGGATCGGCGCCATCAATGCGCCCGTTGCTCTCGATATGTTCGAGATCCTCCGGAAATCCGTAGCCTTTTTCGATCGACCAGAGGGCTCCTTTTTTTAGAAGTTCCGAGTAGTCCCTCTCGCTTAAGCCTCGTGTATGTTTATGCCCTCTGCCGACGCCCGCCGGGACGAATTCGAAGATCCGCCTGATCAGCTCTTTTTTGATGTTGTCTTTGAGTTTAGCAAACGGTTCTGGAACGACAGCCAGACGGACCCCGCAGTTGATGTCATAACCCACTCCTCCGGGGCTGATGACGCCGGTTTCCGCATCCATTGCTGCGACCCCGCCGATCGGAAAGCCATAGCCCCAGTGGATATCGGGCATGGCGATGCTGTATCCGACGATGCCGGGAAGATGGGCGACGTTCCGGACCTGCTCGAGCGGTTTTTCTATCTCGATCTCTTTGAGCAGCTCGTCGGAGGCGATGATGAGACCGGGAACCTTCATCGCCCCTTCTTGAGGAAGCAGATAGGTAGCCGGAGCTATTTTCTTGAGATTAGACATCGACGATCATCTCCCAGTTGAGCAGGTTGTTTTCATCTACTTTGATTTGTCCGTGGAAGCTGACGGCTTTGAATGGACAGCCGCATTCTGCGTCCGCTGTTCCGACGATTTCATTTAAGGCGATGATGATCTCATCAAGGGTACCTTGCAAGCGAGCGCTGAAGAAGGGAACCAGGGAGGGGAATTTGAAGGCGAGGGCAAGCTGGGCATTTCGATGCAATTCCTGCGGCGTGCTGCCGCGCACGAGAAATGCGATGTCAGCGGTATGTTCGAACTCTTCAAAAGGGGAAAGCAGAGGAACGTCCCATAGGGATCTATAGTGGAGGTTTCCGATGCTTTGATAGAGGCGGATCGCTTTGACAAAAAAAGGAAGGGGAGCGAAGTGGTCCTGCCAGCTCTTTTTGTCGAAAGGGCCCCTTGCGATCGTGATGTGGGGGAAGTAGGGTCTTTCCTCCAGTGAATATCCGCTTGCTTTGAGCCAAATTGTGAATTGTTTCTGGTAAATGTTGAAGGCAGCGCTGGGGTCGAGCCATTGGACTGACAGTGCGGCCACCCGATTTTTGTCTGGGGGGAGGAAGATCAGCGTGTTGCCAATTCCGGCCGGGCCTATGAGAAAGGGAGGCAATGGAGCCGAAGGAAGAAGTGCCTGGAGTGCGGGGAGGGAAGTATCCCCTAAAAATGCCAGCGTCACATGGCGCGTCTCTTCCTCGATCATCCTTCCCGGCGGATAGTCCTTGGGCCAGGGAGCTTCGACCTGCGCTCCGAAAAAGAGACGGCCGCTATCGGACTCTTGGAGTTGATCGTTCATCTCAGGCCTTCATTAATTAGGAAGCGTACCTATTAGTTTTTGGTACGCTCTCTCTATTGATTTTAACAACCTGGAGCATTCTCTAACGCAGAGAATTCAAGAGGACGAGCGATCAGTATCGGATCGCCGAAGAACTCCTTCTTGTCCATTGGGCGCCATAATGTCTGCCGTGCCTTCATAGATCAGATTGAGATTTCCTGACACTTCGATTAAACCGCCATCGCCTGAATTATCTCCGCCTCTGGCGCTGATCTCGCCAAGGAAACAAGTGGTATCATCGGACCATACGATCACCTTGCCGCCATTGCCATCTTCAAGCGAGTCTGCGTAGATGGTAGAGCCTTCTTCGATGAGTATTGTCCTTGCGTTCAAGATTAAAGCATTGGCGCCGCTGCGGTCTCTGCCGATCAGAACTGTTCCGCCGCCTTTATCCCCCGATGCATCGATATTGGCGTTTTGAAAGAGCGTGATGTGCTCTCCAAGGATCTGGACGCTACCTCCGGTACCGTCCGCATTCTCAGCGGCGATGGCGCCAAAGACGCCGTTATTGCCATTTTCAGCGACGAGAGAGACCTCGCTGTTTTTCCCTGCGAGACCAACTGCATCGATGAATCCGGCATGGCGGATTGCAAGGCCGTAGGCGTTGCCGTCAGCCCTTAATTCCGCTTTGCACGCTGAAATGAGGCCGGTGTTGTCAATGCCTGTGTCGGCGTTATCGTTACGGGCAGGGGAGGAATTCAGGGAGATTTTCGCAGGTCCGTGCGGCTGGAGAATGGCCTCCTGTCCAGCAGCGAGGGCGACCGTTCCATTTGAGGCGTCGAGAGCTCCTTTGTTTTCAATATGGGCGCTGATCAAAGTGAGATCTCTGTCCCAGGCCTTAATCCTCCCGAGGTTGAGGATGGAAGCAGCAGATTCACCCTCAAAGTACGCTTCCGTCTCACCGTCAATGAGCGCGTAGGGGCAGCAGACAGGAAGCGTCGAGGCGATAAAGCCGCTCGTGTCGACGCATCCATTCTCGCCGATCATGATTCCACTGGAGTTGAGGAGCGCGACATTTCCGTTGGCTTTAAGCGTACCCAAAAGAAAGGATGAGAGATCGCTTGTCGTTTGGATGAGGACTATAGAACTGGAGGAGGGCTGGAGAAACTGGACCAGCTCGCCTTCGGCAATTGAAAAGTCTTCCCAGTTGATGATTGCCTTCTCGCCTGTTGAAATCATGAGCGTTTGAGGATCGACGTTATCAACCTGCACAGCTCCATAAACGGCCATCGGATTAGAGGGAATGGCATAGGTCGCAGAACACAAAGCTATACTAAATGTCAGGATTTGCCAGGATAATCGGTGATGTCGGATGTTCATTTGTACCCCATTGTTGAAGTAAAAAAAAGATGTGGACCCACTGGATTTTTATCTTTTTTGGGAATAGCAAGTCAATTTTAATATGAACGTATCCTAATAAAAAGTTTCAGTCGATTGATGGGTTCTTTTGCATCGGAAATCGGTGAAATTTTTATTTAGGATAAGTTCATCAATGACCAGGATTTGATGAGAAGACGGGAAACCCAGGCCTTGTGGCCTGGGTTTCCCTGGATCGATTGAAAAGTGAGGTTTATTTTGGCTTCGCATTTGAACTTGTCGGCCGGGGGATCACATCTTTTCCAGTGCTCGGCTTACTGGCGTTGCTTTCAGGATTGTAGATATCCTTTCCAGTGCTCGGATTGCTGGCACTGCCCTCAGGATTGTAGATGTCTTTTCCTGTGCTGGGATTGCCCGACTGGACCTCAGGCGAGACGTCTTTGCCAGAGCCCGGATTGCCAGAGTTGACTTCAGGAGAAAATGGTCTTTCCGTTTTTCCTCCGGGAGCTGGAGTTGTGTTAGGGGTTGCGTCATCGGTCATGTCTGCTTCGGGCAAAGAGGCTTCACTGCCGGGAAAATCCAATGTGCCGGGATCCTTTCCGGCAAGCAAAGCGCGATCCGATGCGCTGAATCCATCTGCGCATAGCGGGGTTGCCGCACAGGCAATAATTCCAAATAGACTGATGCTTAATTTTCTCATAGCGACCTCTTGAGTTGGTTTAGTTCTTTTTCTGAGATCTTGCAAAATTTGTCAAATGATATAAAGTGAAAATTTGAACAGGAGGTGTTATGGCAGGGGACAGAGAGGTCATTTTAATTACGGGAGCCAGCGGACGGATCGGTTTTAAGTCTGCGGAATATTTTTCCAACAAGTTTCAAATTGTAGGCTTCGACGTATTTTTAGCAGGAAAATTACCAGATGTGGAATTAGTCGCCGTCGACATGGCCACGGACGAGAGCGTGAAAGAGGGACTCGACCATGTGCGGAAGAATTACAGCAACAGGATTGCCTCTGTCATCCACCTCGCTGCTTATTATAGTTTTAATGCTCCCTGGAGTTCCAATTATGACAAAATCACAGTGAAGGGAACGGAGCGATTGCTAAAGGGGCTGCAGCAGTTCGACGTCGACCAGTTCATTTTTTCCTCGACGATGCTTGTTCATAAACCCACAGCTCCCGGGATTAAAATTACCGAGGATAGTCCGCTGAGGCCCACATGGGGGTATCCACTTTCGAAAGTACAGACGGAAGAGCTGATCCATAAAGAACGAGGGAAGATTTCAACTGTCAATCTACGGATCGCAGGAGTGTATGACGATCACTGCCACTCGATACCTCTCTCAAACCAGTTGCAGCGAGTTTTTGAAAACCAGCTCGAATCTCACGTTTTCGCAGGCGATGTGACGCATGGAGCGTCTTTTGTTCATATGGACGACCTGATCGAAGCCCTTTCACTCTGCGTCCAAAAGCGCAAGGCTCTGCCTCCCGAACTGACTTTGCTAATCGGAGAGGATGTCACCTTCAGCTATGATCAGCTGCAACGCATGATGCAGCGGTTGACCCATGGCAATGAGTGGAAGACCTGGAGCGTTCCTAAACCGATCGCAAAAATAGGCGCATGGGCGCAGGAGCATCTGCCTTTCATGAAGCCTAGCTTCATCAAGCCCTGGATGATCGATTTGGCAGACGACCACTATGAACTCGACATCACCAGAGCCAGAAAAGTTCTCGGCTGGCAGCCAAAATACCGTGTTGACAAGGTCATCCCGAAATGGATTGAGGAACTCAAGAGAGATCCTGTCATGTGGTATGACGAAAATAAACTCAGAGCTCCCAGAGGGCTTGCACAAATGAGGATCAAGTGAGAGAGAAAAAGAACCGCATCGCACTATTGACTGTAGCATTAGGATTCTGGCTCATCGCTCTGCCATTGACATTTGGTTACAAAGGGCATCCTGTCGAGCTGAGCGATATCGCTTCCGGGGTGTTATTCGTGATTTTCGGACTCTTTTCACTGGCTCCCCCCCGCGTCTGGTCGGGATGGGCAGTCGGGCTTGTCGGCGTATGGCTGCAAATAGCTCCCCTTGTTTTCTGGGCCCCAAATCCCTTGATGTATGTCAATGACACGCTTGTTGGCGCCATTGCGATCGTCCTCTCATTTCTTCTGACGAAAAGTGAAACAGCAGGCAGCGGCTCCGAACATCCTACAGGCTGGTCCTACAACCCATCGGGCTGGCCGCATCGGATCCCCACCGTCGCACTGGCTATGCTGTGCTGGTTCTTCTCCCGATATATGGCGGCATTTCAACTCGGTTATATCGACCATATCTGGGACCCCTTCTTTACCAATGGAACGCTGCATGTCATCACGTCTACAATTTCTAAAGACTTCCCCGTGTCCGACGCTGGAATGGGAGCACTGTGCTATACGCTTGAAGCGCTTCTCGGATGGCAGGGAAATTCACGCAGGTGGGCAAACATGCCATGGCTTGTCTGCGCTTTTGCTTTCCTGGTCATCCCCGTAGGGATCGTCAGTGTGACGCTCATCATCCTTCAACCTGTCGTTGTTGGAGCCTGGTGCTCCTGGTGCCTGGCTACAGCCGCTAGCATGCTCTTGATGATCGTGTTGACAGCCGGAGAGATGGCGGCCGTGCTCCAGTTTTTGAAAGAAGCCAAGCAAAGAGGGGATTCAGTTTGGAAAGTCTTTTGGAAAGGAGGCAAATCGGGAAGGACCCTCATTCCTGCGAGACCGAGAAGCCGCCCTGCTGGAGCGAATCCCTGGGGATTCACATTTCAATGGAATCTTGTCATCTCTTTCCTTCTTGGGATTTGGCTCATGGCGAGTCCTTCAGTTTTGGGAACCTTCGGAACGCTTGCCACCTATTACTACATATTAGGTCCGATCATCGCTGCTATCTCTATCATCTCGCTGGCAGAGGTGTTCCGCAGTCTGCGCTATCTGAATATTCTATTTGGATTGATTCTTATCCTTGGGCCTTGGCTTGTTTCACATATGGTCATGAAATGCTGCATGACAAACAGCCTGGTCGTTGGACTGCTTGTGATCGGGCTGGCTTTCCGAAAAGGAAGAGTGTCAGAGAGATATGGAGCTTGGGAAAAATTAATTGTTTAAGAGGCTCCAAGTCAAAAAAAAGCACGGCCCAAACTGAGCCGTGCTAAATGAACTAAATCAAAAAGAGATTAATCAACAGTCTAGAACGTAGTCACTCCGCCATAGGTCGTCCCATAGTTGGAATATACCGCAGTAGTTGAAGGATCCATCGTGACAGGATTGATCCCTCTTGCATTTCTCAAATCAGCAGCGGCTCTGCGAGCTTCATCAATTAAACTTCTCATTTCATTAATGAACTGTGTGAAGATTTGCGTAAGAGTTTCAATGACGCTTTTAAGAGGCTCCGGCAGCTGGGCTCCCAGATTGGAAATGCTCCACGGGGAAAATCCAGTGTTTGGATTTGTCATATAAGCATCGGAGGTATAGGCCCATGTTGTTACAGGATTGTATCTGGTAGAGGGTTGGGTTCCGTAGTCCCATGTAGTATCAGGATTGTATCTAGTAGTGGGTTGGGTTCCGTAGTCCCATGTAGTATCAGGATTGTGCCATGTAGCGGCATCTGTTGTGATGCCCCAAGTAATTGGAGTTGCTGTAGTCGCAGTAGTCATCATTTATCCTTGGTAAAGGGTTTATGAAAAAGGCGGCGAATAACCTATCAAAATCCATAGTAATGTGCAAATAGAAATTAGAATGAATAGACAATCGATTAAATAGTGAATTTATAGGGTTCTTTAATAAATCGTTTATCGAACAGTATATAGGGGATGATTCCAAAGCAGGCGAATAGGGGCGGGTATTTCTAAAGACAGCAGATGGGTGTGCGAAGACCCCGCGAACGGGAAAATTTCAGGCCTCTAAAACCTGGATGCATAGGTAAGCAGTAAAGAGCAGAAAAAAAGAATTGAAGTAGGGGAAATAGGAAAATTCGCGATGTCTAAATCTTCAAAGGCTGGGCAGCAAGTCTGGGTTTCAGATCTAATTGATGATTAAACAGGAAAAAAACCCGGGCAATAAGGCCCGGGCCTGACAATAAGGAAGTAATCTTTATTTGGTTCGAGGAGCGGTCGTTTTTGAGGAACTGGATGGCTTTGGAGGCACAGACCTTGGATCAGCTCCAGTCGGAGTTTCAGGCTCTGGTTGTGAATTGTCTTGAGAGTTGTCTGTTGGCGCCATTGGAGCATTTGAAGAAGAATCGTCATCTGATGACGGCGTATTGGAGGGGGCATCCGCAGCGCTGGGTGAGCCCAGACGTTTGGAGCTTGAGGAGGGCGCGGTATCCGGCGACTTGGGAGCCACAGATTTGGGAGTTGTGGAGGAAATAGCGCTCGAGCATTTCTCAGAGCACTTATTAGATGAACAATCAGATTGAGCAGACGATTGACAGGCGGCCTCTGCATTCAGACCGAACACTGTACAGGCAAGGATCCCGAAGAGTCCCAAAGACATACTTTTCATAAAAACACCTCAATAAAGTTGGAAAACCATGAATATCGAATCATGCAAAACCGGCTAAATTGAATAAAGAAAAAAGTTTGCGCGGCAAGGCTTAAGAGGAAACAGCTTAAAGGATGACGGTCAAAACCAGAAAAATGGGGAAATCAGCCGGAATTTCGTCCAAATTGAAGGTCAAATGGCGAAACTGCAAAAGGCTCGAAAAAAGAGTTTTCCCTATGGAAAATGAATGTTTTTTGGAAAATATTTGCGGAAAATTCATGAGTTTATGTATGTTCTTACTTCCTTTTGAAAATATCGCGTAGATAACTCAAAAGGAACAGAGTCAACGAGATTGGCTCAAGACTTTCTTAACATCAGAAGTGAAGTGAAGTGCAAGCAAGTAAAGCTTGTGCGGATAAGTGAGTGATAAACTCAACTTATTTGCCTGTAAATTTTTTTGTTTTATATATTTAAGGCAAATTGTCAGAGAATTTATTTCTTTGAGAATTTGATCTTGGTTCAGATT
>JAFEGH010000012.1 GCA_018240065.1 Verrucomicrobiota bacterium | reverse complement strand
ATCGAGACCAGCCTCAACAACCAGCAGAACTTCGGCCTGATGTGGGGCGGACAGGTGCAGTACTTCAATAAGACCATTCTGCAAACTGGCAATTTCCCTGTCGGATCCAACCAGGGAAGCTCGACTCCGTCGACGACATTCCCACAGGCATTGCAAACAATCAATGCTACGACGACTCCAAACAACACCCTTATCCCCTTCTCCTCCGGCTTCGATCTTGGAGTCATCGGGGATATCATCATGCATAAAGGGCAGTCCTTCATCTCGCTGGGCTCTTTGATGAACGCGATCCAGCTGGACAACGATTCGACGATCATCCTCAACCCCAAAATCATCACGCAGGACAACCGCCAGTCGACGGTTTTCGTCGGGCAGAACGTTCCCTATACCGGCGCGATCGTTACCAATTCCGCTTCGACAACCAATCAAACAACGACCGCCAACATCGAATACCTCGACGTCGGCGTCAGCCTGACCATTACTCCCATTCTCGGCGACGGCGATGTCATCTCGATGGACATCGTTCAGGATATTACGGGATTGACCAACAACCAAAATACGAACACCTCGACCTCGCAGCTGACCGGTATTCAGACTAACCATACGCATATGGAAACGCGGGTCAATGTCCCGAACAACCACTTTGTCGCCCTCTGCGGGATGATCAATAATTCAAAAACGCATTTTAGAACGGCCATCCCGTGCCTGGGGGGCCTTCCTGTCATTGGCGCGCTCTTTAGCGAAAACGACCGCGCTGCCTCCAGGAACAATGTGATCATCTTTGTCCGTCCCCAGATCGTCAACACCTATCAGGATTACAAGGAAATCACGGAACACCAGGAATGGCTCTACAAAGACACCGCCAGAATCCCGACGCTGAAAAATGAGTTCGACGAGGGGATCGACATGGTCAAGCGGCCTGAAAATAAATGAGTTGTCATAGGGACAACTGAAAGATTGAAAATAATCTTACGATAAATTCCGAATGGGTTTAAACCCAATGGGGTTTAACTCTTGCGAAATCCCGCTCATCTGCTAAAATTGCCAGCTATCACAGCTTAGGATTTAGCAAAATGTCGCAACTGAAATACCTGTTTTCCCTCACCCTCTGCCTACTGATGGCATTCAGTGGCTGCCAGCGCGTGCCCGATAAAATCGAGCCCACCCTGAGTTTTGCAGTCCAGGACAAATACCTCCTTTCCCTCCCTTCTCCTTTCCCTCCCCTTTCCGAAGAGGAAAAGGCTCAGGACTGGGGGCGAGAGATAGTGATCGGCTTCGGATTCGCCCATGAGCTCGATCTCTATCAGGCGATCACTGCTTTCAAACGCGCCGAATTCCTCATCCCGCCTCAAGAAAAAAAGCGCGCTCTCGAGGTCCAGTATGAGATCCTCCTCTGCTATTACATGGGAAAGAAATGGAACGATGTGATCTATACCTTTGAGCACAGCCAGCTCCGCTATGCAAACCAGGAC
Source organism: Verrucomicrobiota bacterium (assembly GCA_018240065.1). Classification (GTDB taxonomy): domain Bacteria; phylum Chlamydiota; class Chlamydiia; order Chlamydiales; family Rhabdochlamydiaceae; genus CAJCIW01. The sequence goes on along the minus strand of JAFEGH010000012.1, from coordinate 44,972 downwards.
TTCCCAGCTCTTCATGACCTGCTATTGATCATGTATGAGAGCTATGAGCATGAAGGGATGGAGCAACAGGCGGAAAGATTTTTAGAGGTGATCCACCACAATTATCCCGAAGAGGGGCAGAAGCTCGCCCTCTCCAGCGCGCTTGTCGAGGGAAATCTCCCGCTTGTCGAGGCCTTCGCGGAAGCTCCGCCCGACAAACCTTACCTGGATAATTTTTTAAGCGACTACCAAAATAGAAAAAAATCGGTCTCCACCGCGCAAACACTCAATGCGTTCCTCCCGGGTGCCGGCTACCTTTACCTGGGGCAAAGACAGTCCGCGACGACAGCATTTTTTTTAAATGGGCTGTTCATCGCCGCCTCGACCTATTTCTTCCTCGATGGAAATATCGCTGCAGGGATTATCTTTACCAGTTTTGAAGCGGGGTGGTATTTTGGGGGAATCTACGGCGCCGGACTTGAAGCCAAGGAATATAACGAAAGGCTCTACGAGTCGATGGCCACCCCCATGATGAACAGGGAAAGACTGTTTCCCGCACTGATGCTCAACTATGCGTTTTAAATTCTTCCTTCTCCTTCTTCCCGTCTTCGCCCACGCTAAGCCCGGCTTTTACGAACCTTGGGGAAAAGACACGGATATTAAATACTCCCCCCCTCGCATCGAGCAGGATGCTCCCCGCCGCTCACTGGCCGTGCGCACTGCGGAACAGATCATCCTGTTCCACCAGAACGTCCTCTCACCCGTCGATGGGCCGCGCAGCCATTTCCGCCCCAGCTCCTCGAGCTATATGATGCAGTCGATGCAGAAACATGGCTTTTTCGAAGGATTTTTAATGGGATGCGATCGTTTGATGCGAGAGAACAGCGACGATTGGGTGTACCTTAAAATCGAAGAGAACGGCAAGCTTTTCAAAAGCGATCCTGTCCGCTAAGGAGCTAGCACCTCCCATGCGATTTCTGCCTATTGCCAAAATAGTGTTCGTACTTGGGAACGCAACCTTAGCGCCCTCGATGTTTTTCCTTCTTCTTTCGCTGTTTAAACGCGAATTGTTCATCTTTGCGGGCTTGTTTCTCAGCGCTGCTCCTGTGCTTTTTTTCTTTTTTCTTCTTCTCGAGTTCTTCCCTCATATAATCTTGCGCAAAAGTAGAAGGCCTTGATGTTTCTTTCATTCTTTCCATTTCCCTGCGCACTTCTCTTTGAACTCTCTGTGGATTCATCCGCTTGATTTGAAGCTGAAACTCTTTTATACCCAAACAACTTCAAAACTTGTTTTTGGGCAACGCGAAAGCTGGTGGGATTCAAAGATCGCAAGTGATCCAATATTAGCAATATGGGATCACTTGCGATCTTTGAATCGCGCCGCTTTGGCGCAGCCGAAATCCAAGTTTTGAAGTTGTTTGGGTATACCTCTCCGAAGTTCAGCTTTTGGTAATGATTGAGAACAAATTCATGGACCTCGGCGTCTGATGGCTCAGCACCAAAAATATGCCTGGCGATGGCATATCCTTCTTTATCCACGCGTTCGAAGGTGGCCACCCAATACCGCTTTTCAAAAAAAATTGTCGCTTTGATCGTAGAAACTGTGAGACCGGTTTTCATCATGATGTAAGAAGAATGGATTGCATCAGGATCTTCATTAATACAGCAAATGCATTTGGAGGGGAAAGGACAAAGATTCCTGTCTGTCTAGAAATAAGAAGGATCGAGCTTGCTGATCTCTTCTTCAGAGAGGTCATCTTCGACGAAGACTTCCTCTTCAAAGACAAACTCTTCGTTTTCTGCCAGCGGCTCCACCTGGCGCTCAGGCGCCGGCGCAGATCGCTCGTTCTTATCTTTGGTGTTTCTTCCCTTGAGGAAGAACTGGATCGGCGATCCTAAGAAACCATAGCTCTCGCGGAACTGGTTGATCAAATATTTTTTATAAGTGTCAGACATCAGGTTCGGATTGTTGACGAACAGAACGAAGCGGGGCGGCTGCACATCGACTTGGGCCAAATAGAAAATCCGCAGGCGCTTGCCCCCTTCGAGCATCGGAGGATGGCATTTCTGCACTGCTTTTTCGACGAATTTGTTAAGTTGCCCAGTGGTGATCCTGCGGTTCTGCTGGATATGCACTTCTTTGACCGCTTTAAAAAGCTGGTCTAGGTTTCTGCCGGTAAGGCCTGACACAAAAAGGATCGGGCAATGGTTCAAAAAGGGTGTGTCGATCTCAAAGCTCTTGCGGCAGTGCTCCATCCGGAAGCCTTTGACAAGATCCCACTTGTTGAAAAGGAGAATGCATCCTTTCCCTTGGCTCTCGATTTCGCGAGCAATCCGCTTCTCCTGCGTCGTGATGCCGCGATCGGCGTCAACGACAAGGACGCAAACATCGGCGCGCTCTAACGCGCGCTGTGTGCGCACAGCGGCGAATTTATCAACTGCGTCGTGTTCCGCAGGCTTCCTGCGGATACCGGCAGTATCGATCAAAGTAAAATGGTCTTCGCCCACCTGGATGCCGACGTCGATGCTGTCGCGGGTGGTGCCTGCGATCGGGCTGACGACGCAGCGCTGTTCATCGAGAAGGTAGTTGACAATCGTCGATTTGCCGACATTTGGGCGGCCGACGATAGCAACGCGCGTGGTGGAGATTTCAGCGGCATCTTCTTCAGGCAGTTCCAGCCCGTTGAAAGCCTCTTCGAGCAGTTCGGCGATATGGAAACCCTGTGTCGCAGAAACGCCGACGAGCCGGCTGATCCCCAAAGAATAAAAAGGGTAGATCTGATCGAGCTTGTCCCTGTCGTCGACTTTGTTGACGGCCAGGATCACAGGCTTGCCGGTGCGCAGCAGCAACCTAGCGACGAACTCATCGAGAGCGGTCACTCCGGCAGTGATGTCGACGACCATGACGATGACATCCGCTTCGACGATGGCGATCTCAGCCTGACGACGGATCTCTTCCTGATAGGGAATTTCCGACTGGGGGTTGATTCCTCCGGTGTCGATCACTTCAAACGGTTTGCCGAAACAGTCCGCATCGGCGTACAGGCGGTCGCGCGTGACCCCTTCAGCCTCATCGACGATCGCGATCCTTTTCTTGGAGATGCGATTGAATAAAGCTGACTTGCCGACATTCGGCCGTCCGACCAATGCTAATTTCGGGACCCGTTTTCTGCTCATTGAAATCTTCTTCTAATTAAGACGTAAGATAGTACTCGATCCCAGAATAAAATGCCACAGAAGTAAATTAAAAATTAAATTAACGACCCGGATCCTGTTCGATGTCTTTGTTGATCAGCCACAAGAGCTGGAGCAGCTCGTCGCGGTCCAGGCCTTTGATATGGTCCTGGTCATCAAAGCCGATCACCCCTTCCATCAGGGTCAGCTTCTTTTCAATGAGGCGGTGGATATGCTCTTCGATAGTTCCTTTTGTGACTAGTTTGAAGACCTGCACGCCCCGGTTCTGCCCGATGCGGTGGACCCGGTCAGTGGCCTGGTTTTCCCTCGCGGGGTTCCACCATCTGTCATAATGGATCACGACAGAGGCGGAGACCAGATCGACGCCGACGCCAACCGCCTGGAGGGAAGCCAGGAATACTTCACACTTGGGGTCTTCCTTGAATGTGTCGAGCTGCTCTTTGCGGTTGCGCGTGGATCCGCGAATTCCAGCATAGCCGATCTGATGTTCTTTCAGGTAGGCCTCGATCATATCGAGCATGTCGAGGTACTGGGAAAAGACAACAAGTTTCTGGCCGCTGTCGCGGACCTCGTGGAGCAGTTCGACGAAAAGGTCCCATTTTCCCGACTTGTGCTTTTGAAATTCGCTGTATTGCTTGGTGATCAGACAGGGATGGTCGCAGATCTGTTTGAGCGAGGAGAGCAGCGCAAAGACATGCAGATAGGGAACAGGTTTTGCCTTGTTCTCAAGGTCCTGCATCAACGCTTCTTTATGAAGCAGGAAAGTTTTCCTGTAGAGCTCGTCCTGTTCTTCAGAAAGATCGCAATAGGCGATCTCTTCAATCTTATCGGGAAGTTCGAGAAGAACTTCAGATTTTTTTCTGCGCAAAATGAACGGTTTGATCAGTTTGGAAAGCAACGATTTTTTTTCATTATCCTGATTCTTTTCGATCGGATTGACAAACAGTTCTTTAAATTGAGCTTCCTGGGGAAGATATCCAGGAACGACGACGTCGAATAGGGCTTTTAATTCGAGCAGCCTGTTTTCGATCGGAGTTCCGGTGAGGCCAAGGCGCATGCTGGCCTTAATCTTTTTCAGCGCTTTGTGCGTTTGCGATTGCGCGTTCTTGGCGATTTGCAATTCGTCAAAGATGGCAATTTCAAAGTCAATTTGGGAAAGCGACTGTTTTTCACTGCGCAATGTTCCATAGGAAGTGAGCAGGATATCGGCCTTCTCTTCGAAAGAGGCGAGCTTGCGGCTGATGCCGTAGAACACGAGCACGCGCGCTGCGGGAAGAAAGTTCTTCAGCAGATCTTCCCAATGGTAGATGACAGACGTCGGACAGACGACGAGGATTTTTCCGCTGTTTTCTCCGGAAGCTTTTGATGCTGATTGCTCAGTACCCTCATCCACTTCCAGCGGCTGCAATTCTTCCACCTCTTTCACAGATGGTTTGAAAGAGAGCCTGCTTTGGTTCTGAGCAGCGGCGATGAGGCCCATAGCTTGGTGGGTCTTTCCGAGTCCCATCTCATCGCATAGCATTCCGGAGAGGCCATGCAAATAGAGGAACCAGAGCCAGCGCACCCCGACCTCTTGATAAGAGCGCAGATCGCTCTTGAATCCTGAGAGATCCACATTCTGGTCTGTCTGGAACGAGGTCAGTTTCTGGATGAGCAAACGGGTATCGTTTTCTTCCACTGTCGTGCCAAGCGGCGGCCTTAAATCTTCGAAGACCGTCAGGCGCAGCCATTCCATCGTCGTCATCCGCAGCTGCTTGCCCCCTTTAAGCCAGCGTTTCTTGGGGATGTTTTTAAACCAGTTGAAACGGGGATGTTTCAGCAGAAGCAGTCCAGCGGAAGAGAAAAGATAGCGCTTGTTCTCCTGCACTGCCTGCCAGACTTCGAAAAGCTCGACTGTCCCCACTTCCGTTTCAAACAGTCCTTCAAGCAGCCATTCTGCGGCCTTCGTCCTTCCGCTTCTTTGCAATTTGCGCACGCGCAAATAGAGGTCGCGAGGTTTCTTAAGTTCTTTTTGGATCGAAAAGATGCACGCCTTCAATGCGTCGAGCTCATAGAGAACAAAATACGGTTCGTCAGTGAGTGAAATAGTCTTTTCTTTGACGTAGGCTTCAGGCACTCTTTTTTCATAAGGGATTTCGTAGAACCCTTCTCCATCTACATAAGTGTATTCACCAAAGATCTGCACTTGCTCTGCAGCGTACGGCGCGACGAATTGAAAATGAGGACGGACGACGATCCTGCCGCCTTCGTTCAAAAAGATTTCCAGACCGCTTTTCTCCAGAGGGCATCTGCTCGAGAAAAATCCTTTGAGGCCGTCCAAGTCATCGCGATGCTGTCGGATAAACGTCGCGATCTCGGCCTTGTGTACCGTCTCGCCGGGCCTGATCAGAGATCCTCCTCTTCCAATCTTTTTGGCAAAGAACCCTTTTCCCTTGAGATAGATCCACTCGCCAAAATCGATGACCTCTTCTGAGCTGTCCATCATTTCAATCGAGGCTTCAAATCGCAGAAAACCTTCTTTGGAGACAGCAAAGTGAAGCTGCGACTCAATGGCGAAAACATGAGTCTGGAATCCCTCGAAACCGCCCAGCCAGACGCGGTGGCGGTTGATAAAATCATTCATCTGCGCGCGGGGAACGATCTTCTCGACGCCTTCAAAGAGGAGGTTGTCCAAAAGGTAAAACCCTTTGTCCTGAAGATAGACCCAGGGTCCGAAATAGGCGGAGTCGGCCTTTTGCAAATCTCCCTTTTCAAACACATAACAGGCGATATGCAGATTCTCATCCGCATCGAATTGTACATGATATTGCGCTTTGACCGGACTCACGTGGAGCTTTGCGCCGACGATATATTTTTGAAGGATGAGCGGATGTTTGTGGAGAACGGAGCCAATTTTTTCCTGAGGGATTTCATCCTGCTTGAAGATCGGATCGATCCGCTGTGGGAAAAAGCCCTTTTTGGGAACGAACAGCCATTCGCCGACCTCGATCCCCTGCAACGCCTCTTCGGAACGCGCGGAAGTCTTGGAAGAAATCGGACCTTTTTCAATGCGCAGCGCGCGCTCTTTCACGTCATAGCGGATCGCTTCGATGCGATAGTCCTGAAACTCATAGACTGGAAGAGGAGAATCGACAGATGCCAGCGCCGGGATGAGCTGCGTCCAGTTTACCTCAGCGATATAAAAACTGACCGATAGGGAAGGGAAACTGACATGGATCCAATGAGGCAGCCCTTTTTCCCCTTCCTCGAACTGGATGAGGTATTTCTCCTTGTCTTCCTGCATCGCCATCATCCATTTGGAAAGGTCGGACCAAAATGAGAGCTCATATTGCAATTCATGGCTTGGACGCCCTTCTTTCCAAAGGGCAATCTCTTCCGGGGGAAGGTTGGAGAATTTAAGGGAGGTCTCCTCCGTTTCGACGGTGCGCTTGAACAACACTTCCTGAAGTCGTTTCTTGCCCTTGGGATTAAGCCCTTTGACAGAAAAAAGCTTCTTGCCGGTGACCGATTTGGCCTCATAGACCTGGTTTTTACCTTTCAGCGCTTGGGCATCATAGCCATGCCGATGGCTGGCCAGCTGGCAGAGATGGTTCCACAGGGAATCGTGGAAACGCATATGGAGGGGGGCGCGATGTCCATTGAAGATTTTTTGGTAGGCGGCTGCAAGATGGGCGCACGATTTTTTCTTTTCCGCCTCGGGACAGCTGCAAAAGCAGTCGAGGACATGGCCCTCGTCGTCGAGCTGTAAAAAGGGCCAGTAGCGCCCTTTTTTGGTCAAATCGGAAGCCTCGACCTGATAGGTCCCTTCCGAGAACAGCACCTGCCCGACCTTGCCGGCCTCGAGCAGCGCTTTTCCATCGGCCAGATCCTTTTTTGAAAATGGGGAGCCTTCCATAAAACCTTTATCGCATAGAAAATCTAAGGAGCGGGTAATAGCTTACATTACTCCTTAGATTTCAGCATGCCCGGAGATAAATATGTTTGCAAGCTGCCGCAGGCAGGGCTGGGGCGGAAGCTGCTCTTTTGAAACCGGGCGCTAGGGGGAAAAACACCGGAAGAGAGGAAACCGGACAGGCTAAAAATAAATCCTGAACAGCCTGTCCTTTAGAAAAGTTTCTCAGGAGGAGCATATTCATATCCCAGGTCGGCGGCGACGGGAGCGTTCGTCACTTTGCCAAGATAGACGTTCAGCCCAACCATCAGACCCGGATCCTCCTTGAGGGCCTGCTTATATCCTTTACTCGCAATTTTCAGCGCGTAAGGCATTGTCGCGTTGGTCAACGCCTGGGTCGAAGTACGGGCAACGGCCCCTGGCATATTGGTGACGCAATAGTGGACGACGCCGTCGACGACATATGTCGGACTCGTGTGGGTCGTCGGCCTTGATGTCTCGGTACAGCCTCCCTGGTCGATGGCCACATCGACGATGACCGATCCAGGACTCATTTTTTTGACCATGTCGCGGGTCACCAGCTTCGGCGCCATTTTTCCCGGAATGAGGACGGAGCCCACTACAAGGTCCGCTTCAACGACATGTTCTTCGACCGCCGCTGGCGATGAAAAGGCGGTTTTTAGCCGAGGGCCGAAGAGAGCGTCCAGCTCGCGCAAACGATTGAGGTTCCTGTCCAGAATGACAACATCGGCGCCAAGACCCATCGCCATACGCGCGGCCTCCGTTCCGACGATCCCCCCGCCGATCACGGCCACTTTTGCAGGGAGCACACCAGTCACTCCGCCGAGTAGGACGCCTTTGCCTCCATTGGACAATTGGAGTGCGTTGGCCCCTGCCTGAATCGATATCCTTCCTGCGATCTCACTCATCGGAACGAGCAGCGGCAGCCTGTTTTTTGTGTCGGTGACGGTTTCGTAAGCAATCCCGACGATTTTTTGTTTGAGCAGATGCTTTGTCTGTTCTGGATCAGGAGCGAGATGAAGATAGCAAAAAAGGATCTGCCCTTCTTTTAGCAGAGGAAATTCCTGAGTCTGGGGCTCCTTCACCTTGATGACCATCTCCGCCTGATAGACTTCTGCGATCGCAGAGACAATCCTGGCGCCAGCTGAAGCATACATCGCATCGGGGAACCCAATCCTCTCTCCTGCCAGGGTCTGTACCATGACTTGATGGCCCGCGAGAACGAGCGCCTTCACCATGTCGGGAGTCGCGCCGACGCGATATTCCTGATCCTTGATTTCCTTTGGGATCCCGATAAGCATTTAGACCTCCTCGATCTTGCGGCTTCAATCAGCAGACAGAACCTCTCTATAAATCTCTCATGCTTTTCAAATCAAGGCGGAAGAAGCGACAAACCCGACAGGTCTTGGGATGAGTTGAGCTAGACGTTTGGAGTTCATCTGCAGACTGCGATGAGAGCAGTGATTCGCAGGTTGCTTCCCTGGCCCCCTGTTCAACACAGGCAGGAAGAAATTCCCTCATAGAGATTCTGGATCGACCGCTCCTTCGAACACTTGTTTGGCGCCGCCGATCATTTCGATGGCATGCTCGCCTTGAGCGCTTGCAAAGAAATTGAGGCGCAGGAGAGGACGATATTCCGCTGTTGCCGATTCCAGGGATGAACGTGTGGAGACTTGGACGGTTTGACCTAGATGATGAATCTTCATCGCGACAAAGGCTGCCGCGGCAGCGCCTGTTCCGCACGCAAGAGTCTCCCCTTCGACGCCCCGTTCATAAGTGCGGAGAAAAAGTGTGCCGTCCGATCCGACAAAGGCGAAGTTCACATTGACCCCATGCGGAGCAAATCGGGAATCAAACCTGATCTTGCGGCCTTGAGACTCGACAGCGACTTGATCGAGAGCTTGGACGAATATGACAGCATGGGGAACGCCGGTATCGACGACGTAAACTGCTTCACGATCAAGCTCGATGGGCCAATGCAAGATGGAGGGAGCAGCGAGATCGACGGCAATCCCTCCTGCATCCATGCGGCATTTCAGTACCCTATTCATCGTTTCGATCGACACTTCCTGCAGCGCAGGGTTGCGCTTGAAAATGTAGTCGGCAAGACAGCGAATCCCGTTGCCGCACATGGCAGGTTCGCTGCCATCGGCATTAAAAATGCTCATTCGATAATCGGCAATTTTCGAAGGGAGTAGAAGAAGAAGGCCATCGGCTCCGATCCCATGGCGTCTCTCACACAGCCGCCGCGCCAAATCCGCCCAATCCAGGGAAGGCAGGGAATGACTCAAGTCGATCAGGACAAAGTCGTTTCCCGCTCCCTGATATTTGACGAACGGAAACCTGGACATTGTTATAAATCTTTATAGGAGCTGACGATTTTATCGAGCAGGCCGAATTCGAGGGCCTCTTGAGAGCTCATCCATGTATCCCTGTCGATCGCTCGGTCGATCACTTTGGCGTCTTTTCCTGTCGCTTGGACGTACAGTTCGACGAGAGCCTGACGCGTTTTAATGATCTCTTTGGCGTGGATCTCGAGATCTGTCGCCTGCCCGCGAATGATCGCATTGACCGAAGGCTGGTGGATCATGATCCGCGCGTTCTTAGTGGCGAACCTGCGCCCGGGAGCTGCGCACAGGCTTAAAATCGACCCCATCGAAGCGGCCAGTCCTGTGACCATAGTCGTCACAGGGGAAGTGATCATTTTGATCTGGTCCCAGATCGCAAAGCCGGAGTCAACGGAACCGCCTGGAGAATTGATGACAAAAAGGATCGGTTTTCCTGGATCAATCGATTCCAGATACCAGAATTTGCGGATAATTTCTTTGGCGCTATCATTATCAACCGCGTCGGACAAGAAAATGCGGCGCGTTTTTAAAAGGGCCTCGTCAATCTTGTCTTCGAGCAGGCTAATGCCAGGCTTCTTTTGCGATGGCTCTTCTTCCTGATTGCGGAACATCATAAAAAACCTCTATTTCTTATTTTATATTCAGTATTCTTATTCAGACCATTTATTTCAACTTAGCCAATTCTTCAGAATTAATCTATGACGAGTTCCGGATAAAGGGGATAAGCGGAAAGAAGCGTAGACACCCTTTTCTGGACGACAGCCAAAGCTTTGGGATCGATATCCACCCTCGCGCGGCTCATTCCTGGCCCTTTTTCATCGACAGCAGGTTTTGTGTTCTGCAATAGCTCGACGATTGCATCTGCGATCTCGACCATGTCGAGCTCTTTCATCCCAAGGGTCGTTACAGCAGGCGTTCCGATCCTGACGCCGGACGTATACCATGCGCCGTTGGTGTCAAAGGGCAGGGTGTTGCGGTTGACGGTCAATCGGGCCTCTCTCAAAGCAAGCTCGGCCTGACGACCGGTGATGCCAAAGGTCGAGGCGACGTCGAAGACGATCAGATGGTTGTCCGTTCCGCCGGTCGTCAGTTTTACCCCTTTCTTCATGAGCTGCTGGGCGAGCGCGCGGGAGTTGGCGACGATCTGATGGGCATATTGCTGATAGGAGATCGTGTTGGCTTCTTTGAACGCGATTGCTTTTGCCGCCATCACCTGGGGCAGAGGTCCGCCCAGAACAATCGGGCATCCCTTGTCGACTACATCCTTAAGTTCGTTTTTGCACAGGACCATGCCTCCGCGAGGGCCTCGAAGTGTTTTATGCGTGGTCGTCGTCACGATGTGCGCAAACGGAACCGGATCGAATTCTCCTTTCATCACCTTGCCTGCCACAAGACCTGCAAAGTGGGCCATGTCGACCATCAGCATCGCGCCGACGCTGTCTGCGATCTCCCTCATTTTAGCAAAATTGATCAACCTTGGATAAGCGGAGTAGCCTGCGATCAGAATGGCGGGCTTTTCTCTTTTGACCTGTTCCTGCAGCTGAGCGTAATCCAGCACCCCTGTCTCGCGATTGATCTCGTAGGGCACGGACTGCATGATTTTGGCAGAAATATTGTGCCGGTAGCCATGGGTCAAATGACCGCCGGAGTTGAGCGACATCCCCATCACCTTCTGGCCCACAAGCAATTTGCGGACGCTTTCATATTCTTCGGCTGTCAGCTCATCGATGCTCTTCTTTCCGAGCCTTTCGACTTCCTTGTTTTGCACGCGATAGACCAGCATCGCCCAAAAAGCCACCAGGTTCGCATCGGCTCCCGAATGGGGCTGGACATAGACGTGGTCGCAATTGAACAGTTTCTTCGCTTCGTCGCATGCAGCGGCCTCGATCGCATCGACATTGTCGCACCCGGCGTAAAAGCGCCGGAATGGCACTCCCTCAGCGTATTTATCGGTCAGAAGATTGCCCATCGCAAGCTGTACGGCAAGAGAGGAAAAATTCTCCGAAGCGATCAATTTCAAATGGGTGCGCTGATCTTTCAGTTCCTGGACGATCCTTTGTTCGATCAGAGGGAATTCGGTTCGGATGTGGTCGAGCGACGCCATGTAGGCGATCGCAGCATTCGTTCTTTTTTCGGCAGGCACGCGGTTAAAATATTTTTCAAGATGGGACATGTCGCTCTCCTTTTCAGGCAAACACTCTGATTGATTCGATTGTTTAAGTCCGCTGCTCGTTTCAATGCACTGGCTCATGATCTACCCCCTCATTTTTTACCCCTAACAACCAGATTGCCTGTTTGGAACAAAAAAATGAACAATTCAAAAAAACGAACCTGTTTTTCAGAATTCAGATTTGGCATTTAAGAAAAAAAAGAGCGCTAAAATTTTGGAGTGTACTGAAGCCAGACCCCATCATGCAGATGATGGTTCTCGCCGGCCTCATACAGCCTGTCGTTGATCAGAACCTTGAACTCGCAGTCCCCAAAAGGATTGCTCGCTTCCCAGATCCACTCGTCAGGCCCGATGTTTTTGAGCAGGACTCCACGGTCCCAGCTTAAGCCGGCCCCGTGGCCCCGGATAAAAAGATTATTGGAGAACCCCACATCATAGCGGATCGTGACCCGCGTCTCTTTCTTTTTGGAATTTTCGTTTTTCTGGGAGGAGACTTTGTTCTTTTTACCCGAGGCGGACTTTGTCATAAGGCAGCTCCATGGTTCTATTCTGCATTGTTGCTCATTCACTCAGGGTTGTCAAATATTTTTTTATATATTTTCGTTTAAATGGTTAATTGACAACAACCTGCAATTCACAATGGAGAGCGCCGCTGAATCCTCCTCGATCCCCCCTTTCCAGGGAGACAATTTTGCTTGAGGGATATTGACCTTAGAGGCTAAGCTATCGCACAAGAATTCATATATACATTTACCTTTTTCAAGTGAGAAGACAATGCTAGATGACCTCAAGGAGATTTTAGACATTCAGGAACTCGACATGAAGATGATCCGTCTCATGCGCGTCAAAAAAGAGAGACTGAAAGAGCTGCAGCAGATCGAAGACCTCCGCAAGGAGCTCCACGCTCAAACGCACGACAAAGAAGCTGAAATTGAAGAACTTGGAAAAAACATCCAGTCCCTCGAGCAGAAGATCCAAGAGGTCAACGCGAAAATCAAGAAATTGGAATCGCAACAGTCCAATATCAAAAAGGCCGACGAGTTCAACGCGATCACACAAGAGATGACCCACGCCGAAAGAGAGAGGATCGCCATCGAACAGAAAGTCTCCGACCTCGTCGACAAACGCGTCGCTGAAGAAGAAATGCTGACTAAGATCAGAGACAGCCTGAAAGGGTCCGAAGAGAGCAGCATGAATCTGGAGAAAGAGATCCAGTCCAGCATCAAGCTGATCAACGAAGAAGGCGCCAGCTTGAAAGAAAAGCGGGACGCCCTTGCTTTAAAGGCCAATCAGGACACACTGCAAATTTACGACAGACTCCTCCGCAATAAGAGAGACCGCGTCGTCGTTCCTATCGAGAACCGCACATGCAGCGGCTGCCATATCGTTCTGACCGCCCAGCATGAAAATCTGGTGCGCAAAGGGGAAAACCTGGTGTTCTGCGAGCACTGCTCCCGCATCCACTTCTGGCAGGAAAGCGAAGCCCTCGAAGGCTCTGCAGTTGCTACTAAGCGCCGCCGTCGCCGTCTGGCCAGCGCATAACGTTTTTGGGGAAAGCAGGCAATCGCTGCTGCGGGCATCCCCCGCAGGGGAGGAAAGTCTGGACTTCGCAGGAGAGGATACCAGTGAAAGACTGGGGGCCGCAAGGCTACGGAAAGTGTAACAGAAAACACACCGCCGGCCTCAAAAACCGGACAGGCTGAAAACGCTAGCTTATTAGAGTTAGCCGCGCTCGCAGAAATGCGAGGTGTTATAAACCCTATCCGAAGCAAGGCGCAGATGCCGATACTGTTCTCCGCAGGGCATCTGCCGGATCGCTTGAGGATCCTGGCGACAGGATCCCTAGAGGAATGATTGCTCAACGACAGAATCCGGCTTATCGCTTTCCCCATTTCTTTAATCTGGAGCGCAATATGAAATCTAGAATCGCCGCATTTTTCCTTTTTTTGATTTTCACCTCACTTCCCGTTTTTTCGGCCCTCCTTTCTAAAGAAGGAACCGGGTCTCTTGAACAGCGGAACGGACAGTATGTCCTCCATCTGAAGGGAACTCCCTACGAAAGAGGATACCAGCACGGATCTCTATTGAAGGAGCAAATCCAGCGCAACATCTCGACCTACATCGATCAGCCCAAATCCCCCATTCCGGGAAGAGTCGAAGATTTCTCTAGAAACATTTCACTTCTCATGTCCTTTGTGCCCGATCATTTCAAACAAGAGATGAAAGGGATGTCGGACGGATCGGGAATTCCTCTTCAAAAGATCATCGTCCTCAACCTCTTTCCTGAAATGTTCCACTGCAGCGGCATCACAGTAGCCGGCTCTGCCTCTAAGAACGGAGAACTATACCACGTCCGCGTCCTCGATTACTCTGTCGGCAAGAACCTCCAGAGCACGGCCGTCCTTCAGGTCGTCGAACCCGATCAGGGATCACCATTTCTGAATGTGAGCTATGCAGGGTTCATCGGAACGATTACCGGCATGAATTTGGAGAAGATCGCGATCGGCGAGATCGGCGGTCTTGGCTACGGCTCGTGGGCCGGCGTCCCAATGGCCTTCCTCTTAAGGGATATTTTACAGAACGCCACCTCTCTAGAAGAGGCCAAAGCGATCCTGGCAAGTACTCCAAGAACCTGCGAATACTACTATGTCTTTTCAGATGGGAAGACCCGGGAGAGCATCGGCGTTTACACCACGGCCAGCCAGTTGAAATTTTTCGCCCCCGGGGAGTCCTACGCACTGATCGCTCCCTCCCAGCTTCCGCAAAACTATGGACCCGATGGGGACCATGATAAATTCGTCCTGACGGGATGCAATATCGAAAACACTCCTTTCCAGACACTTCTTTTCGAAAAAGGCAATCGGCTTGCGATGCTCTATCGGCTGCAGCCGAGCGACTGCCTCCTTCTGACGGGCTTCCCCCATCCTGAGCGCTACCCCGTGCTCGTCGAGCGCGTCCTGGAAAATTACGGCTCGATCGACGAAAAGACCTTGATGGAGATCGTCAAGCGCCCCGTCGCACGCGAGTCCAATCTTCACAACGCCATTTTCCAACCCTCGGCTCTGAAAGTCTGGATCTCGCACGCAGGACCCAATGATGAGCCTGCCTGCGACCAGGATTACCAGGGATGGGACTTTCCAAGTTTACTTTCCCCCTAAACAGGCGGCCGGTTTTTAGAGCCTTTTGAGCCGGAGGTTCAAAAGGCTTAAAAGAGGAGCAATGTGGATCATCCTATCACCTTGTATCGAGAGCTCCTTGGCCTTCAAGGAGCAGCCTTTTCACTTATCGACCATGAAGATGCCATGGTCGCGACCGTCTATAAAATCACGCTGCCAAACGGTGCGCAGCTCATATTAAAAATTTGCGGGCGCACAGGCGATTATTTGCGCGAAGTGTATTTTCTGAATCACTTCGCCGGCAAGTTGCCGGTGCCTCGCATTGTGCAGCTCGTGCAGCCTGAAACAGGGATCCATGGAGCTGTTCTGATGGAGTGCTTGAAAGGCGAGCTGCTTAGAACAGCGGATTTCACCGACAAAGTAGCCCATGAGATGGGATCTCTGCTGGCGCGCATCCATCTTAATCGCACATCAGGCTATGGCGACCTGACACAGCCGCAGGACTTAAGCCCCGATCCGCGCGTTCCTTTCACCCTGAAGTTTGAAGAAGGCCTGGATGAATGCAGCAACCACCTGCCTCCAGCGCTGTTAAATGAATGCCGCGACTATTTTAATGCCCACATCCACCTGCTGAATTCATTGGACGGACCTTGCATGATCCATCGCGATTTTCGGCCTGGCAATGTGATAGTAAGCTCCGACAGGATCGAGGGTATTATTGACTGGTCTTCCGCGCGCTCAAGTTTTGCTGAAGATGATTTTTGCCCACTGGAACACGGAGAATGGCCCGCCCACCCCGCCAGCAGATCGTCCTTTTTAGCTGGGTATGCAAGCATTCGACCCGTCCCTGATTACAGCGCGCTCATGCCTCTCTTACGCCTCAGCAGGGTCATTGCTACGATTGGCTTTACCGTCAAACGCTGCACATGGGAGAGCAGCAATGCTCGTATTTACCAGGTCAACCGTCAATTCCTTGAAACATTTTTCTAGAGTTCGGCGGCTTCTTCCTTGGAAAGTGCAAAGGGATGTGCCTTCTCGTAGACCTCCCTTTTCAAGCGAGAGGAAACCTGCGTGTAGATTGTGGTCGTGGAGAGCGAGCTATGGCCGAGCAAGACCTGGATCGTCTTTAAATCCATTCCCTTCTCCAGCCAATGGGTCGCAATCGTATGACGGATGGTGTGGGGCGTGATCTTGCCGACAAGGCCGCTGGCCTTCAAATACTCCTGAAACTTCCGATCGACAGATCGGACGGTCAGCCGCTTGCCCCATTTGTTAAGAAAGATCGCCTTATCGTCCGCTTCAGCCATGTGATCATCGATGTCGCGATGGCGTTCGGGATGTTCGAGATAGTCTTTCAACCACTTCGCGGCGGTCTGAGTGATCGGTACGATCCTTTCTTTTTTCCCCTTGCCCAGCACCCTCAGGCGAAAATTCCGCTCGTCAAAATGCTGACGTTCCAGCCCCACAAGCTCGCTGATGCGCAGTCCGCTACTGTAAAAGAGTTCCATGATGCAGCGGTCTCGGAATCCCAAATAGCTGGAAGTGTCCGCCTGGTCGAAGAGCCGCATCACCTGATCGTAGCTGAGCGAGGGAGGGATCTTCTTTTCCAGCTTGGGAGCGTCGATCTCATCGAGAGGGTTGTGCTCCGCCATGCGCTCTTTGACCAGATATTTGAAAAATGAGCGCAGAGAGGAAAGTCGGCGCAGGACCGTCTTTTTCGTCGCAGCCTTTGCGGCCATTGCCGCCAGATAGGAACGGATAGCCCTTTTGTCAATGTCGGAGACCAAAAAAGGGGTCTGGACTGGAGCTTTAAGCGCAGAGGCGATCTTGGGCGAAAGCTGCTCCGCCTGCAGCTTGAGGACCTCCTTCTCGAAAAACAGCTTGAACCCCTCGAGGTCCAGTCCATAATTGCGCAGGGTATGCTCGGAGGCATTTTTGACGACGCGCAAGTAATTCAAATATTTATAGACTCCCTCTCCAAAGGCCAGCATATCCCTTGTCCCTCTATTGCATTTCTGTTAACATCATTCTCCACATTTTAACTTAAATTAGCATCTATGACGATCAGCTTAAATAAAATTACCAAAAAAGTCGGCCCGCGCCTCCTGTTCGAAGACATCACAGTGACCTTTAACCCCAATAGCCGCTACGGCTTGACGGGACCGAACGGAGCTGGCAAATCGACGCTCCTCAAGATCGTCATGGGCGTCGAAGAGGCGACCAGCGGCTCTGTCGCCCTCCCGCGCAGAGTCGGGTTCCTGAAGCAAAATATCGAGCAATTCCACGACTTTAAGGTCTTGGACGTCGTCATCATGGGCAACCAGCGCCTGTGGGATGCGCTGGCGGAAAGGGAGAAGCTCTACGAAGCTGAAATGACTGACGATGTCGGCATCCGCTTAGGGGAAATCGAAGAGATCGTCAACGAAGAGGACGGCTACAACGCAGAGTCCGACGCCGAGATCCTTCTCACCGGGATGGGCATCCCCCCCGAACTGCACCACGAAAAAATGCACGCCATTCCGACAGACAGACAGTTCCGGGTCATGCTTTGCCAAGCCCTCTTCGGCAACCCCGATGCTCTACTTCTCGATGAACCGACGAACCACCTTGACCTCGAGTCGATCGGATGGCTGGAGAGATTCCTCCACGACTACAAAGGAGTCCTTGTCGTCGTCAGCCATGATAGACACTTCCTCAACGCCGTCACGACCCATATCGCCGACATCGACTATGAGACCCTCATCATCTACCCGGGCAATTACGACGAGATGCTCGTCGCCAAGACAGCGGTGCGCGAACGGACTGAGCTGGAGAACAAGAGCAAAGAGAAGAAAGTCGCCCAGCTTCGCGAATTCGTCGCCAAGTTCGGCGCCGGCACACGCGCCAGCCAGGTCCAGTCCCGCCTGAGAGAGATCGACCGCCTGGAGCCGCAGGAACTCAAAAAATCGAACATCCAGCGCCCCTATATCCGCTTCTATCCCCCTGAGAAACCCTCAGGACAGGTCGTCTTCAAGTGCAGCGAAGTCTCGAAGGGATATGAAGGAAAGCCCGTCATCCGCAACTTCTCCTTCGAAGCCATGAAAGGCGAGAAGATCGGAGTGATCGGCAATAACGGCAAAGGGAAATCAACGCTGCTGAAAATGCTCGCGGGCGTACTGCCATCCGACGGAGGAAGGATCGAGGTCGGACACCAGGTCCAGATCGGTTACTTCCCACAAAACCACGCGGAAATCATCGACAAAAAAAGCTCCATGACCGCCTTCGACTGGCTCAAAAAACGAAGAGAAGGGGTGTACGACCAGGATGTTCGCAGCATTCTCGGCAAGATGCTCTTTTCCGGCGATGATGCCTTTAAGCCGATCTCCCATCTTTCAGGGGGAGAGACCGCACGGCTCATCATCGGCGGCATGATGCTTTGCAACTATAACGTCCTCATCATGGACGAACCGAACAACCACCTCGACCTTGAAGCTGTCTCCGCCCTTTCGTGGGCCCTGCAGGACTTCAAAGGAACTGTGCTTTTCGCCAGCCATGACCGCGACCTGATCGGCAACGCAGCCACCAAGATCATCGCGTTCGAAGAAAACCGGCCCCGACTGTTTGAAGGAAAGCTCGACGAGTACTTCGCAACCCAGGCAGCTAAATGATCGCAAGCACCACCGAAGGAGAATTCCTCCGCTTTTCAGAGAAGTTCCGCCATAAAAAAGCAGCTGAGATCCTGCGCACCTTTCACGAATGGCGCGATAGCCGCCACCTCGACCTTTACCGACGCGTAGAAGGCTGGTGCGGACTGCCGCGGCTATCAGAAGAGGACTTCCCCGCTCTCTCCGACCGCTACCATATGCACCTGGCAAAAGCAGAAATCTCCTGGAAGGAGCACAACCTCCTCGCCACCACCCCTTTCCATCAGCAGGATGAACCCTCATCGGTTCCCTGCCTCCCTATCGCCATCTATCTCGACAATCTGAGATCCGCCTTCAACGTCGGCAGCATTTTACGCACGACAGAGGCTTTCCGTCTGGGCAAGGTGTGCTTTGCAAAACAGACCCCCTTTGTCGATAATCTCAAGGTGCAGAAGACCTCGATGGACACATTCGATAAAGTCGTCTGCGAGCAGAACGCCGTCCTGTCCAGCCTTCCCCGCCCCATGATTGCTTTGGAGACCGACCCCAACGCCCCCTGTGTTTTCGACTTCGTCTTTCCTCCCTCCTTCACCCTGATGCTCGGCAACGAAGAGTATGGATTGTCGAAGGAGTCCCTCGCCCAGGCGGATGCGATCGTCCGCATCCCGCTGGTCGGATATAAAAACTCCCTCAATGTGGCCTCCGCCTTCGCCATCGCGGCAGGGGTCATCAGCAACCAGTTGCGCAAAAATTAATTTCCAGTCCTCTCTCGTAATTAGGGATATATTCAAAATATCCCTCCCCTAATTTGACAATTTAATATTTTAATTATACCATCTTAAGAAAAGAAGGGTAATTATGAAAGACCTCCCCCCTCTGGCCGGCTGGCCGATGCAAACCTCTTTTGTGCGCGAACCGAAAAGTCCCTTTAAAAAGAAAAGAGGCTCTTCCCGCCATTCCCGAAAAAAACTCTCTAAACGAAAGTAAGGAGCTTCCATGACGACTCCTATCGGCGGACCATCTCCGAGCCAACCCCTTCCGCAAGCCTCATCAGCATCGCCGAACGTCCCCCAGCTGGCGCAACAGATGCAGACCCAGGCGACGATCCTAGCCGAACAACTGCAAAAAGCATTGGACGACCCATCCTTGTCAACTCAGCCTTCGTTCCTGCAGGAAGTCACTTCGAATGGAAACCATCTAAACCAGACGGTCGAACAGGCCATCTTAGTGAGGTAAGGAATGTTAAGGGAAAATCTAAAAGACAGCGCCGAAATCCTCTCCAATATCCTCAATCAGCCGCTTGAAATTCCGGGTATTGAAGAAAATATCACTTTGCTTCAGGCCATTCAGAAATTTCACGAACAGCAGCCAGAGAATTCAGACCTTAGCAAAATGCTCCGCACCTTCACTTCCAATCCTGAGCCCACCCAGGCTCTGATCCAAGAACTCCAGCTGATCGCCCGCGATTTAACGATGTCTTAGTGAATTTCAATTTACTTGATAATTACCTCCCCTCTCACTTAGCCTTTGTAGTTTCTCGAAAATGAACAAAGAAATTAATTTGAGAGGCGCCATGTCATCCGATGTACAATTGAAGACAACTAAGGACCAATCCTCCAATTCTGAACGTTTTTCCCCATCCTATTTGAAATGGAAGGACTGCTTCGATTCTAGCGGAATGAGCACATTGGAAATCGAGCAGCGCAGTGCATTAATTGAGACAAAATTTAGAAATATTTCAGCCCGCACCTTTGCAATAATAGACCACCCCCTGGACCCCGAAAACTTCCACCTTCCCACTAAAAGCAGTTTTTATTGGACGCCAATCACAAACGCTCTAGCTGCGATTCGTTCCAACTGCACTCTGGCCGTCAAAGGCAGCAGCATCATCGCTTCAATCTATCAGTTGGGCTCCTATTCATTCGTTCGCTTCGAATCCCCTTCGAGCAAGCAGTCGATGACGGTCTCCTTCCATCACAAAGATTATTTTTCAAGCCTCTTCGCAAGGGACAATCTTCTCTTTTTGGGGACAACCTCAAGCAATGAAATCATGGCCCTAAAGCTAAATTCATCTGCGTTTCCAATGGATTACGAAGAGGTGGGCCACAAGTTCACAGGCCATCAAGGGAGAGTGCTTTGCCTGGATGCCTGGGGGGATCAATTAATTTCCGGCTCTGAAGACCACTCTATCCGTTTTTGGGATATCAAAACGGGCGACTGCACCGACACCCTCTCGGACCACGGCTGCCCGGTCACTTCATTATGCGTTGCAGGCGATCATCTCTTCTCCGGGGATGAAAAGGGATTTCTCAAAGTCTGGGATTTGAATACAAAAAAATGTCTCCAAACCCTGAATATCGGATCCAGATCTCGAATCGAATCGATCAAGTTCGACAGCCCTTTCCTCTATGTTTCCCCTAGCTTGAAACCCATTCAGGTCCTCACTTGGAGGGAAACGACACTGGAACCCTTGCAATCCATCGATAAAATTGCAGGTGTTTTTATGGGAATGACAATTAAAGACGGACGGCTGGCGATGGCATCGGCGATAAATCTATCATCCGATGTGTTCCGCTGCCTGGAAATCGAAATGGATTTTGGCACGGCCGCATCGCAGAAAGCTCTCCTTGAGTACCTGGCGAAAGGATTCAGCCAGCCCCACTCGGTGGTTTATACGGCTCATCTGATGGATCAATTCATGAAATTGGATCAGAAAGTGCAAGAAGAGATCTTCAAATGCATGGATGAAGTTCTTAGCAACGGGGATTTCGAATACACCTCGACCGAAGGATCGGCGAGGAAGGCCTTTTTTAATCTTCCGGCAAGCAATGAGAAATTGCGCCTATTGCTGGACTCCTGTCGGACTGAAGCGATCCATCTGTATTTAAAAAAATAGGATTCCTAGAAGGGGAATACTTTAAGGTCTTCGGCTGCAAGAGTGTTGGGGAAAATGAGACGCGCCTCTTTGGCGAAGTCTTCGACGTCTTGATAGCGGGCGGAAAAATGGGTCAGGACCAGCTTTTCAGCGCCGGCTGCCCTAGCGATCTCTGCAGCTTGCTTAGCGGTCATGTGATGGTGCTTTTCAGCCAGATCGCGATGGGTTTCCAGATAGGTACTCTCGCAGAGAAAAAGCTTGGCCCCCCTGGCGAGGTCGATGGCTTCCTGGCACGGAAGCGTGTCGATCGCGACAGCGAGGACGTCCCCCTTCCTGACATGGCTCACATCCTCTAATCGGATCTTCTTTCCTTCAATCACGATTTCCCCGTTTCTCTCGAGAAGCCTGACGTTCGGTCCCTTGACCCCGGCGGCATCGAGCTTGACTTTGTCGAATTTGCGTGAATCTTTCTCAGTGATCCTCCAGCCGATGTTCTCGACCCCGTGTTCCAGGAAGCGCGCTTCAATGCGGAAATGCTCATCTTCTTCGACAATCCCTTCTTCTCGGATCGGATGCTCGACGATCTGGATGACCTGATGGTAGATCGTCCCATGGCGGAGGCGATCGAAATAGATCTGGCCGCTGGCGGGAAAATAACAATGGATCGGATGGGTCACCTTATCAAGATTGAGCCGCATCAGCATCGAGCCGAGACCCAAGCAATGGTCGCCGTGAAAATGGCTGACAAAAATACGCGTAACGCAGGTCGGCGCGACATTGGCAAAGATAAACTGACGCTGTGTCCCTTCACCAGGGTCAAAGAGAAGTCCCTCTTCATTCCAGCGGACGAGATAGGCGCCGTGATTGCGCGTGCGTGTCGGTTGCTGGCTTGAGCAGCCAAGGATCGTTAAATCGCGCACCGTCATGACACCCTCCTGCTGAAGAAGGAAAATCTGCCCAGAAGCATGCCGACAAGTCCACCGATGACATGGGCTGTATTGGCGATATTCGGAGAAAGCTGGATGACGGAAAACATCTGCAGACTGAACGTCAAAATTTCAATGACGAACATGGCGATGACGAAGAAGAGCAGGAAAAGCGCCGTGCCGCGTTGCAAGGGGTACCCTTCCCACGGAGCGCGCTTCTGACGCACCCAGATAAAACCAGCCAAACCGACGATGACTCCCGAAAAGCCGAGAAAATAAGGTCCGCTGACCAGGTATTGGGCAACGTTGGAAATCACGCCGATGATCAGGATCAGAAGGCACATCTTGAATTTGCGCATCCGCTCTTCAACCTGCTTGGCCAGCAGCCACACCCAAACCATGTTGAACAGAATGTGGAGAAAGTCGCGATGCATAAGGCAAGGAGTGAACAGCCGCCAGACTTGTCCCTGGCTGATTTTTTCGAACATCGGCACAGATGCCGCGGCATTCCAACCTTTGTTCTTTGCCGTCACAAAAAATTCATAGATCCCTTTCCACGAAGGCGCCTCGTCCGCTTTTTTCAGATAGGCCATCGCATCGGGAGGAAGCTCTTTAAACTCTTTATAAGAGCTCAGAGGAACATTATCGATCATCTGTTCGACGTAATGATAGGAGCTGGGGTAATCGAAGAGCAGATCCTGCTGAAGAGGGGTCATGGCGATCTGCACTGCAAGCTCCCCTTTTTCCTTAAGAATTTGCGCCTCCTGAAAGTCGTTCCACAAAAACAAGAAACCGCAGAGGACGATGATGAAATTAGTGAGGGTGAGGGAAAAGCGGCGCGTCTTGACGCGGACGGGAGGAACGCTCTGCCATTTGAGATCCTCCGATTCAGAGATTTCGGTATATCCCGGTGAAGGGGGCGTGGTCGCCATAGGGATATCGCCGCTTTGAAACTTTGGATCGGCAGGATTTTCTCTGTAGCGTTTCATCCATTCGACAGCATTTTCGAGATCGTCCTCGTCATAAACCCAAATCCGGTACTGCTTGGCGCTGGTTTTCTCCTCAGTAAAAGACTCATAAATATTCTGGATCCCTTCCTTGAGCAGGAAAGAATAAAACGAGTACGCTTCCTTTTCTGTGTCGAATGAGCCGATCAAACGCATGTTTCTACTACTTTTTTAATGATCTGCGATGTGGAAAGCCCAGGGATCAGTGAAACGATGTGGATTTTTCCACCAAAGGATCTCACCGTTTCCGCCTCAATGCAGTCCTCTCCGTACTCCGCTCCGTTCACATGGACGTCGGGCTTGATCCTGGAGAGGATCTGCCGCGGATCAGTCTCATCGAACCAGGTCACGAAATCGACCATCTCGAGGGCGGCCATCATCCTCAAGCGATATTCGAGAGGGATGATGGGGCGCAGGGGGCTTTTATACTGCTGGATTGACCGGTCGGTGTTCAGCGCGAGGATGAGTACGTCTGCCTGCCTGGACGCCTGATAGATCATCTCCAGATGGCCGGCGTGCATCAAATCGAATGACCCGTTGAGGGTCGCAATCGTTTTGCCCCTGCCCCTTAGCTCGGCGACCTTTTCTTCCAGCTCATCCGGCTTGATGACCTTCGCCGACATCGCTTCTGAAAAGCTGTTATTTTTTCGGGAAAGCGACATCGAAGACCTCTTCATAATTTCTAACAAAGTGCACGCGGATCCCTTTTTTGACATACGGCGGAAGCTCGTCGTAGTCCCTCTGGTTTTCCTTGGGAAAGATCAGCACTTTCGCGCCCGACCTCTTCGCCGCGATCAACTTTTCTTTGACGCCGCCGATCGGCAGCACTTTGCCCATCAGAGTAAGCTCGCCTGTCATGCCGAGGTCTTTAAGCACAGGCTCGTCGCGCAGCAAAGAAAGCAGGGACGTGACCATAGTGATCCCCGCTGAGGGGCCGTCTTTGGGCGTCGCGCCTTCAGGAATGTGCACATGCACCTGGCTCTTTTCGAAGAACGGGATCCCGGGAGCATACTGTTTGACCTTGCTGTGCAGGTAGGTCCAGGCAATCTGAGAAGACTCTTTCATCACATCGCCAGCCTGGCCGGTCAGTTTCATCTCCGTCTTTTCGGCAGCGACCCTCGTCGATTCAATATACAGAGTGGCGCCGCCCATCGACGTCCATGCCAGGCCCATGCAGACTCCGGCTGGAGTACGCTCATAGAACCTGTCGCTGGTAAAGATCGGCTTGCCCAGGTACTTATCGAGGTTGCGATCAGAGACCGTGACTTTTTTGAACTTGGTTCCTTTTTTATCCATCCCTTTGACCACCTGGATGGCCACTTTGCGCATGATCTTCTTGATGTAATTTTCCAAACTGCGCACGCCGGCCTCTCGGGCGTATCCGTTGATGATATGGGTAATCGCCCCTTTGGTAAACTCGAGGTCGGCTGTTTTAAGGCCCATATTCTTGCGGTTCCGCGGAATCAGGTATTTCTGGGCGATCTGCACCTTCTCTTCAAGGATGTACCCGGAAAGGCGCAGAATGTCCATGCGGTCTTTGAGCGGTTCCGGGATCGTGTCGAGCACGTTGGCGGTCACGATAAACAGGATATTCGAAAGATCGCAGCGCACATCCAGATAGTGATCGAGGAAGTCCTTGTTCTGCTCGGGATCGAGCACTTCCAAAAGCGCCGAAGCCGGGTCGCCATGATAGCTCGAACTCATCTTATCGACCTCGTCCAGCATGATCACCGGATTCATTTCCTGGGTAAATTTGAGTGCCTGGATCATCTTGCCGGGCATCGCGCCGATATAGGTGCGGCGATGGCCTTTGATCTCCGCTTCATCGCGCATCCCACCAACTGAAAACCGGTAGAACTGACGTTTTAAGGCTCTCGCCACGCTCTTGCCAATGCTGGTCTTGCCGACGCCGGGAGGCCCGACGAGGCAAATGATGCTCCCCTTCACCCCGCCCGACAGCTTGCCCACGGCGATGAATTCCAGGATCCTCTCTTTAATATCGTTGAGTCCATAATGGTCTTCTTCCAGGACTTTTTTGGCGAATTTGAGATCGAGTCCTTCCGCTCCGTCCGTCCCGCCGCTGTAAATTCCCCAAGGGACGATCGTCAGCCAATCGAGGTAATTGCGGCAAACCGCGTATTCGGCTGACTGCACTTCGAGAACGCTCAATTTCTCCAGCTCTTCGGTGATGGTCTGCATGACATCGTCTGGGACTTTGCGTTTTTTAAGGCGCGTCTCGAACTTTTCGATGTCGCATGTCTTATCGTCTTTTTCAAGACCGAGTTCTTTCTTGATCGTCTTAAGCTGCTCGCGCAGAAAGAATTCGCGCTGGGTCTTGGATATCGTCGCCTCGATCTTCTGATTGATGCTGTTCTGCAGTTTACTTAAGTCCAGTTCCTTCTTGAGCAGGACGAGGGCTTTATCGATTCTGCCTTGCAGATCGTAGGTTTCGAGGACATCCTGAAGTTCTTCGCGGGATGCGGTCGTCAGGGCAACGGCGAAGTCGGCCAGTTTTCCCGGCTCAGTGAAGTCGGAATGTCCAAGGAAGATCTGCAGCTCTTCTTTAAACAAAGGATTGAGCTTGAGCAGTTCCTTGATTGTCGTGATGATGCTGATCGAATAAGCCTTGAGCTCTTTGGTATTCTTGGTGGCGACATCCTCGTGATAATCGACCTGAACTTTGAGATGTTTGCCCGCCTTGAGCTGTTTTCGAATGGAGATCCTCTTTTCCATATTGAGAACAACCTGCGCGCCGCCCTGCTCCATCGGGATGATGCGCAGAATGCGCGCGAGCACGCCAACCTCATACAGATCTTCGAAACCGACCTTGTATACATTGATTTCTTCTTTCTTTGTCAGAAAGAGGCCCATGCACTTGTGCTCCGACTTGGCCACCATCTTGAGCACTTCGTAATAGGCACCCGGCTCGATGACAATCGGCGCGGCCATGCCCGGAAAGAAGGGCCGTCGGGTCAAGGGGATGATGAAGACATCTTTAGGCGCGTCCAATTGCGCTTTGTCGCGTTGCTGGTCTTCCTTGACCGAGTCCTGAACAGCCTCGACCAAAGCTTCTTCGATGTTCTCATCTTCTGGGATTTCATTTTCTTTGCTCAAGAGCGACTCCTTAAATGAACGCGGACGCTATTATTTAAAATGAAGCAACAGTGCGCCACTTTGGCGCCTCTTCCTCTTTTTAGCGATTTTTGAGGAGAAAGGCAAGGATCCCAAAGAGGGGAATTAATAATTCCCCGGCACGGCAAGTCAATTTTACGGGCGCAGTGGGTTTTGCGGAAGCGCCAATTTGTAGGGCAGGGTGAATAATTGCTTGTAAAAACCAACCAATCTAACAGTTCAAGAAAATATGTGCAACTTACCTTGTCGCGAAAAAGCAATGAAGAGGCGATCTATAAAAAATGTTTTTACGCCATATCCCTTCAATTGATTTGAGCTGGAATATACCCAAACAACTTCTAAACTTAAGTTTTGGGCAGCCTCAAAGCTGGCGGGACACAATGCTCTCGCCGCTTTTTCCGCTGCTGGAATCCAGGTTTAGAAGTTATTCTGATATAAGCGAGAATCGCTAGAGTTTCCGCCCCTTGAGCAGATAAGTCTGGACGGAGCCCAGGCCTTTGGCTTCCACTTTATGAGAGGGGATGACGGTGAAATTATCTTCGAGCATCAATGCCATTTTTTCACTGATCTGGATCTCTCCGGGAATCCCCGTCGACTCCAGGCGGCTGGCCGTATTGACGACATCCCCCCACAGATCATAAATGAACTTTTTGTGACCGATCACCCCGGCGATGACAGTTCCATAGGTCATCCCCACGCGAACTTTAAAGTCGACATTCTTTGCGCGATTGAACTCGTCCAGTTTTTGCTTCATGGCCAAAGCAAAATCGGCCAGGTGGGCCGCGTGATCGGTCATCGGGATGGGAATTCCGGCCACCGCCATGTAGCTGTCCCCAATAGTCTTGATCTTTTCAACTCCGAACACCTCCGTTAAATTATCGAATTCAGCAAAAAGCTGATTCAAGAGATCGACCATCTTTTTGGCGCCGATCGTGTGCGTCATTTTTGTAAATCCGACGATATCTGCAAAAAGGACGCTGGCCTGCGGGTACTCGTCGGCAATCGGCTCCTCCCCTCCTTTTAGACGGGCGGCAATGGGCGAGGGCAGAATGTTGAGGAGAAGCATCTCGCTGTCTTGGGTCGCTTTATTGAGCGCATTCAACGCCTTTATGATTGAAATGAGCATGACTACTGTAGAGATTGCAGACAGAGCCAAAGCAAGCAGCATGAGCAAGTTAACTTTGTGAATTAATTCCTTGTTTTCCGCTGTCGTTCTTATTTCAACATTCTCAAAAAACTGCAGAATAGGGGTCATGATCTCTTTTTTCATCTGCATGTATTCGTCTCCAAAGACCAGGTCTTTGGCTAGCTGGGGATCAGGAGGTCCGTGGCGTGTGTATTTCCCCGATCCATCATCGAAATTCCCCTCCATCGCATTGATCGCCGCGATTTCCATCCGCGCCAGCTGATCGCTTTTGTCCTGAGCTTCATGCAGCAGCTCGAACTCTCCCACTGTGAATCCATGCTCGATCATCAGCTGCTGTAAAGATTTCGCCGGCAGAAAAGGACGCGGCCTCACATCATCATCCACAAGGTCCCAATAGATTAGATCGTATCTCACAGGGCGGGGGGCTTCTCCATTGCGGATCGCAAGGATTTCAAAGAAATGGTCCTTGTACTTTTTATTACCCGTAATCACGTACATGCGCACCATGGTCGTGAGATCGTTGGAACTTGACCTCAATTCAGTCGCAATCACATAAGCGTCGTGTCTCTCCTGAGAGCTTTTAATCTGAAGCTGATGGATGTCCCTCAAATAGATAAGGCAGCCCAACAGGGAAATGAGGAGAACCCCCAGGAAGACAAAGAAGAAGATTAAGAATCGGTCCGGCTTAAAGCGAAATTTCACAAGGTTTACTTAATAAGGTTAATAATCTGGATACTAGCAATCGAATTTCTATTTTGCAACCCCGTAATTTATTATTTATGTTATTCATCATTAGCTTTTTATGAAAAAAACAGCCTCTATTGGTTCATCTCCGGAAAGCTCGCGCCCAAGGGGGTCTCCTTTTTAATTTCCCACCGATTAAGAAATATGCTATCCTCCAAGGCCAAAGTCATGACCATTTTAATTATCGACACAAGCACTGATCTTTGCCTGATCGCCCTCGCAAAAGAGGACCGGATTGTCGCGGAAGAAATCTTCCCTCATCAAAACAACCTTTCCAAAAATCTCCTCCCCTCGATCCAATCCTTGATGCAGAGATGCGCGCTTGAACTCTCCGGACTGACAGCTATCGCCGCCGGCATCGGCCCCGGTTCCTATACGGGGACCCGACTTGGCGCAGCGGTCGCCAAAAGCCTCGCATTTGCCTTGCAAATCCCCATGAAACCCTTCAGTTCGCCCCTTGCATTCATCCCTCAGAGCTCAGGATCGTTCGCTTTTCTCCTCCCTACTAGAGCCGGCCCCTTTTTCCTGCTCAAAGGAACGCGGGAAACAGGCCCCCTTCGGCAAGAAATCTCCGAATTGATCCCCTCCGACACAGTTGCAGCACATACTGAAAATGTCGATTTTCTCGTCTGCCCAACACCGCAATCCCTGCCTCTGTCCATGAAAGAGAAGCCTTGTTTGGCACCCGTTCCCAACCTCTCCCTCCTCTGCCAATACCTCCTGACAACCCAGCCTTCCTCCCCTGAAAATATCGAGCTGCAATACCTGCACACCCCTTTCTAAGTTGAAAAAATATCTCCCCATCTCTTAAGATTAGGCCACACAAAACAAAACACGTGTATTTTGTTTTCATTTTAAATTTTAACCTGTTTGGGCAAACAATTGCTCAGCAGGCATTAACAAATCAGGATAAGATGTCCATGCCAAGTGTTAAAGTTCGCATCGGGGAACCCATCGATAAAGCATTGAGAGCACTTAAAAAGAAGCTCGATAAAGAAGGGATCATGAAATCTGCGAAGGCACACCGCTTCTATGACAAACCTTCTGTCAAAAGCCGGGCGAAATCAAAAGCTGCGCAAAAATACAAGAAGACTAAGCCACGCAACTATAGTATGTAATTCTCCAAATTTAGCAATTGGAGTTCCTATTTGCTAAATTTCTTGATGGATTAAGGTCGCGTTCGCTATACTCAATCCCATAGAATCACATCAAAAAAAGTATTACTATCATGAGTGACTACTACGAGGTTTTGGGTCTTTCACGTTCCGCTACCCAAGATGAAATCAAAAAAGCCTATCGCAAAAACGCTCTCAAATACCACCCTGATCGCAACCCCGGCGACAAACAGGCGGAGAAGAGCTTCAAAGAGATCTCAGAAGCATACGAGATCTTGAGCGATGAAAAAAAACGTCAAATCTACGATCAGTACGGCGCTGACGCTTTACGGGGCGCTGGCATGGGCGGACCAAGCGACCACGCCGGTTTCTCCTCGATGGAAGAAGCCCTGCGCACGTTCATGGGAGCTTTCGGCGGCGGCGGCCAACCGGGCGGGGGTGATTCGATCTTCGACTCCTTCTTCGGCTTCGATCCGGAAGGCGCTGAAGACGAGGGACGGCAGGGCGCCAGCAAAAAAATGAACCTCTCCATCTCCTTTGAAGAAGCGATGAAGGGCGTAGAAAAAGAGGCCGCTCTCAATAATTACGCTACCTGCTCCAAATGCGATGGTTCGGGAGCTGCCAATTCCAGCAGCATCAAAAAGTGCACACGGTGCCGCGGGTCGGGACAGATCCATCAGAGTCGCGGATTTTTCAGCATGACCAGCGTCTGTCCGCAGTGCTACGGAAAAGGTAAAACGGTCACTGATCCCTGCTCCGACTGCCATGGGGATGGGCGAGTCAAAAAGAAACAGCACATCAAGATCAAAGTTCCGGCCGGCGTCGACACAGGAATGCGTCTGCGCATGTCGGGCTACGGAGATGCAGGAGAGGGCGGCGGCCCAAACGGCGACCTTTACGTCTTCATCTCTGTGGAACCCCATTCGGTCTTCCAGAGAGAAGGGGATGATATCTCAGTTGAACTCCCTTTAAGCTTTTCAGAGGCCGCGCTCGGATGCAAAAAAGAACTTCCCACGCCTCACGGCGGCTCTTGCCGCATCTCGATTCCTGAAGGAACTCAGAGCGGAAAGACATTGCGTGTCAAAGGCGAAGGAGCTCCTAACGTCCACGGCCGCAGCAAAGGGGATATGATGGTCAAGGTCATCGTCGAAACGCCGGTGAGCCTTAGCGAAAAGCAGAAAGATCTCCTCCGCCAATTCGGGGAACTGGAGAAAGAGCAGAATTCCCCTCGCAAGCGCAGTTTCTTCGACAAGCTAAAGGTTTTTTTTTCGAATTGATCAACCGCTTCTACGGCAAAGCCGAAAAAACCTCATAGACCCGGTCAGCGCCGGCTGACTGGGATTTATACCCAAACAACTCCAAAGCTTGTTTTTGGCAGCGCCAAAGATCACAAGTGATTTCCTATTGCAAATTCCACCTGCATTCGCGCTGTCCAACTCCAGGTTTTGAAGTTGTTTGGGTATAATTGTAAGCTTGATTATAAGGACATTGAAACACTTGATGTGTAGAAATGCTTCAATCCCCTAAAACAAAACAGATCTTCCCCTTTCCCCCGCGTCCATTCCCCCCGGCAAAGCTGAAGACCAAAGCTTTTGCTAATGTTCTGCGTAAAGCCAATCGGACACTGAAGGAATATCGCACTGTACTGCAATGCGCCCCGTCCCCCCTCTTCTCTCATCTCTTGACATGGGAAGCGATCGAATCACTGGACTCCCAAAAAATCCATATTCCCCTCGCAAAATTACTGGAAAACCCAAAAAAGGATCGCGCTGCAGCTCAAATCCTCGACTACATGGAAGCGCTCGCCTGGGCGTCCCGCGACATCGCCCACTCTCCATTTTCCAAGAAACAGACCTGCCGGATCCACGCCATCGCCAAGCGGGCCACTTCCCCTAAAGTCGACTTGGGGCGCTACAGAAACCGGCAGAACTGGATCGGCCCTTCTGACTGCACCATCGAAGAAGCATACTTTTATCCTCCCCACAAAAAAGAGGTCCCTGAAATGATGGAACAGCTCTTCCGCTACATGAAGCGGAAGGAAAAAGAGCCGCTCCTGCAAATTGCACTGGCAATGGCCCAATTGCTCATCATTCACCCTTTTATGGATGGCAATGGTCGGATCGCGCGGATATGGATTCCTCTCTTTCTCTATAAAAAGAATCTGCTGCCCATCCCCTTCTTCTTCTTAAGCGGCTATTTCAAAAAAAACCGGCTCCAATATTTTCAAACGCTGTTTCAAACAACCGAAGAAAACAATTGGGAAAACTGGATCGTTTTTTTCCTGAAGGGGATCATCAGAGAAGCCCGGCGCTTACGAAGAACCATACTGCAGATCGCCTCAGTCTACGCTCGGCTCCCCGAGATGGATCCAAAGTCTCGCGAACTGCTTTTCAAGTATCCCGTCTTCACCCTCTCTGCATGGAAAAAGGCCCATGGGTCCACCGAGCTTTTACAGGAATTGAAAAAAAGTCAATTGGTGAAAGAGCAAAAGAAAGGAGTATTTAGATTCCTCCCTCTTCTTAAGATTTATACCCGACTCCGCTGAATAGCAGACCTTTTGCCTCTACACACCCGGCATGATTTCGAATAGATCAATTTGCATCGGCGATGAACCCGATCGACCGAAGATAATCTACATTGTTCTGCAGATATCTTGGAAAGCTGCTGTCAATAGGGACAACAGGATGGCTATTGATGATCTGATCGATCTCAGCGTCGGACGCTGGCTCTACATTTGAATTCCCTTCTACGGTACTGCGTGTTTTAAGTCTGATTTTGTCCCTCCCGCCCATCCATGTAAAATGCCACCCGGCATTGCTTATCCGCGGAAATTTCCAGCGATAATTGCGGAAATGCTCCGCCCCAAATTTTCCAAACATCGCATAGGTTGTCGCAACTGTACCCACCCAGGGGCCGCCTCCCCAAGTTTCGCCATTTGCAGTTTGTCGATTCAATTGGAAAAAATAAATCGGCATTTCAAATGCTCTGGCCCCGTCCAGATAAAACATTTTCTCTGCTTTTCCAGGGCCTTTTTTCTTCTTGTTATGGACTTTGAACTTTTTTCCTTTTCCCTCCTTGAAAAGATTCCAACTTCGCTCGGGGAGCGAATCGGGCAGCGATCGAATCAATTCAGGGCGGGGGATTTCGTCCAAGTCAGAGATAACGATGATATCTGTAGGCTGGCAATTGATCAGCCCTCGAGCAATACAGTTGCGCTGAAAATTTTCTATTCCCCACAAATCCATTTCAGGATGTCTCTCGTCAACAATCACATGAATGATTTTGTTTAAGTACTTTTCAAAGAGTTGCCGATTTTCATTAAAATAGAGAGGTTTTAAGTCCACTCGCTGAGTTTCAATATTTTCGACCAGGACAAAGTGATCGACAACTTCATCCAGTTCCTGCAAACGCATTTTAAGAAGATCGATCTCATTGAAAAACATGAAGCAATCATAAATTTTAGCGTTGCCGCTTGCTGCTGAAAATAAGAGAGCGTAGGAAACCAAATGAAGGAGGATTTTTTTCATCATTAAGATACTCCGAGATAGGTTTTACAAGATGCAGTGAGGGGTGGCGCTTAAATTGCTCGAATTTATAGCATGCGCTAAAGATCCCGTTCAATCGGCATTAATTGGATGGCTTGTAGAGAATCGGGGGAAGACAGACTAAAGAAAAAAACCCCGAGGATTGATTCTCTCGAGGTTTTACATGGAATCCAAAAAACTTCAACTTAGCACTTAGAGCACTCGCCGCCTGTCATGCTTTTTTTCATCATTGCAGCAGTAGGTCTTTTCTTAGATCTTTTCGCCGCTTTCTTTTTAGGAGCAGCTTTCTTCTTCGCTGTCGTTTTCTTCTTTACAGATTTCTTAGCTGTTTTTTTTGCTTTTTTCTTTGCCATGGTTTCCTCCAGGTTGTGTTCTCATTCAGCAATTAGTTGCTAAAAACATTTGATCGGATTGCGCTTTCTACCCTATGAAAGACGGGCCCCTATCAACTTTTTCAAACTCACATTCTCACGATTAAATTTTTTATTCAATATCAAACGAAAAAAATTTTATTCCTCTTGAAAATTGAGAATGTGGAACTGCAATTCTGAGAGCTAAAACAAGCAATTTTGGATTTCAAATTCATTCTTAAACTAAGTTGACCATGCTCAACTTTCGTGTTATAATCTTTCAGTCTTTAAACATTTTTTTGCGAGGAATAATGTCTGAAAAATTAATGCCCATTATCACTGGCCTGATCGTCGGTCCGGCATCACTTCCAGCAACAATCGCTCCCCCAACTCCAGCTCCCATCGAATCGACATTTCCGGCGACCAAGGGAACAAAGAGCGCTTCGCTACGCAAAATCCGGTTTGAGACCGCCTATCAGTCTAATTTCATTTCCATCCAGCAAATAGGCGTTCCAAAAACACAATTCGTCGGTGAATTGCAGGAAAGATGGCAGTTTCCCTCCGACCACTTGCCGATCGGCATGTCGATCGATGGCGTGAACATGGTCTCTTGGAACGTGCTGAACTCTGAATATATGAGTTGGGTCGAGAAAAACACCCAGGGGCTCTCCCGCTCGCAAATCGCCCAGGAGCACATCTATATCGACGGCACCAGGCTCACCGTCCGCGATCTGCATGTGATCGAGATGATCAAGTCGATGCTCGCCCACCCGACGCACCCCCGCTCCGTGGTATCGCTTCAGGAGTGCAGCCCTGCCTTCATCGAAGAGCTGCAGAGACAGCTTCCCGAAGAATACGGCGTCATTTTGAGCTCTGAGTCAGCTGCCAAGGATCAAAACATCGTCATTTATGACAAGCGCGTGCTCGACTACGACCCTGCTAGAAGCAGGATCGACAGCGGCGTCTTTTCCATTCAACCGGAAAGGACTGTGATGAACCTGTGCTTTGTGCAAAAAGAAGGGGCGCAGCAGACCTTCCGCGTGATCAACGCTCACCTGCCCGGCGAGCCCGGCAACCCGGCTCCCGCTGATCTTGCGGCCTACGCTGCGTCGGTGTCCACTCCCGGCGCCGTCACGATTGCAATGGGCGATATGAACTTCAATGAAGTAGAGATGTCCTCCCAGTTCCAAAAGAACACTCCCGCCGGCTACGCTTTCCAGTTCCTCGCTCCTTATTGCACGAACATCGGCCTGGACCTGTATTCCAAATCGATCGACCACTTCCTGATCTATTCCCAGGGTCAGCATGAGATCATGGGGAATACAGCGGAAGAAACGATGCTGGGATTGAATGAGACAGTGCACCTGCTCGAACCCGATTTCTTCATCTGCAACGAAGGTCCTTAAGACCGATCAAAAAATGAGCCCCGCATTTTGGGCGGGACTCATTTTTTCGCTGCACCTAAAATTATTTTTTGATGCTCGTTGCTTCGACAGGAACGAAAGAGACCTGACGGTCTCTGTTGATCTTTTGGGAGTGTTCCTCTTCAAACTGCGTCAGAATAGCATTGCCTTCCTCGACCGCTCTATCCAGTGCCTGTTTGGCGGTCATCTCTCCGTTTAGAGCCTTTTCGATGTAGTCCAGGATCTTTTCACGAATGACAGTGTAATTGCCGAGGCGGATTCCTTTCGTATTGCCGGTGATCTTCTGGTTCATCACCTCAAGCACAGCAATTTCTGCCGCGGGATTTTTCTCGTAGAACCCTTTCTTCTTGGAAAGGTAATAGGCAGCTTCGGTGATGGGCAGATAGCCTGTCTGCTGGTGCCAATAAGCCTGAACCTCCGGAAGGGAAAGATAGGCCAGGAACTGGGCAATCCCACGGTAAGTCTCTTCGTCAAAACCCTTCATGACCCAAAAAGAGGACCCCCCGATATTCAGGCGATAGGGGGAGCCGGCGATGTCCTGCCAGTAAGGAAGGAATCCGACCCCGATCGGGTGGGAAGACCCTTTCTTCAACATCGGGAAGCGGTTGGCGCCCTGAAGCAAAATCGCGCTCTGTCCATCGGTGAACACCTTTTCCGGCTGGTTCACGAAGCGTCCCTCGTAGCGGAAGATCTTCTTGTCCTGCCATTCGACGAGTTTGTCCAGGTGGCGGATCTGATAAGGTCCATTGAAATTTAAACGCGCTTCAAGTCCTCCCAGGCCATTTTCATGGGTGGCGAAGGGAAGGTTGTTCCAGGAGCACACGTGCTCTAAATGGTAAGCGACGGGCCAGGCGGTGACGAATCCGATATACCCGGCATTCACCAGTTTGACCCCCATCTTTTCCAGGTCTTCCCAGGTCTTCGGAGGAAGCTCTGGATCAAGCCCCGCTTCTTTAAATGCCTGCTTGTTATAGAACAGGATCCCCGTGGAAGCATTCCAGGGAAGGGAATACATTTTTTTATCCGGGGTCGAGTAGAAGTCGCGGACAGCATCGATATAGACATCGGAATCGAACTTTTTAAAGAAACGGCGCATCAGCTCATCGACCGAGTAGAAGATGTCGGGCCTGAGCATCATCGTCTGTGTGGCGACTTCATAGACCTGGAGGAGATGAGGAGGCGTTCCCTCCTCGAATGCCTGGACGCCCCGTTCGTAGGTCTCGGTGTAATTGCCCTTATTGACTAACGTGATGCGGTAGGCGCCGGACTGGTGGTTGAAGTCATCGACGATTTCGGCGAATTTATCAGCGAGAAACCCCTCGAACGCATGCCAGACGACGATCTCTTTTTCTTTTGTAAATAGAGATGTCGTTGCCAAGAGCACGGCGACTGCAAGAAAGGAAAAGATTTTTTTCATCGTTCGGTCACCTCAGGAATTGAATCGATGAATATCATATCAAAGGGAATTTTCGCAGACAAGAGTAGAGGATAGAGCTCTCCCTATCAATTATTTAATAGGGAGAGGGGCCTAAGCTTTGGCTTTTGTTCTCTTATAAAGATAGAAAAGCAGAACAGGGGATATGCTCAGCAGGTTCCCTGCGCAGATCATCAGGATATAGCGCATGTGCGAACCGATGTTGACGTTATCCGGGGGGAAGAAGCTGACCGTGATCGTGCAAAGGCAGCCGAACAGCCCCAAAAGACATGTCGCCCACATCCCGTAGTGTTTGCCTGGGATTTTGAAGACCTTGGGGCGGTTGACATATTTATAGTGCAGTCGCAGGGCGGAGAAGAACATGAGGATGTACATGATCATGTACAGCTCTGTGCTGAGGGCAGTGAGAAACCAGTAGAAGGCATTGACGCTGGGCACGAGCAGGAAGATCAGGCACAAGAGGCTAACGACGATCCCCTGTCCGATCAAGATGTTATAGGCGATCCCATGCTTGTTCTTGCGCATGAAGAAGGGTGGCATGTACCCATATTCCGCCGCGTGCATCAATCCCTTGGCCGGAGAAATCAACCAGTTTGTGATCCCTCCGATCGATCCGACGACGATCAGGACTGTCAGAACGGGAGTCAGGGCTTTTAGACCGAAGACATCGAACAAATTGCTGAACACCTGGATGACGCCCGCTACGAGGTTGATCTCTTTTTCAGGAAGGATGAAGGCGATCGTCAGCGATCCGAAGATCATCGACAGCAGAATGAACAAAGAGGAATACATGATCGCTTTGGGGAAATTGCGCTGCGGCTCGCGGATATCGTTCACGTGGACCCCGGCAAGCTCGATCCCTAAAAAGGAGGCCATGATCGCAATCAGCGCGACCCAATTAGTTGTTTCGGTGAGCGAGGGCAACAGGGACTCTGCATTCAGATTGATCTGCACAGGATGTCCGCTGAACACCCAGTACGCACCCAGGCCAATTAAAAAAATCATCGGAAAAATCGTTCCGATCAAGGCGCAGATGCTGTTGATCTTGGCTGACATATGGATCCCTTGCAGGTTCACGATCGTGATCCCCCAGAAGACAATTAGGATGCAAGAGATCAGGTACCATTTGTTCTGGGCAAGGGTAGGGTCGATCAGGTAGGCGGCCGTTCCCGCGATAAAGGACAGGATCGTCGGGTACCAGACCATCGTATTGATCCATTGCAGCCAGATCGCGACCATCGCCCACTTTTCTCCAAAGGCTGTCTTTACCCAATGGTATACCCCTCCCTTTTCCGGAAAGGTCGCCGATAGCTCCGCCGCGACAAGCGAGGTGGGGATCAGAAAGACAATTGCCGAGAAAATAAAGAAAAAGATCAGCGCGCTTCCAAACAGGGCAGACGCGGGAAGATTGCGGATGCTGTCGATCGCCGCAACGATAAGGAGGACCAGAGAAAACAGAGGGATTTTTTTAGCCATAGTACTTCAGTTCGTTGTTTTCTTTAGAAATGCCCAATGCGTCTTTCCTGCGTCAATAAAATAGTGCTGACGGGAAAAAATTGACCAATAGTTTTGAGCCGTCAGGAAATGATGTCAATGAAAACCGTGAACCCAATTCTTAGGGCCTGTAATTTTGCTGTTGCGGGAACTTCGCTTATTTGCCTGGCCGTTGATGGCCGGTTTCGGCCAAGCACAGCAGAATGATAGTTTTTTTTTGATTTATTTACGCCCTCTCACTATGAGTGAAGATGGAAGTCGATTCAACGGCCTCCCATAAATTTAGGAGTATACTCATGGCACAGCCGCAAAAACCTCAGCCTAACCCACAGCATCCAGGCCAGAAACCACAGCAGCAGCCTGGACAAAAACCACAGCAGCCTCAGTTCCCCCCAAAACAACCAAAGCGGTAATCCCTTTATCTGCGTTTCTCCTCCCTGTGATTCCACAGGGGGGAGAATAGTTTTTCAAATCCTCTGGAATTAACTTCAGGACAACACCATGACGAAGAGAACGATTGGCAGGACAAGCCTTCTATTTACTGCGATGGGCGGGATCATTGGATCTGGCTGGCTATTCGGACCCTATTACGCATCCCAGATCGCAGGACCCGCGGCTATTCTATCCTGGGTGGTCGGCGGGCTTTTGATGATTATCATCGCCCTCACCTTCGCTGAACTGTCCGCTATGCTCCCGATCGTCGGAGGCATCGCCCGCTTTTCCCACTTCAGCCACGGGACCTTCGTCAGTTTTACGATGAGCTGGTGCGGGTGGATCTCCTCGATCGTCGTCGCGCCGATCGAGACGATGGCGCTAATCCAGTACGCCTCGGCCTACCTTCCGGAACTTTCCAAAAGAGTGGGAACGACCCACGAGCTCACCGGCTTTGGAGTCCTTGTGGCAGCGCTTTTGATGCTGCTCATGTGCTATCTCAACTGGCTCGGCATGAAGTTGATTTCCCGAACGAACTCGGCCATCGTGCTTTTGAAGATCGGCGTGCCTGTTTTCACCGCCCTGATCTTCTTCTTCACCCAGTTCCATCCTGAGAACTTGACTGCGGGCGGCTTCGCCCCGTACGGTCTCAAAGGGATCCTGACCGCCTTGCCAGCCGCCGGGGTGATCTTCTCTTTTATCGGCTACAGTACAGCGATCTTGCTTGCCGGCGAGTCTAAAAACCCTCAAAGGAATATCCCGTTTGCCGTCATCGGCTCGATCCTCATTTGCATCGTTCTTTACGTGATCGTCCAGCTCGCCTTCCTCCTGGCAGTCGATCCCGGAATGCTGAAAGGCGGCTGGAAAAGTTTACAATTCCAAGGCGACAGCGGACCCTTTGCAGGAATGGCTATGACCCTGGGACTGGCGTGGCTGGCGATGATCCTCTTTGTCGACGCCGCGATCTCCCCGTTTGGAACAGCGCTGATCTACACATCGGCAGCCGCGCGCATGAACTACGCGATGAGCCAGAACGGCTACATGCCCGCCTTCATGCGAAAACTCAACGACAGAAAATCTCCCGCGGTGGCGATTACGGCCAACTATCTGCTTGGGCTGCTCCTGTTCCTCCCCTTCCCGGGATGGCAGGGGATGGTCACATTCTTAGTCTCGGCGTTCATCATTTCCTATGCTGTCGGCCCTGTTGCCCTCTCTTCGCTGAGAAAAATCATGCCCGATGCCAAGCGCCCTTTCCGGTTGCCCTTTGAAAGGTTGTTCGCTGTGACCTCCTTTTTCATCTGCAACATTCTCGTCTTTTGGACTGGATGGGACACATTTTCGAAAATCCTGATCGCGATTCTCGTCGGGTACGCCTATCTAACGCTGCATAAATTCACTAAGGAAGGGCGGAAATTGAAACTCGACATCGCATCGGGACTATGGCTTTTCCCCTACTATATTGGACTTGGTGTGATTTCCTACTTGGGCACTTTCGGCGGCGGTACGGGCCTGATCCCCTTTGGATGGGACTTCCTCGTGATCTTCCTCTTTTCCATGGCCATCTTCTATCTGTCCCAGATTTCGAGGATAAAAGTGTCCAAGCCGTTCGAGGAAAAAACAGAGCAGCTGCCTGTGATTTGATAGTGCAAGACTTGCCCGCCTCTTGAGCTCTCCCTGGATGCTTTCACGCAGACAGGGAAATTTTTTGAGGCGGGTCATTTATTTGGAATTTCTGATCCGGTAGATCTTTTCGACCTGGTCGATGCTGGAAAGACAGCAGTCCATGTCTTTTAACTTCCCCGTCTCCATATCGTAGACCCATCCATGGACGCAGAGCGGCTGGCTGCGATGCCAGGCCCCTTGCGCGATCGTCGTGTGGCAGACATTCAAAACCTGTTGAAGCACGTTCAGTTCGACGAGCCGATTGTGGCGCGCTTTTTTGTCGGAAATCGCGTCCAGTTCCTCTTTATGCTTCGCATAGACGTCGCGGATATTCCTCAGCCAATTGTCGACAAGGCCGAGCTGATGGTCCTCCATCGCCGCCTGGACCCCTCCGCAGCCATAATGGCCGCAGACGATCACGTGTTTGATCTTGAGCAGATCAATCGCATATTCCAGGACGGAAAGACAGTTGAAGTCGGTGTGGGGGAAAAGATTGGCGACGTTGCGGTGGACGAACAGCTCGCCTGGCTCGAGGCCGACGATCTCATTTGCCGGGACCCTGCTGTCGGCGCAGCCAATCCAAAGATAAAGGGGATCCTGCGCCTGTGCCATGCGCATAAAATACTCAGT
This sequence comes from Verrucomicrobiota bacterium, assembly GCA_018240065.1. Lineage (GTDB taxonomy): Bacteria > Chlamydiota > Chlamydiia > Chlamydiales > Rhabdochlamydiaceae > CAJCIW01. The sequence goes on along the minus strand of JAFEGH010000012.1, from coordinate 4,710 downwards.
GTCTACGCCGAGTTTGGACGCTACCCAGTCTTGATTCTTCGCGAAAAGAGCTTTCAATTCTTTCATCATCCCACCGCATGTTTGATTTGGGATTCATGATAGCATAATCTTTCATTTTACACCTCCCTGAAGGAACCATTAACAACTGATTTAAAAATTTAAGCTGATAAATAAAACTTAAAATTGAATGTTAGAAAAAAGAGGCTCTGCAATGACCGAGAACTATCAGTATACACTTGCCATGGCGGCCATTTTTAGGGATGAGGCGCCCTACCTCAAGGAATGGATCGAGTTCCATCTTGAGGTAGGCGTGGAGCATTTCTACCTCTTTGACAACCTGAGTTCAGACCATTTTCTTGAGGTTCTGCAGCCCTACATCTGGGAAGGGGTCGTCGAACTCTCAGCCTGGCCTTTCGAGCATACCCGCCTCAACGAATGGAACGAGATCCAGACCCTGGCCTACAAACAAATTCTTGAACTTTCCCGGGGCAAGGTCAAATGGCTCGCCTTTTTAGACACTGATGAGTTCCTCTTCCCTACGCAGGCCAACACCCTCCAGGAGTTTCTTGCGCTATTTGACGACTGCGCAGGAATTGGCGTCAATTGGCAAGTGTACGGCACTTCCCGCGTTCCAAAAATCCCCGACGATAAACTGCTAATCGAAATGCTGACACTTAAGCTTCCCGAGGACGCCGAGACCAACCACCACATTAAAAGCATCGTCCGTCCTGAATTTGTCGTCGACTGCATCAACCCCCACTTCATGATCTATGAAGCCGGGAAATTCCAGGTCAACCCGGACAAGATCCGTTTCGATGGAGCATTCTCCCCTTACGTACAGATCAAAAATGTCAGGATTAACCACTACACCCTGCGCGACCAGCATTTTTACCGTACGGTCAAACTGCCCCGCCGCATGAGATGGCTATCGGATGTGACGGAATGCGAAGACTGGTTCTTGAACCAGGTCTCCGACGAGGCGATCTTCCGCTTTGTTCCCCGTCTAAAAAACAGAAGAGAGTCATTTTAAAGACCGATCACGCAGCTGACCTGCAGATCTGGGTTGGCTTCCCATTCGAATTCCGGTTCTGACATTTGAATATCCTGGAAGTGATTCGACCAGCGTTTGAAAAAGTTCCAGCTTGTTTTGCCTCCCGCCCGATAATACATCGGGGCCGACTCGCGCAGGTAACTGTCATCGAGGAAATAGGTGAAGAAAAAGTAGTCGCTGGCCAGGTTGAAATAGGAAGAATCGAACCCGGGCACAGCAAAGGGGAAAGAGAAGACTTTTTTGCGGGCTGGCGACGGAGCTGGACCTGGGGGAACAGGTGGAACCTGGCAATTTTTGATGATCACCCCGTTAAAGATGATTTCACAGGGAGGATTGGAAGGGATCGGATGAACCGTGTTGTCAACTGATGAGCCGTTGAAGACTGCCAGGCTGTCAGGTCTGCCGCCCGCGCCTGCGAAAATTTGGTTCGAAGTATGGACCAGGATCGGGCTGGCCAGAGTTCCAACATCTCCGTTGAGGGCATTAAAACTTGCGGAGTTGGTTGACGCAATATCCACTGGGGCTCCTGCATTCGCAATAGCACCCAGAGAAGTAAAGTTCGTATTGACCATGTTCATCGGCGCATTTATCAGAATTTGGCCGGCATCGACGGTCACCGTATTGATGTTGCCGACGTTCGGGAGAGCTCCAAGGGAGGCAAGGCCGGTTCCTGTGTTGATCGTAAGATTCTCGAAATTGGTCCCATGGATCGAGTTAAAGCTGAATTCTCCGCCGTTTGTATTAACTGCCAGATCCGTTCCGCTATTGAGGTCAGCGGGAGCGCCTGCAAAAGTAATGGGTCCCCCGCTTGTGATCAAAGTGACAACCCCGGGATTAATAAAATCAAGATCTGTGCCTGATGAATAATACTGCGAATGCGCCGAATAGGTGGTGTTCATCAAAGAAATAATATTGCCTGCAGTCAGACTGAGAGCGCCGCTCAACATCACTGTGTCGGTCCCAATCCCATTCAGAGAAATATCATGAGAAGAAACGACTGTGAAGTCCGTCAATGGCGAAATAATCGAGATGGCAGCCGGGACTAGGACATCTCCTGTTCCTGCTGTGATTGTGACTGAATGAGGACCTTCGACATCCGAGCCGAAGGTGATGCTGCCGTTTCCAGAAGCTAGCGCAAGGTCGCCTGTCAGGACAATAGGTCCTGCGAAGGTAATGGGATGTCCATTTGTTGTGAGACTTCCGCCGATGTCGATGGCACCGATGCCTGTCTGAGTAAAGGAGCCATCGATTAAAAGAGTAGCAGAGGAGGCGACAGTCAGGGTGCCGCTGTTTGTGATCGTCAAGGGTCCGCCGCCGGATGTCGTGACATTGCCGTCCAATGTGAATGCCGCTCCGTTTAAGGTGATTCCTGATGCTCCGGTTGTCGTCATCGGACCGGCGAATGTCGCAAGGCCGCTCACCCCTTCGATGTCAATTGTGACAGCGCGTATCGCTCCCGCCGTCAGATTGACACAGCTGTCGACCTTAAGGAGATTCAAGGGAGTACCTCCCCCTACGCTTGCCGGCAATGTGATATTGCCCTGGCCGGCTGTCAATTCAAGGTTGTTGCTTCCATCGATCACGCCGGCAAAAGATATCCCCCCAAAGAGGGAATCGGTATCGACTTTCGCATTGCCGCACAGAGTTACAGGACCTGTGAAGGAAACGGCCTCTCCTGTCGTCGTGACCGTCGTGCAGAGCGAAACAGGTCCTCCTCCCAATTGAGAGAAGGCGCCATCAAGATTAAAGGGCGCTGCGGCGGGCATCGTGAGGAGACCGGAATTGGTGATTGATACGATCCCCCCGCTCAGGGTCGTCACAGGGGCTTGAAAGGTAAATTGGAACCCATTCAGGGAAATCCCGTTGGACAGAGTCGTGGACAAAGCCCCGTTGAACAGGGTCAGACCGGCTCCGTCGCTTTGGACGATCTTCCCAGCCGAGATCGCATGGGCCGTGACATCTGTAGCGCTTGTGATCGTCAATGAATTAACGGGGGTCGTCCCACCGACCGCCGCTGCCAACGTGATATTTCCCGTTCCGGCGATGTAAGTGATGTCAAAGGGCCCATCGACCGTGCTGGAAATGAGGATGTCGCCTCCCCCGTCGCTGTCGATGATGGTATTTCCTGCGAGCGTGATCGGGTTGGCAAAACTCACATTCGCATTGCTGGCATGGATAAGCCCCGAGAGAGTCGCAGTGCCGCCGATTCCGCTTTCAATGAAGGGGCCGGTTAGAAGAGTCGAGTTTCCGGCATTGAGAATCAGAAGCCCGGTATGGCTGATTGCGAAAGGGCCTCCATTGCTCGAGATCAGGGAACCGTTGATGGTGAAATTTTTTCCGGTCAGGCTCATGCCGCCAAGCGCGCTTGTATTGAGATTGCCTGTGATCGTCGTCGTTCCCGCACCTGCCGATTGAACGATGGAGGCCGCCGTCATGTTTTGAGCCGCGATGTCATGCGCGTTTACAAAGACAAGAGCCCCCATGCGGGTCGTGGATCCGATATTTCCGGAGACGGAGATATTTCCTAGAGCCCCGGCATCAAGAGTTAGATTTCCTACCCCGACGCTGGAACCGTCGACAGCGCTCAGCAAGTTGATATCTTTGCCGGATGCTGCAGTGCTCAAAGAGCCGCCCGATGCAGTGATCGGCCCTGCAAATTGGATCCCTGTACTGGTTGATGGAATGACACCGCCTGCTGTGATCGCACTGGAGAGCGTGGTGGTTCCAAGCCCTATTTGATCCACAGCGCCTGCAATCGAGAAGCTCGTCCCTGATAGAACAAGGGCTCCTGTAGTTTGAATAGTAAGAGGTCCGGCTCCCGTCGTCGTGACGTTTCCTGCAAGAGTAAAGGTCGTCCCTTGCAAGTGGATGCCGGCTGCCTGGTTGGTATTTAAAGCTCCAAAGGTGCCGGATCCCGACAGCTGGGAAATGCTGGCGGCCGAGATGCCCTGCGTTGTGCTCACCGCGCCGGAGTTGATCGCAAGGACTCCGATTCGAGTGCCGCCGCCGACTGCTCCTCCGAAAGAGATCGCCCCGGCGCCGGCACCCAGAGAGAGGTTGTTGTTCCCGTCGACCGTAATTGAGAAAAGGATATCGCCAGCCCCGGTGCCAGAGCTTATCGATGAGGCGCCCGTCAAGGTGATAGCGTTTGCAAATGTGATATTACTGCTAACGCTGGTCACTGTCCCATTTAACTGCACAGTACCGCCCACTCCGCTTTCAGTGAAGACTCCGCCTGAGCCGATTGTCCCACCCATCGCGTAAAGGCCGGTATGTATAATTGAAATGGGAGCTATTCCTATGCTTGTAAGAGAGCTAGTTTGAGTGATCGTTGTCCCTGTGAGGGAAATCCCCGACGCCCCAGTCGTAGCGATCGGAGAGCTTAAAGTCGTTGTTCCTGAACTTGCATTCTGAGTGACTGAAGCAGCGTTCGTATTGGAGTAGGAGATATCCGTGCAGCTTTGGACTGTCAGTGCAGCAAGGGGCGTCGAGCCGCCGACCGCTCCTCCGAACACGATGTTCCCTGTTCCTGCTGTCAGGGTTAAGTTCTGATTCCCATCGAGAGTGCTGGAGAAAGTGATCGTCCCTGCGCCGGCTCCGGTAGAAAGGGCTGTTGTCCCTGTCAGGGAAACAGCATTCGTAAAGCTCATGGGCTGATT
>JAFEGH010000011.1 GCA_018240065.1 Verrucomicrobiota bacterium | reverse complement strand
GCTTTTGGAGGCATCCTGTCAAAGCGAGCCATTGCGTCTTTCGCGATGACGGAGTCTTTGCTTTTCAGCGCATCGGCAATTTCTATGAATACAGCGTCATCGGGGGCTTTAAAATCCCAGATCTTGATGGTCCTGTCCATAGAGCCGGAAAAGAGCCTCTGTCCGTCTAGAACAAGGCTAGTAACAGTGTACTTGTGTCCTTGAAGAGTTGCGGTGCATGTATTTGTATTTAAATCCCAGATCTTGATGGTATTGTCTACGGAGCCGGAAAAGAGCCTCTGTCCGTCCACAGCAAGGCTCTTAACAAGGTGATTGTGCCCTTGAAGAGTTGCGGTGCATGTATTTGTATTTAAATCCCAGATCTTGATGGTATTGTCAGAAGAGCCGGAAAAGAGCCTCTGTCCGTCTAGAGCAAGTTTCTTAACAGTGTCATTGTGTCCTTGAAGAGTTGCGGTACATGTATTTGTATTTAAATCCCAGATCTTGATTGTCTTGAAAAAGCCGGAAATGAGCGTCTGTCCGTCCAGAGCAAGGGTGAAAACACTGGAATAGTGTCCTTTAAGAGTTTCCGTAAATGTATTTGTATTTAAATCCCATATCTTGATGGTTGTGTCTAAAGAGCCGGAAAAGAGCCTCTGTCCATCCAGAACAAGGTTATAAACAGGGAATTTGTCCCCATGAAGAGTTGCGGTGCATGTGTTTGTATTTAAATCCCAGATCTTGATGCTGCCGTCACCAGAGCCGGAAAAGAGCCGCTGTCCGTCCAGAGCAAGGCTCTCAACAGATTCATTGTGCCCTTGAAGAGTTGCGGTGCATGTATTTGTATTTAAATCCCAGATCTCGATGGCCCCTTTAGAAGAGGCGGAGAAGAGCCTCTGTCCGTCCAGGGCAAGGCTCTCAACAGAGCCATTGTCCCCTTTAAGAGTCTGAGAGGTATACACCCCTTTTGTTAGATTTGAATTAATACGGTGTTGTTCTTTTAGTGCTTCTAATTCAGTCTGATTGGGATCAGTTTTTTGGAAATTGGGAAAATGTTGGCTCAGTAACAGGGTCAGTGGATGATTCCTAGTGATAAAAGAAAATTGTCTACAGGTTTGATTAAAGACGCCAAATTGTTGGATCGGGAGCATTCCCAAGATGTTGATAAGCACATCTGGAGGGAGATTGACCAGCCCAGATGACTGCGGAACAGGCTGCATGGCTCCTTGAGGACTTGCTGTTGTAGTTGTGCTACTTGAAACGCTCATATTTCCTATCTTTTTTGTTTGTTCTTCAAAGAACAATTATAATTTCAATTAACTTTTAATATGCGAGATGATGACCTGCAATAGCCAATGCAGGCATATATTTCGCTTACTTAAAATTCATTTTATTTTGGGTAATTCTACTTTCAGAATGAATGCTTTGCAGCGTCTGAAAGAGTCAGGATTAAAGAGCTTATCTTTTCTTTCCAAGATCTACTTTCAGAATGAGTGCTTTAGCAGCGTCTGAAAGAGTCAGGATTAAAGAGCTTATCTTTATTCCCAAGACCACATGTTTACAATGTAGCCCGAATTAATTTAAATTAATTATATTCAGCAGTTGCAATAGTATCAACTACAATAGATGTTTTAATGAAATATTAATATTACATTGCGTGCGTAATAGAGCGCCTTAACAGGCTAAAGAATAGTGTTTTACGCGTAAAATGTTGTAAGTTGTTATAAATGAATTGCTTGATGTTATTTTGTGAGATGTTCTGCTTGCCGACTTAAGACGCCTGCCTTGAGAAACTTCCATCGGATGTATCAGGGGACTTAAAGCAGCCAATTCTTCTCATGCAGAGGAGTCGGGATCCCAAGAGTGCCTGGTTCACGGGGGGGGGGGGCATGCTATGTGCTTATTTTGGGGGATGTAGGGGTACTTCCTTCCATATAAAAAGCGATGCAGGATTTGCCTGCATCGCTTTTTCTTTTTGAGGCTTCTTAAATCTAATCTTTCATCGTGAGGAGGAACTCGACGTTGCTGTTGGTCTTCTTTAGACGGCCGACCAGCAAGTTCATCGCATCGAGAGGAGCCAGATCTGCCAGTGCCTGGCGCATGAGGTAGATCTTCTCGAGCTCGTCCGGGTGGTACAGGAGTTCTTCTTTGCGCGTTCCGCTCTTGATGATGTCGATCGCGGGGTAAACCCTGCGGTCTGCAAGCCTGCGGTCGAGCACGAGCTCCATGTTGCCCGTTCCTTTGAACTCTTCAAAGATGACCTCGTCCATACGCGATCCGGTGTCGATCAGCGCGGTGGCGATGATCGTAAGAGACCCGCCTTCTTCGATATTGCGCGCGGCGCCGAAGAAGCGTTTTGGCTTGTGGAGAGCGTTCGCGTCGATACCGCCGGTGAGGATTTTGCCTGAGTGGGGCTGGACGGTGTTGTAAGCTCTTGCAAGGCGCGTCAGGGAGTCGAGAAGGATGACGACGTCGTGGCCATATTCGACCAGGCGTCGCGCTTTCTCGATCGCCATTTCAGCGACCTGGACGTGTCTTTCAGGGGGTTCGTCGAACGTCGAGGAGACGACTTCTCCTTTGACGCTGCGGAGCATGTCCGTGACCTCTTCAGGGCGCTCGTCGATCAGCAGGACGATGAGGAAGACTTCAGGGTGGTTGGTGGTGATCGAGTTGGCGATATTCTGAAGGATGATCGTTTTACCTGTGCGAGGAGGAGCGACGATGAGCGATCTCTGCCCTTTGCCGATAGGGGCTGTCAGGTCGAGCACTCGGGTTGTCATTCTGTCTTTGGCCGTCTCCATGACCAGGCGGGAGTTGGGATAAAGCGGCGTCAAGTTCTCAAAGAGGACGCGGTCTCTTGCCTTGTCAGGATGTTTGTTGTTGATCTTCTCAACTTTCAGAAGGGCGAAATACTTTTCTTTTTCTTTAGGAGAGCGGATCGTTCCGTAGACTGTGTCCCCTTTTTTCAGGTCGAACCTACGGATTTGGGCTGGGGAGACGTAGATGTCTTCTGCAGAAGGAAGGTAGTTATAGTTGGGTGAACGCAAGAACCCAAAACCGTCCGGGAGGACCTCAAGGACTCCTTCTCCGACGAGTACTTCGCCTGGTTTTTCAGAGAGATACTTGACAGTTTCGAAGACGATCTGCGATTTGGCCAGCGCGCCGAGGTTTTTAAGCCCTACGTTGCGGGCGAATGCGTTGAGCTGCTCGACATTCATCCGTTGCAGGTCGGCGATTTTGGTCACAGACTCTGTCTGCGGCCTATCAGAAGGCTCTCTTGGCGTTTTTTCGTTTTCCGGTTCGTGGACGTCTTGTATGGTGTCTTCTGGGTTCATTGAAAATCCGACTCCTTAAGTTGAAAATTCACCTTGCCTTGCGCATCTCGATAAAGGTGCTGGGGGCTATGAGTGTTAATCTATTGTTAATTGGGAATAGAGGGTATTGACATTGGTTTTGAGTTGTTCAAAAGTGCCATTGTTCTCGATCGTATAATGGGCTTTGTCCGCTTTCTTCTCTGGAGAGATCTGCCGGGACATCCGTTTGTCGAATTCTTCCGGCGAGCCCTGTTTCTCTTTCACAAATCGCTCTTTGCACACTTCAGGGGAAGCTGTCACGCTCACGACGCAATCGAAACGTCCTTCTGCCGATACTTCGTAAAGCAGGGGGATCTCAGCGACGAACAGCGCTTGCTTCTTCTCTTTGTTAACCTGTTGGTACCTTCTTTCAATCTCATCAAACACAGCTGGGTGTAGGAGGTCTTCCAGCGCGGCGAGAAGGTGAGGTTGGGAAAACACTTTAGCGGCGATCTTCTTTCGATCGAATTCATTTCCGCTGATAATATCTGACCCGAGTAAAGTTGCGATCTGCTGCCCAGTGGCTGTTCCTGGAAATAGTAATTGATGGACAATCTCGTCAGCGCTTACGACGTAGGCGCCGAGTTCCTTAAAGATTTTACAGACAGTTGTCTTGCCTGCTGCCAGGCCACCTGTTACAGCAATTTTCTTTATTTTTAACATTCTCCCCAATTTTTTCCAATCGAAATGTCGACAATGAGAGGGACTTCCAAGTCGAATATCCCCTCCATTATACTTTTAACTTGATGGGCGAGCTTCTTTGCCTCATCGTCCGGTGTTTCAAATAAAAGTTCGTCATGGATCTGCAGGATCATCAAACCCAGGTCCGGATGCTTCCTGAGGAAGGCGTCGACCTGGATCATCGCCATTTTGATCAGGTCGGCGGCAGTGCCCTGCAAGGGGGTATTGATGGCCAGCCGCTCGGCCGCCGCCCGGATGTTCGGGTTGTTGCTATGGATCTCTGGAATGGGCCTCTGCCTGCCGGTCAGAGTGACGGCCCTGCCCGTCTTGCGCACGCTTTCTTTGCAGAAGTGAAGAAAGTCTTTCACTTTTTTGTAGCGATCGAAATAAGTCTTAATGAATTCCTCAGCTTCTTTAAAGCCGATCCCCAGCTGTTGGGACAGCCCGAATGCCTGCTGGCCGTAGATGATCCCGAAGTTGACCGTTTTGGCCTGATATCGCATCTGTGAAGTCACTTCTTTCAAGGGGACGTCGAAGACAAGCGATGCAGTGTAGGTGTGGATGTCCTCCCCTTCGCGGAATGCTTTGAGGAGGGCGGGATCCTCGGAGAGATGGGCAAGGAGGCGCAATTCGATCTGGGAGTAGTCTGCGGCCACAAAGCTATAGCCGTGTTTTTGAGGCTTAAAGGCCTCCCGGATTTTTTTCCCTTCTTCGGCGCGCACTGGAATGTTCTGCAAATTGGGGTCTTGGCAGGAGAGCCTTCCTGTCGCTGCGACAGATTGATTGAAGGTGCAGTGGATGCGGTGGGTGCTGGGATTGATCTGCTCGGGAAGGGCGTCGACATAGGTCGAGCGGAGCTTTTCCAGCGTTCTGTACTCGAGGATTTCCTGAACGATCGGCGATTCCTCTTTGAGTGTTTCCAGCACTTCGGCTGCGGTGGAAAATCCTGTCGTCGTCTTTTTGGGAGGTTTGATTCCCATTTTTTCAAAAAGAATCGCGCTAAGCTGTTTGGGAGAGTTGAGATTGAACTTTTCTCCTGCAAGATCGTAGATCCGCTGCTCAAGTTTGTGCAATTTTTCTTTCAGCTCTTCCGACATCTTTTCGAGTTTTTTCACATCGACGAAGATCCCATTGCGCTCCATGTGGGCAAGGATGTGGACAAGGGGCAGTTCGATCTGCTCGAAGAGAGGAGTCAGGTCAAGCTTCTCAAGCTGTTTTTCGAAGAGTTTTTTCAGACGCAGCGTGTAATCGACGTCCTCACAGCAATAAGTCGCGATTTTATCCAGCGGCACGGCGTCCATCGTGATTTGCTTTTTCCCTTTGCCGATGAGATCTTCGATGGGGATCTTCACCTTGCTGAATTTTTCCAGGGAAAGCTCATCCAGGTTGTGGCGCTGCGTTTGAGGGCTGATCAGATAGGATGCCAGGATCGTGTCGAAGCAGATGTTCTTAAGAGAGATCCCTTCGTTGAGCAGGACATGCAGGTCGTACTTGATATTGTGGCCGATAAAGCCGATAGCGGGATTTTCCAGCAGAGGCTTTAAGAGTGAAAGGACTTTTTTTCTGCCGACCTTTCCGTTCAGCGGGATATACCACGCTTTGCCCGGATGGGTGGCGAGGCCGACGCCGACCAGGCTTGCCAGCATGGGGCGGACATTTGTCGTCTCCGTGTCGACGCAGATCTCTTTTTCCATCATGAGACGCTCTACCAGCTGCTTCAGTTCCTCTTCATCGTCGATGAGATGGTAGTGCTGCTTGATTTCTTCTTCCTTGGATTTTGCAGGAGCTGACTCGTCTGTGCCGAGTTCTTTGAGCAGCGAGAGAAAGCGCATCTCCTGATAGAAGCTCTTGATTGTCTCCAGATCGGGCGTTTTGAGGTGGAAGAATTTTTCGTCATGGGGAAAATCGATATTGGTATGGATGGTCGCCAGCTTCTTGCTCATGAGGGCGACCTCTCTTCCATTCATGACCGTTTCTTTTTTTTTGCCGCTCAATTTTTCAGGGTGGTCGAGAATGTTCTCCAGCGTTCCGAATTCATTGAGCAGGGCAGACGCGGTCTTTGGGCCAAATCCCTCCAGTCCGGGGATGTTGTCGGAGGCGTCTCCCATCATCGCCAGGTAATCGACGATCTGTTCAGGGTGAACGTCATAGATCTCTTTGACTTTCTTCCTGTCGATCAGAAGGTTGTCTTTATGGGGGCTGATGACGAACACATGGTCGGTGACGAGCTGGCAGAGGTCTTTGTCGCTGGAGCAGATGTAGACTTTGACTCCCTTTTTTTCCATCCATTTGGCGATGCTCCCGATCGTATCGTCCGCTTCGATGCCGGGAATGGAAAGGTAGGGGATTCCTGCGATCTCGCAAAACTCCAGCGCTTTTCCCAGCTGGGGGACGAGGTCGTCCGGCATCCCTTCGCGGTGGCTTTTGTATTCGCTGTAAATTTCGGTGCGCGACTTTTTATTGTCAGGCCCGTCAAAAACCGCAACGAAATAATCAGGAGAAAAGTCGTTGATCAGCTTATAGATCGAGCGGATGAACCCGAACAGAGCGTTGGTCGATTCTCCTTTGGCGTTTGTCATTGGGCCAATGGCGTAATAGGAGCGGAAGAGAAAGTTGACGGCATCGACGATGAAGATTTTATCCATGTATACCCAAACAAGTCCAAAATTTGGCTTTTGGCTGCGCTAAAGCGGCGCGATTCAATGCTCGCAAGTGACCCAATATTAGCAATATGGGATCACTTGCGATCATTGAATCCCACCAGCTTTCGCGTTGCCCAAAACCATGTTTTGAAGTTGTTTGGGTATAAGCTCGGCTTCCACCTTTTTACCCCGCATTTTGGCTCAAGAACCCTAGGGGTCGGAATTTCAAACCTCAGGATGGCATATTCAGGCCATTCCTGAGAATTAAAATTCGAGCTTGAAATCACTCCTCCCTCTTGGGCGAGGGAGGATTAAGAAGGGCAACTAGTTCGGCTGATAGAGATACAGGAATCTGCCGCTCAGTTCTGAGTTCATTGAGGAATTGATTTGGAACTGATGCGTCACTTTGCCCGAGAAGAGGTTGAATTTTCCCGAGGTCAGATCGGAGAGGAAAGGATGGGCCGGTTCGATCGTCATCACCTGGTAAAACTGCTCTTCCGGAAGTTTCGCTGCTTTGACAAGCTCGGTGACGGCGTTGTTATAGTCCGTATCAGCGACGTCGATATAGCCAAGCTCCTGAGCCTGTTTTGAAACGAAGATCTGCGCGCCGTATTCGGCGACCAGCTTATCTTTGTTTAGCAAGGGGCGCGCGGTCGTCACAATCGACACAAAGCGATCGTATAGATCAGCTGTGATCTTGCGCAGAGAAGCGTCTTCGCCTGGCACCCAGGGGCGGAAGGGGCTTAGCATGTCTTTGTCTTTACCCTGAGTGATCGTCATCGCCTGGACGCCATATTTGTCCATCAGACCGGAGAAGTTGAACGCAGGGCCTAAAATGACGCCGACTGAGCCGATGATGCTGGAGGGGCTGGCGAAAATCTTATCGGCAGCCGATGCGATGTACATCCCGCCGGAGCAGCACATGCCGTCGACATAAGCATAAACGGGCACCTGGTATTTTTTCTTATAGTCCATCAAGGCCCTGTAGATGCCGTCGGCATCGTCGACAGTTCCGCCTGGAGTGTTGATGTAGAGGAGGATCGCCTTGACGCGGTTGCCAGCCAGCATGCCGTCGCGGGAATCGAACAGCGAGTTCTGGAATTTCTCGTAAGTCAGGTCGCCCTGGCCGACGACGCCCATGATGTCCATCTTCAAAATGACCGGGGCCGTGTGGGGGAGCAGGTCGCGATTCCCATTTGCATCAGGGGAGATGACAAGAGAGCTTTTCGGAGGGAAGATATCAGGAGCGGAAAACATCATCAGTCCAATAAATACGAGGATGATCCCGACTAAAATACCGATGATTCCGGCAAACGACTTACAGAACGTCCGCACGGCTGAGACGATGATCGATTCTCTTGAAAACTCCATGAATCTCTCCAAAATTAATATGAAATGCGAAGACCCCGTTTATTCAGCGGGTCTAATTGAATCTTAAAAGAGTGGAACATTTTCATCCACCCTGATCATTTTAGACCCTTTGCTTTTTTTCCCAGAGGGTTTAAAAGAGGATGGATTCATCAAGTGGCATGGGTTATACTACGCATGCCCGGACGCTCTATAAACTGAGGGAAGAAATGGACACCACCTGCACTCCTGTCCCATCCGCGATTCCGATGGCGGACAGGCTTTGGTTTTTTGAAATCATCGTCGGAATTCTGGTCCTGATCGCAGTCAATTATATATTCAAGCGGATCGTCAAACATGTCCGGCACCGCTCCATTTCCCTCTCTCCTGATTGGAGAGAGAAGATCGACCATATCCTCTTCCTCCCTTTCCAGATCCTCCTTTGGATTCTCGGAGGCACGCTCGTGATCGAGGTCTTGGGTCGCAGGTTCGATTTTTCCTTCTTTGAAAGCTATATCGACGCCTTCCGCAGTACGGGATTTGTCATTTGCGTGGCCTGGGTGCTGCTCCGCTGGAAGACTGTCCTGCAAAAAGAATTCCTTAATAAGGAGCACCATGCGCGCAAAGTCGATCCTGGCTTTGTGCTCGTTCTGGGCAAGATCACTTCGATCATCATCATTGTGATCGCGATGATGATCATTCTTCAGGTCTGGGGATTGAACATCGCTCCTCTGATTGCGTTTGGCGGCATCGGCGCCGCCGCGGTGGGCTTTTCTGCCAAAGATGTGCTCGCCAATTTTTTTGGAGGGCTCATGCTCCATATCAACCGCCCTTTCATGATCGGGGACTTCATCTATCTGCCCGACCAGCATCTGGAAGGACACGTCGAGGAGATTGGCTGGAATACAACGACAGTGAGGGACAAAGAAAAAAGGCCCGTCTATCTGCCCAACTCGACCTTTTCCCACACCCTTGTGATCAATGGGTCGCGGATGACTCATCGGCGGATTGAAGAGAAGGTCGGAATCCGTTACGAGGACTTTAGCAAAATTCCTACTCTTGTGGACGATCTTAAAAAAGTCATTTCAAGCCATCCTGACATCGACACCCATCTTCCCGTCCTGGCCGTGTTCAGCGGCTTCGGCCAGTTCACTCTGGATCTGTATATCGATGTCTACACCCTCCAGACTCGCTATGACAAGTACCTGCACGTCAAGCATGAGATCCTGATGATGGTCTATATAGAATTGCAGAAGGCCGGCGCAGAAATGCCGACGCCGATCGTCTCCGTGACAGGCAAGTTGATCACCTCTTGAAGGCAAAATGATTGAATTTTAAACTTTTGAGGCATTTATGAATAATCTCGGATTGTTCGTCGCAACTATTTTTATATCGTTTTCAACTTCTTTGATTGGCTTGGAAAATAGTCAAGCATATAGGAACTGCAGGCCGGTTGTATTGCCTGAGATTGATGTTTCCCAGTTCAATTTTTCGAGTGGATCAACCGATCCTTCCGGTGTTCTTGATAACTCGGTGCTTCAAGGCTATGTCAAAGTAGATACCAGATCTGGATGGGGGACTTCGAATTGGGGCAATGCGATCGGCATTGCAAGAAATGTATCTTTATTTGAGGCTAAATCGATAGCAGACAGCTCACCTGATATCAGTTTCTTTTTCTATGTAAAAGAGGAGAGAGCTATCATCCACACGATCAATAATAGCTGTTATGTTTTTCAGGCTGGCGACGCTGTGTTTTTTACCGGGGAACCTTGGTGGAATCGTTCATTAAAGTGCTCTGATGTCTACATCAAGCAGTAAACCTGACCTAAAAATTTCAAGATCTCCATTTAAAAAGAGATCTTGACTTCAGCCTCAGCTGCGTTCTCGACAAAGTCCGACCCGAACTCCCCGTGGTATCCAAGCGAGACAGCGATCGCTGTCTTCTTGGTGGAGGCCAGCGTGATCCTGGCTGTTGGGGAGAAGAGGTTGTTGTCAGGCTTCAGTCCTTCCACTGTGAACTTGCAGGAGCTGTCTTCGAAGCGCGCTTTGGTCTTTTCACCTAAGAAGCGCTGCTCACGGATATAGCTTGCTGTGACATCCAGATTCAAAAGCGCGGATTTGAAGCAGCCCGCGTAGCCAAGGCCGATGCCTCCCTCGGGTCTGAGCAGGTCGTATTCCTTGTCATCCACCTTGAGATCGAGGCTCTTTGCGCCGTGTTCTTTATAGCCATCCTGCATCACGTAGATGTAGTCGACGTCGACGAATGGATAGACGTTCAGGGTGCCGTTCTTTCCAGCCTTGAAGGTGAAGTCATAGCCCCCTCCGAGGTGCCCCATCACCTGGTTAGAGTCCAGATGGTGGCGGGCCTTAAGCGAGACCGATTCAACATTTGGCGCGGTGAAGTGCATCTTGCGCTTGGCGTCGATCGAGCTGAAGAGATAAGAAAAGAGTCCATCTGCGAAGAAGTGGTTGTTCGTCCAGATGGCACCCAAAGAGCCTGCATAGGTCTTAAACTCTCCGCTGGCCCTTCCATGCACGATGCCGACATCGCTGTCCGCAAACGAGAAACCGCCTGTGACCGCCCAGTGCTTTTTAAACTGGTAGTCG
>JAFEGH010000010.1 GCA_018240065.1 Verrucomicrobiota bacterium | reverse complement strand
GGTGATCTTGCTGGTAAATCGGATCAGTTCGATGATCGAGACATTGTTGAAATTGATCGTGTAGGTGTCTTTGTCGGCAGTGGAATTTGACTGGACGTCAGCAGCAACCAGTTGTTCGCCTGCCTGGGCTGTATAGGCAATCGGAGAGTAGATGAGCTGGATAAAGGAGGCACATAGGGCGACTTCATACCAATAGCGCTTCCGAAATTCTTTCATAGCTTAAAAGACCCCAGTATTATTATCCTTGAAGCTCAGATTACATAGGGGATCTACGAAATTGATCGTTCGTTCCTGCAAGCATTTCGCCAAATTTTACGTTGCTTATTGCAGCCTTAAGCGGCATTGCACAGAGTCCCTCTTTAAGCGATGCGGAGTGCGGCTCCTCGTAAAATCTCATCGAGTTCTCCTCAAGTCCTTTGTCGATCCATTTGTAGCGCCCCTTTTCAGGGGATTCCCACTGCATTTTTAAAAAAATTGTTTTTCAGAGCTTCAACGCCTAAAATTAAAATGACTTGTAACGAATCCTAAAATACTTTTTGGATTATTGTAAACGGGAGTTTTCCCCGACTTTGTCCTTTTTTTCAGCATCTTTCAGAGAATCGCTCTGCACATTCATTATTCCATCGCTCATTAATAGCGCCTTCGGCTATGAATTTCGCCGAAGAATTATAAATGTGCTGAGCGATTTCTTAAATCTACTCGCTATAAATTGAACAAAGTCGAGGGTTCACAACATGACGCAGGATTTTTCACATTGCAGGATGGAGTATCGAAAAGATGAGCAGGGAAAAGAAGTTCTGCTCAAGGATGGGAAATTTCAGGTCATGATGGAATGGGAAAAACCTTATATGCATGCCTGCATTGATGCACTGAAGCCCTTTGGCGATGTTCTAGAAATCGGTTTCGGCCTGGCCTATTCCGCTGAGCGCATCCAGAGCTATAAACCCAAAAGCCACACGATCATCGAATTTCATCCTGAAGTCGCTGCAAAGGCCAGGGAATGGGCGAAAAAATATCCCAACGTCAACATTGTTGAGGACACCTGGCAGAATGCGCTTTCAAAGCTTGGGGTGTTCGACTGCATCTTCTTTGACGACTATCCGCTGCAAAGCGAAGAAGAGATGCAGAAAATGGAAAATGAAAGCACACAATCGTCCCTCTTGCTCCAACAAGGAGAGAAAGTGATCCAGGACGTTGAAAAAGCGATCCCGTTTTTAAAGGAGATCAAATATTCAGACGACGATTTGAAGGGTCTGATGCTGGAAATACCTCTGGATGACCGGGACCTTGCCCTGCAATTTGCGCGGTTTCTGACCGAACTGTCCTCTCGCGAGCAGATCTCGAAAGCTCAATTGCAAAATGCCTTCGAAACGCTTGTCCGTGAAAAGAAGTTGATGCCGGAAGATTTATCTGCTCTGTTGAAGGAAGAAAAGAAAGAGCCTTTTTCTTTCTCCCGCACAGGAGACCGCCTCTTCCAATTCCTAAGTGATTGTCTAAAATTTCATATGCGCAAGGGTTCCCGCTTTTCCTGTTTCTTAAGCAGCCCTGTCTCGAAATTCGAAGATGAAAAGTTCTTCAATGAAGTCATCACAAATCCCCTCCTGGATTTTCATGAAGAGGAGATTGTGTTGGACGTCCCGCAGAATTGCGGTTATTTCACAGGAAACAAGGCGTTGGTGATCACGATCGTTAAAATGGTCTGAGGATCTTAATAGACGGTTTTAGTCTACCTTAGGCAGGGCTTCTTGAGTATTAGCAGGAATGAACCGGATTGGAGAGGGAGTCTCTTCTTCTTTTCCAACGAATTTCTGCAATTTTTCCACAAAGCCTTTCTGGTTTTGTCCGATCAGATTGAAGAGATCGAGGAAAGCCTCAAGGCGCCCTTTGATCATCTGGCGTCCGTCGACCATTAATGCGCGCATGACGACCAGTCCGATCAGTTGTTTTGCATCTTTGCCTTTTAGGGATCCATTGTTGATCATCTGGATAAACGCGATCGTGACAGCATTGACGACAGGGCCCCTATCGACGTCCTGTTTGCAAGCCTGCCCCATCGTCGCCATGACCATTCCCACAACCTCTTCCTGGGATTTTCCCTTGAGTTGATCGCCGAGCTTCAGCAATGTCTTTACAACCAGGAATCCTGTGAAGCCCAGTAGCATCGCTTTGCAAACGCGTTCATTCTGCCTGTCTGTCGTGTTTGTAAAATGTTGAGGACCTAAAATGGTTCCAAAAGCTTCTTGCGATGCTGTGATGGCTTCTTGGATTTCATCGTCAGTAAGTATCGAATTGGCAAATCCGTTGTACTCTTCAATTTTCAATGGGATCTCTGTTCTGCCGCAGACCTCTGTACTTAGTTTTTTATGGAATTCTTCCACACTGCGGACGTGGCTGAATTGTCCTTCCCCTTTTGCAATTGGACCGTCCATAGGTGATCCAATGACTTTCATTCTTTGCGCTTCAGCAAGATCGCGCATCTGTTCCAGCCGGGCGGTCTCCCCTGCAGGGTGATTATGTTCCAGGGTATGCTGAATATGCTCCATCCCCTGCGATTGCTCCCATTCGAGTTGAGCCTCGAACAGAGAATCGGAAGTTGGGCTTGGACCCAGGTTGAAACGGATTTTTGCACCGTTTACCTCAAAATCGCCGATCCACATGTTGGCGTTCCCAAGCTCATAGGAATTATAGAGCTTGTTCCCATAAGGAATTTTACTGTCGATGAAGGCCATCAATGCTTTGTGGATATTTTTAAGCGCCCACATGATATATGCAAGCGTGCTGTCCCATTTGTCAGCTTCCAAACCACTAAATATAGTTTCTGTCCACTCAGATAGCGTTTTTGCGTTGATTTCCTCATTTTCATTAACTGGCAAAATGCAATATTGCTCGATCGCGCCCTCGCCAATTTTTTCAAGCTCCTCCATCCCTTCTGCGTGCGTGTTGATCTCAAAGCTTAAGGATTGTAGGAAATGGACAAAATAATCGTTGCGTTCACTTTTGGCAGCTTTGGCGTCCAGGTAGGGATCGGATTGCAATATCTCGTTGAGCCTTTGGCGGAAGGCCTGCATTTTCTGATGATCCATCTCATCGACATCTAACCCGTCTAATTCTTTCACCAGGTCTTCGCAAATGTAGGAAAGTTTGCATACAGCGGCAAACTCTTTGCTGACAAATATTTTGTGAACTTCTTCATAGCTTAATTCTACTTCTACCCCATTTTCGTCTTTCCCCACCCGTAGGGGTTTTCCGCTTTGAAGAGAGAGTAGTAAACCTTCACGGAACTGCTTAAACTGTAAAAGGACTTCTTTGATCGTCAATTTTTGATCGCCTAAGACCAACAGATGGGTGTCTAGAGCCCCTTTCGCAGCTGTGCATCTCTTTTGGGCAAGCGCCTTTGTCCTGCCGGTGAGGTCTAAGGGAAGCTTTCCTTGGTCGGGGGCTTTCCAGAGTCTTTCGGGAAGGATCCTTTTGAGATCTTCATTTTCTTTTGGGGGTACTTTAACAGCACTTGAAGGTTTACTATAAAGAGCGGCGTAAGTTAATTCGGGAGAGAAAAATAAACTCATATTAAATTAAGCCTCGTCTTTGCTTTTACTTTTATTATATCAGATAATTTAATTTTTTTAAATTAAATACTTGTTCCTGTGTTTATGGTGCAATTAATCGTAACGTCTTGTTTGTCAATTATTTAAGTGAATTCATTGAGGAAACTAAAATAATGGAGGATGAAAGCTGGCGCTTAGGGAGATATGGCCTGCGTAGAAAGCAGGGTCTCTCAGTGAGGCTTCAAAGAGGGCGCGGAATCCTCTTGCTAAGGGAATGATCTACATGAGGGCAAATCCGAGGGATTCCCTCGTTTAATGGAAGCGCGATTAGACGTGAATAGCCGGCGCTGACTGTCGGGGCGGAGTGGCATTATCCTCTGACGAATTTTTGCAACTTTTCAATGAATGCAGCTTCATTTTCCCCAATCAGCTTAAAGTGGTCGAGGAATGCTTCAAGACGCGAGTTGGGGTGGCGGGGTCAGATAATGCGCTGGATGGAGATCAGGGCTTTGGGATAGGGGATGAGGGAATAGGCTGGGGAAGAGGCGGTCCTTTTAAGAACGGCCTCCGCTTGCCTTTGGGAGGAGAGAAGGAGATTTTCGGTGACCCCTTCGTTCAAGGCCAGATCAAGCTGCTCCCTTTGGTCGGGGCTGGCGTCCTGGGCCAGTGCAAGGGAATGGAAAATGAGCAAGTCGCCCGCATTCCAGTTATCGCTGGTTTCAGAAAACTCAGTCGTCGCAGAAACTCCGAGAAGGTCATTCTGCGAGGAAAGTCTGCGCGGCTTGGTCTGCCCTTGGGGGATGTGCAGGAGGTCTTCGAAGCCGCAGGAAACATACGTCGCAAGGTCTCTCAAAGGATCGAGCAGGACGAAACTCATGGCGAACTTGTCGCCCATGATGTCGTCGCAGATCAAGCGATTGAGTTTTTCGACAAAGGGGATCGGTTTGAAGAGTCCTCTAGCAGAAGGGGCGAAATCGTTCAAATGCATCCTGATCATTCCCCGCAGAACAGCGATGGAGATCGCCGATTCGATCGCAGCGAAAGGAGTGCAGGCAAGGATGGCAAGGAACGTGTTGTTGGGCAGCCGAAAGAGATCGTAGTAAAGTCCGAGCTGCTGTTTGCCTCTTCCTTTGGCCAGCCCCAGGTCCATTTGCGGCCAGGTCGGAAGAGCGAGAGGAGAGAGATTCAAATTGGCCCTCTGGAGCCGCTCATTGATCTCTTTGGCCTGATCGCTTCCGGGACGCTCTTTTTCAAGATCGCCCGAATTTAAATATTGGGAGACATCGTGGATGAACTCGGAAATATTCTGATAGCGCTCTTTGACGGAGACGGCCAGCGTCTTGGCGGCGATCTTTTTCAACCCTTTGGGAAGAGCGGTCATGTTGATGATCCCGTAGCTCAATTTACCTAAGATGAGTTCGTAGAGAATGACTCCAAGCGAGTAAATGTCGGTAGCAAAGGTGACCGTTGCCGGATCTTCTTTTTGTTCAGGGCTCATGTAATTCGGGGTGCCTAAAAACCGGGACTTGTCGGCTTTATTCTCTTTTTCTTCATGCAATTGGGCGATGCCGAAGTCGATGACTTTGATTTCCCCTTCTTCCGTGATCAGGATGTTTTCAGGTTTCAGATCGCGGTGGATCACGCCGTGGGAATGCAAGTGAAGAAGGGCATAGGACACCTGCAGAATGATCTCCAGTGCTCTGCGCATGGAGAGGGAGTGCTGCATGATGAATTGCTTGAGAGAGATGCCGTGGATCAGCTCCATGGCGATGTACAGCCCTTTCTCCCATTGCCCCTGTCCGTAAAGTTTAACGATGTTGGGGTGATTGGTCAGGGCGATCACTTTGGCTTCTTTTAAAAACCGTTCGACAGCTTCCGGCTGGGTGACATAGGAGGGAGACAGGACTTTGATCACGAGAGGTTTTTTATTCTCAAGGTCAAGTCCGAGGTAAAGAAGGCTCATGCCTCCTTTGGAAAAGAGGCTCTCGATTTTATAAGGCCCGATCAAGGAAGGGAGCTCCGGCTCTTCCTCTCCTGTGATCAGATCGGGCATCGTGTTCTGTTTATAAAATGAGCTCTCTGCCATCGGTATTAACTATTCTCCGATCTGTAGGATTTTAACGCCGAGCATCTCGCCGAGTTTGATCAGCTCAGCTTTTGCGACTTTCTTCCCGCCGACGACGATATCGACGCCCTGTTCCGGCTTGACAGGCAGTTCCAGAACATTGCCGGGAGAGAGCTGAAGCAGTTTTTCAAGATTGATGCGCAGGCGCGCGACCTCGACGCTGAGCGTCAGAGGGATCTCTTTAGTCGAGACCATTTTCTCAAGGCCCCCGTTCTGCGCAGACCAGAGATGGTTTTCTTCTGCATTGCCTTCCGCTTCAAACTCGGCGGAGGAAAACTCGTCTGTCTCAGAGTTGTTCTCATCTTGCGGCGTATCGGAATTCATCTGATTTTGCTCCTCGCGATAAATCGCATAATCGACAATTTTTAAACTATTGTCCTTGATCCTGACGCGCAGGATCGGTGTATGTTCCAGCATCAGAGTGGCAGTCCCTTTGTGGGTCTTGGGGTCGAAGGTGCATCTGTCCAGAAGAATGAAATCTCCCACGTTGGCTCCTTTCCACTCTGAAAGGGAAAGGATTGTCTGGCCGAGCTCAAGGCGGACCGTGACGTCCATCTGTTTTGCAAGCGCGCTGGTCAGAGGAGCGGGCTGCTCTGTGCTGAAATGAGTTTTAAATGCTTCATGCAGCGAAGCGGGACAGACCAGTCTTCCCCAAAAGGTGTGCTTGGGGTGCTGGATCTCGACATCGACGCAGAGTGCTTCGTCCTGCGGGAGGGTTCCTGACTTTCCAAGTTTGACGGAGAGGTCGTTAAACGCTCTCCTCTCATCGAGAGCCTGCAGCGCAAGAGTGGCGAGGTAATAGTAAAATCCTTCCTGGAATTTGGGAGAAGAAAAGCCTTTATTGCCATTGGAGGGAGTCAGGGCAAGGGCCGCCAGCTTGGCGACATCCTCTTTTCCCATGATCCAGAATGCCTGCCCGCTCAGCGGAGTCAATTCAAGGGAGAGCGGGATGAACCCGGCACCCAGTCCGGATGTGATCTCTGAACCCTTTAAAAATTTTGTGTGGCGGGGGACGATCTTTAATTCAGGCTGCTGCAGCATCTCGGCGATTTTCTCCGAGAATTCTTCCCACGGAAAAGCAGGCGCAAAACCTGATAAGGGGATCGCCTTAGCCTCAATCAATGTATTATGGATCTCTTTGACCCATGCGAGAGGCGCTTCAGTCATGACTCACGACCTCCTTTTTGATCCTTCTGTTCTTTGTCGCCGCTTTCTTTTCGATGTAAGACAGGGCGGTCTTCTCTTTGTTCGAGGTGGGTGTCGAAGCGATGGACGGTGAAATTGAAACTGCCGTTTTGAAAGGCGGACAATAGGTCGTTCTTGCTGGCATCGATCATCGCGACAGCATGCGGATTGGAGACGATTTCGATATTGAACGCTTTGGGCGCCGTGCTAAATTCGCGAATCGTGATCTTCGTCCCAAAAAGAGAGGAAGAGGAGAAGCGGGGATTGTCGAGGAAAAGGGTCGTCTCGACCTCATGGGAAGAACTCATGACGATCATGCATGAGGCCATCTTCTCAAATGCAGCCTCGACCTCCGGAGCAAGCGTTGGAGCCGTGGGAGCAGAGACTGCAACCCCTGCGTCAGAAGCGCGGAAAGAAAGGGGAGCCACGCAGGGAGCCTCGACCACTTTGGACTGATCTTTTTTATCTTCATCTGGTTGCAGAGGCGCCCAAGGCTGGGCGATGGGAGCGCAGAAGACGGCGTGATTCTCTTGATGGTCGATGGGGTTTTCTTCTTCTTCCTCGCCAATGAGTAGGGAAAAGAAATCTGGGTCGCGGTTTTTCTCATCTATGGGCAGAACCTGCAACAATTCCCGAAAGCGCTCTTCCGGAATTTCCGTGGTCAAGGAAAGTTCCGAATGGCTGGAGGAATTGGCTGAGATCTTCCGCATGAGTTCCTGTGGTAATACGCTCATTGTGGGTTATCTCCTGTCTGTTCTTGATCTTTTCCCGAAGCTTTTTCCTTACGCTTGAACAACGGACGATCAGCAAGATAACCTGTTTCAAGACGGTTGACTCGGAAATTGTAGTTGCCGGCTTGAAATGCAGCCATTAAATCATCGGCATTGCCTTGAAATAGGGCTACGGCTTGAGGTGTTCCGTTGAGTTGGATATTAAAAGCTTGGGGAGCGGTACTAAATTCCTGGATTATAATTTGAGTTCCGAAAAAAACAGAAGAAGCAAATTGGGGGGTATTTAAAGTAATGACCGTTTCGGTCACCCCGGACATTGTCATCACGGTCATCACTCCCACCATTCTGTCAAACATTTCCTGCACTTGCGGGTTCATGTTTGCATAGGGAGGAAGCGTCTCTGGCCCCGGCGGCGGGGCCACCATCATGGACTGCGCTTCAGTTCCAGACAAGGGCTGACCCATCGCTTCCATCGGGGATGTTTTTTCTTTGTCGTCCACTTTTTTTTCTTCTTTTCCTTCGAGAGTCTGGGAAAAAGGGACGGGCGGGGCGGCAGGCCCTGGGCCTAATGCTTCGGCTGCTTCTTCAATTTCTTCAGGAGTCTGGGCTCCTTGTTTGCCTTTCTGTCCTTGGCCCTGGCCTTCTTTGCCCATCTGTTCAAAAAAAGTGGAGGTGTCCTGAATTTTCGTGGCAGGAGTGCCCTCCAGCGAGGCGGCGGTCATCCCCGGCGGAGGCTTTTGCTGCTGGGTTTGCCGGGTTTTTGCAGATGCGGCCTGCTTCTGCTGCTCCTCTTCCAAAGGAGATGCGGTTTTAGGGAGCATGGCCGTGGCGCCGCTTTTTTTATCTTCGGGCGGGCCGCTTGGAGCATGCCCCGATTGTTGTCCTTGCTGCTGCTTGCCCTGTTCCGATTGCTGCGACTCAGGAGGTCCTGCAGTAACGGGCTGTTGCCCTTCAGGAGTCCAGCCCGGTTGCTGCTGCTGTTGTTGCGCTTGCTGCTGCTCGGCTTGCGCCTGATAGGACTGCTGCTGCTCTTGAGCCTGCTCGGAAGCCTGCTCGGCGGATGAGCTCCCCTGCGAAGAGAAAAAAGGGGGAGGCTGAGCCGCCTCCTGGGTTTCGGGTGCGCCCGCCCCAAAAGATCCTTCTTCAAGGACTCCCGAGTCATCAGCCATCTCGTCCGATGCGGGGGCCTGAAAGAAGGCGGTCTTAGGAGCTGAAGGAAGCTGCGTCGTCGGCTGGGCCGATTCAGTGGGAGAAATGCCCGGTCCTCCCTGTTGCAAGTCGAGGGGGCTGGCTTTTTTTGTTTCCGCTTCCATAGAAAACGGGGTCACCAGGGCAGCGGGGGTGGTGGGTCCCGCCTGAGGAGCGTTCAAATCCTCTTCTTCTTCAGCTTCTTCGCCGCGCTTGCGTTTTTTTTGCTCATCTGGATCGACCTGACTGACTTCCTGCACGCGTTTGCGCATCGCTTCGCTGAATTTGTCGGCGTCGGCAGAGGACTTTTCCTTTTTACCTGGAGATTCCGAGGGTCCGGCGGGGCCTTGGATTTTGCTCACATCAGTCATATATTCACGATGCTCAGTTTACACACCTATACCCCAGAGAAGAGACAATTGTCCAGCGCTCAATATAGCGAGGGGAAGAAAAAAACATGGCGTGCGAGAGATTGGTTTTTTAGATGGCTCAGTCGGAACCTAAGTTTTGAAGTTGTTAGGGGGATATTAGCTGGGATGTTTTTTCCTGGGATGGCGCTGCGAAGTCTTTTTGTCGGAGATCTGCTTGCGCTGGTGGAGTGTGGAGCCCATTTCGTCGGTCTCGACGCCCTCTTTGTGCTCCTGAAGGGACCTCATCTCTTTTTCCCATTCTTTGCGATGCATTTGCATCTTCTCGACGTCCTGCTGCTTCTTGACCAGGTCGTTGCGGGCAATTTCGACTTGGTTTTTGGCATTTTCGACTTGTTTTAGCTGCTCTTTGACTTTCTGCTCTTTTAATTTTAACTTTTCATCGACCACTTTTAGATAGTAGCGCATTTGCTGGATTTTATCAGAGGGTGCGCCCTCATCCATACTTTCGCGCAACTGGGTAAGTTTTGCAAAGCGGTGGTCTTTCACCTCGTCCCGCTCTTTTTCTACCTCGACAAGTTTTTCCTGTTCCCGCTCAAGAGCTTTCTTCTTATCGCGCAGAACTTTCTCTGCCTCGTCGAGTTTTTTCTGCTTGATGATGGCGATCTGCTCGAGAGGGTAACCTTGGGAGCCTTCCATGATACCCCTCTAATTGTAGTGCCGGTTTTGCAATCGGAACATTCTATCTGAAAAGCGCTTTAAGTTGCTGAAGGGTCTCTTCAAAGCTTGATTTTTCATCGACCTGCTGTTTCAAGAAGCGGTTGACCTTGTCGATGTATTTGATCGCAAAATCTGCGCCTTTGTCAGAGCCTGGCTTATATTCGCCGATGCGGATAAGAAGTTCGTTTTTCTTGTAGTTGGCGAGTACTTCGCGAACCTTGCCGATGAGCTGAAGGTGCTCCTTGTCGACGATGTTGGGCAAAATACGGCTGATCGATCCTAAGACGTCGATAGCCGGATAGTGGTATTGGCGCGCAAGTTCCGAAGAGAGGATAATGTGGCCGTCGAGGATCGAACGGGTCTCGTCCGATACCGGCTCGTTCATGTCGTCTCCGGCGACCAGAACTGTGTAGAACGCAGTCATCGATCCTTTTTCTGAATTGCCGGAACGCTCGAGAAGGCGGGGCAGAGTGGCAAAGACCGATGGGGTAAAGCCGGCTCTGGCGGGAGGCTCTCCTGCGGCCAGGCCGATTTCTCTCAAGGCTCTGGCAAAGCGGGTGACGGAGTCCATCATCAGGATGACGCTCTTGCCCTGTTCGCGGAAATACTCGGCGATCGCCGTTCCGACGTAGGCGGCATTGATCCTGAGTTGGGCGGCCTGGTCCGAGGTCGAAACGATGATCACGGAGCGTTCCATTCCTTCTGTGCCCAAATCATTTTGAAGGAACTCGCGGACCTCGCGGCCCCGCTCTCCGATCAGGGTGATGACATTGACGTCCGCTTTGGCGTTGCGCGCAATCATGCCGAGCAGGGTCGACTTACCGCCGCCGGCTGCGGCGAAAATCCCCATACGCTGTCCTTTTCCGCAGGTCAGCACCCCGTCGAGGCAGCGGATGCCGACGGAGATCGGCTCTTCGATCAAACGGCGTTTGAGAGGGTCGGGCGGAGATCCGATGACAGGGTAGGTCTCGTCGACGATCAGAGGACCTTTTGTCTCCGTGTCGAGTGGTTTTCCAAGGCCGTTCAACACTCTTCCGAGAAGACCGGGGCCGACCTGGATATGCAAAGGCATGCGGAGTGGGATGACCTCAGAGGAAGGGCCAATCCCGGACATTTCTCCGAGAGGAGAAAGATAAACTTCTTCGCGGGTGAAACCAACGACCTCGGCCATTAGAGGCTCCCCTTCGCGCTTGATCATGACAACCTCTCCCATTTTCACCTGGGGGACGACGGCCTTGATCAACATGCCGACCACTTCGGTGATGCGCCCGTGGACGGTGGTCAATTCGATTTCGTCGAGATGGGTGATCAGCTTTTCAAAATTCGGGGTGTGTTCCATGGTGTTATTTCGTCTTGGGTGGGGTTGAGGGACTCTCGCCTGTAAGGGCTTCAAAGATGATCGTATCCATGGACACCTCGCATAATAGTTTATAGCTGGACTTGCATCAGCTGTTTAATGTCGGAAACGGCATTGGAGAGAAGCACGGAAGTAAACTCGAGTAGCTGCTGGGCTTTGTTCATTTTGACCTGGATCAGCAGGAAGTCGCCGGGAGAAATATTAGTTCCCTTGTCTTTGAGGGACTGAAGCTGTTGTTTTGCGGACTCCATCTGGGCCTGTCCATCGTTAAGGTAGGCGAAGAACCTACCGAGGGGACCGGAAAACTTGGAAACGTCCGGTTCAGGGGGGGTGTCCGCGCCGATCTTGGCGTTGAATGTCCTCAAGTTGTCGTTGGCGTCGGCAAGTTTACTTTTAACTAGGTACTTGGTTGAAGCCTTGAGCTTCAGATTCGGGGTGTTCAGCTGGTTGTTGATATCGCCGAGCGTACTTTGGACTGTGTTGATCTGAGCGAGCAGAGTGCTCATGCTTGGCGTGGTTGCCAGCGGCGCTTGGCCTTGCATCAAGGCAAAGGGGGAGATCATCGGAGCTTTTCCAGCGGTAGCTAAGGGAGTGGCGGCGCCTGGCTTCATGAAGGCGGAAAAAGACTGAGTCGGCACGGCCATGCCCTCTTTTTCTCCAGCCTCAATGGCCTTCGTTGGGAAAATGCGACCTGGATCTTCAACGTCGCCGGGCAAAGCTTTGTCTACCATGGGGTACTCTCAATTGCTTGTATGAACAGCTGCAAAAAGGCAAGAAGTCCGATTTCAGCATCATCTTGTTAATGGAAATTCAGGTCAGGCCTAACTTTTGTAACCGTCGGCGGCCTTTTAAGCCCCATTGCAAAACATCTTTTGGGCCCAGTTCGTCCATTTTTTCCTAGGTTTTTGATTCTTCCTCATGCTGGCCATCCCCCTGGAGAGAGCGGCCTGCGGCAGAACTTAAGCCATCGAAACAATGTTCGAACGTGGGCTCCGAATCCAGTCGTGCAACGGGCCCCTTAGTCTAGAGATAACACAAACCCTGCTTTTTCGTCATGAATCTTGAAATTTTGAAAATCTATATAGGAAGGGGGTAAAAAAAAGAAAGCAGGGCAAAAAGATGCCGCTGCTTTCATTTTACGCAAGGATAAGAGAGGTCTATTTTTTCTCTTTTTTGGAGTGGGTCTGGCCTTGGGCGGGAGAGGGAGCTTTCTTCACAAACTTCTCCACGAATTCAAGGGCGCTTTTTGCCAGGTCTTTAACCATAGGGTCTTTGCATTTTGCGCAGGATTCTTCCAAAACCTTTTCCCCTTTGGCAAGCTCTGCTGGATTGAGCGATAAACTCAGGCCAAGAAAGGCTTTGGCCATTTCATTGTTCGGATCTTTTTCCAAAATTTCTTCAAAGGATTTTGCCGCCTGTTTTAACTCAAGCTTGCAAAGATGCATATAGCCCATGCCGATTTTTGGAAGAAGGTTGTTTGGATCGAGTGTCTCAGATGCTTTGAATAGCTTGATCGCAGCGTCTTCATCGGCTTGG
The DNA here is from genome assembly GCA_018240065.1 of Verrucomicrobiota bacterium. Taxonomy (GTDB): domain Bacteria; phylum Chlamydiota; class Chlamydiia; order Chlamydiales; family Rhabdochlamydiaceae; genus CAJCIW01. The sequence goes on along the minus strand of JAFEGH010000010.1, from coordinate 104,782 downwards.
TTGATGGCGATAAAGCCCGCCTCAGCCAGCAAGATGAAGTGGTCTTTGTATTGTTGAAGCTGTCCCATATTGCCACCTTTTTTTTAATTTTTTCCAATCGTTTAAACAGACGCTTACGAGCTCTTTTGGTTTCGCACCATGTTGTTGATGACAGATTGCACCTGCGAGATCAAGTTCGAGATCGATTCGCCGATCTGCGTCACCTGGCTCATAGAGAATTGCAGCAACAAGAACTTACCCGGTGTCGCCGACGAGATCCTACTGGCAACGGAGCGCACCTGCGATACGACCTTACTCTGAAGGTGGATATACTGGTTGATCAGTGTACTAAATGATATGGTTGCCCATTGGGTTTCGCCCATTGGTTTCCTCCTTCGATTTTTCTATTTCTTGTTGGCGATTTTCGTTAAAACTTTCTGCAGTGCCGCGTAGCCGTGGAGCAGAACACCTAATTTATCGAAATCTTCAGATCCTGTGCCTTGTCTCAAGGTGTTTTTAATCTCTTGAATTCGATTTTCTACTGTCTTGAGCAGTTCTTTTGTTTTGGAAGGATTGCCCTTGAGATCTTTTTCAAGATCAAATTCAAAAAGCCCTCTCCCTTTTTTTTCTAACCCAAACATATCGACTTACTCCTGGTAATTCTAAAGCCGCTTTCCAGACCGCACATAAAGAATCTTTCATCCGTTCGATTATTTCAATCGAAATCCCTGTGCGCCGCATAGAGAGCAGCCTGTAGTTTATTGCAGATTGTAGTTAATTCTAAATTTTAATCCATCTTTTTCAAGTAACACCATACTCGGCTGAATGCCTGTGATCGTCATTCCGTCGATTGTATCGCCGACGCTCATGATCTTTCCATTGATGACAATGAACATATTCTGATCATCTTTTTTCGAATAGCCTGACACTTTGTATTGGGCGGAGACGTCGATTCTCGAAGTGTCTGCAGTGGTATAAACGACAAAGTTCTTGACGACTCTAATCCCTTTGAGGCTTTTCAGCTGATCGACCGTGTCGGAAAATGCGGAGGATTGCGCCTGGTCGACTCTCCCAGCCAGCACGATCTCGCCGTTGCTGATTTGAAATGTCACCCCGCTGTAGCCCTTTGCTATCAGCATGCTCTGAACCTGAGTCTCCAGGTTTGTTTCGATCACGACTTGGTTCTCGAGCTTGTCCAGGTAAGGGAAATTGACGTTCATGTAATCAACGAGCGCCTGCATCTGATCCAGTGTCTGCAGGTATCCTCTCAAGATGAATTTCCCGGCCATTGGCGAATAGAGTGAAACGGCGACCCAGTCGGGATTGGTCATTAAAAGGGCGTTCATGTTATCCCAGACATACTCGTCGATGACGACGTTGTCTTCCACGCTCTTGATAAAGGAGAGGTTGTTGATTTTGTAAAGGAGTTCCTGCTTGTCCACGGAGGTCAGGACATGGCCAACCAAAAAGACTTTTCCGTTCGACGGGTTATAGGAGAATTGGATGTCGTCAAAGCCTACGATCGCCTTCTTGATGGATTCCGTTTCGTCCGCCATATGGACGACGACGGGCTCCGTTCTGAAAAGCGCCATCATGCTGGCAAGGCCGCCGATGATCGCCAGCCCTAAGAATCCGGCGAGGACAAGATGTTTTTTCGGAATCACCATCTCGCGCCAGTCTTTTTTTTCGATGACCGCTTCCGCAGCTGGCGCGGGGGCGGCACCGACAGGCTCTTCTTCGGGACGTGCTGGATATGCTGAAGGAGGGGAGATGATCGTCTCGTGGATCTGTTCCCGGTCGATCATCAGGAACGAGGTCGTCCCGAGGGCGACGAGATCCTGAGAGGAGACGGCATGTTTTTCGGTGATCAGCTCTCCGTTGATCAGGACGCCGTTGCGGCTGCCAAGGTCCTCGATAAAAATCATATTTTCGTCATCGACGATCAGTCTTGCATGCTGGCGGGAGACGCTTAAATCCTGAAAGACGATATCGCAGAGGTTGGGATCTTTCCCGAGGATATAGGTAGAGCCGCGCTGCATCGCGAACTCTGCGCCGCTATTAGGGCCGGAGATCACTTTGAGAAACCAGCGCACTTCTCCGCCGGTCTCGACGTTGACGGACGAGAGGTCTTCCTTCTCTTCGATCACTTCCGCCTCGCTTGGAAGAGCGATCTCTTCGAAAGTTTCTGCGAACGAGGGAGTCTTCTCCGAAAATCGGAAAAAGGTGCTGCCGATTTGGAGGATATCGCTTTCCCGCAGCAGGACAGGCTCGGTGATCACCTTGCCGTTTTGCGTTGCGGGGTTGACGGAGCTTAGGTTTTCGAGGATGTAGCCTTCGGCAGTCAGTCTGCAGATGACGTGCTTGCGCGAGACCATCGGGTCTTCGAGGACGATTGACACTTCATCAGGGTCGCGCCCTAAAATCCATTCCTCTCCCTCTTCAAGACGAACGACGAGTCCTGCGAGAGGACCTTCCTCAGCGATGAGATATCCAGCCATTGATTTCTAGTTCCTTAAAAAGATCTCAGTCAGAGTATGTTTTCTTCAGCAGCTTTTTTATGACGGATGAGCTCTTCTCTCCAGTAGTCGAGAAAGTTTGCAAAATCTTCCAGTGCATCCTTAAACATTTTATAGTTCATGTCATACGGTAAAACGGAAGAGAGTGTCAAGAAATTCTCATTTTCATCCAAAGCAATCGCAGCGCCGCCTGTGCCCTGCCCCAGAAAATTCGCTTTCATCAGCAAAATGAACAGCTCTTCTTTTTTGATCGTCGGGCAAGGCCCGATCCGTCCCCAAAAAGAGACTCCTGGGTCCAGTTCTTTGATCACGATGGAGATCTGGGGATTCAGGTTCAGCTTATAGACGTTCCCTTCCTCCTTCTGAGGAGGAGGGCCCAATTCCAGGTCCGCGACTATAGTATTAATGAACGGCTCCAGCAAAACAGTCTCCTAAAAAGAATGCTCTAATCACTCTGATATCCCAATCCGAGAAAACTCACCCATTCCACCAAAGGTTTAAACATTTAAATTGTAAAAAGCAAATCAAAAAAAAACTGTCATGTGAGGATGTTTGCAAGTCGTTGCATGTTAGTTTGATGCGATTTAGTTTGCGAGCTGAGTTTTGGCGGCAATTAATATCGAAACTAAATATTTAATAAACGAAATTAAGAATGCTGATATAATGAAATTAGAAAGCAATTGTATTCAAATAGTTGGCCTCTGCCCTCATGCGCTTAAAGGATAGAGGGAGTTTCGTTAAGGAGAGATTATGTTGAAAGATGAGTTTAATCGTTTGATCGCACTCTTCCATGAAGCAGCAGAGGGGAAAACAATCGATCTCGAGGAAGTGTTCAAGCAATCTCTGGATTTTTTCGGACATTTAAAAGAGCAGATCCTATCGGGCACTCCCGAAGACAAGCAGGAAGCTATGCGCATGATGTCGGAGCTGTATAACCAAATGATGGTTGAGTCCAAGAAAATAACCGAACGTTCCGGGATGACAGAAGAGCAGCTTGTGGCCTATGCTGAAAATCCCGCCAACTTTTCCAAAGAGCAATGGAGCTCAATCCAGGCTTCCAAGGAGAAAATTGTCCGTGCGGGCAGAGATCTCGCTAAAACAGTAGAGAGCTCGGCAAAAGGCGCGCCGGTAAATGCTGCCGAGGGCAAAGCAGAGAAAAAACATTCGACGGAAAAGAAAGGTAAAAAGTCGCAGTGGATGCGTTCATAGCCAGGAGTCAGAGTTATGTTGTTGCAGGAAGAATTTTCCCGGTTGATCTATCTCTACCAACAGGCTGCTGAAGGGAAATTGGCTAGCGTCGATGAGGTGTTTGAAAAATCGCTGGAGTTTGTTGAGCATTTGAAAGAAATGATCAAAAACGGAGACGCAGAAGATAGAAAGGCGGCGATCCGCATGATGAATGAGCTCTATTCACATATGAAAAATCATACCAAGACGATTTGCAATAAGACGGGACAGACGGAAGAACAGCTGATGGCAAGTTCTGAGAACCCCGCCAATTTTTCCCCGGAACAATGGCAGAAAATGCAAGCTGCCAAGCAGCAGCTTGGTAAATCCGGACAGGAGCTTGTGCGGCTAGTTCAAGAGGTGGAGCCTAAAAAAGAAGTTCCCCCATCGGGACCTGCCTCTGTCAGACCTCCCGAATCGCCGAAAAAGAAAATCCCTAAAGGGCTGAATCCGAAAAAATCGGACTGGAAGCGCTCTTAAGAGTACCCTTGTCACTCCACCCGCTTTAATCCCATGTTCTTCATGAGGTCTGTGAAAATGGCGACAGCCTGGTCGATGGTGGCCCGTTTATCGGGGTCGGGCTCCAGCATTTTTTTCATCAGAGGAAGCGCCCAATGGGAGCTGAACTCCTCCTCGACCCATGTGGAGAAGGGGAATTTGACGATCACATGCTTCATCTCTTCCTTAGTCATGTCAGCCCACGGAAGCAGGCTGCACTTGAAGAACTGATAAAAGACGATCCCAAGGGCCCAGACGTCGTAGGCATAGCTGTTGACCTGGATCAAATCCTCATTTGTAGCCGAGGGATTTAATAAGGCAGCGCAGTACTCGGGAGGCAGAAAATGGATCAAGGGGCGGCGCATGGTCCGTCTGACGAGGTCGTTTTCATCGGCCGCCTCTTCAAAATCGATTATGAAGGCTTTTGGGGGATCCTCTTCGTTTAGCAGAACATTTTCGACTTTGATGGATCGATGGATGATTTTGGCTTGATGGATAGCCTGCAGTCCTTTAAGCAGATAGTGGGCAATGGGAGCCTCGAATGAAGGAGGATAGCTTGAATCGACGCTGAGTTTATCGCCGATCCAGAAGGCGAGGTTCTTGGGAGAATAAAGCGGCTCGATCAAAAACACTTCGGGGATCTTGTCGATCTTGAAGGCGAACATGGCATAGCATGGAATGATCCCGGGCTTTCCTCTAAGAGTTCTTAAAAAGAGATACTCGGCATAGGTCCGCAAAAAAGCATACCTTGCTTTGTTTTCCTTTTCAGGGGAGGGCTCGGCGCTGTAGGAACGGCTTTTGATGACGGCGACAAGCTCAGCTTTTGCTCCGGACCATCCCGGAAAGACCTCTTTGATGGAGCCTATGCCAAGCATTTGGGACTCTGATTGGAACAATAGAATGCAGTCGCCTCCGACTGTGAAAATAAAGGGGATGGGCGCGGCAGGGAAATAGGTGTCTTTCCCTTGAGCAATTAAAATATCTATCCAGTGGTGGCAGTTGTTCCTGATCCAAAGCATGAATGCCGAGATCTCATGAATCGCCTCCGGAGAAAACCGCTCTATTTTCGGCCCTGGGCCGATCCACAGTTTTGTTCTCTCCAGAATCTCCCTCTTAACAGCTGGGATCTGAGCTTCGAGCTTTTCGCTTAGGCGTTTGATCGTCTTCAAAAGGGAAACGAGGGGTGGGGCCTGCATTAGCGGCGCTGTAGTCGCCATAGGAGCCGCTTTTAGGGACGCCGCAAGAAAGAAGGAGGCTTCCGTTAAAATTGTTTTAATATCAAAGTAAGACTCCAGCAGGAAATTTTTATCTATCTCGTTGAGCTTGCTTTCCAGTTGATCGAGGAACTGTCTTTGAAGGAGCAGGCATAGATCTTCAAGTTTTGCTCCCTTATCCCACAATTCTTTAAAGAGGCCCGGATTTCTCTCCCCTTCGAGGTCCAGTTTGCACAGAGAATGAAACACTTTCATATTTGAATCTTCTCTAAAATTGTTAAGGCTTCTTCCGCTGTGCAGCGATCCTTTGGATCTGGATCCAACATTTTTTCTAAAAGAAAAAAGTAGGGGGATGATTTCAGCGCTTCAGGCAGCCACCCTTTTTCCAGATGGGAAATCAAATGAAAAAGTGCCTGCAGATCTTCCGGCTCATCTTTCTCCTCCTTTTCAATTTTCACCCAAAAGGGGAGCTCATATGCGATCAGGCAATAAAAAACGATGCCCAGACACCAGACGTCCATTTTGTCCGTCGTCGCAGCGATGTACTCTTCATTCAGCACTTCCATAGGGCGGTCAGGGTCAAGGTGGATTTTCGCAAATTCAGGAGGGATCCATTTGGGGATGAATCTTAAATAGCCGATTCTATTTTTGTCGTTAAGGTAAGTCGCCAGCTGAAAGTCGGCAATCACCGCTTTTGACTCTTTTTTTTCAAGGTCCAATAAGATGTTGTCCAATTTGATGTCATGATGGACGATCCCCTGCCTGTGGATTTCATTTAGGCCTGTCAGGAGGTCTGTGAGGATGGCTTTCTGGATCTCAGGCGTAAATCGGGAGGACTCGATATTGAGATAAATCGGATACTTCATGTAGTTCCAGAGATTGCCGTCCCAGTAAAAATCTTCGACGAGAAACAAAGTCGTCTCCTGATCGATTTGAAAGGCCATTCTTTCCTGCAAAGAGACGATTCCTCTTTTTTCTTTTAGCTTCATCAGCATTTCCGTCTCTATCCAGATGTCGTGGAAACGTTGATTGCTTGTATTCTGCAGCTTCTCAAACTCAGGGTCATCTTTCTTAACGTCGACAAATAAGGGCTTGATCAAAGCTTCGATCTTACCCTGTGGAATCGAGAATGAGCGAAGGACCAGTTTGTCCAAGCCTGAGCCAAGCAGCTGGCCGACGTTTTCGAAAATCAGATGGCATTGTCCTTTGACTGAGAAGAGGATCGAGCAGGGCAGGCCATCGGTGCGTTTGATGTAAAGCGCCCGACCTGTCTTCAAAACCTGAGTGTTCCAGTCTGAAATTCTCAGCTGAATGAAAGAGATGAGCTTTTCAGACTGGCCTCTCAAATTGGAGAAGAATTGGGCGAAGGTCTTGAGAATTAAATCGAATTTTTCCTGTCCCAGGTCCTCATATTCGAGAATGATTTTTTTAGACCTGTTTATTGTCTCCTCTTCCATCCGGTCGACGGTCTCCTGATAAACGCGCCCCAACTGAGAGTACTCATGCTCCCGTTTTCGGAGGATCGATTGAACAGCCGGATCGAGCTGCCCTTCAAGAGCCTTGAGCTCCGACTGGATTTTCTGCAGCGCTTCACTTTCGTTCTCCGGCAGAATCTCGATGGATTGAGGGTGCTTGCGCGCTTCGAACAGATATTGGAGGGATATGAGAAGTTCCTGGATCGCCTTATTTGTTTTAAGGTACTCTGCTTCCAAATCCCCGATTTCATTTTTCAAGATCCTGGAGACGCTTTCTTTGATCTTCTCCACATGTTCTTTTTCGATGGCGGGGAGGATATGCGCCAGGGTGATTCCTTTTTTGAATTGCGATTGGAAGACTTGCTTGAGCCTGGGCTGATTAATTTCTATGGGCAGAAGCTCGAGAAAGACCTGGCCGCCAGTGGTCATGGGGATCCTGGGAATGGGTATTAGATTCTTGAGGTATAGACAATAAAAAAGCCGTTGTCAAGAAGACAACGGCTGGAAAAACCCTGCTTAAAAAAGGCGGGTTTAGGTTTGTGCGTAGGCCTGAGCGCCCTGTCTTGCAGAGGCGATGACAGAGGCGATCTGGTCGTAGTATTTGCCGATGCCCTGTCTTGTCGTTTCCGCTGTGCCGTTTGCCAATTGCTGGGTGCCCTGGGAGATCTGCTGGCAAGCCTGCTGATTTCCTTGAGCGGCTGTAAAGGATGCCTGGCCTGCTTGAGCGCTGCCATTTGCGACGCCTGTTGCAATCTGGCCGTAGGTGTTGAACTTCGTCTGATTGACCTGGAGCTGCGTTTGGAGGTTGTTGATCGTCCTCGACTGGTTTGCGATGGAATCCTGCAGTTCGTCCCTAAAGGCAGAGAGACCGCCGTTTTCCTGCATCTTCTTAAGCGCCATCTGGTCGAGGTTTTTCGAGTATTCCGCATCCGCCGCCGTTCGTGGATTGGCAGATTTGTAGACTCCATTTTTCAGCTCGAGCGCCCGGGCTTCCACATCGCCACTAGTCGGCAATGTCCCTTCGTCGGAAACAATAACGTCGGGGTTGCCGGTTGCGACTGCTTGAGAGGTTTTGTTGAGGGCATTCAGATGAGTCATGTTGCCTTCTTCCGTACCCAGCTGCGTCGTCGTCTCGCTGCTTGAGTAGGCCGTCAAGGCCGATGTCCCTATTGAAACACCAGCGCTTGCAAAGGATCCGGCGGCCTGGCAGCCGATTGCCGACGCTTGCTCTTGCGCCGCTCCAATTTGCGCGGCTGCTCCGGCATTGATCGTTGTCTTTTGGACGTTTGTTTCCATCGTGGTCATTTGATTGTAGAGGGCCTGCACTTCACTATAAATCTTAATCAGTTCATTCGACAGGTCGTATAGGAGCGCTGCCGGGCCTGAACCCACCTGGTCCATGCCGCTGCTATAAGGTTGGTTGTTCGCCGGGCTTCCTGCAGTGACTTGTACGTTTGTATTTTGATCGCTCATTTTGATTCCTTTTTTAGTTTTAATATTGGTTTTTAAGCTTGCAGGACTTGCGCTAGCGCCTGCCCTTCTTTGACCACATCAGCGCTCAGCGTTGCCATTTCTTCCGAATGGGCTTTCAATTGTCCGCTCAAAGTCTTGGTGTCTGCTGTCATCTGGCTATTGTTCATGTTTGTCAGAGCTTGCAGCTCGGTAATAAAGGCTTGGATTTCTCCCAACACTTCGGTTTCATTTGACAGGTCGGTTTGAACAGAACCCTGTTTGATTTGAGCTCCACCCTGTGCCAATCCTACTGCGAACTCTGTCGCCATGAGTCCTTTTAAGACGGTAGAGATGTTCGTTAGTTGGTATAAAGATGAGGTGGATGCGGCAGTGGCTCCAGCGCCGGCTCCGGCAAGCGCAGCGAGCAAGGTGACAATCGTTTCAATCAGAATTGTCAGCGCTTCTTTTTCTTTTCCGTCTTTTATTTTAGAGAGAACTTCCGCAGCCAGGTATTGGCCAAAGTTTGTGCTTCCAACTGCCATCGAGCCTGCAACGATCCCCAGGTTGACGATTTTAGGGAGTCTGCCGAAGGTATTCTCTCGCAGCCATTTCGCGGCGTTGACCAGGCGCTGCCATTTCGAGACGTTTTGCGACTGTTGGGCAGACTCAGAAGATGTTGATTCCGATGTAGATGACCCTTCGGAAGAGTCTGAAAAGGTCGTCATCTCGGTGCTTTCTTCGGCGACTTCAACTGTTTCATCCGTCACAGCATCCGCTGCAGCAGAGGCAGTCGCTCCGCAGGTGGCGATCGTGATGACAATCGTGGCGACGATGATGATGGCGGCGGAAAGGAGGTTGGCCGCTTCAGGGCTCATTCCCGCTTTTTGGAGCAGATCGGAAATCCCTTCGGTCGCTTTGTCCATCAATCCTGAAACCGCAAGCACGGTCATCGCGATAATGATAACGGCAAGTTCGGGTTGTCCGCACAGGATCGCAACTGTAGATAATACTACAGCTAGGACGACTTCAGCCACTTTTGTAAAGACCGACCAGAAGTCGGAAGAGCTTTGAGAGTCGATTACTTTTTGAAGCTCGCTCTGGGCCTCATTTACCTGCGCGGTCATTTCATTGAGCATGGCTGTGCCAACCTGGCTGTTGATCTGGGACTTTTCGTTGCCCCACTTGGCAATCTCGCCTTCGAGCTCCGCTAAAAGTCCCATCAGTTGGCCGATCGCCTGCTGCATGGATGCGTTGCCGGGGATTTGAGAGTTGTTGGAGAATTTCTCGTTTTCTGCCATCCCTTTGAAATTAAAAGAGACGATTTTGTCGCTGGCTTTACTTGCTCCTGAATTCACTTCGCCCATCACCTCTTCGAGAGCTTTCGAGAGGTGAAATAGAAGCGCCTGTTGGTCACCGCCTGCTTTTTTTTCTTTTTCGATACGATTAATCAAGAGCTGCAGATTGAGGGCATTGAGATCGTAGTTTTCGGAAAAATCGGGTTGTTTGCTGACTGTTGCCATTTAATATTCCTAAATTATTTTTTTTACGTAGATTTTAGTAGTGCTGGCCTAACGCCGCTGAGAGGGTCTGCGCGACCTGGTTGACAGCGCTTTCCAGCTGTACTTTGGCTTGGGCGTTGGAAGAGTCCTGGCCTACCTGGTTCTGCTCGGCCTGTGTTCCGCCGTCCGCCTGTTGTGTATAAGTCTGCTGCTCAGTTTCGACGTTTTGAAAGTTTGTCTGGGCATTGGTCAATTGAGCTGCGTACCCTTTGTTGGAAGGGCTGGCCTGCACCCTTCCGGCCCAATAGTTAACGTTGCCCGCGGCTGTCTGAACGTTTATAGTCCAGACGTTATATTCGTTCTGCTCGACGTTCATATCTAAAGTGGTGCTGTTGCCGTCGGCAAGCTGTTGTTGGTTAATGGAATCCACTGAGTTGGTCACGGCTTCCATAACTGCTAATAAGTAATTCATGTTTTTTCTTCTTTTTTTGTTTTTATTTACTTAGTTTGCAATTTCATGCTGCACAATGTTTTGGACGAACTGCTGTGTCGATTGGAATACGTCCGTACAAGAGTTCATATATTGGTTATAGGTGTTGGAAGCGAACTGTTCTTGAGCTGTCAATGATTGCGATTGGGCGCTTTCCGAGTTATTCCATTGGGTGAAGCTGGACTGAAGGTTCTGCATGTGCTGCTGGCCAGTATTGACGCCATAGAGAGATGTCGGGTTGTTTGCCCAATTGTTGAGGCTTGTTTGGATAACAGCTGGCGCATCGGGGTTCTCACTCATGCTATCAGGATCGTTAAATCCAAATTCCTGTGTGACTTTGCACAGAGACTGGAGGATGTTGTTTGCTGTCGTCGAATCCAGCCATTGCTGGTTTGCAGGAAGCTTCAGCTCCGCTTGAATGTCGTCGTAGGTTTCAGTGATGTATTTGACGAATTGCTGCGCCTGATCAGTGGTCATGGTGCCGGCTGCGTTCATATCGTTTTGGGAGTCGGTCGTGAACTGCTGGAGCGCAGAGCCGACGTTCATCGAAGCAGCGAGCTGGCCCATTGTGTCCCCCTGGACTGTCATGGCGCCTGGCATGACGCACTGTTCACCAAGCTGGTAGGCTTCCTCTACCCCGCTTCCCCCTTCCTTGGCAAGGGCTACCATCTGCTGGATCATCTGGATCAGGTAGCTGTAGTCGCTAGTATACTGAGCATTGGCCTGCTGCCATTGATCAATATAGTTTTGAAGGTTTGTTTGTGGGTCAACTGTCATGGTTATTATCTTTTGTTATGTTTTATTGCTGTGATTTTCAGGAGGGGATTTCAGATAGTCTCAGCCCGCCTTAGCTTAATGTTAACAATTTCTTTATATTAATTAAATATAAACTTAATAAATATTATTAATTAAATTAAATTCGGAATGTAAATGATTCATGCTTTGTTATTAGTGTTTATACGATGTTTGCTTTGGTCGGAGTTGATTATATTGTTGATAGATAGATATTTGAATGTGGGATTGGAAGGGGGGATTGTTTCTTTAATGGGGGGAATCAATGGCAGGAACATGCCCGGTGATCGGTCTCCAATAGAAAATTCCTGGCTGACAAGGGGTTAGATCGGTAAATGGAAGGAGCGGAATCAAGTGCTGGAACCTATTCTGCTCGAGGTGTCCAGATGGCTATTTGGAGACAAAAAAAAGGCCGTTGTCGGATGACAACGGCCGGGAAAGCCCCCCTTGGAGGAAGAGAGGGTTAAGTTTGTGCGTAGGCTTGAGCACCTTGTCTTGCAGAGGCGATAACAGAGGCGATCTGGTCGTAGTATTTGCCGATGCCCTGTCTTGTCGATTCCGCTGTGCCGTTTGCCAAAGACTGGTTTCCCTGAGAGATCTGCTGGCAGGCCTGCTGAGTTCCAGAAGCCGCTGTAAAGCCAGCTTGAAAGGACTGGGTAACGCCGTTTGCGACCCCTGTGCCGATCTGACCGTAGGTGTTCCACTTGGTCTGGTTGAGCTGGATTTGCGTTTGCAGGTTGTTGACCGTTCTCGACTGGTTTGCAATCGAATCCTGCAGGTCGCTTCTGAAGTCGTCGAGACCGCCATTTTGCTGCAGTTTCTGGAGGGCCGCTTGATCCAGGTTTTTCGAGTATTCCGCATTGGCCGCAGATTGCGGGTTGGTCGATTTGTACGTTCCGTTCTGCAGCTCGAGAGCGCGGGCTTCGACAGCGCTGTCTGTCGGCGTTGTGTTCTCGTCTGAAACAATGACGTCGGGGTTGCCGTTTGCGACAGCTTGAGAGGTCTTGCTCAGAGTATTGAGTTGAGTCAGGTTGCCCTCTTCTGTGCCCAGCTGGGTTGTTGCTTCGGTGTTGGTATAAGAAGTCATCCCCGCTTGTCCAATTGCAACTGCTCCGCCGAGGAAGGATCCGAATGCCTGGGACCCGATGGCAAAAGCCTGGTCTTTCGCTGCCCCCACTTGAGCGTCAGCGCCGGCGTTGATCGACGTCTTTTGGACGTTGGTTTCGAGCTGAGTCATTTCATTGTATAGGGCCTGCACCTCGCTGTAGATCTCAATCAGTTCGTTCGACAGGTCATACAGGAGCGCCGCCGGACCTGAATCCACCTGGGTCATTCCGCTGCCATACGGTTGGTTGTTTGTCGGGCTTCCCGCATTGACTGGCGTCTGGCTTCCTGCAGTAAGTTGTACGTTTGGGTTTTGATCGCTCATTTTTTTTCCTTATTTTTTTAGTTATTATAATATTCGTTTAAGCTTGCAGGGCTAAGGTTAACGCTTCACCTTCTTTGACCACATCGGCGCTCAATGTCGCCATCTCTTCAGAGTGTGATTTCAGCTGGCCGCTAAGAGTTTTATTGTCGGATGCAGACTGGGCGTTGATCATGGCCAGAAGAGCTTGCGATACGGTTACGCCGGCTTGGTCTTCTCCCAGAGCTTCGGTTTCGCTTGCCAGATTCATTTGTGTTGCGCCTTGAGCGAACTCAGCTCCGCCTTGTGCCAGGCCTGCTCCCAATGCAAGACCCTGGAGGCCTCTCAGCATGTTCGAGACGTTGTTGAACTGTTGCGCAGCAGACATAGAGGCAGCAGCGGCACCAGCTCCCATTCCGGCAAGAGCTGCCATCAGGTCGACGATCGTTTCAATGATTGCTTGCAATGCGTCTTTTTCTTTTCCATCTTTCATGTGGGAAAGGATAAGTGTAGCCAGGTATTGGCCGAAGTTTGTGTCGCCAACAGCCATAGAGCCAGCCATGATGCCGAGGTTAGTGCTCTTAGACAGCTGTCCGAAGGTATTGTCTATGATCTTCTGGACGAAGTTTTTGAGCTGCTGCCATTTGGATGTAGCCTGTTGTCCGTCTTCTGCTACTTGGGAAACAGTGTTGGTTGTTTCAGTTGCTGTATCTTGGGCTGTATTTGACGCCATGTCGGTCATCTCGATGCCCTCTTCCAATGTTTCAGCGGTAGCATCGGTCACTTCTTCAGCGACAGCGCCCGCGCCCGCGCCGCATGTCATGACTGTGACGGCAATCGTGATGGCGATCACAATGACAGAGGCTAGAACGTTGGCAACATCAGGAGGTACGCCCATGTCTTGCAGCAATTGGGAGATACCCTGTGTAATTTTGTCCATAGCGCCGGAAACCGCAAGAACCGTCATGACGAGGACGATAGCAGCGATTTCAGGTTGGCCGCAGAGGCACGCGATAGCGGCGATGACGACGCCTACCACGACTTCAAGAGCTTTGAGCAGGTCTCCCCAGAATCCAGAAGACTTCAAAGAGTCGAGGACTTTGTTGAGCTGATCTTGGGCTGACTTGACCTGGGCATCCATCTCACTCAAAAGGGATGTGCCGACGCCGGCGTTAATCTGGGATTTGTCGTTGCCCCACTTTGCGATCTCGCCTTCGAGCTCAGATAAAAGACCCATCAACTGACCGATCGCCTGCTGCATGGAAGCATTGGAGGGCACCTGGGAGTTGTTGGAGGGAGTAGGTGTGGGGGCTCCGCTTTTAAAATTGGGAGTTACAACTTTGCTGTTGGGAGTATTGCCGCCGGAATTCACTTCCTCGACGACTTCTTGAATAGCTTTGGATAAGTTGAGGAGAAGAGCATTCTGATCTCCGCCCGCTTTTTTGTCTTTCTGGAGCGTGTTGATCAAAGTTTGGAGGTTCATTGCATCGATATTTTCGTTGTTGAAGAAGTCTGTTTGATTGTTTACTGTTGCCATTGATAATCCTAATTAATTTATTATATTTGTTTATTATATTTGTTAGTAATGCTGGCCTAAAGCTGCTGACAGGGTCTGAGCGACCTGATTGACAGCGCTTTCCAGCTGTACTTTAGCTTGGGCATTAGAGGAGTCCTGGCCTACCTGGTTCTGCTCGGCCTGCGTACCGCCGTCCGCCTGTTGGGTATAAGTCTGTTGCTCGGTCTCAACGTTTTGAAAGTTGGTCTGGGCGTTGGTCAACTGGGCCGCGTACCCTTTGTTGGAAGTACTGGCCTGTACCCTGCCAGCCCAATAGTTAACGGTGTTGGCAGCAGTCTGTACGTTTGCAGTCCAAGTGTTATACTCGCCCTGCTCAACGTTCATATCTAAAGTTGTACTGTTGCCGTCCGCAAGCTCTTGCTGGTTAATGGCGTTTACCGAGTTGGTAACCGATTCCATTACTGCTAATAAATAGTTCATATATTTATTCTTTTTATTATTTTTATAATTACTTAGTTTGCAATCTCATGCTGCACAATGTTCTGGACGAACTGTTGTGTAGACTGGAATACGTCTGTACATGAGTTCATGTACTGGTTGTAAGTGTTGGACGCGAATTGTTCCTGCGCCGTTAGAGACTGGGACTGCGCACTTAAAGAGTTGTTCCACTGAGTGAAGGCAGACTGAACGTTCTGAATGCACTGCTGACCGGTATCCGGCTGACCGTTGGCGCCCGCTGGGTTTTGGAGCGTTCCACCGTCATAGGGGTCATTGACGCTTGTTCCCGTAGGATTAGTTGCCCAGCCATTGACATAGGATGCGACGTAGTTAGCATCAAGGTTATTTGGATTTGAGGCACCAAAACCAGTTGAGATGCTATTGAGCGATTGAAGAATATTGGTTGCAGTCTGAGAACTCAACCATTGCTGGTTTTGCGGAAGCGCCATTTCATTAGTCACATCGGTGTACACTTGTTGGATGTACTGGACGAATTGCTGCGCCTGCGCCTGGGTCATCTGAGTGCCGGCGTTCATGTCGTTTTGCGAGTCGGTCGTGAACTGTTGGAGCGCAGAGCCGACGTTCATCGACGCAGCGAGCTGCCCCATCGTATCACCTTGAACTGTCATCGCGCCGGGCATGACTGCCATTTCGGCAATCTGATAGGCTTCTTGAGTCCCGTTTCCGCCTTGCTGGCAGAGAACGAGCATCTGGGAGATCATTTGCTGCAGGTAGGCGTAGTCGTTATTATACTGTGTATTGGCAGCTGTCCACTGATCTATATAGTTATCCAAGTTTGTCTGTGGGTCTACTGTCATTTTTTTATCTTTTTTATTAGTTTTATTACTTTAGTTTTTAGGAGGAGATTCATTGGTCTCACACCTCTTCAACTTTTATTTTATTATACGAACAATATTACTGTATAAAGATTTGGTAAAAATATAATTTTATATAAGATTTCTTTAAACGTATAATCTTGTGTATTTAACAGATCTTAATTACATCTAATTAATTGATGCAGCAAGGAATTGACAGCCAATGGGTTACATGAAAATGCTTGTTATTTTGAGTCTATATTATTAATAGTAAGGCTGTTATGGAAGCAAAGCTGTGAATTGGCCAAGCTAACAAGTCAAAGCAGTCTTAGAATTAAAGGTTTAAATGTCCTCTACAGAGCTTCTGAGTACAGGAACCGTCCTTATTATATTGTTTTTTGGAGGGCTAACGGGATATCGGGCCTTCGGCCTTCCAATCGCTACCACGGACCTTCTCGACTGCACATGAAATTAGCCGAAAACGGTCCTAATTCCAGTCTGATCCTCTACCCAAATAAAGACACTGTGACTAAACGCCTGGGTAGATTGGTGCATTATTTTTTTAATAATCAGTTGATTAAGTCGTTAAATGGGTGCGACATCTCTTTAAGTAATTAAGGTTGTTGGTTTAAATAGTCTTTTTCTTGCCTTAACTATTGGACACCATAAATATCTAATAATAGATCGCTTGTTGATGTTTAATTAATTTTGTTATAACGGCTCTTTATATATTGAGGTTTTTAAAAAAATTCATTAAAATAATTATATAAGAATAATAGGAGTGTTATGGCAACCGATAGACCAGTATTGCGCGCATCAGCAGATACAACGATCCAGAGAGACCGCACGATCGATGCTTTGGACCTTAGTACGACGATGGGTTCTGGTGTTGGCGGCGTCCGAGGTTCTACTACCTTGAGACGCACTCGCTCTGCATTCGACCGCACGCGCGTCGAGCTTCAGAACCTGGGGCCCGCCAGCGGCGTTAGGGTCGAGGTTGAAAGGGTTCCTAGACAAATCTACGTTTATAACAAGCTGAACGAGTCAACCGCCAGCTATTGCGATATGACTCAAGATCAACAGGAGAGCATTTCAACCGCGCACGGAAAAATGAAGGCTTTGATTGCCCCTAATGCAACGACCTTCAAAGTCAACCTTTCCAAGATGCTCGTCATCTATAAAGAGGGCGGCGTCGAGTATATGAAGGACCTGCAGGCCCTCATCGAAAACGATACGGAAATTAGAAAGGCGTATGGGGAATTGGCCAATCAGGTCCAACCTGTGTGGGGCGCTAAATTCCGCAATATTACATTAGAGCCGGGACGTAAGACTTCTGCAACAAGCCCGATCCCCCTGGGACGCCACTCCGAAATTTGCCGAAATTTGCCTACAACCTATAGCAAGAGCGCCAAAATGGCTTTGGACTTGTATGCAAGTTCGACGATTCGAGGAGCTCCTCCGACCCAAGCGGATATGGACGCTGCCTTGAAGCGAATTTTGGCCGCTGAAAAAATCATGCACTCTCAGGCGAAGAAACTCTCAGATTTAAAGGATGAGCTGACAACGGCTGACCCAGCCCGAAAGACGATCCTGCTGGCGCAAATTAGAGAATTGCAAAAAATGTCAGTCGACAGATTCGCGGTCTACATAGCAGTCGCCTTCTATCCCTCCCATCCAAATCCTTCTATCGCCGAACTCACCGAGGCGGCTGACAAAGCGAAAGAATGCCTCGACAGTCTCGTCGATAATTGGGCAAGACAGGCCAATGAAAGCACCCGCAAGCCATGGGAAAAATTCAAGGCGATGTTCAGAGGCGGCCTGCCTCCTTTGGTTGAAGACAATAAAACGTTCTGTGCTGATGCCGCCGCTCTCATGTTCTCGACTCTGCCTCCGGCGCAAGCAAGAATGGGGTATTTAGACTTTTGCAGAAAACATGGACTCATGCCTAAAACAGATTGCGCGGAAGATTCCTTGATGCGCTTCATTGGCGGGGTTATATCGACGCCTCCTGCGGCAAACGGGGTCCAGGTCCTTGACACTGCCATCGGTACAATTGCGGATGGCAACCTCCAAGCGCAGTGCCGCGCTGCGTTAAATGATTTTGACATTCCCTTGCTGAAGACGCTGATTGACCGGATCCCTGATCCAAATATTAAACTGAGTTGCAAAAGAGCGCTCGATAAGCTCGACACTGATTTTAGCCAACCGATCGAGCGATTGAGCGATCCGGTGATTAAACAACAGTGCAGAACGCATCTTAAGGCTGCTCTAAGTGACGCACATGCCATCATCCATGGCCCAACTCCTGTTCCGGCGACTGCTGTGACGCTCGAGGAAAAAATCGCCCATCACAACACTGTTTTCCACTTCGAGTAAAAAAAAACGGGGAGCTGAAAAGCTCCCCGTTTTTTCATTTCAACGCATCTAAAATCACATCCTAAGCGGAATGCGAGCGGATGATCTGCGGAGGTCTTTGCTTGAAGACGCTTTCCTTGTCGACCACGATTTCCTTGATAGTTGGATCGGAGGGAACCTCGAACATGAGCTCCAGCAGCAGGTTCTCGACGATCATCCTGAGAGCCCTTGCGCCGGTGCCTGTCTCCTTGGCCTTTTCAGCCATGGCGCGCAGGGCGTCGTCGGTGAAGCGGAGGTTGACGTTCTCTTCTGAGAAGAGGTGCTGGTACTGTTTGGTAATCGCATTCTTGGGACGGACAAGAATGTCGACCATATCTTCGGTGGTCAGCTCATTGCAGTTGGCGATGCTGTTAAAGCGTCCAACGAATTCAGGGATCATGCCGAACTGGATCAGATCCTCAGGTTCTACTTTGGACAGCAGGTAGTTCATTTCATGGGCGTCAAAGGTGCGCGCTTCTCCGGCGTCGAAACCGATCGTGCTTTTGCCAAGGCGTTTCGCGATCAGTTTTTCCAGATGAACGAAGGCTCCGCCGACGATGAAGAGGATATTCTGCGTATTGACGCGAATGTATTCCTGGTTCGGGTGCTTTCTGCCCCCTTTGGGAGGAACATTGGCGACAGTGCCTTCGACGATTTTCAGCAGCGCCTGCTGGACGCCTTCGCCCGAGACGTCGCGTGTGATCGACACGTTGCCTGTCGTCTTGCGGATCTTATCGATCTCATCGACATAAATAATTCCCATCTCGGCGCGGGCGATGTCATAGTCGGCGGCCTGGACGAGGCGCAAGATGATGTTCTCGACGTCTTCGCCTACGTATCCGGCCTCGGTGAGGGTAGTGGCATCGGCGATCGCAAAGGGCACATCGAGGATATTGGCCAGTGTACGGGCCATCAGGGTTTTCCCGGAACCTGTAGGGCCCAGGAGCATGACGTTGGACTTGCTGTACTCGATATCGCTCTCTTTGTGTATCGAACGGATCCGTTTATAATGGTTATAAACGGCGACAGAAATCGTTTTTTTCGCTTTTTCCTGGCCGATGACATACTCGTCGAGAGCGTTCTTGATCTCCTGGGGCTTAAGCAGTTTCAGCTCATGATGGACTGGCTTTTTCTCGACGATCTCCATGCAGAGGCGAACGCATTTATCGCAGATATAGGAGTCGGGTCCCGAAATCAGTTTTTCAACGGCTTCTTCAGGTCGTCCGCAAAAAGAACAGTGGGCGCCTTCTTTTTCTTTTTTATTCATAATTCGATTCAAGAAGTTAGGATTTTGTTTCTGTAGGTATTTTTTGCGGCTGGAGGGCGACTTTGTCAATGAAGCCGTAAGCGACCGCTTGATCGGGATTCATGAAGAAGTCGCGCTCGGAATCTTCCATGATTTTATCGATGGATTGACCCGATAGATCGGCCATGATTTGTCCGCAGATTTTTTTCAGCTGGAGGATCTCTTTGGCCTGCAGGGCGATGTCGGAAGAAGTGCCGCCGACTCCGCCGGAGGGCTGGTGGATCATGATCCGGCTGTTCGGAAGGGCATAACGTTTGCCTTTTGTTCCCGCTGCGAGAAGAAGAGCTGCCATCGATGCCGCCTGTCCGAGACAGTAGGTGTTGATGTCGTAGCCCATGAAGCGCATGGTGTCGTAGATGGCAAGCCCTGCGGTGATGTAGCCGCCGGGAGAGTTGATATAGACATTGATATCTTTCTTGGGATCTTCGGCGCGCAGGAAAAGGAGTTGGGCGATGACGGTGTTGGCGACTTGGTCGTTGATCTCGGTTCCAATAAAGACGATCCTGTCCTTTAACAAACGGGAGTAGATGTCCATGGCGCGCTCGCCGCGGCCGGTATCTTCGATGACATACGGGATGGAGTACATTGCCAGACCTCAAAAATCGGTTGAAGTAGATGACTTATCCGGAATGAAAAAAGCTAGCTTCTAGCCATTTTTTTTACAGTCCGGGCTAGTATGCCCAAACAATCTCAAAACTTGGTTTTCAGCAGTGCCTTAAGAGGCGAGATTTAATGATCGCAGGGGATCCAATATTATCGATATAAGGTCACCTGCGATCATTAAAGCCTGCCAGCTTTCGTGTTGCCCAAAACCCCAAGTTTTGATGTTGTTTGGGTATAATTTTAGTATGGGGCATTACGATGTTAATCTGCAAGACAGATCAAACTGAGACTGGCACGGAATTTAATTTCCGTGCCAGTCAATATAAAGGTGGATGATTATACTGGAGTAGCGTTCCTGATGACGAAGTCTTCCGCTTTTTCAAGCACGAGCCGTGAAAAGGCTTCCGCATGCTCGATCTCAGGGTTGCGCTGGTGATGGAACATCTTCTGAGGGTTGAGGAGCATTTCCAGCGACGATGAGGAGGGAGGAGGGATGTCTGAAGCGTCGATGCGGATCTTGGCGTCTGCGACGATCTGTCTGCACAGGTAGAACATGCGCACCGCTTTTTCCGACTGCTCATAGACGGTCTTGATCGTTTTGGTGCGTTCTTCCGCGCTTAATGACTCCCAGTATTTTTGGAAGTCAGCATCCTGCAGAAGCTGTCGGAAACGGAATTGTGTTTCTTTTTCGATCAGCGTCGCGGGAAGGTCGAACGGATATTGCGTCAGTAAAAATTCGCTTGCCAGTTCGCGCTGGGCTTCCAGGACATGGGCGTCGGCCTGTTTATTGAGCAGGTCGGTGATATTGGTCTTCATTTCAGCAACAGTCGAGACGCCTAATTTTTTGACGAAGTCGTCGTCGAGCGCAGGGAGGGTGGCTGTATCGATCGCTTTGATCGTGACGCGGACTTTTTTGGGTGTGAGTCCTTCCTTATCTTCTGCAGAAGCGTCCTGGTCAGGAACGCTGGTCCCTTCCATCGAATCGCCGGCCTTTTTGCCCATGACCAGTTCGCGCATCCACTGGGCCATCGATTTCTCGGTGACTTCAAAGCGGGTGTTGGAGAAAAGGGGAGTGGATGGAGTCTCTTCGATCACGTCGACGTCGAGAAGGACGAAATCTCCTTCCTGGACAGGGCGGTCGTGAACATGGTGCCAGTTGGCGAAGAAGAGTTGGACCTGGCGGATCGTTTCGTTGATTTTGTCTTCGTTGACTTCGGGGCGCTTGATTGCTTTCAGCTGCATTTGTTTTGGATCGACATGGGGAACTTTCGGCTCTGTCTCGAATGTCAGGATGAGGAGGGCTCCGCTCGGGGAGTGGCTCTTCATCTTATAGGTGATTTTCGCATCCCGGTGAAGAACGGGAACCTGAGCGAGCTTTCCGCACTCCTGGAAGCAGGCGTTGGCAATTTCCTGCTGCCATTCCTTATCGACTTCCTTTGAAAAGTTTTTAATGATTAGCTCTTCAGGCGCCTTTCCTTTGCGGAAGCCCGGAAGCACGACTTCTTTGGCGATCGCTTTGGCAGCTTTTTTGTGCGCAGCTTTGATAAGCGGCTCAAATGCCTCGACGTCGAATTCGACGACGCAGGCGGGCTTATAATGGATGGTAAAACGGACTTTATCATTTTGCAGTGCTTGAGATTCTGTTGCCGCTTGTTCCATTACGCGCTCCTAAATAGCCTTGAGGGGTTGAATGATTATAGCGGGCGATGAGGCTCGAACTCACGACCCTCACGTTGGCAACGTGATGCTCTACCACTGAGCTACGCCCGCAATAAAATATGTAAAATCGAAAAGCGGGCGATGAGGCTCGAACTCACGACCCTCACGTTGGCAACGTGATGCTCTACCACTGAGCTACGCCCGCAATAATCTTTCTTTAGCGGGTGATGAGGTTCGAACTCACGACCCTCACGTTGGGAACGTGATGCTCTGCCAGTTGAGCTACACCCGCAAAAACGATCGCCGAGTATAACCTGCAGTTTTTTTTGTATCAAGGATTTGATGAAGGGTGTTAGCCGAAGAGTGGTTTTTGCCCTCGAAATCTCGAGGAGATTTTGAAATTCCGAGGACTAATTCAAATAATATATATAGTTCGATTCTTCGGGTCCGAAGGATTTGTTTTGAGCTGACAGGCCGCCGATATTGCGATTTGGGGATTGCAAAAAGAACCTTCCCCCTGTTACCTTTTTCCGCCTTTGTAGAATCATTTTAGAGTCAAATTTGAGGTGTGTATGGACTTTGCGGTCAAGGAGATGCCCGATTTCAAAATGGTCGGAATTGAACTGAGGACGACGAATGATAATGGGCAGTCGTTCCGTGAGATCCCTCTTTTCTGGGAGAGATTTTTTAAGGAGGATGTGATGGGGAAAATTCCTTCCAAAACGGCTCCGGACAAAATCTATGCGGTCTACACGGATTACGATCCTCAGGAAGACGGCGCGACAATGCCGAAGGGGTATTATTCCTTGATCCTCGGCACGCCGGTCTCTTCGTTTGAGGCGGTGCCTCTGGGATTCAAAAAGATCGAAGTGCCCGCGGGCAAGTACGCGTTCAAAGATGTGAATGGGGCTGTCGAGACGGCCGTCTACCAGGCGTGGCTGGAGGTGTGGAACCCGTTATTTCCGTTCAAACGCAAGTTTTCTTCCGACATGGAAATTTATCGAATGGGCGAAAACCCGGCTTTTGATAGGGAGGCTAGTCTTTTTATCGCCGTCGACTGAATATTTTTTTAAAAATTCTTGCATGTCTTAAAGAAAAAAGGTAAAAGCATTTTAGAACGCCTCTTCTGCGTAGTTGCACACAGAAGAATTACACTCGATGTTCCACTTATTTCAAACAGTGGGAGCGTTAGTAATTTTCTCAGTCTGATCCAATTGTTGGGAGTCAGCGGGACATCGAGTTATGCGTGAGGACTGACAAGCCGATCGGAGCATCCCTCAGGTGGATGGGGTTTATGGTGGCGGTGATCAAAAACCGCCATTGTACAATCCCGTCCACCTGAGAGAAGCTCCATTAATTTAAGGCTATTGGTTCGATTTGTTGGAGAAAATTCAAACAGAGCAGATTGACATCCTATGTTGAACTTTCGCAAGCTAAAACAAGATTTTTCCTCTTCGATCGTCAAAGAAGGGCGCGACCTTTACGACAAGCAAAAAGTCGTGTCCGCCAAGCTTTTACATTTAGATGCCAAGACGATGAGGGTCTCCGCCAAAGTTCTTGGTCAGTTCGACAACTGCTACGAAAGTGAAATCGAAATCGACAGGCTCGATTGCCAGACGATCGATTCCGATTGCGACTGTCCTTATAACTATGATTGCCAGCACCTGGCTGCAGTCCTTTTCTATCTGGAAGAGCATATCGACAAGATTCTGGTCGCCTTTTCCAAAGAAACCGACCTTAAGCAGATCGGCGGCAAATCGCCCATTGATAAAGAGGAGAAGAAAAAGCTCCTCGAGAAGATCAAAGAAGCGGAATCCAAGGAAGTCCAGCGCCAGGAAGAACAATACCAGAAGCAGCTGCTTCAGGAATATGTGGTCTCTTCTCAACTTTTGGCCGCGTCTCCTTTCTTCAGACCCCATGAAAAGCAGGAGTTCGACCGCGCGGAATTCGCCCTGATTTTCAACCCAAGCCAGGAATCGGAGAGCAAGGGGATTGTGGAAATTCAGCTCGCTTTGCGCCTTCCTTTCCGCTCCAAACCCCTTTATATCCCCCAGATCCGTCCATTCATCGATGCTCTCCGCTATGAGGAGCCGATCTTCATCGGAGGGAAAAAATATTGTTTTTCTCTTAAATCTTTCGATGCTGCACAGCAGGAAATCGTGCGGATGGTGCGCGATCAGGCCCGCTTTAGCGACAGCGCCAATTCAGAGAGGGCTTTAAGAGTCGCCCAGCTTGATCTCGAAACTTTCGGTATGGTCCTGGCCAAAGCGTACGACATCGTCTCGGCGCAATATATCAAGCATGGATTTGTCGCGCAGGAAGAGGATCTCCCGCCGCTGCCCGGCCTTTATGAAGGCACCATGGAAACGCCTCTGCGTTTTTCCCCTGTGCCGGCGCACTTGCGTTTTTCTCTGGAGTACATCAAGCCGCCCACATCCAAGATCCTGGTCAATCCCCATGTGCTCGTCGGGGAAGAGGCTGTCACGCTGGAAGACGTTCGCTTTTTTGAATGCGCCCTGCCAGGAATGCTCTTTAAAAACGCGTATTACCGCTTCCCTGAAAACATTACACGGGTTCATTTGCGCAACCTGCGCCAGATCCGCGATATGACAGTGCCCGAACCGCTGTTTGGGACATTTGTTGAAAATGCGATGCCCCAATTGGCCCGCTATGCTGAAGTCGCCGAGCAGCAGGCGATCGAGGATTTCGTCACTCTTCCGTTTGTCGGCAGCGTCGAGGCGGTCTGCGACATCTCCTATCTCGATGGGGAGCTCGACGCCAGCCTTCACTTTATTTACGACGACCATAAAATACCTTCCGTGGCCTTGAAGCTGAATTACGAAGACGTCTCTTCTTTCGTTACGCAGCAGGGGATCCTTGCGCGCAATTTAGTCGAAGAACGTCAGATCCTGGAAGATCTGTTCCAGGATTTCATTTTCAATCAGGAGACCGGTGTCTACGTCTCCAAATCGGAAAAGAAGATCGTCGAATTCATGACCGATGTGATCCCTCGCAACCAGCATCGCGTTAAGTTCAATTGCCCGCAAAACCTGCTCGATCAGTTCATTTATGACCAGACCAAGTTTACCCTGCAGCTCAGCCATACGGCCAGGATCGACGCTTACGAGATTGAGCTTATTGTCGATGGCGCTTTAAAGGGCGTCCGCCTCGACCAGCTCTGGGAATGCATGGGCGCCAAACGCTCGTTTATCGAACTCGACTCTCCGAAATCGAAGGCCAAGAAGGGGGCCGAGGGTGGCAAGATGCCCAAAATCCTGGTTCTGGACCTCGACCGCTTGAGCGGCGTGATCCAGCTCTTCGATGAAATGGGGATCGAAGTGATGGAAAACTACAAGATGGAAAGACCGTTGTGGAGTCTTGCCAACATCGACGCCTCCCAATTCGAGGGTCTCCCCGTCGCCTTCTCCATGACCGATAAGCTGATCGAGATACGCAAGCAGATGCTCGGCGAGAAAATGCTGACCTTCACCGATGTTCCCAACGATGTCAAAGCGACTCTGCGCGCTTATCAGCAGGAAGGGGTGCGCTGGCTCGAACGGCTGAGGCTGATGTTCCTAAACGGCATCCTGGCGGATGATATGGGGCTTGGAAAGACGCTCCAGGCGATCGTCGCCCTGACGCAGCATATGAAGAAGAAGCCGGGCCACGCTCTGATCGTCTGTCCGACCTCTCTTCTATATAACTGGAAAGAAGAGTTCGCCAAATTCAATCCCAAGTTCAAAGTCACGGTCGTCGACGGGATCCCTTCAAATCGCAAGAAAACGATCGAACAGATGGAAAATTTCGATGTGCTCGTCACATCGTACACCCTTCTGCAAAAGGACATCGAGCATTACAAGGCGACTAATTTCAGTTATGTGATCCTCGATGAGGCCCAGCATATCAAGAACCGCGGCACGCGCAATGCCAAATCTGTCAAAATGGTCCATGCCGAGCACCGCCTTATCCTTTCGGGCACTCCGATCGAAAATTCACTCGACGAGCTGTGGAGCCTTTTTGATTTCCTGATGCCGGGCTTTTTGGGAAGCTACGACCGTTTTGTCGAAAAATACATCCGCGTCTCCGGAAAAGAGCAGACGAAGAACCTCGAGTACCTGCGAAAGAAAGTCTCGCCGTTTATTTTACGCAGGATGAAGGTCGACGTTCTCGACGACTTGCCTCCGGTTTCCGAGCTTGTCTACCATTGCCAGCTCTCCGAAGTGCAGCAGGAGCTCTACCGCTCCTACGCTGAGTCGGCAAGAGACGAGCTGGTCAAGCTCGTTCAGCGCGACGGGTTCGACCGCGTCCAGATCCATGTCCTGGCGACTCTAACCCGCCTCAAACAGATCTGCTGCCATCCGGCGATCTTCGCCAAAGAGAAGGCGGAGCCGGGCGACTCGGCCAAATACGACATGCTGATCGACCTTCTGCAGACACTGATCGAAGGCAAACACAAGACCGTCATCTTCTCTCAATATACACGCATGCTGCAGATCATGAGCGAGGATTTCGAGGCAAAGGGGATCCGATTCTCCTACCTCGACGGCTCGAGCAAGAACCGCCTGGAAGTGGTCAAGCAGTTCAACGAAGACAAGAACATCCCCGTTTTCCTCGTCTCGCTCAAGGCGGGCGGCACGGGCCTCAACCTTGTCGGCGCCGATACGGTGATCCATTATGATATGTGGTGGAACCCCGCCGTCGAGAGCCAGGCCACCGATCGCGTCCACAGGCTTGGCCAAAAGAATTCGGTCTCTGCATATAAATTGATCACTTTAAATACGATTGAAGAGAAAATTGCAGAGATGCAGAAGAAGAAAAAAGGATTGGTCAAGAAAGTCGTGAGCTGCGATGATGAAGCAATTGCAAAACTCACTTGGGAAGATGTGTTAGAGCTTCTTAAAACTTGAAGCAACATTGAAAATTAGTAATCTATGGCATCAGGAAATCAATTTAATTTGAAACAAATATTCGATAAACTTGGGCGCGGCCTTTTCGATAAGTTCGGCCAGGTCTCGGGTATTTTTTCCAGCGACATCGGCATTGACCTTGGTACTGCCAACACGCTCGTCTACGTTCGCGGCAAAGGAATTGTCCTGGCCGAACCTTCGGTCGTCGCAGTAGATGCCTCCAGCGGGGAAGTTCTCGCCGTGGGTCACAAGGCCAAAGCGATGCTCGGCAAGACTCCACGCAAAATCCTGGCTGTTCGCCCCATGAAAGACGGCGTGATCGCCGACTTTGAGATTGCAGAAGGGATGATCCGGGCCCTCCTTAAGCGCGTCACTCCAGCCCGCAGTTTATTCCGTCCCAAGATTTTGATCGCAGTCCCTTCCGGGATCACCGGCGTAGAAAAGCGCGCCGTTGAAGATTCTGCCCTGCGGGCCGGCGCCCAGGAAGTCATTCTGATCGAAGAGCCGATGGCGGCGGCGATCGGCGTCGACCTGCCTGTGCATGAGCCGTCCGCAAACATGATCATCGACATCGGCGGCGGCACGACCGAGATCGCCATCATTTCTCTCGGAGGCATTGTCGAGTCCAGATCTCTGCGCATTGCCGGCGATGAGTTCGACGAGTGCATCGTCAATTACATGCGCCGCACTTACAACTTGATGATCGGACCGAGAACCGCCGAAGAAATCAAAATGACGATCGGCTCTGCTTATCCTCTCGGCGACCACGAGCTCGAGATGGAAGTGCGCGGACGCGACCAGGTGGCAGGACTCCCGATCACAAAACGGATCAACTCCGTCGAGATCAGAGAGTGCCTTGCCGAACCGATCCAGCAGATCGTCGAAAGCGTCAAACTCGCACTCGAAAAATGCCCTCCCGAGCTTGCAGCCGATCTTGTTGAGCGCGGCATGGTGCTAGCTGGCGGCGGCGCGTTGATCAAAGGGCTTGATAAAGCGCTCATTAAAGAGACAGGGCTTCCTGTCATCATTGCGCCCAATCCGCTCCTGGCCGTTTGCCTTGGCACGGGAAAAGCCCTCGAATACCTCGACAAGTTCAAAAAGCGCAAAGCCCTGGCTGTTTAAACTGCAGCGAGGAGTTTTTCATATGACTTATAATGTGCCTTTGCGCGATTGGTCGCAGAATCTGCGTCTGATCGAGTGGATCGAGGACGCCGTTCATCTATGCAAGCCTGACCGAGTCCATCTCTGCGACGGTTCTTTAGAAGAATACCAGTCCCTGTGCGATCAGCTTGTCGCCAAAGGGGTCTTTGTTCCTCTCAATCCAGAAAAACGTCCCCATTCCTATTGGTGCCACTCTTCTCCGGCCGATGTCGCCAGAGTCGAAGAGTCGACGTTCATCTGTTCCAGATCCAAAGAGGATGCGGGACCGACGAACAATTGGCGCGACCCTGTCGAAATGCTTTCTTTGCTCAAATCCAAATTCAATGGATCCATGAAAGGACGCACGCTGTATGTGATCCCTTTTTGTCTGGGGCCTTTGAGTTCTGAGTTGAGCCACATCGGAGTCCAAATTACCGACTCTCCCTATGTCGTCTGCAATATGCGCATCATGACACGCATCGGCAAAGAGGTCGTCAAGAAACTGGGCGATGGATTTTTTGTGCCGTGCATGCACTCTCTTGGGGTTCCTCTTGGAGATGGTAAACCGGATATGCAGTGGCCCTGCTGTGCCGAGGAGAAGTACATCGTTCATTTCCCCGAAGAGCGAAGCATTTGGTCTTTTGGCAGCGGCTATGGCGGTAACGCTCTGCTTGGAAAAAAAAGTTTTGCTCTGCGCATCGCCTCCGTGATGGCACGCGACCATGGCTGGATGGCAGAACATATGCTGATCATGGGGATCACAAACCCTGAAGGTGAAAAAAAATATTTTGCAGCTGCTTTTCCCAGCGCCTGCGGCAAGACGAACCTGGCGATGCTCCTGCCTACCCTGAAAGGGTGGAAAGTGGAATGCGTCGGCGATGATATCGCATGGATGCGCTTTGGAGAGGATGGCAGGCTGTATGCGATCAATCCCGAAGCGGGCTTCTTTGGTGTCGCCCCCGGCACTTCTTTTGATTCCAATCCCAATGCAATGCGCACAATCGAGCGCAACACGATTTTCACCAACGTCGCGCTCACGGACGACAAAGATATCTGGTGGGAAGGGATGACCTCGGCTTCCCCAGCTCATCTTACCGACTGGACGGGGGAATCCTGGACTCCCGATTGCGGGCGCAAAGCTGCCCATCCCAACGGCCGATTCACCACTCCCGCCTTTCAATGCCCCGTGATCGATCCCGCCTGGCAGGATCCGCAAGGAGTTCCTATTTCCGCCATTATCTTTGGAGGACGCAGATCGACCGTCGTTCCTCTGGTCTATGAGGCCCTCTCATGGGCCCACGGGACGTTTGTCGGCGCTTCCGTATCCTCTGAAATGACAGCCGCGGCCAAAGGGGAGGTGGGCAAATTGCGCCATGATCCCTTCGCGATGCTGCCGTTCTGCGGCTATAACATGGGAGATTACTTTGGCCACTGGCTCAAAATGGGCGAGGGCGTGGGCAGAAAAATGCCCCGGATCTATCATGTCAACTGGTTCCGCAAAGACGCCTCGGGGAAGTTTCTTTGGCCAGGCTTTGGCGAGAATTCCCGTGTGCTGAAATGGATCTTCGAAAGAACAAGCGACCGCACCTCTGGGCAAATCACCCCTATCGGCTTTCTTCCGACGGAAGAGAGCCTCGACCTGTCCGGTTTGAACCTTTCCAAAGAGGCGCTGCGCCAATTGTTCGAGGTCGACATCAATGCCTGGAAAAGAGAGGAGAGAGAACTGACTGCCTACTTTTCACTCTTCGGACGGCATCTTCCCCAAGGTATCCACGACGAGCTAGAGGCTCTTAAATCCCGATTAAGTTAAAGCTGATCCGGAGAGCCTGTCCAAATGACATGTAGAGAAAAAAAAACTTATCGTTTATAGGAAAAGAAACTCATGAAGAACTCAGATGATTCTCCTTTCCCTATTGCTTCTCTGTGCTGCAACTCCCTCCTCTCCCGAATCCTCCGTTTCAAAATTTAATGTAGAAATCGCCAGCCAGCCCTCCACAACAACCCCAGGCTGGCATGAGAAACTCGAGCCCGCTTTTCATTCTCTTTTCGACTCGACGCTCTATCTTGGAGCCGGCACTGTCTTTGGATCAGCCACTCTTCTGTCCGGTATCGGTTGGAGCCTCAGTCAACTGACTCCCTGGGCTTCAACAATTGGAAAAGAATGCTTTCTCTCGAGCCGCATCTTCGGGATAGCAACCATTCATTCTTTTGCTCAAGGGTTTAAGAAATCCCCCCTTTTTTCTTTCTTGTTTAAGCAGATGCCTTCTTCCCATTCTTCGTGGGAGCGAAACAATCAATTGCTCTCAGAGATTCCAGTTGATTCGCAGGAAGATAAAGAACTCCTCGACTTCCTTCAGAGAAGGTGGCTTGCCAAAACGACAGGATGCTATCCATTCCTTGTAGACTGGATGTGTTCCTCGTTCGGGATCTCTCTTCAGATGCATCCTGAGTCCACAAATTCCTATGCCAGAGACCCTGCCAATAAGCCCTCAGATACATACAAAAATAGAATCGAAGCCTGGAAAAAATCCCTCCCTCATCCTCAGGATTTTCCTTTGATTTTGACGCGCCCCTCCCGAATTGCAGACTACCTCCCAGTGTGTTTTGAAGCGCTGGAAGAGGAGACTATACAGCGCTCCGTCGAAAGACTGGCGCAGATTATTGAAACCGCCCACTTCCCTGTCGTCGTCGATTTGAGCGCTGTTCTCCCGAGAAATACCAGCGATCGAAAACAATGGCTCGACGCATGGCAGTGTTACGAACAAGAGTTTGCCAAATGTTGCCATCGGAGCGGGTTGGATATGGACCAGTTCCTCTGTGTCCAAAGAGTGGAGCAGAGAGAGATCGGGGGTATGCGGCTGCTGCCGCTGTCCTCTTCATCCGAGGAAAACACAGAGAAGCACTACGAGTTTCTTTTGGAATGGATATCCCGGTTTGGCCTCACGGCAAACCGCATCGAGTTAGATCGATTTGTAGTTTCTTTAGACCCATCCCAGCCTGTGCAGAGTTCTACTTCAAATGGTTTGAAGCAGCTCGATTCACAAGAGGAGTATGCCAGTTTTTTCAACGCGATCGAGCAGGGATGGAAATCCAAGCATCCGCAAAAGTCCCTGATGTTCAAAGGGACGGTCCAAGTTCTCAAAGATCTTTGCGCTTTTACGCCTAAAGAAAAGTGGGAGGAGGTCTCACGCTCGCCGACCCGCTCTTCGGCGACAGCAGTTTGCTTTGCGAAGATCAAGCAGGAGCTTGAGCGGATTACTCAGGAAGAGGTCAAGGGTTCGTTTCAGGACACGGTATCTCGTCTTGAACAGGTCCATGCCGACCTTACCTCGCTACTTGAAATCTTCTCTCCTTTTTCACAGGCGGATTTCCGCGATGCCTTCCGGCATCATCTCTCCTCCATTCCCCCGGATCTTCAGCCTCTGACAGGATTTACGATCCACTCTTCGGCAATGACAAGTTTGGGAGGGATTTTTAAGGCAGTCGAAAGAACTTTAGGAAGATCTCCGCGCATTCTTTATGGTGAAAATTCCTACTTTGAATGCATTCATGCTACCGAGCGGGTTGCAAAGCATGCAACTCCGATTCAGGAAGCGGGAGAAGAAGAGTGGAAAGATGTCGATCTCATCCTGGCTCAATTCAACCCCACAGTCAAAAGGATCAACTCTAAAGTGACAGAGTATCAAGCCACAGAGTACCATGTGGAAAAGATCGCAGAGGTTCTTCATAAAGCATTGAGAGTACGGGAGGGAAGGTCTCTGTCCGTCGCTGTGGACTGTACTCTGGATTTTAGCGATTCTCCCCGGGTTGGCAGGCTGCTCGCCGAGTTCCAAAAGGAGATAGAAAGAGGCGATCTCAACCTCATTTTTTACCGCAGCGGCCTTAAGTTTGATCTATTTGGGATGGACAACTACTGTGGAGCTCCTTTTTTCATGGTGCACAATCGAGATTCTAAATGGTCCTTTTTCGATGGCCTGTTGAAGGATCCAGTATTAGTGACCGATCACTTGAGCGTCAATTGGTTCAGTCTTGCCTATCAACACGCCGCACCTTATTTGGAGCAGTACAGAAAGCAGATCTTTGACAACACCCGCGCTGTATTGAACAGGATTCCCGCCAGCTTTTATCATCAAAACAACCGCAAATATCGCGTCATCCCTGTCGATCCTGACGCGGACCCCACTTTTATTGATATCAAGATTTTCGGGCCAATGCATGCTTTTAGAGGAGAACTCCTGGTCGGTGTGTTTCTCACTATTAAATCGATGCAGGCAGGCTATCCTCTTTTATTTCGTCCGGGAATTGGATTCACTCATCCCAATCTGGCGGTGCTCTTTGGCAAAGAGTGCACCACCGTGCGGCTCACGGTAGGGCTTGATCCAGGTCAAATCGACGTCATGGTCCGCTGTATGGAGACGATCGATGCTCTCAATGGCCCTTCGGAAGATCGGTCTGACGACATAACAATTTAAGGTTCTAAACATATAATTTTGGATGGTCGGAATGAGGAAAAAAAACAAATCTTCCCTGAGCCTATTGCAGATGGCGCCATGCCTTTTGGCGATCATCATCGATAACCTGGGATTCGGCTTAGTCTACCCGATCATGGCCGGTTTGTTTACGACGCAGACGACCTTGTTCTCATCAACGTCCCACGATGCGGCCAATTTTTATCTCGGACTGAGCTATCTGCTCTATCCCTTATTCATGTTTTTCGGCGCTTCCATGCTTGGGCATCTCTCCGATATGTTCGGACGCAAGAAAATCATTCTCCTTTGCATGGGCGGCATCGCTGTGAGTTTTCTCTTCATGGGACTGGGAGTTTCCCTTTCCTCTCTTTTTTTGATTCTCCTCGGACGAGCGTTGTCGGGTCTTTTTGCAGGATCCCAGCCCATCGTACAGGCCTCCATTGTCGACCAGAGCACCCCGCAAAACAAGACGTTCAACATGAGCCTGATCGGCCTTACCCTGTCGATAGGATTGATTCTGGGGCCCATTTTTGGGGGAGTCCTTTCCGATGCGTCGATCGGGAGAAGTTTCAACTTTTCCACTCCCTTTTATCTTGCCGCCCTGCTCAGCGTCATTTGCGTTTTGTGGATCGCCGCCGCCTTTAAGGAAACTTTCTCTCTGGCCCGAAAAAAATCGTTCAATGTCCTGGAACCCATTCTGATCTTCGTCAAGGCGTTTAAGAGCGCGCGGTTAAGACTCCTTTCCCTGATTTTTTTCTCGATGCAGATTGGGTTTTCCCTCTTTTTTACTCTCGGTTTGATCTATTTAAAAAAGAGCTTCGACTATCCGAACTGGGAGCTGGGAGCTTTCAACGGATGGATCGGAGTGGGTTTCACATTCGGAATGTTCTTCATCGCCAGAAGGGTCGCCAGGAAATACTCCGCCGAGTCGATTTCCGTCTATGCCATGCTTGTTACGGCGATCGGCCAGCTATTTTTCTTCCTGCCCCTTTCCTCATTTTGGGTCTGGGCGCTCGCCCTGCCGATCGCGGCGTCCGACATGCTGGCTTACACGACCATGCTGACCTCGTTTTCCAATGTCGCCGATAAACGCTCACAAGGGTGGGTGATGGGGATTGCGATTGCCACGATGGCAGTCGCCTGGGTCGTCTCAGGTTTTGGCTCCAATCTGCTTGATGTCATGGGCGCCAATCATATCATTGGCATTGGCGGAGCGCTGCTCGCATTGGCCAGTGTTCTGATGTTCTTCTACACACGGAAATACGCTGCAGCATTTAAGCCGGCTCGTTGAATGAATTTAATAGGATCTCAGCGCCTTGGCGATCGGCATTCGAGCGACTTTAAGCCCTGCCAAAAAGGAGGCGGCAATAGAAGAGAGGACGCTGAGCGCCAGCGTCTGAATGGCCATGCCGGATGTAAAATAGAACGAGATGAAAAATTGACGCGTCGATCCAGGGCCTGGCGGCATGAGGATCTGTTGATGCAGGAAGGTTTTTGCGACAAGGGCTGTCAATCCCAGTCCGATCATACTTCCGATCAAGCCCAGCAGCGCGCCTTCGCACAGGATCATTCTCATCACGTCCCACGTAGACTCGCCATTGGCCCTTAAATTCCCGATCTCCTGCTTGCGCTCGAGGATTGAGGTTGAGATAGTATTGAAAATTCCAAGCAGCACAATCGAGATGATGATCATTTGTACGACATAGAATTGCATGGAGAGCCAGTTGACGGAGTTTCCGTAATAAATCTTATCGATATCGGCAAAAGAAGCGGCCTCCAGCTCGGGGTGGGAAGTGCTGAGCATCTTCGAGACTTCATTCCAATTGGAGTGATCGTTGAGTCCGACGGAAATCGACTCGACGAGATTAGTTTCAAGAAGATCCTGCGCTTCTGGAAGCTGGATGCGGAAGACGCGGTTGTCGAAATCGGCGTTACCGGTATGAAAAATGCCAATGACCGTAAATTTACCTTTCGAGATGCTGTCAGTTGACGATTTCGTGTAGACCGTGATTTTATCTCCCGGCTTCACTCCCAATGCCTGGCTGAGTCCCTTGCCGAGCAGGATCCCTTTTTTTTGATCGGAAAGCGACTCTCCCTCGATGATGTTAAGGGCATTGAAGAATTTCGCTTCTTCTTTCGCATCGATGCCCTGTCCTTGCCCTGCGATCGAGACTTTGCCGTGGGTCAGCATCGCGCTGATAGGAACTCTGGGAAAAACATATTCGACAGCCTCGTTCTGCAAGAGTTCCGACTTAATGCTGTACCAGTCGGAGATCCAGTGCTTCCAGGGCTTTTGGTAGACGGTCTCGCGGTACCCCTTGGTATTGAACTGACCGTTTCCGGCATTGGCGTGGATGGTGCTTTCGCGATAGTCGGTCAGGACGCCATTGATGAATCCTTCGAAAGAAAACAGGGCCCCCGCGCCAAGACCGACAGTGAGCAGGATCGCGATCGTTCTGCGGATATTGCGGAAGAGATTTCTAAAGCATAGAGAGAATAGCATCATGGTTGAGCATCCTTGATCAAATGACCATCATGAAAATGAAAATTCTGCTGGGAGAAAGACAGCACCATCGGATCGTGCGTCGTCAGGATCACGGACAGTTTCTTCTCTTTGACGAGGCCATCAAAGATCTCCATGATGCCGCGGCCTGTTTTCTGATCGAGGCTCCCCGTCGGTTCATCCCCGATGATCACAGCCGGTTTTTTCGCTAGTGCCCTTGCGATCGCGACGCGCTGCTTTTGGCCGCCGCTGAGTTCGGAAGGTTTTTTCTTGCGGTGTTCCCAAAGTCCCACTGAGTCCAGGGCCTCATGTGTGCGGCGCTCGATCTCTTCGCTCGCCAGTCCCTGGCGTCTCAGGAAGTACTCGACATTTTCCTGGGCGCTTAAAACAGGAATCAGATGGAACTGCTGAAAGATGAAACCAATGTCGAATTTTCGAATCTGATTTTTTCGAACGGGACTCATCGTCGAAAAGGACTCATTTTGAAATAATATTTCACCTTCCTGGAGAGGCTCGATCATCCCCAGGAGGTTCAAAAGAGTGGATTTTCCCGATCCGGAAGGTCCTGAGACTGTGATTAATGCGTGGGCCGGGATCTCTAGGGTGAGGGCATTCAACGCAGAAATTTTTTGATTTCCTAAAAGATAAGAGAAATTGATATCTTTTAAAGAAAATAGAATGCCGTTTTTGTTTTTATTTTTCATGATAGTTTCTGTTTGTTTCGAACATTGTAACATAAATCAGGTTAAAATAAAAGTTTGTCCGAAGTGTCGGATTTTAATTTTAAACTCAGCGATTTTGTTTGCAGTTTTTGATGAAGTTGGAAGAATAGATCTCTTACAAGAAGGACCAGATGCGCATCGTCATTCAAAGAGTAGAGAGTGCTAAAGTGGAAGTGGACGGAAAGACTGTCGGTTCGATCGGAAAAGGCGCTCTTGTGCTTTTCGGAGTTCACAAAGACGATGCCGCTGCGCAGACGCTTTGGCTTGCAAACAAGCTCGTCAATCTGCGCATGTTCGCGGATGCGCAGGACAAAATGAATCTCTCTCTTCTCGACATCAAAGGAGAAGTGTTGATCGTCTCTCAATTCACGCTTTACGGCAATTGTTCAGAAGGGAGGCGTCCTGAGTTCACCGCTTCCGCGCCTCCGGCTTTGGCAAATAGCCTGTATGAAAAATTCATTCTCGAAGTGCGCCAGCAGAATCTCAACGTTGAAACGGGAGTATTTGGCGCGCGGATGAAAGTGTCCCTTGTCAACGACGGCCCCGTCACATTCATCCTCGACGCGAAATAGTCTCTCTTTTTTTCTTTGCAAAAAGATATTGAAGCAAATTTCTATGGCATTATGATTCAAATAATGCTTTTATCAGATTACTGCTGTTTCCGTTTTTTTCTGACAGGGAAGAGCTATATAGCTAAATGAGGAAATCGATGTCGCTGAAAAAACTCCCCCCATCGCATAGCAAAACAAACCTCAGAAAATATGTTCAGGCTCTTTGCTATTTTACTCTTTTATCGAATGCGGCGCCCCTTTTTGCCACGCCAACAACCTATGTTGTCAACAGCACAGGCGACTCCGCCGCTGGATCGGGGACATCGGGAACCTTGCGATACTGTATCAATCAGGCCAATAACAACCCGGGGCCAAACGTCATTCTATTTTCTTTGGGAGGAACGATCAATCTGACTCAATCGCTGCCCCCCATTAATTCGAACATCGCCTCTATCCTTTCCAATGGAAACGCCGTCGTCATCAACGGCGGCTCTCTCTTTCAGCCCTTCTTTGTGCAGACGGGAACAACGCTTACGCTTGGGAGCAACATCTCCGTCACCAATGGCGCGTCGATCGGGGGGGCTGGAGGTGCGGCGGAAGGGGGTGGAGGCGGTGGCGCGCTTGGAGCCGGCGGGGGATTGTTTGTAGCTCCTGGAGCCAATGTGACAGTTCAGGGAGTGAGTTTCAATAGCTGTAAAGCTGTCGGGGGTAATGGAGGACCGAGCACTCAATCCGTAACAGTATTTGGCGGCGGTGGCGGCGGTGGGATGAGCGGAGGGATTGGAGGCAGTGCCTTGACTGTCTTCTCAGGCGGCGGAGGCGGCGGCTATGGGGGCATTGGCGGGGCTGCAGGTGCATCTGGCGGCGGCGGAGGCGGCGGTTTGTTTTTCCCTGGAGGCGCAGGGAATGGAGGAGGTGGTGGTGGCGGCTCTGACACCCAACCAGGAGTCATTGGCGGTTTCACTGGAGCTGGGAATGGAGGTGCTGGAGGATCAGGCTCGACAGGTACCGGCGGGACAGGTGGAATCGCTGGAACGACTGGAGGGGCAGGGGGATCCGTCAGTTCACCATCTAATGGCGGTGGGGGCGGTGGAGGGGCATCGACTGCGGCCAACCCGGGCGGAGCAGGCGGGAATTCCCCGTTGGGTGCTGGCGGGGGCGGGGCTTCGAATGGAGCCGCTGGCGGAGCAGGTGGAGGTTCAACCGGATCTTTTGGAGGTGGAGGTGGAGCGGGGTCCTCCTCTGTTGGCATTACTGTCGGATCACAAGGAGGCAATGGCGGGTTTGCCGGCGGCGGCGGCGGCGGCGCAAGTTATGGGATGGGCACCGCTGGCCCCGGAGGCAACGGAGGTTTCGGCGGCGGCGGTGGTGGGACATTTATTGGAACTCAAGCTGGGTTCGGTAATGGAGGTTTCGGAGCAGGAGGCGGCGGCGGTTATACTGTTGGAACATCGGGTCAGGGTGGTTTTGGAGGGGGAGCAGGAGGAGCCGGAGGAGGAGGAGGAGGAGCATTGGGAGGAACTGTTTTTGTTGGATCCGGTTCTGTTCTTGCATTGCTCGATCCTTTGCAATCTTCGATTTCTTCAGGAGCTTCAACAGGCGGCTCTGCAACCCAAGCGGGCAATCCCGGCCAACCTTTAGGGCCCGATATTTTCCTCATGTCGTCAGGAACGATCGTCTTTTCTCAATCGACGATGTTCACAATCAACACAATGATCGCCAGCGACCAAGGCGCTGGGAGTGGAAGCACAGCGACGGGCGGCATTACCATGAGCGGTTCAGGGACACTCGTTCTCGGCGGCGCAAACACTTATACCGGCTTAACGACCTTCAATGCAGGGACGGTACAGATTTCCAGCAATAACAATTTGGGAGCTGTCGGACTATCCAATCTGGTATTTAACGGCGGAACGCTTGCCATGACTGCAGCTGTGATTTCAGCCAGGAATGTCACTCTTACAGGTAATGGGAAATTCATCACTTCTCCCGGAGTGTCGACATGGTCCGGGGTTTTCTCCGGTGCTGGAAAGTTGGATGTCACAGGAACAGGGACTTTGGATCTGACGAATGGCACCAACACCTATTCCGGCGGCACAGATATATACGGCGCCACAGTTCAAATCGCAGCACCTGGAAATATAGGAACAGGAGAGATTGGGATTGGCAAGGGATCACAATCGGGAACGTTGGAACTGCTCGCTGGATTTGCGAGCCAGACCCTTCCCAACGATATCCATGTGCATGGTGTCGGAGGAACGATCCAGTTAGATGTCCCGGCCGTCAATAATCCCGTTTTGGGCGGCAATATTAAGGGATCCGAGGGAAGTTTGACCTTTAATCAAACGAACGCAAGCACGTTGACTCTTTCCGGGATCAACATTTATTCCGGCACAATGGTTCTTCAGAATCCCCTGGGGACGCTTCAAATTGGTTCAACGACCGGTCTGTTGTTCAGCAACCTGGTGAACAATGGCTCATTGGTTTTTGCCCAGTCGGGAGCTGCGCTGGTTGCCGGATCGATCACGGGACCTGGATCCATGACAATTCAGGGCGGAGCAGGTGTTGATTTAGTCGGCAATAGCACATTCACAGGTCCTACAACGGTGCTTTCAGGCGGGGGACTTTTTGTCGATGGGTCGAGCACAGGTTCTCCGATCACCGTACAGGGAGGCGGATTTTTGGCAGGAGCCGGCACGGTGCAGAATGCGACGATCAATACGGGAGCATTTATTCTCCCGGGCGACGATGCTCCGGGAACTCTGTCAGGGAACAACTTTACTCTTCAATCGGGATCGGTATTTGTTTCCTTTCTTGGAAATGCCGCGGCCGGCGAAATTAACGCGGCGGGGACTCTGACAATCGCTCCCAATTCGCTTCTGAACATTTCTCCTCAAGGAGCCGTGACGCCCCAAGTGACCCATTATACGTTGGCCAGCGCCGCTTCGATTGTCGGCCCTCAGTTCATTCTGACAAGCCCCTTGCCTTCTTTCATTCTTGAAATTCTATACAGCCCAACTCTGATCGAACTGCTGGTCCTCGCTCCCCCTTTCCAAAATTTGCTGCCCGATGGCAATCCGAAGAATACAGCGGTCTGCTTTCAAACTGTCATGCAACTGGCGCCGCCTGATTTGATCGAGCTGAACAAGATCCTCGACTTGCAGACCCCCGCTCAATTGCAGCATTCCTTTAACCAGATGCAGCCGGCCAATTTCGACGACATCGCCTATGCTGGAGAAAACGTCGGCGAGAGGATCCGCCAGATCTTTACATCGCACTTCTTTGAGCAGCGCGCAGTGTCCTGCGCAGACAGAAAGGGATGGCGCCTTTGGACGGCTCCCTTTGTGACAAAAGCGGTCCAAAATGGAGAAGAGCTTTTCAGCAGTTATAAAGAGCGGTTCGTTGGGGTGACCACAGCTGCCGATTACCATAAAAAGATGTGGATGTTCTCCGGGGGATTTTCCTACGCGACCACAGAGATGACGATGCCCGGCGGCAAAGCGAGGGCTAATTTTAATACCTATGCAGGAACGCTTGGCGCCACTTGGTCGAACAACAGATGGTTCACTGACATCCAGTTCGCTTATCAATATAGCCCGATCCATGCCCATCGCAAGATGTTTTTTATCGTCGACACGCCCCTTCTGAGCGGAAGCGAAAAGCGCCATGCGCACCATTACGACCGCTCGAATCAGGTAATGGGGCATTTCGGCGGGGGATACGACATCAAAGTTCCTGCGGGAAGAAATGGATCCTTCAATTTTTATCCATTTGCCAACGTCGACTATTTCTATGATCTCCAATCGGGCTATAAGGAAAAGGGAGCCGAGAGCCTCAATCTCAAGGTGCATGGGAAACAGTATGATTTCCTGCGCCCCGAAGCAGGCCTTGGCCTTGGCTACCACGGTTGTTTCAAAACAATGGATATCTGGTTCGACATGTCGGCAAGCTATGTTCTTGAATTCCGACTGATCGGAAGAGACACCCATGTCAATTTCAAGAAGTCCTCTTGCGAGTTTGAAGTCAGAGGACTCAATCCTCAGAACAATCTCATCTGTCCTGAAGCGCGCATCAAAGTGGCGTCGCCCATCAACGGTTTTGCCTTGTCGCTGGGCTACCATGGTGAATTCGGCGAGCACTTCATGGAGAACTCTGGGCAGGCGGAATTAAGAAAAGCATTTTGAGGACTGGGAACGGTTTATCTGAGGATTTATGAATTTGTGCAAATTAGGTTCGGTCAGAGGCAAATATCTTAAGACGCTGCTCTATTGCTCCGTTTTTGCAAGCGCGTCTGCCCATTGCACAGCATATACTGTGACAAGCTTGTCGGACTATAATCCTGCTACTGAGCCAGTCGTTTCCGGATCGCTCCGCGATTGCATCAATCAGGCCAACAGGCTAGGCGGCCCTGGCAGCACCATCACATTCATGGCAGGTTTGTCAGGAACAATCAATTTGCATAACTCATTGCCTCCCATCGGTCCGAATATCGTCTCGATCAGCTCTAACAGCAATGCGGTGGTCATTGATGGCAATAGCACTTTTGGAGCTTTTTACTTTGCACCGCTGGCATCACAGCCGGTGACGCCTGTTACGATCGGCAGCACATTTCAAGTTCTCAATGCGGCGTCCATCGGCGGGAATGGGGGCGCTGGGGTGAGCGATGGCGGCGGGGGAGCGCTTGGCGCCGGAGGCGGTCTCTTTGTCGCCGATAATACGAATGTTGCGATTTCAGGACTCAGCTTATTTTCGGGCTGTTTTGCTAAAGGCGGAAACGGAGGCTCTACAGCCAATAGTACCTATGCTGGAGGAGGAGGCGGCGGCGGGATGAATGGCGGTACCGGAGGGTCGACGGCTCAGACTGTGCTTGCAGATGAATCTGGCGGTGGAGGGGGTGGTTTTGCCGGTCCTGGAGGATCTACTATTGGAGCTCTTGGTGGCGGCGGTGGCGGAGGTCTCTTCTTCTCAGGGGGCAACTCGACGAATATTGGGGCTGGAGGAGGAGGATCTGATGCCAATAATGGATCGGCAGCCACAAATTCCAATGGCGATGGAGGCGCTGGAGGAGCGGACTCAGCTTTAAATCCTGGGGGAACAGCCGGCGTGGGTGAGTCTACGACGTCGACGATTAATGGGGGGAATGGAACAGGTTTGAGCGGCGGGGGCGGCGGCGGCGGAATCTCCAATAACAGCACACCGGGAGGCAATGGAGGGACTTCTGCGCTTGGCGGCGGCGGAGGAGGTATCTCTTATCAAGGGCTTGGTGGAAGCGGAGGATCGTCCACAGGTGCGTTTGGTGGCGGAGGAGGAGGCGGCGGCATTGGGTCCCCCGGAGCGCCTGGCGGCAGCAATGGGGGGAACGGAAGTTATGGCGGCGGAGGAGGCGGTGCGGGCAGCGGTTTTAACGCGTCGACTAAATTCGGAGGAAAAGGGGGCAATGGGGGCTTTGGAGGAGGCGGCGGCGGCGCATCCGGCCAAACATTTACTGATCCAGGGAATGTTGGCAGAGGAGGCTTTGGCGGCGGCGGCGGGGGAGGATATTATAGTCTAACATCTGGAGTTAGCCCATTTGGCGGGGGCAATGGCGCCAGCGGCACGGAAATATTTGGCATTGGCGGCGGCGGAGGAGGAGGTGCTCTCGGCGGCACAATATTTGTTTCACAGGGAGCCCTTCTCACAATTCAAGATCCGTTTCAGGCGTCGATCTCTTCCGGAACATCTACGGGAGGTAGCGGTGGAATTACACCAGGCGGCAGCGGATTGGGCAATGGATCTCCCGGACAGGCGCTAGGCCCTGATATTTTCCTCATGTCCAGCGGGACTCTACATTTTCAGCAGTCGTCGACATTTACAATCAATACGATGATTGCAGGAAACAACGGAGTCGGAGGCGGCAGCACAACGACCGGCGGGATTATCATGAGCGGCAGCGGAACTTTAACGCTCGGCGGCAATAATACTTACTCGGGTTCGACGACCCTCATGAACGGGGTCGTTCAAGTCTCAAGCGATACAAATTTTGGGATTGCAACTAACCCGGTTAAATTAACCGGAGGCCTGCTTGAATTTATCGGCTCTACAACGCTGAATGGATTCCGCTCTGTTCAGATGAGTGGCGCCGAGAATATTAAGGTCGACACGGGGATCACGGCCCAGATTGCCGGATTTGTTACTGGACCTGGAAGCTCTCTCACCGTCACCGGACCTGGAACTCTTTATCTTAGCAACAGTGGAAATAGTTATAACATGGGGACGACAGTCAGCGGCAACGCGGTCGTTCAAATCGACAATCCTGGAGATCTTGGCGCTGCCTCCCCCTCAAATGTTCTAACTTTAAATAGCGGCGCTTTAGAATTTCTTCCAGCCTTTGGAAATTCGACATTCAGCAATCCTGTCACGCTAACCGCTTTGGGAGGAAAACTAAATGTGGACACGGGCGTAACGGCTCAGATTTCCGGCGTTGTTTCAGGCGCAGGAGGTTTTCTCACCGTCAATGGGCCCGGAACACTGTATCTCAGCAACACGTTAAACAGTTATAACATGGGGACGACAGTCAGCGGCAACGCGGTCGTTCAAATCGACAATCCTGGCGAGCTCGGCGCTGTGGCTGCATCCAATGTTCTCACTTTGAACAATGGAACTTTAGAACTCCTTCCCGCATTTGGAAACGCCACATTCAGCAATCCTGTCACGGTCACCGCATTTGGAGGTAGACTGATTGAGGAAGTCGGCCCATTCTTCCTCACTCCCACATTCAGCGGGCAGATCACCTTGAACGGCCCACTCACAATCTCTCAAACACCCTCTGGCAGCGCGGCCTCTGACAGCACGATCACTTTCTCAGGAAAGGTCACAGGAACAGGGTCAATAGCGATGAACGGTCCGGGTGCCCTTGCTCTATTAAATGTAGCAAATGATTACAGCGGGGGAACAACCCTGACAGGCGGTAACGTTCAAATTTCCGCTCCTGCGAATATAGGAACAGGGCCGCTCAATTTCAATGGGGGAACACTTGAAATTCTCAATGGTTTTGGTTCTGCAACGATCACCAATCCAATCACGATCGATGCGTTAAATGGGGTCATATTTACAGATATGGGCGTTGGTGCGGTGAAATTCACCAGCAACATCGGTTCTCCCGGAGGAAATCTGATTACCAATATTGCAAATGGCAGTTCGATCGAGCTCTCCGGCAATATCAGCAGCAGTAATGGAATTCAGAATGATGGCCCCTCCCTGTTGATCCTTTCTGGAAACAATTCTTATACAGGCTCCACAAATGTCTTCGGAGGACCTGTCCAGATTAATTCACTTAATGGACTGTCGTCGTCGAGCAATGTCTTTATCCTGGATAATTTAGTTTTCAACACAACAGCGAACTTTTCCGGACAGATGGGAGGAAGCGGAGCAGTCACAGTCCAAAATGGAGCTGTTGTCACATTTTCAGGAACCAGCGCTTACACTGGAGGAACGACGATAACGCCTACGAGCACCTTGCAAATAGACAATCCTACCGCTCTTCCCTCAGCTGGCAATGTAGTCGATAACGGCAGCCTTGTTTTTCAATACGGAGGGCCTGTCATCGGAACGCTTTCTGGACTGGTATCAGGGACGGGCAGCTTGAGCATGAGTGGAGCGGGATCCCTTAATTTGACTAATTCTAACAACAGTTATTCCGGAGGAACGAATTTCAATTCAGGGACGATCAAGATCGCAAGCAATGGCAATCTTGGCAATCCAAGCGGCCCATTGAACTTTAACGGAGGACAGCTGGAAATCGCAGGACCTGTTCTTTCGTCTCGGCCCGTCACTTTGGGGGCTTCCGGGGGAACTGTGATCGTAGACAAAGGAACATTTGGAATTATGTCCGGAGGGATTACAGGCAGCGGAGACATGACGATCATCGGTCCAGGATCGCTCATCATCGAGGGCAACGGCAATAGTTATACCGGGCAAACATTTGTCATTGGAGGAAACTTAATTGTGCCGGTCGGCAGTTCCATCACCGGCTCGTCATCAATGACGCTTACCGCAGCAACCGCCCTCATCGAAGGAACGGT
This sequence comes from Verrucomicrobiota bacterium, assembly GCA_018240065.1. Classification (GTDB taxonomy): domain Bacteria; phylum Chlamydiota; class Chlamydiia; order Chlamydiales; family Rhabdochlamydiaceae; genus CAJCIW01. Next base: position 61,095 of record JAFEGH010000010.1, on the reverse strand, counting down.
CGCCCCCACTCCGATGAATGTCCTTTTGGGGTCGACATTGACGGGCTCAGGCACGGTAGGAACGGCGACTGTCGATGGGATCATCGCTCCAGGTGACAGTGGAGTGGGCATGATTAATGGCAGCACCTTTATCCTCAACCCTACATCCACTTTTCAGCTGCAGTTGAATTCTACGACATCCGATAAGATTGTAGCTTCCAGCGCGGCGACGATAAACGGAGGGGTTCTGCAGATTTTGCCGACCAGCGTAGTCTCTCCTTCGATAATGTCTTATACGATCATCACCGCGCCAACTGTTACTGAAAATGCTCCCTTTACTTTGATGAACCCCTTGACGCGCTATTCTTTTTTGGTGCAATACAATGCTACCGATGTGCTTCTTGTATTGAACGGAACTCCCATTCCGTTCCATGTGCTCATCCCTACAGGAAACGCGGGAGCAGTTGCTAAATGCTTCGATGTGCTGAATGCAATCATGCCGCACGACCTTGCCGAGATAGTCCAAATCCTCGACGTGCAGACGCCAAGCCAGATTTCCCATTCCTTAAATCAGATGCAGCCGGCCAATTTCAACAACATCGCCTTTGCACAAGAGAATGTCGCGGAAAGAATCCGGCAAATCTATACCAGCCACTTCTTTGAGCAAAGAACAGTCTCTTGCGACGATGCGCACCGATGGCGCCTTTGGGCAGCACCATTTGTGGAACGAGCGAGACAGCATGGCACATCCCAGTTGCCAGGGTATCTGGAGAGGTTCTCCGGATTTTCTGTAGCGGCCGATTATCGGATGGAGAAACATTGGATGTTCACCGGCGGATTTTCCTACGCTGGGGCTGAAATGGACGTGCCCAGCGGCAGGGCGAGCGCCGACTTTAAAACATACGCGGGAACGCTTGGCGCGGCATGGACTGGCTCTTCCTTCTTTGCCGATGCGCTCTTTTCCTATCTCTACAGTCCGATTGACGCAAAACGCAAAATGCATTTTGCGGTGAGCAACTTTGCGCTGATTGCAGAGGTGAATCGCACAGCCAGACATGACGAGGATTCCAACCAAGTGCTGGGACATTTGGGCGGAGGCTACGATTTCAAGATCAAGGCCGGATCTGCCAACACATTCAACATCTATCCGTTTGTGAACGTCGATTATATCTACATTCCGCAGGATGGGTATACAGAGCATGGAGCGGGAAGTTTGGATTTAAAGGTCCACGACAAGAGCTACGATCTCTTGAGACCGGAAGGGGGGCTTGGGATCGGCTACAACGGCTGTTTTAAATACGTCGAAGCGCTGCTCGATCTTTCTGTGAGCTACATCCATGAGTTCAGATTTTTAGGCGAGAAGACCACTTCGCGCTTTAAACCCGCTGACTGCACGTTCACAGTGACGGGGCTAAAACCTAAGAACAATCTCATCAGCCCAGCTGCGCGGCTGCGGTTGACATCGCCTGTGAACGGCTTTTCGCTGATGCTGGGCTACCATGGGGAATATGGCGAACACTTCATCCTGAACGCCGGCGAAGCGGAATTAAGAAAAGCATTTTGAGGACTGGGAACGGTTTATCTGAGGATTTATGAATTTGTGCAAATTAGGTTCGGTCAGAGGCAAATATCTCAAGACGCTTCTCTATTGCTCCGTTTTTGCAAGCGCGTCTGCCCATTGCACAGCTTACACTGTGACAAGCTTATTGGACTATAATCCTGCTACTGAGCCGGTCGTTCCCGGATCGCTCCGCGATTGCATCAATCAGGCCAACACAGTAGGCGGGCCTGGCAGTACCATCACATTCATGCCAGGTTTGTCAGGAGGGCTCAATCTGGTGAGCCCTTTGAATCCGATCGGCCCCAACATCGTCACTATCGATACAAACGGCAATACCGTAGGCATTTCTGGCATTGGGGCAAACCAGGTGTTTTTTGTGTACCCCGCAGCTACAACGCTCACAATTAAAGGCACTCTGCCAATCATCAATGGATTTTCGGTCGGAGGAAACGGCGGAGGCGGAGATGTTGGAGGCGGAGGCGGCGGCGCTCTCGGAGCGGGCGGTGGATTATTTGTCGGGACCGGCGCTAACGTGACGATCCAGGGCGTCTCGTTTGTCCAATGTACGGCGAAGGGAGGCAATGGAGCAGCCGGCGGTGTTGGCGCGGCTGGCGGCGGAGGCGGCGGCGGCATGAACGGGGGCAACGGCGGAGGTGGAGATGTTGGCGGCGGAGGCGGCGGCGGTTATGCAGGCGCTGGGGGAACCTCAACGAATGGCGGTGCGAACGTTTATCCAGGAGCCGGCGGCGGCAGTTTGTTTTTTGCCGGGGGAATTCCGAGCTTAGCAATCAATGTTGGGGGGGGAGGAGGCGGGGCATCCAATGCTGCAAATGGATCGCCCGGAACAACGTCACTGGGGGGCGCCGGGGGAGGCCCTGGCGGCGGAGCGGGAGGTACGACGGGTAATCCTGGGGGTGTTGGCGGTGCCGGTTCGGGCAATGGAGGCGGAGGCGGAGGCGGTCCGGCAACCGCAGGTTCCGGCGGAATGGGTGGAGCTGGCGGTGCCGGTTCGGGTAATGGAGGAGGAGGAGGAGGAGGATCTGGTGATGTTTTTAGCGGCACTCCAGCTCCCGGAGGACCGGGAGGGAATTCTACAGGGATGTTCGGCGGCGGCGGAGGAGGAGGAGGTTCAGCGCTTACTGCAGGAAGTGCCGGCGGCAATGGCGGTATGTTTGGCGGCGGCGGCGGTGCGGGCGTTAGCGCCATCGGCGGAAATGCAGGGTTTGGCGGCGGCGGCGGCGGCGGTGGATCGAATAGGGGAGGAAACGGAGGTTTTGGCGGCGGCGTAGGCGGCGGATTCCCTGTGGGCAATGCAGGATTTGGGGGAGGATCTTCTTTAGGGGAAATGGGCGGCGGCGGCGCAGGTTTCGGAGGCGCTATCTTTGTCCAAAACGGGGGGACACTGAACGTTTTTGACCCCAATTTTGGCTCTTTTTTCCTTAACAACACTTCTATGGGAGGGACAGGGGATAGCCCCGCTAATAACGGGAAGGCGCTCGGACCTGATTTATTTTTAATGTCCGGCAGCAAGATCTTCTTCAAGCAAACGGGCACGATCCCAATTCTTACGAATATTGACAGCGATTTGCAGAATGTTGCTACCGGCGGAGAATTTCACATGGCCGGTTCAGGAACTTTGACGCTCGGTGGAAACAATACCTTTACAGGAACGCTGTTTTTTGACGCGGGAACAGTGCAGGTTTCCAGCGATCCGAATCTCGGCTTCCAGGGAAGTTCCAGCCCTCCAATCAGCGCGACCAGTTTGCAGTTCAACGGCGGCATATTGGAAATCACGAGCAACCCCACCCCCTTTTCTTCTTCCAGATCTGTTGTTTTGAATGGGGCAGGAACGATCGTTGTGGACGCTGGTGTGGGAGCGGCACTTTCAGGTCAGATCACAGGAGCGGGGGGGCCTCTCACTATCACGAGTCCAAACACTGGAGCGGGATCGCTTTTTCTTGATAACGCAACCAATAGCTATAACATGGGGACGACGGTAAGCGGCAACGCAGTCCTTAAAATTGGCAATCCCGGCAGCCTTGGCGCTGTGTCTGCTTCCAATGTTCTCACTTTAAACAATGGCACTTTAGAACTTCTTACAGCTGTGAACAGCTTGACACTCAGCAATCCTACTGTTGTTACTGCTTCTGGAGGGATACTGAATCAGCAAGTTGGCCTAGTGATCCGCAGCGTGACAATCAACGGACAGACCACCTTGAACGGTCCCTTGACAGTTTTTCAATCACAAACGAGAGGAGGTATTGGCAGCACAATCACTTTATCAGGAAAGGTCACAGGAGCAGGTTCGGTAACAATGAACGGTCCGGGAGCCCTTGCTCTATTAAATGCAACCAATGACTATAGCGGAGGAACAACTCTGACAGGGGGTAACGTTCAAATTTCCGCTCCGACGAATTTAGGAACAGGTCCGCTCAATTTCAACGGGGGAACACTAGAAATTCTGAATGGTTTTGGTTCTGCAACGATTGCCAATCCAATCACGATCGATTCATTAAATGGGATCCTATTCACAGATTTCCTCGTTGGCGCGGTGAAATTCACCAGCAATATCGGTTCCCCTGGAGGGAATCTGACTGCCAATATTGCAAATGGGAGCTCGATCGAACTCTCCGGCAATATCAGCAGCATTAATGGAATTGAGAATGACGGCCCGGGAACATTGTTCCTTTCTGGAACCAATTCTTATACCGGAGTTACAAATGTCTTCGGAGGACCTGTCCAGATCAATTCTGCTGGCGGCCTTTCCTCATCCAGCCCTGTCTCTATCACGAACAATTTAATTTTCAACACGACGGCAAGCTTTTCCGGCCAGATGGGAGGAAGCGGATCAGTCACAGTCCAAAATGCAGGGACTGTCACTCTTTCCGGAAACAGCAATTACACTGGTGGAACGACGATTACGCCTACGAGCACTTTGGTCATTGCGAATCCACCTGCTCTTCCATCGTCCGGAAACGTCATCGATAACGGCCACCTGATCTTTAATTATGTAGGATCGGGAGTGCTTTCAGGGCTAATAAGCGGGAGCGGTGATTTGACGATGCAGGGAGCGGGCTCTCTTACTTTGACTAATCCAAACAACAGTTATTCCGGAGGCACGAATTTCAATTCAGGGACGATCAAAGTGTCAAGTAATGGCAATCTTGGGGACCCAACCGGCCCATTGAACTTCAACGGAGGACAGTTGGAAATCGCCGGCCCTGTTCTTTCGTCTCGGCCCGTCGCTCTGGGGGCTTCCGGGGGAACTCTGATCGTAGACACCGGATCATTTGCGGTATTAAGCGGAGGAATTACAGGCGGCGGCGATTTGGAAATTATAGGCCCCGGACCGCTTTCCATCGAAGGCAACGGCAATAATTATACTGGGCAAACACTCGTGCTGGGGTCGACTTTGATTGTCCCTTCCGGCAGCTCGATCACTGGCTCATCGTCAATGAATCTTCTCTTCTCAACCGCCCTCATCGATGGAACTGTCGCTCCTACTCCGATGAATGTTCTTTTCGGATCGACACTGACTGGTTCAGGCACGGTAGGAATGGCGACAGTCGATGGGTTCATCGCTCCAGGAGATAGTGGAGTGGGGGTATTGAACGGCAGCACTTTTATCCTCAGTCCTATTTCCACTTTTCAGCTGCAGTTGAATTCTGCGACATCCGATAGGATCGCGGCTTCAAGCGCTGTGACGATCAACGGAGGGGTTCTGCAGATTTTACCCACGAGTGTCGTGTCCCCTTCCGTAACATCTTATACGATCATCACTGCGCCCACAGTGACGGAAAATGCTCCCTTTACTTTGATGAACCCCTTGACGCGCTATTCTTTTACAGTGCAATACAACGCTACTGATGTACTTCTTCTATTGAATCAGACCCCTATCCCGTTTCATGTGCTCATTCCAACGGGAAACGCGGGAGCTGTCGCTAAGTGCTTCGACGCGCTGGTTGCAATCATGCCGTCCGACCTTTCCGAGGTAGTCCAAATCCTCGATGTGCAGACGCCAAGCCAGATTTCCCATTCCTTAAATCAGATGCAGCCGGCCAATTTCAACAACATCGCCTTTGCACAAGAGAATGTCGCGGAAAGGATCCGTCAGATCTACACCAGCCACTTCTTCGAACAGAGAACCGTTTCCTGCGACGACGCGCATCGATGGCGCCTTTGGGCGGCTCCTTTCGTGGAAAGAGCGAGACAGCATGGAACGTCTGAGCTGCCAGGTTATCTGGAGAGGTTCTCCGGATTTTCTGTAGCGGCCGATTATCGGATGGAGAAGCATTGGATGTTCACCGGCGGATTTTCCTACGCTGGGGCTGAAATGGACGTGCCCGGCGGCAGGGCGAGCGCCGACTTTAAAACATACGCGGGAACGCTTGGCGCGGCATGGACCGGTTCTTCCTTCTTTGCCGATGCGCTCTTTTCTTATCTCTATAGTCCGATTGACGCAAAACGCAAAATGCATTTTGCGGTGAGCAACTTTGCGCTGACGGCGGAGGTGAATCGCACAGCCAGACATGACGAGGATTCCAACCAGGTGCTGGGACATTTGGGCGGAGGCTACGATTTCAAGATCAAGGCCGGATCTGCCAACACATTCAACATCTATCCGTTTGTGAATGTCGATTATATCTACATTCCGCAGGATGGATACACGGAGCATGGAGCGGGGAGCTTGGATTTAAAAGTCCACGACAAGAGCTATGATCTCTTGAGACCGGAAGGGGGAATTGGGATCGGCTACAACGGCTGTTTTAAATACGTCGAAGCGCTGCTCGATCTTTCTGTGAGCTACATCCACGAGTTTAGGTTTTTGGGCGAGAAGACCTCTTCGCGCTTTAAACCTGTTGACTGCAGCTTCACAGTGACGGGGCTAAAACCGGAGAACAATCTCATCAGCCCAGCTGCGCGGCTGCGGTTGACATCGCCCGTGAACGGCTTTTCTCTGATGCTGGGCTACCATGGCGAATATGGCGAGCACTTCATCCTGAACGCCGGCGAAGCGGAACTGAGAAAGGCTTTCTAACCTGAATTTTTTGGCCCGCACATCTTGCGGGCTATTCATTAATAGGCAAGACAAGGTTCCCTTTCCGCTTTTTCTGTGATTACATCTGTTTAAAGGAAAATCTCAAAATGAAAAAAAGCCCAAGGCGGTCTGCCTTGGGCTTTTTTATTTCTGTGCTTCAAAATCGACTAACGGGAAAAGATCTCTTGCTGCTTGAAGAAGAAAGCGATCTCTTTTTTGGCGTTCTCTGCGCTGTCTGAACCGTGGACGGCGTTCTTGTCGATCGATTTGGCAAAATCGGCGCGGATGGTTCCGGGGGCCGCTTCTTTCGGGTTTGTCGCTCCCATCATGTCGCGGTTCTTCATGATTGCGTTATCTCCTTCCAAAACAGTGACGAGAACGGGGCCTTCGATCATGAAGGTGACAAGTTCCTGGAAGAAGGGGCGATGAGCGTGCACTGCGTAGAATGCCTTCGCTTGCTCTGTTGTCAAATGGATCATTTTGGCCGCGACGATTTTAAGGCCGATCTTCTCGAAGCGAGAGAGAATGGCGCCTATGTTATTCGCGGAAACGGCGTCAGGTTTCAAGATGGAAAGTGTTTGTTCTTTTGGCATGTGAAAAACTCCAATTGTGAAAGCAGATAATTATAAGAATCTGCTAAATTAAACTCATCGATGAAATGTGATGACCAGAAAATTTTTTATTTTCGCGCTTTGACTTTCAATGCTTTGAGGAGAATATGACATACGGCAATTATCCAGACTTGTCTGTAGTGAAACGCGCTCTTGTCATTAAGATGCGACATCATGGCGACGTCCTATTGACCGCACCTCTTTTTTCCAATTTGAAAAAGGCTCTTCCCCAAGCTGAAGTCGACGCATTCATTTACAAAGATACGCTGCCCATGCTGGAAGGGCATCCCGGGATCTCCGATTTTTTGCTGTATGACCGGGGGTGGAAAAAACTCTCGTTCTTAAAAAAGGCCGCCAAAGAAGCGGGACTGCTCAAAATGGTGAGATCAAAGGGATACGATCTTGTCATCAATCTGACGGAAGGGGACCGCGGCGCTATCGCCGCGATGGTTTCCGGGGCTCAGTTTCGGGTGGGATTCGATCCGAAGGGATCGGGACTCTTCGGCAAAAAGAGGGCATTTACACATGTGGTCAAGAACTGCCCCCATCCCCGCCATACCGTGGAAAGACAGCTCGACGTTCTCCGCAGGATCGGGATTTTTCCCGCGCCGGAAGAAAGAGATCTTTTCATCCACATTCCAGGCGACTCAAGGCGCAAGATGGAGGACATGTTGGAGAAGGAGGAAATACGCCCCAACGGCTACATTCTGATCCACCCTGTCTCGAGATGGAAATTCAAATGCCTGGCTACAAAGCAGATCGCGCGGCTGATCTCGGCGCTCAGTGAAAGGGGGCTAAGGATTGTGATGTCGGCAGGTCCCGATGCAGAAGAGATCGCCATGGTCCAGGAAATTTTGTCGCTTGCTCCGGAGGTTTCCGTGCTCAACTGCGCGGGAAAGCTGTCTCTGAAAGAACTCACAGCTCTGATCGCTATGAGCCGCGCGCTGATCTGCGTCGACTCGGTACCGCTGCATATCGCATCGGCGACGAAAACGCCGGTTGTGGTCATGTTCGGCCCGACATCGGATCAGAATTGGGGGCCGTGGATGCACCCAAAAGCCAGAGTGGTGGCTCAGAAAATGACCTGCCGCCCGTGCTATCAGGACGGCTGCGGCGGAAGCAAGATGAGCGACTGTTTATTCTCGATCCCGCAGAACGCGATCCTTTCCGCACTTGATGAGGTGCTTTCTGAAAGGACTCAATTCGCTATAATTTAAAATCTTCGCCGAAATAAGAAGAGCGGGCTTCAGGGTTTTCCAGAAGCTCGTGCACGGTTCCGGACAGAAGGACTTTGCCGTCGCGGACCAGGTAGCTGCGGTCGACGATCGTGAAGATCTCGCGTGCATTGTGGTCTGTGATGAGGACGCTGATCCCTTTGCTCTTAAGGTGGCGGATCATCGTTTTCACGTCGTTGACGGCCAAAGGATCGATATTGGCAAACGGTTCGTCCAGGAGCAGTAAAGACGGCTGGATGATGAGGGCGCGGGTGATCTCGAGGCGTCTGCGCTCCCCGCCGGAGAGGCTGCTGGCTTTCTTTTTTGCAAGAGAGGTCAGGTGCAGTTCGCCGAGAAGCAGCTGTAATCGGCTTTTTCTTTCTTCGGCAGAAAGGTCGAGGGTCTCGAGGATGCAGAGGATATTCTCTTCGACAGTGAGATGGCGGAAGACCGACGGCTCCTGAGCGAGGTATCCCATTCCCATTTTCGCTCTCTCATCGATTGGAAGATGGGTCACTTCGTGGCCGTTGAAATAGACCTTTCCGGAATCGGGTTTGATGAGGCCGATCGTCATATAGAAGGCTGTCGTCTTGCCGGCGCCGTTAGGGCCGAGCAGTCCGACAACTTCCCCTTTTCCCACTTGCAGGCTCAGGCCGTTCACGACAGGTTTGCCGCCATAGACTTTGACCAGATGCTCTGCTCTGAGCAATGGGGCGAGTCCCGTCGATACCGTTTTAGCCGCGGAACGGGGCAGCGGTTTTCGGGTGAACACCGGGTTGGTCGGAGAGAGCGGCGAGCGCAAAGGGGAATAAGGTTTTTGGTTCATTGCAGTGCTTTAAGTTGGGGAAAAAGTTGCTGGAGTTTGTTCTGCTCTTCTGGCGTAAACGAGAATTGAACGGTGCCGACGCCTTTGACATTCTGTTGTTTTGTCTCGGAATCGTAGGTGATATGCACTTCGGGAGCGCTGAGGTGCATTCCTTGCGTCTCGTCCCAGAAGAGGACTTTTTTGCCCGGGTTAGCGGAAAGGATGAGCGTGCGGGTCGTGAGGGAATAAGTCAGCCTGTCTGCGGTTCCGAAGCGGGGAGGTTTTAACGGATCATGGGAAAAGAGGCGGATATTCCCTTTGAGAGTGAGAAGAGAGGGCTGCAGGGCGTCGCCGGCGATCGAATATTCTAAAGAGGCGCTATCGGCGTAGATCGCGATCTCTTCTTCCTGATAGAACAGTTGTTTGTCCAGAGGGACAGCGCCGTCTTTTTCAGGGCTGTCGATCGTTGCGCGGAGCTTGTCGCGATCGAGGTGGACAGAGCCGTAGGAGATCAGTTTGTGCGACCCGTTGTGAGCGTCTTTGTAATTCAAACTCGTAGGGCCTTGCGCCTGGATCCCTTTTAGCACGTGCTTGCCTTTGACGACAGTGTGTGTGATTTGGAGTTCGTCCTGAGCGTGGAGAGTGCCGAGGGCTGCTTCATCGATGGCGATGTTCCCTTTCAACGTCAGTAAGTTTTTGCCCTGATCCCAATAGAGGTAGTCCGATTTAAAGTGCATTTCTCCATTTTGCAAATGGGGAAGGACTGCCGCCGCAAGGACGCCTTTGGGGTGCAGCAACGAGAGTTTGGAGTTGATGAGATCGATGTCGACCATGTCTGCGAAAATTTCATCCCCCTGGTGGGAAAGGCGGCATTGGGAAAGCTCGTCTTTGGGATAGGCGGTCACCACTCCCTGGAATTCCCTTTTGGAAGTCTTGTTGTCGCGGGACAGTTCTTTTCTGTAGAGAGCATGGTGGGCAAGGAGTTGAAAGTTATCGGCGTAGTCGATGACGACATCTTCTTTGGCAAGGATGTTGTCGATCTCGTAATCGGTTTTCTTGCCGTCGAAGGACTGTTTGGAAAAATTGAGCTCAACGCATTGTCCGCTAAGCTGAAGCGCAGTAGCCTCGCCCCCTTTTTTCTTTTTGATTTGGTCTGTGTAGACGACCTTTCCGTTTTCAGAAGGAAGGAGAGTCCCTTTGAGAGAAGTAAAGTCGAGATCGGCGCTCCCGCAGGAGATCTGCGCGCTGCTTTTTAGGGCGAGGACGACATCTTTTCGCAGTTGGATGAAGGAGAAAGGGAAGTCCTTGCCTGCTTCCTGACGTTGCAGGGAGGCTTCTTCGGCAGTCATTTTGCCAAGGCCGTGGTCGAGGACGACGTGGCCAGTCAGATTGAGGGAGTTCCCGTCATAGCTTGCATCGGTCGAAGAGAGGGAGCCGCTGTCGGGAATGGAGGGCGCATTGGCGGCAAGAGGAATTGCGCAAAGAGCTAAACAGGTCGCCAGTAAGTTCATTTTTTCTCCTCAAGAGTATTGAGCTCTGCTTTAAAATGCTTTGCCTTGAACTGCGGGTTTTTGCCGGAGACGGCAAATGAGACGTCTTCAGCGATCCCTTTCAGAAACGGCTTTGTCGTCATCGTCTCTTTGGGGAGATCGTGTCCTCCTAACCGGAACAATGAAAGGGCGACCGACTGCGCCAAAAATTCCTGGGAAGTATAGCGGTAAAGCCCTTCTTCCGCTGCGAGGAATCGGATTTGCTGCGTGGGTCCGCTTCCTGCGGCAGGATCATACAACTTATCTTGCATCCAGCATTTGATTTTTTCCAGCTTCTCGATCAGGTCGAAACTTTTTCCTTCCGGTTTGATCGTGAGGAGGGAAGACTCGCTGAAGATCCGGTAGTGGAGGCGAGTATTGTCTTCCTGGGAAAACCAGATCTCTTTGACGACTCCTTTGCGCTGCTGCTGAGTGGTCGAGAAAATGTTCCTTGAGCTGGCGATCTCCTGTTCCTGAATCTTTCCCTTGATGGAAGCGATGTCGCTCGGGCGGACGCGTGCGATCGACAATCCCCAAACCAGGGTGGCAATCCCTAAAAAAAGCAAACTGAAGGTCGTCGTCCTGCGGAACATCAATACTCCGTGTCATTCTAATTTTGCGTTTTGCCCTGCGTAAAAGCTATCGTCGGTCCCCGGGGCTTTGACGCAGCCAAAAACACATCATTTCAACGCCCCGGAGTCTATTTAGAACCCCTGCACGAGATGGTAAAGTTGCTTGATCTCGGTTAAAAGTTTGGGAAGTTCGGAAAAGGGATAGACAGAGTCTTTGTCGCTTTTGGCAAGAGATGGATTCGGGTGGGATTCGATGAAAAGGCAATTGCAGCCGGCTGCGATCGCCGAACGCGCAAGCGTCGGGATGAACTCGCGCTGTCCGCCGGATGAAGTTCCCAGACCGCCGGGAATTTGCACCGAGTGGGAAGCGTCGAAGCAGACGGGGAATCCAAACCGCTGCATGATCGGGATGGTCCGCATGTCGCTGACGAGATTGTTATATCCGAATGTTGTTCCTCTGTCGGTCAGGATAATTTTTTCATTTCCCGCTGCAAGGAGTTTGTCGACGACGTTCTGCATGTCCCAAGGGGCCATGAACTGTCCCTTCTTCACGTTGATCGCGGCGCCTGTCTTGGCGGCGGCGACGATCAGGTCGGTCTGACGGCACAGAAAGGCGGGGATTTGCAGGATATCGCAGACTTGCCCTGCGGCAGTCGCCTCTTCGGGAGAGTGGACGTCCGTGATGACAGGCACGTTGAATTCTTTTTTTACGCGCTCTAAAATCCTCAAGCCTTCTTCAAGGCCGGGGCCGCGGAAAGAGGCGTAGGCGGAGCGATTGGCCTTGTCATAGCTTGACTTGTAGATAAAGTTGATTCCGTCGATCTCGCCGAGCATGCGGACGAGTTCTTCGGCAGTCTGCAGCGCATGGTCCATGCTTTCGATGACGCAGGGACCCGACATCACTGCCAGGGGATGCTTTTTGCCAATGAAAAAATCTTTTACAGGTACGTCTTTCATAGCTCTTATCATCGCTCCAATAGCCCATTTGCTTCAATGTTAAAACACACACCGGATTAGCTCGAGTGATTCAGGAATCAGAGCCACTGGATTGAGTGTTTCCTACTCCATTGAATATCAATGAAATAGACTCTAACCCTCTCGGAATAGGTCTTTTAATGAGTAAAGTCCGGGGGGTTGTTTGGCTAAAAATTTCGCGCCTATCAACGCCCCTTGCGCAAAGACGTCGCGGGAGTGCGCGGTGTGCTTGAGCTCGATCCGTTCATGTCCGCACTCGAAAATGACGCTATGTTCGCCGATGACCTCTCCCGAACGGATCGCATGGATGACGATCTCATCCTTTTGGCGCGGGGATGCGCTCGACCTCTCTGAAACGGTTTTTCCGCTCCCGACAGCAGCTGCGAGGGCCAGGGCGGTTTTACTGGGGCTGTCTTTTTTGTGGACGTGGTGCGTTTCAATGACATCGATTGCGGCGGAGCCGAATAGGGCTTTTCCAATCTTGGAGACAGCCTCTATGCAAAGAGCGACGCCGAAGCTGAAATTCGGGGGGAAAAAGATCGGGATCACTTTTGATGCCTCGTCGATCTCTTTGAGCTCTTCAGGCGAATGTCCGCTCGTGCCGATCACAAGCGGCGTGCCGAATTTAAGAGCGGCAGCCAGATTAGCGCTGGTCGCCTCATGGAAGGTGAAATCGATGGCGACATCGCACTCCGAAAGAGCGGCATCGGCGTCGGAAAGAAGAGGGGCTTGAAGCCCGTCCTCTCCGATCAGCTCTCCCAGAGTACTCACTTGGGGAGCGCGCGAGACGCCGGCGACGACGCGTAGGAGAGGGTCGCCGTGCGCCAGGGAGAGGATTTTTTTTCCCATTTTTCCCGTCGCGCCCAGCACAGATAGTCCGATCGTCATAATGTCCTTCTATTAAGTCTTCAATTTTATAAAAAACTGTAACAAATGCTGGAATGGGTTGCAATAAGCTCGTTCTGTGATGGTTAAACTGTTTTTTGAGTTGTAAATTTTATAGAGTTGTTTGTGATTATTTGATCTTGTTTCGTTTAGTTTGTTATCGTATAATTATTAGAGTTAAATTTTATTTTCATCTTTAAATTAAGGTGTTTTGTGAAAATTGATTTCTCTTTGCCGACAGAGTCAAAATATATGCTGCACCTGGATGCCAATGTGCGTTGGGGGATACGGCATATTCAAGTCACATTTTCCGAAGCGCCGATTGATTTGGCCGAACGCATCCATCACTTTGCGCTCGGGGCCATTATGCTCCTTCCTATCTTAGGTCATGTGGTTGCCGCGATCGAATATGCTCTCTGCGGCCGAATTTCTTCACTCCATCTCAAAGAGACCGATCCCTATCGCAGAGGATTTGAGTTCGGAAGTCTTTTAAAAGCAGAGACGCAATTTGCTTATCGATGCGCCAAAGTGAAAATTCAAGAAAGGGAGCTTTCCGATCCTCAAAGTTTCACTCAGGCATTGGATCAACTTAAGCGCAGCATTCCAGCGCATATGCATGAGGAAATGCGAGGTCTTAGCGCAGGAGCCGGTGTCCCATTGGAGGACGTCTATAAAGTGCATACCTTTCTCGATATTTATGCCGGGATGTATGGATGCAGCGCAGTCGCATCCGTCAAGGAAAACGGGACCATCCGAAGAGTTGCCAAGACAAACCATTTTGGAGATGAGGTTTGGTGCGAGCGTTTAAAGGCGATTGAGCAGGCCCCGCTTGAAGACAGCATTCCCGCTCACCAGAGTGCGCTCGCTCTTGCAGACAACGAAGACACTGTTCAGTCAGCTGTGTTCGATGTCAATCATAAACAGCTCAGTTTTTCTTCTGCTTGGGGGTATGCTGCGGAGACGATTTTTTCTCTCTTTTCTTTCTTCAAACGGAAACAGGAGCCGGAGGGGAATAAGCAGGTTTTCGCCGCATTCAATCTCGACTGGCCCTGGCAAGCTCTTTCTCCATACACATTGCCTGTCACCTTTAAATCCGCAGACGGCAAAAAGAAGTTTGTCAATCTCACCTTTCCTGGGTATCTTGGCGTATTGCGCGGGATGAACGAAAATGGCGTGGTTGTCGGTTGCTGTCAATCAGGTAGCTCCAGGCAAGATAATGGAATCCCCGTCACCATGCTTTTTCGCGACCTTCTGGAAAACAGCTCGAGTGTATCGGATGTCGAAAGAAGGCTTGCCGCACTGCGTCCGGCCTCATCGATGAACCTTGTCGCAGCGGGCAGAGACGGGGCTATTGCGGTGGAGCTGGATCCATCGCGCGCGCGGACTGGCTTCGCAGCGATCCAAAGAATATAATCGTCAACCTTTCTGATACTGCAGCTTACGGGCGTTGATCTGCTTGAGCAGCTTGTTGATCCAGCGGATTGATTCGAGAAGATTGATCATGGCGCTCTTGTCTTTTTCAAAGAGGGAAGAGGTCTGGCTGCCCATTTTTTTGATTCGGATTACAGCCTGGATGAGGTCGTGATTGGGCTCTTCCTGATTAGAGGGTTCTTCCCCTCCCTCTTCCTCATCTTCCCAATGGATGCTTGGAAACAGTCGATAGGAAAAAAAGCGCTTCCCGAACACATGATAGTTTTTGGGCGGGGTGAAACAGGCCCAGTGCTGATTTTTTTTTGCGAGCTCGAACAATTCCTCGAATTTCGATGGATAGATCATCGAAAGTCCGACAAGCTCCGGATGCTGCGCGACAGTTTGCGCTTCTGTAACGTAAATGGATTCGAGAGCTTCCTGATCCTGCGCCCATCGCAGGTGGTCCTTAATGTTAAGTTTATCGATTGTGACTGCTTTCATTATCCAACTCCCAAACACGCGGGCGTGCATTTCTTTTGCGATCAGATGAAAAGTGCCCGGATGCCACGAAGATTATTCACGATAGAAAATATCCATCAAGCAATAAGTGGATGTTTATAAACATTTTTGCGGGCTTTATTTTAAATGTCTTAATCAGAAATTGGCTGTTAAAAATTCTTTAAAGCAGATTTTGCTGAGCAATTTTGAAAAACGCTACTCAAAAAAGTTGGAAGCTGCGTATAATGTTCGTGGCGAGCCGTGAACAATATTCGGATAAATGATGAAAAAGCTGACACAGTTAATCATCCGCGGTGGCCTCGCAAGTTTGTTGTTCTCCTCCAACAGTTTTCCCATCTTGAATGCGGAAGAAAATCGTGAAGAGGTTGCGGTAATGCCGCAGCCGCAAGACAACTGCGCGGGCTACTGTATCAATTTCAATGACATTCCCGTCATTGAGTTTATCCGTTTTGTCTCGAAAGTTTCGGAAGAAAACTTCATTTATGACAGCCGCGACCTCAATTTCAACATTTCGCTTTCGACAGGAAAATCGGTCAGCTCCGATATGATCCTGCAAGCGCTGGTGCAGTTGCTCAGAGTCCATGGCCTGACCGTGTCCGCCGACTCTGGTTATTTCGTCATCCACAAAAGCGATGATGCTCCGGGCTCCGAAAACTTGGCAGGGAAGCCTTGGCAAAAAGGGGGAGAAGGGCTTATCGCGTCGAACAGCCCGAAGATCGATGTCAAAGACAGCGAGCGCTACGAGTTTTTTGTGTACAAGCTCCAATATCATGAAGGGCCTGAAATCGAAGAGTCTCTGAAAAAAGTGGCAAGTGACTTGCGCAGTCAGCCGGATGCCCCTGTCAAGCTGATCAATGCAATCCAGTCTCTGCAGTGGGTGAGGGCGACCAACTCGCTTCTTTTCTCCGCTGATCCCGATACCCTGCAAAAACTCAGCAAACTGGTGGACAGCCTCGATATTCCTCTGCGTCAGGTTTTCATTGAAGTCCTCGTTATCGAGACCGATGTGAAAAAGAGCATGGAGTTCGGCCTGCAATGGGCCGCCGGCGGCCAGTACGGCAGCAAGATGGGCTTCGGGCTGGGCAATTTCGCTCCGGGCAGCAACGCGCCAGGCGGTTTTGCCAGCACAATGAAAGGGATCAATGCAACGAATACTCCCACCGGGCTGGATCAGATTCCGCTTGTCCCAGGTTTTGATCTAGGTGTGATCGGGGACGTCATCAGGCATAAGGGCAAGTCCTACTTTTCTCTAGGATCCCTGGTCTCCGCCCTCCAGGTCGACGGCAGCAGCACCATCGTCCTCAATCAAAAGATCATCACCCAGGACAACAAGAATTCGACGATCTTCGTCGGCGACAACATTCCTTTTACCGGGTCCGTCGTTCAAACGGTCGGACAGAGCCAGCAAACAACGGCGAACATCGAGTACCGCGACATCGGAGTCAGCCTGAGCATCACCCCTAGACTTGGCGAAGGAGATGTGATCACCTTGAATTTGAATGAAGAGATCACCGAGAGCATCGACCACGATCCGATGAACAGCAATACGCAGGTCAATGGGATCCGGACGACCAAAACGAACATGGCGACCCACGTCCATGTACCCGACAAACATTTTCTTGTGCTCAGCGGGATGATCCGCAATACAAAGGCCCAGCACAAAGCAGGGCTTCCCTGCCTGGGAGGACTTCCATGGATCGGCGCCGCGTTCAGCAAGACTCGTCAGAACGATGAGAAGCGGAATGTGATAATATTCGTCAGACCCCATATTATCCACTCCTTCCAGGACTACCAGCGGCTGACAGAAAATCAAGAAGAAATTTACCGCAGCCAGGCCAATGCCCGTGAATTCGATCAGGGGGTCGAACTGGTCAATCCTTAAGTCAGGCTCCGTTCCTCAAATGGGAAAGGAGCTTGCCAAACCATTTATGATTTATTAAAATGCACTCATTTGAGATGATTGCCAGTTTCCTGCGTTTTCTGGATGTATGCAATTGGCAGACGAAGAGAAGGCATTCTTGGATTGATAGCTCAGCTGGATAGAGCACCCGCCTTCTAAGCGGGCGGTCGCAGGTTCGAGTCCTGCTCAATCCGTTTTTTTCTTAACTTATTTTGAAGTGTTTTTCTATGGGAAAAGGCTCTGGGAAGAAGGGATCTGCAAGTCCCGATCGCAATGCGAAATATCTCGGAGATTTCAAGATCTCCATTCCGAAATTTGAGAACCTGCCCCGGTTGTTCAAGGAATTCCAGAGCAAAGAGTTCCATCGGTTAAACGAAAAACAAAAGAACGAACGGGTCAACCACGTTCTCTACGATCTGATTCTTAAAGCCAAAACCCCTTGTTTCCTGCTTCCTGCCGTCATCGATTATATCGAGCAGGTCAATGCCCTCAAAGTCCTCGAGTCCTATGCCTTTTTTCATTTTGAGCTCTGGCTGAACCAGTTCTCCCAATTGAGCGCCCAGGACAACTATCTCGCCCGGGCTAAGATTGCCGGCAAGTGGGTTCCCCGCGATGAGTTCCAGATCCTCTTCCCCATCGGCATGGGAAAAGTTTACCCCGGCTCCCATTTCGTGACAGCCCATGGCTCTCCCGACCTCGACACGACGATCTCCTCCTTTTGGGGATGGGTCGATGCGTTTACAGCGCGTGTTTCTGACGGGCTGCATTTATGGAATATTCCGGGCGGCGCCCCTACTTCTCAGATCGAGATTAAGCTTTTCTTCAATCATATCTTCGGCGACTCAGTCTTTAATCTGCTTGCTAAAACCCGCACGACGCTCGCTTTGTCGGGCATCGATTTGATGACGCAGAAAGGGCTAGTCCGCAAACAGACGAGCGAGTCGACCCAGATGATCGACCACGAGCGCACGCAGAATGCGATCGTACTTGTCGACGATGAAGGATATTATCTGGGCGATTGGCGCAACTTCGACGTCGAAGGAGTCCGCCAGGTCATCATGATGCTCAACAACTGCCTCAGGTGGTTTGAAAACCATCTCCACGTCAAACTCATCGCCCTCTTTGCGAAAGAAAAACTGTCTCAGAAAGACATACCAGCCTTCATCAAAGAGGTATTTCTTGCCAAACTTGGCGATTGCCAGCCTGCGAAAGAGTTTACGGAGAAGCAGCGCAAATATACTCAGGACTATCTCTGCAAGGTCCTCGGCGTTAAAAAAGGACTCGACTGCACCATCGAAGAATTCGCCAAAGCGATGAAGGATCTTTCTCTTTTCGACTTCCAGGAGTTTGTCGACCTCGTCGAGTCGATGCACAAGTCACATCTTTTCGATCGTTCGGGAGCGCTCGTCGAGAACAGATCGCGGATCTTCAATTATCTGGAGAAGATCATCAAGGGACTCGACAACGCGATTCAGAGCGTCCGCACCTTCGTCGAACGCCTTGATGTGGCTCTGAGTATCAAGACAAATGTCTTCGGCTACCTGCCCCAGTCAGTCAGCTATCGCGCCGATGTCGATGAGATCAAAAGCAAAATGGGCAACTATCCCTACCTCAGTGTCACCGCGACAGACAAAGGCGGAAAATTGATTCCCCTTGGGATCGTTCATTCCCAGGATTTGCACCAGCCGCTTTTGGGAACCGTTACCCTGCGCGACTTCTGTAACCGCGAGGAGACCAAGATCCCCTCCTATCTCGAAGTGATCAGCGTGATCGACCATCACAAGAGCTCTCTGCAGACCTCTTCCGCGCCGATGGCTATCATCGCCGACGCGCAGTCTTCCAACGTTCTTTGCGCTGAAATGGCCTTTGCGATCAATGACCGCTTCGGCACGGGCGGGATGACCAAAGCGCAGATCGACAAACAGACGGCATCGCTTGGCAAGAATCTCTCGTCTTCTCAAAGCAAGAGGCTGATGACGCGCCTGATCCAAAAGCAGCTTGCGGCAGAGGAGAATAAAGGCTTTTTCATTGATTCCAGCCGCGAGTACCTCGAGTATCTTCATTTCCTTTACGGCATCCTTGACGACACCGATCTTCTGACCAAAGTGTCCCAGCGCGACGTGGAATGCGTCGCCCAGCTGATCAACAGGCTCAAATCGATCATGCTCCAAACGCAGGTCGAAGTGATTACGCTCAGCGATATTCCGCGCGACAAGGACTTTGTCCGCAAGGCCTCAGCCCGCATCCTGCAGAATTCCGATATGTATTCTCTCTATCGCAAGATCTACCTGGCCAAGGAAGACGCAGTCGAAGAGAATATCGCGTTATGTGCCAAGGGACAGGAATCTTCCTTCTTTGACGATACGAAAGAGCAGAATGGCTGCGCCAGAGTCGGTCAGTTCAAGCTGTTTGCCCGCAATTATCCCGTTTATTCCAAGTATAGCCATTCCTTGCGCAAACGCTGGTACGACAATGGCCTCGATTTTTATCGCGACCGCCAGGAAGTAGACTTGCATATGCAGATGATCAGCACGATTGCAGGCGCAGAAGACCTCTTTGCCGGGACAGAAGGGGATTACAAACATCAGGATGAGCTGTGGCTGTGGATTCCTTTTACAGAGCAGTCGATCGAACACTTGAAAGGGTTTTTGAACGCCTTCCGTTCTTCGCCTCAAATACAAAAGAATGGACTCTCTGTGGAGTTTTACGGGGATAAAGCAAAGGCCTATGAACAGATTTTCGCAGAAAGCTTTCTGCCGATTCCAAAGAAAATCACCGTCGATAAGAACGCTCTGTCGATCGCCGTTCTGAAATATAAGGCGGGATTGATTAACTCGCGCAAAGCAATGATTTCCCCCTATCTTCCCAAGCTCGTTGAGTAAGATCCAAGAGGAAATAAATTAATCGTTCCGATCAGGAAAAAGATTACTTAGCTTCTTCTTCTTCGATGATTTCAAGATTAACGCGGATGCCGTTGCGGCTCGCAACTGACATTAAAAGAGTCCGGATCGCATTGATCGTTTTCCCTTTTTTGCCGATAATTTTGCCAATGTCTGACTTTTCTACTTTTAGCTCGATGATTAAAGTGTGGGTGCCGCCGACTTCGGTGATATTGACTTTTTCAGGATGGTCGACCAGGTTCTTTACGATGTATTCGACAAACTCTTTCATAATTCGATCCTCATTTAGAATTCCCAGAGAATTGGCAATAGAAGAAGAAAAATAACTTACACAAATTCAATCATAACTAAAAAAGGTATATTCGGCTAGGGACAATGTCAATCTCTCTAAATATCAGCAGGATAGAGGTAAAATTTTTGTTGTTATCTCAAGAGCTCGACATAGAACATGAGGTCTTTTGGGATTGGGGCGGACAGGTTTAAGGCGACACCTGTGATGGGGTGCCGGAACTCAAGCCTCTGAGCGTGCAAAAGCTGTCTTTGGGGGTGGAATTTTTTGTTAGCATTCGCTGAGCCGTAGACCCCGTCTCCCAGGATCGGACAGCCGATATGCTTGAGGTGAACTCTGATCTGGTGGGTTCTCCCTGTCAAAAGTTGTACCTCCACTAAGGAGAGCTGTTCGTTCTTACCAAGCACGCGGCAGACGCTTTTGGCTTCTTTTCCATCGGCAAAATTCACCGCCATCTCTTTTCTTTGGACAGGATGGCGTTTGATCGGTGCGTCGATTAGCCCCTCTTTAGGAGTGCCGACACAGACAGCGAGATAGTATTTTTGAATGCGCCTTTCTGAAAAAAGCTCGACGAGTTTGGCGTGGGCCATTGCCGTTTTGGCGGCAAGGATAATGCCCGACGTGTCCTTGTCCAAGCGGTGGACGATCCCTGGACGCAAAGGATCGGTTCCTTGGAGGCTCTGGCAGTGATACAATAAGGCGTTGACGAAAGTGTCTTTCGGATGCCCCGGAGCCGGGTGGACGACCATATTAGCTGGTTTGTTCACAGCGATCAGATGCTCATCCTCATAAAGGATGTCCAAGGGAATATTCTGGGGTTCCAGAGAAATTTCAGGAGTCAGTTGGAAGCAGACCTCTACCTCATCGCCCACTTTCGCATGCTCCCTTTTTTTCAGGACCGATCCATTGACAAGGACGCAGCCTTGCTCAATGAGATACTGGAAATAGGTTCGCGAATGGTCGGGAAAATGGACAGAAAGCAGCTTATCGAGGCGGATCTCAGCCTCAGGAAGAGATACTGTAAAAAAATCTGTTAAATCGCCGGGTGTAGCCATGCCTGAAATGATAGCAGATCGCAGAGGAAATGAAAAGAAAGTTACGAGTCGCCATCAATCGCTTTTTTCATATTGGCGGCTGCCCGCTGGGCCGCGGCCTGCTGCTGTTGAATGACGATACTGAACATTTTAAGCATACCCTGTAAAAACATTTGAACGTCCTGGGCAGTAGCCTGGGCGCCGGTAGTGCTGAGAAATTTGGCCCATGCGCCGGTCGGATCGACATAGCTTGTTGGAAGAGAGCCTTGAGGTTGCGACTGGGGAGGTTGGGTGGGGGGCGTCGGGGGGAGTTGGGAGGGGTCGCTGGGAATGCTCATTGTTAGTCCTTTAAAAGAGTGGAAAGTTAAAATAAATAGTTATGTCTTTATAGTTATAACAATAATTTATTTCGATTATTTGATCAACAATAGAATAAAAAAACCGCCCCTAAAGAGATTAGGGGCGGAACGGGTTCTTAAGTTTGTCCGTTGATGGCGTCTTTGATTTGATTGAGGCCGTTCTCCTGAGCCTGCTGATCTTCCTGTATTACGGTCGCTAAAAAAGCTGAAAGGTTCGTAGCAAAACCTACTGTATTATAGTAAGCATCAGTGTTAGGAGGGATATTGTTCGGCGCAAAATTCTCCTGTGGAGTTTGGTTAAGAGCGTTGGTAGATGCTATTGACATGGTGTTCTCCTCGAGAGAGATTAAACTCTACTCTTTCATATTTAATTATATCCTAGTTTGAGTATAATTACAATTTTTATTTGACCTGAATTAATTGTTTAACATACTTAAAATTATGAGCTTAGAGCTGGAAATTAAGAAAAATGACCCAAAAACACTGCTCCTTCTATGGGAAGGGGAAGTCTGGCGAGAGGTTGGTAAGTCTCTTTTTATCAATGAGTTAAGAAAATTTCCTCCAGGGTTGTCCTGGGAAGATTTTTTAAGCCGTTTTACCCTTCTGGAAGATAAAGTAGGCAAAAGGTACGCCATTTACCTGCTGTCCCAGCGCGCCCTGCTCTCCTCAGACCTCGAGACCAGGCTCGTTTCAAAAGGGATCTCACTCCCGGCTGCCAAAGCGGTGGTCGGCTTTTGCAGAGAAAAAAAGTATCTCGACGATTCTCAGGAAATCGCACGCCTTGTCGCCAAAGAGTTAAAAAAAGGGCAGAGCGCAAAGGCGGTTCTCTTCAAACTTAGACAAAAGAAAGGGATCAGCGAAATCGCGCTGCGGGAACATCTTCAGAGCGCAGCGCCCTCTGACGCGGATGCTTTGCAAAAATGGATGAGCAAACTTGGCAAAAAAATCGATCGCAGCGATCCTGCTGAGATGAGGAAGCTGATGGCGAAACTCTGCAGGCGTGGATTCTCTCCTGATTTAGTGTTCAAAGCGTTTGATGACATTTAATTGGGGCTAGGTTTATAAAGAGCATTTTTGACCAAATGGGGTTCTGCGCGCGCTGAAGCGTGTTTTTTTGCAGGCTTAGTTTATTGTGCTCAAACCTAAGAGAGTATCCATGCGAATCGGCGTTTTAGGGATCAATTTCAAGTCGGCGGAAATAAGTATTCGGGAGTTTGTTTCCAAAGCCTGTCAGAAACGGATTTCACATCTTAGCGAGCTTGCAAAAAAATTCTCCTGCGTCGTTCTTTCGACATGCAACCGGACTGAAATTTACTTCAGCGCTGATAATCTGGCTGAAGCGCATAGCGAATTGCTGAATGTTCTCAGAGAGGAGATCCCTGCTGCTTTTGAACATAAGCTCTATTCCTACTTTGGGTTCGATTGCTTCCTGCATCTTGCTACAGTCACTTCCGGGTTGGATAGCGCGATCGTCGCCGAATCGGAAATTCAGAGGCAGGTCAAGATCGCTTATGAGCAGACCACGCTTTATTATGATCTTCCTAGCAGCGTCCATTACCTCTTTCAAAAGTCGCTTAAACTTGGCAAGCAGATTCGCTCCAATCTTCCCCTTTCGCAAAATCAAGTCACGATTGCAAAAATTCTCTTCGAGATCAGCCAACAACTGGTGAAGGATCTCGCTGACATCCCATTGCTGTTCATCGGAAACTCCGAGATCAACCGCAGGGTCATGGCATATTTCAAACGCAAGGGGATTGGACGGATCACGCTTTGCACCCGCTCTCTGCAATCGGCCAAAGAAATGGCGGATAAGGAGAGTCTGAAGCTGCTCTCCTGGGACAAACTTTCCTCCTGGCAGGAGTTTCCTCTTGTGATATGCGGATCCAACGCTCCTCATTATATCGTGACAGGGCCGCGCGAGGAGCTGAACACACGTCTAATCTTTGACTTGAGCGTTCCGAGAAATGTCGATCCTGCCATTTCCCTCCATCCCAGACTCACTCTTTTGAATATGGAAGAATTGAGCGGTTTGATCGAAACACGGCAACGAAAAAATTCGCTCGAAATCAATCAAGCCGAAACGATAATCTTAGAAGGCGTTCAACGCTACCTGGTCTCATTCCGACAAAAAGAAAAACGAGTTTTTGCGTGCGCCTGATCTTTCTTTTTTTTCTAGCTGTAACATCCTCTCTATTTGCCGACGAAGATGAAATTTCTAAAGAGCAAAGCGTCATTGTTCTGCCTTCTTCAGAGGTGTATAACGGCAATTATTATGCCATGGGAAGAAGCGTCGAGATCTCGGGGACAGTGAATGGGGACGTCTATGTTTTGGCCGAACAAGTCGTGATCGACGGCGTTGTCAACGGCGATGTCTTAGGTAGTGGCGGGAGCATCGATATTTCTGGAAAGGTCCTGCATAATTGCCGCATGGTCGGCGGGCAGATATTAATCAGCGGGACGGTTGGCAACAATGTCACGGCTGTTGCTGCCAACCTCCAACTTCTTTCCACCGCTTCGATCGGCGGCAATCTTGTGGCCACAGCCGGCAACGTCGATCTCGCCGCAAGCATTGGGACGGATGCGACGATCGTCGCCTCGAACATGCGTCTTTCTTCTTTAATCAACCGGAATTTGCAGGGCTATGTCGGGCAAATGAGGATCACTTCAAAAGCAGTGATCGGCGGAGATGTCGACTACCGTAGCAGCGCTCAGGCATGGATCGAGCCTGGGGCGACCATCCGAGGCCATGTGGTCCATCACCCTTCCTTTGTGCGCGAGCTTGTCAAAGGAACCTGGATTCAGGGATTTCTCGTTGGTTCCAAAGTGCTCGCGATCCTGATGAATTTCATTTATACGTTCGTCATCGGGGTCATCCTGATCAAAATGTTCCCGAAAAACCTCGAAGCTGCCCTTCATGTTCTGAAGACGCGTCCCGTCAAATCGCTCACTTACGGGATCATGCTTCTCATTTTGCTTCCGCTGGCCTCGCTGGTGCTCTTGATGACAATCCTCGGCGTTCCTTTTGCCCTGACCCTGATGGCGGCTAACATCATCGGTTTCTACACCGCAAAGGTCTATTCTATCTTCTGGGCGTCCAACTGGATGTTTGGAAAAATCGGCTTCAAGCACAACCGCCTTCCAGGCTTTTTTTGCGGCATGATCATCTATTTCGGACTTGCAGCGATACCCATCTTTGGAACGATCGTTGCCTTCGCAGCGATGCTATTCGGCCTTGGCGCCGGCGTTCTCGCCCAGACCAAGCGCGGCATTTTCACTCAGCAATCATCCTAAGATTATAAGTTTGATTTTGGATTTTAAGAGTTGGGGGGAGGGCTGCTAATGTCATGTCAAGTGACATGCGGTATGCCCATCTCCTCTCTACTTTGATGAAGCCGTCGGCTGCGATGAGCGCTCGCTTTGCAGCTCGCGTCGCAGAGCCCATTTTTTTTTATCTTAGATTGTGAGAGGATTGAGAGCGCCGTTTTGAAGAAAGTATTTATTATGAAACCCTTACTTTACATTTTTTTTGCTTTTAACTTTCTTCCTGATGTTAGCGCGGGAAATGATCATGGGCGTTTTGCTTTAGAGCGCGTAGACTCCACCTCTCCCATTGTTTACTACTTTTCGAAGCCAGATGTGCCTGCCTATCCGATCCTGATTCTCTGCGATGGCTCTGAGAGCAAGGACGATCTGAGAAGTGTTCTTTATATTCGCGAGTGGTTCCTTACCAGAATAGAGCCGCTTAATGTCGGGTTTCTGACGGTTGAAAAATGGGGCATTGATGGCGATCGTGTCGATGAAGGGGAGTTTTGGAACCATTACACGCGTTCCCAGCGATTAATTGATCATGCCAGCGTGATCAAGCATTTCGAAGGCAACCCGCCGGAAGGATGGAATGGCAAGCTGATTTTCATTGGGGTGTCAGAAGGCGGCCCTCTTGTCACCGAACTCACAACGATTTTTCCTAATACAATAGCTACAATTAATTGGGTGGGAGCGGGAGACTGGAGCTGGGCGGATGAGTTCTGGCAGTTCTTTGAGGTGTTGAAGAAAAAAATCTATTGGCCAATTTGCGATATACCAGCGACCCGAATGGAATTAGATGAGCTTTCCCAGCATATTATAGCTAACCCTTCCGCAGATCAATGGCTCGGAGGAATGACCTATCTTTATCATGCAGACGCATTCCAAAAATCAGCTATTAATTATTGTCGGATCCAGGTGCCTTTCCTCGTGGTTATGGGAACAGAAGACAGCAATATCCTCTCTTGCGATCAGTTTGTTCAAAAAGCGCGAGAGGCTGGAGCGCCGATCACCTACTTTCGCATCGAAGGGATGGATCACTACATTAGACATCGGCCAGATGTGATCGAGCAGTCGTTTGAATGGTTAAAACTCAACATGACAAAAAAGAGCGACCGAGTCTCAAGGCAGGAGAAAGCTGACGGAATCTTCTGTCAGATCATGGAGGATATGGTCGGGTAGCCAATCCTTTGCGGATGCCCTGGATGGATTGTACCAGCAAAATGACATTCCCATTCGACGAGCGCCTTCCCCGTCGCTAGTCAGGGAATCTCCGAACATCAGAGTCCCATTTGACGTTGTATTTAAACGATCTAGCGTATGGTGGAAGATCTTGGGATCGGGTTTTGCCCATCCGACTTCTTCCGAGATGATCAGCACGTCGGAATAGTCGCTCAGCCGCAGGCTTTTGGATTTGGCATGCTGAATGTGGGCAAATCCATTTGAAACGAACCCGAGCTGGATCTTATGCTTTTTTAATGCGTCCAGCAACTCCTTCGCGCCATCGATCCAATGGGAGTTGACGATCAACTGACCTTCGTAATATTTGGGAACATCTGAAGAAAAGGGGATATGGTAGAGCTCTGCAAGTTGTTGAAAGCGGAGGGATCCCAGGATGGATGAGGAGATCGTTCCCTCTTCTACCTGTTTCCATAATGCCTGGTTGATGCGGTGATAGTCCCGTAAGAATGCTTCTTTGGTCGCAACCTGGGTGAAGAAATGGGCGTAGGTGCTCGCGAGGCTGAGCGTTTCGCTGCGTTTAAAATCGATGAGAGTATCATCGATATCAAAAAGAACAGTTTGATAAGATGCCATCTTCAGAACGCTGCCTCCGGACTGTATTTCATTAAAATTCGGCGTGGCCGGGGAATCTGGGGAAAGGGATGACATCCCGGATATTCTCCATGCCTGTGGTGAACTGCACCAGGCGCTCGAAGCCGGCTCCAAATCCCGCGTGGGGAACGGATCCGTATTTGCGCAGCTGGAGGTACCACCAATAGTCTTCCGGCTTTAATCCGAAGTCCACGATCTTTTTTTCGAGCCTGTCGAGGCGCTCTTCACGCTGGCTTCCGCCGATGATCTCGCCGATTTTAGGGACCAGGACGTCCATTGCCGCAACAGTCTTGCCGTCGTCGTTGTCGCGCATGTAGAAGGCTTTGATTTTGGCGGGATAGTTGGTGAGGATCACAGGTTTTTTGCAATATTCCTCGGCAAGGTAGCGCTCGTGCTCCGATTGGAGGTCGCTGCCCCATTCGACGGGGTATTGGAACGCTTTGCCTGATTTTTTCAGGATCTCGACTGCCTCGGTGTAGGTCATGTACGCAAAGGGAGATTCGGCGACGTGCTTCAGACGGTCGATGACGCCTTTCTCGATGAACGAATCGAAGAATTCCATGTCTTCCGCGCAGTTGTTCAGGACGTAGCTGAAGAGGAACTTGAGGTAGGACTCAGCGCACTCCATGTTGTCTTTAAGGTCGGCGAAGGCAAGTTCCGGTTCGATCATCCAGAACTCGGCGAGGTGGCGCGAGGTGTTGGAGTTTTCTGCGCGGAATGTTGGGCCGAAGGTGTAGATGTCGGAAAGCGCGCAGGCTAGCGTTTCGCCGTTGAGCTGTCCGGAGACAGTGAGATAGGCCGGTTTGCTGAAGAAGTCTTTGGTGAAGTCGACCGAGCCGTCGGAATGGCGCGGAGGTTTGTTCACATCGAGTGTGGTGACGAGGAACTGCTCTCCAGCGCCTTCGCAGTCGGAAGCGGTCACAATCGGAGTATGAACATAGAGGAAGCCGCGCTCCTGGAAGAATAAATGGGTTGCGAGAGCGAGCGCGTTGCGGACGCGGATGACGGCGCCCTGGGTGTTAGTGCGCGGGCGCAGATGGGCGATAGTGCGCAGGAACTCGAAGGAATGCCGTTTTTTTTGCAGGGGGTATTCTTCCGGGCAGGAACCGAATAGTGTGATTTCGGAAGCTTTGAGTTCCCACTTTTGTTTTTGGCCGGGGGATTGCACGAGCTGGCCTGTCGCTGCGATCGAGGCGCCGGTCGAGAGCTGTTTCATCATCTCGGAGTAATTGGGAACAGACTCTTCGATGATGATCTGCAGGCTGGAGAGAGTGGAGCCATCGTTAAGTTCGATAAAGGAAAAGTTTTTTTGCTCGCGGACAGTGCGGATCCATCCGCAGACTGTCAGTGTTTTGCCAATGTCGGAAGGCTGGATTTTTTTGATTTTGGTGTGTTTCATGTTGCAAATTCTCTCAATAGGGCGATTTCTTTTTTCCAAAGGGGAGGGCCGTCCGGCGTTTCCAAGTATTTAGGGATCTCGCGGAGCTGCGGATGGGTCATCATGACTTTAAAGCATTCGATGCCGATCTCTCCTTCGCCAAGCGGCGCGTGGCGGTCTTTGCGCGAAGCAAACGGTTTCATCGAGTCGTTGACGTGGAATGCGCAGAGATGTTTGAGTCCGACGATCCTGTCGAACTCTGCAAGGGTCTCGTCCCAGGCTTTTTTCGTGCGGATGTCGTAGCCGGCGGCAAAGATGTGGCAGGTGTCGATGCAAACGCCGATCGGGATTTTTTTATGCAGGCGGTCGATAAGGAATCCCAGATGTTCAAATTTCCATCCGACAGAGGATCCTTGTCCGGCTGTGGATTCGATGAGCAAGCGAGTGTTTCCTTTGTCCGCGAGGTCTTCGAGATGTTCGAGACTCTCTGCGATCTTCTCGAGGCACTCTTCTTCTGTTGATTCGAGAGCGGCTCCGGGATGGAAGTTGAGGAAGGCCAGGTCAAGTTTCTGGCAGCGGAGAAGTTCTTCTTTGAAGGCTTTGCGGCTTTTGGCAAGAGACTCAGGATTTGGGGAGCCTAGATTGATGAGATAGCTGTCGTGGCTCATGATCTTTGTCAGGCCGGTGGATAGGACGGCATCTTTGAATTGGGAGGCATCTTCGTCAGAGATTGGCTTACCCTCCCAGCGTTTTTGATTGCTGGTGAAAAGCTGGACCGTTGTGGCCCCGATCTCGTGGCCTTCGATGATCGCGTTGTGGGCGCCGCCCTGGGCAGAGGTGTGGGCCCCGATCAGGAGTTCATCGGCGGGTAATTTTTTCATATTCTATTTGAAAACTTTACAGGTTTAAGCAATATAGTAGATTCATTCCAATTTAATTGTCTATCAATGGGTGTGTTTATGTCTCAGGATGGCCCCCCCGATACCCCGAGAACCGTTTCCCGTTCTACCTATGCTTTTTTATCAGGAACATTTTTGAGCCGCATCACGGGGCTTGGCCGCGACACGACGATGGCAGTTGTCTTCGGCAGCAACCCAGCGATTGCCGCCTTCATGGTGGCTTTCCGCTTTGCCAATCTGATCCGGCGGCTGTTTGGAGAAGGGCCTCTTTCTTCCGGGTTCGTTCCCCACTTTGAACAGATGCGCGCTGATTCTCCCGAGAAGGGTG
The DNA here is from genome assembly GCA_018240065.1 of Verrucomicrobiota bacterium. Lineage (GTDB taxonomy): Bacteria > Chlamydiota > Chlamydiia > Chlamydiales > Rhabdochlamydiaceae > CAJCIW01. Next base: position 31,774 of record JAFEGH010000010.1, on the reverse strand, counting down.
CCGCTTTTTTCCGAGACCTCTTCTTTTCTTTAAGTCTTTTTTTGATTTTTTTGATCGGCGGGATCGAAGTGGTGTTGTTTGGGGTCTTGAAGTGGGGGAATTTGCAGCCAGACAATGCGCAGATCCTCTACCTGACGGCGTTAATGCTGCCCGGGATTCTGTTCATCTGCCTCTTTGGCCTCAGCAGCGCACTGCTGCAGTGCGAGCGCAAGTTCTTCGTGACCGGTTTTGCTCCTGTGGCCTTCAACCTCGTCTGGATTGCAGCGACTTTATTTCTTAAAGGAAAAGACCCCTCCGTTGCGGTGCTGCCACTGTCACTTGCCATCATCGTCGCCTTTTTCATGCAATGGGCGATGCTGGCGCCTCAGACCTTCGGCCAGCTCAAACGCCATTTGACCTGGAAGCAGTGCTTCACTCCCCAGCTATTCTCCATGGAGATGCGCAGGGTCTTTAAACCTCTGCTGCTCGGCATCGTCGGCGTCGGGGCCGTGCAGATCAACAGCACTTTAGATGCGGTCTTCGCGCGCTGCGCTTCTTTGGAAGGGCCTGCCTATTTATGGTATGCGATTCGCATTGAGCAGGTCCCTCTTGCCCTTTTCGGGATCGCCTTGTCGGCAGCGCTGCTTCCCCCTCTGTCCCGCGCTCTTGAAAGCGGGGTCTATGAGCAGTATTTGAAGTTGCTGCGCTTTGCTTTCCGCCGCAGCTTTAGTCTGATTTTCCCCTGTTCGCTGGGGATCTTCGTCCTCGGCATCTCGGGGATTAACTTCCTTTATGGGCACGGCGATTTCAGCATGGAGGCCACTTATCAGACCGCCATTTGCCTGTGGGGATATGGACTGGGGCTTTTGCCCGCGGTCTTCGTCCTGCTCCTCGCACCCGCGTTCTATGCAAGCAGGGAATTTCGTATTCCAATGATCGGTTCTGTCGTCTCGGTCTTGATGAATATCTTTGTGACGTCGGTGTTTGTTTTTGGGCTGGGATGGGGGGCCTTCAGCATTGCGATCGCGACAAGCCTTTCGGCCTGGTTCAACTACTTTTATCTTTCCTATCATCTTTCGAAGAAGGTGGGAGAGCCTCTATTCGACCCCGCCGTTTTCAGCTCTTTTCTCAGAACGGGAGCCTGCTCTCTGATCGCCGCGACGGCAACCCTTCTTGTCGGCAAGTTTTTTGTGGAGGATCCGACGTTGCTCATCGTCGCGGGAGAAACGGGAGTTTCATTTATTCGCGACATCAAGATGCAATGCATGCAGTTTGCAGCGCTTTGCGGCACTTTTCTGCTGATCTTTTTTTCTTATGCCTGGATGCTCAATGCAGAGGATGTGCTGGAGCTGATAGGTGTCAGGCGAAAGGCTGGCGCAGCGGCAACGATGGAATGAATGCAGGCTGCCTTTTAAAGGAGAGCCATTTACATTTTTTCCTTATGAGAGGATTTCCCCTTCATCTCGTCAAGAGGGAGACTATCATAAAAATCTGGAATTGGAGCGCCATCATCTAAACCAGGATCTGCGTCCTCTGCGTCCATGCCTGGAGAATCCCCATCAAACTTAGGGATAGATATCAGCATTCGTTTAGACTGAGAAGAGGCGAAGGGCGAATGATCAATGTCCTCGCGGCCGGAGGGAGGCTCATCTACCTCGTCATTCGAAATGAGTACACTTGAAACCGGTTTAGGTTTCCTAAGGGGCGTCGCAATTGTAGAAAGCGCGAAGATTTGCTTTCTTAATTCTTCCTCGGTCGGAGCGCGCAGATGTTTATCGGTCATGACTCCAAAATACATTTTTGAAATGCTGGCGATGGAGCAGGGGTCGCTGCAGATAAGCGTCGCGTCGCACTGCGCTTTAGCTTCCTCATGGTAGAGGGTATATTTATCAATGAAGAATTGGGTGTCGAACTCCATCGGTTTGTCTAAATGCTTGCGATTTCCTAAATAATAATCAGACACAGTCTCGATCGGCAGCCTCTTGTCGAATGCCATCTTTCTTAGTTGTTTAAGGAAGGAAAAATCGTTGCGGACCAATTTCAAATCGCCACAGGAAGGGCATCCTTTTTTGGATCCAACGAGTTCTTCATGAATGGCCAGGAACTGGTCGACATCATTTAAATATGCTTGAAATTCATCTTGGGGAACATTCGGTGTGCGAAGGTAGAGAAGTTCGAATGCACGCATTTTTTCAAAGAGAACAGATGCCTTTGAGATGTTGATTAATTGCGTTTCAATATTGGCGATGCTCGCCTTGTAATAAACCAACAGCCAATCGATGAGTTTTGCTGTGGAGGCTTCCGCTGTGTCTGTTCCGTCCATTCTGAGCCCTTGCAGTTCTTTTAAGAATGGGGCGATGGTTCTTTCCAGAAGAGTATCATATTGGTTTGACTCATCAGGGTTCTCAAACGTCGTGTTGCATTTCTCAGCGTAGCGGGTGCAGGCGAAAATCGAACAGGCTCCCTGGCTGGGGAGGCGACTCAATACAAAATTTGTAACGAAAGATTCATCTTCATGGTTTTCATCCAGATTTTCCGCTTCGGGAGATGTGAGACCAATGCGTTCTATAAGGAACGGCTTCGTTTTGCTGGGGGTCACCCCCGTATCGACAATATGCTCGATCAAACTTGAGGTAAGAGTGTCGCTTGTCGATGGGGCGAACGTGCCGTGTGCTGCCTGCCATCCTTTTGGCGCGCTTGATCCTTGCAGGGAGGTGTGGCCGCGCGAGAAGGGGACTTTGTGGATGATTTCAGCAAGAGCATTAATGAAGTAGGTCTGGATGCGGAATTCCGTTTTCGCCCCGGTGACTTCCCGATTGACTTTACGCTCTTTTGCATCCGTGAGCAGCGAGGGGGTGGATTCGAGCGGTAGAATTCTGCGCCCTTTTTTTTGAAAAGGCTCGAACTTCGACTCCTGATGGGCGGCCAGGGTCTTGGGGCGAAATGCATACGAAGTTGAAACATCAGAGTGGGTCATCATCCCTCAGGGATATGCCAAATATTTTAGCTAATAAAACGCTTTAAGTCAAATGATAGGGATAGGGCATTGGAGGGGCGTTGTAAATACAAAAGCAGCTCAAAATGAGCTGCTTATGATTTTGCAGATTCCTGAATGTTAAGAATCGTTAGCTTGAGTGGGCGAGGAACTCGCAGATCAAGGGTACGTTCATAGGAATCGGGAATGGAACCTGGTCGATCGCAGGGGAGACGAGCAACTGGCCTGAGAACTTCGTCGGGTCGGAGGCGAGGTACTCGGGTACGCTCTGAGCGACGTTTTCAGCGCTTTGCTTGATGATCGGCATTTGCTGCGATTTCGGTTTGATCGAAACGGTCATGCCCGGTCTTACAAAGAAAGAACGACGGTCGACTTTCTTACCGTTGACGAGGACGTGGCCATGGGATACGAGCTGCTGGGCGGCAAATATGGAAGGCGCCAGTTTGAGCCTGTATACGATATTGTCGAGGCGGCACTCAAGGCGCTCGATGAAGAGGGAAGGCGTATTGCCTTTGGAGCGCATCGCTTCTTTGAAGTAGCGGACGAGCTGCGCACGTGTCAGCATTCCGTAGACTGCTTTCAGTTTTTGCTGTTCTTCCAGCTGAAGACCGAAGTCGGACTTCTTCTTTCTCTTGGCTCCATGCACGCCTGGTGGGTTTGGCTTATGAAGCAGTGGATTGCGAGCGCGGCCGAAGATATTCGCTCCAAATCGACGAGCAATGCGATTTTTGGGGCCAGTGTATCGAACCATTGTATCTCCTAAAAATAACTCAAAGATTTTATCAATAGAGATGTATGCTAATACACCCTCAAATTTTTGTAAATGGAACATCTTCGATTCTTTCAGAACGTTGCGGGGCGGCGGCATGAATGTCCTTGCTTGGACAGCCTCTCCAGGACCTTGGAAGATGTCGATGAATGCATGATAAACAGTTCCATATCAACAGGATGCGTTTTCATTCTGGGAGGATTCAAGAGAGTGGCGCTTAAGAAGGGTTGAGCGGTGGACTAAAGCGGGGAGTAAACAATTAAATTTAGAGATTTTGAGCAATAGAAGACAGGGTGGGGATGGTTCCTTTTCACCGGCCTTTTTCTTGTGTAGATTTTTCTCCTCAGTTATTCTTTCTCCCAAAAAGAATAAGGTTTCAACCAATGTCTGAAAAGAACGCTTCCTACCACGTCCTGGCTTATTATTATTTTACTTGTTTGGAAGACCCCCATCTTGAGGTCTCCCGCCACCAGGAATTCCTTAAGGACAAGGATATCCGGTGCCGCGTCTACATTTCCGAAGAGGGGATCAACGGGCAGATGAGCGCCTCTGAGGAGGCATCCGTTGCCTACCAGGAGTGGCTGAAAGGGGATCCCCGCTTTAAGGATGTCGTCTTTAAGATCCATCATTTCGGGGAACACGTTTTTCCTCGGGCGACAGTCAAATACCGCAAGCAGATCGTCGCTATGGATGAAAAGGTGGATATGGCCCTCACCGGAGAACATGTTTCTCCAGAGAAGTGGAAGCAGATGCTTGAGCAGCGCGATGACAACACGATCGTCTTGGATGTGCGCAACGATTATGAATGGGTCATTGGCCATTTTGATGGCGCCGAGCTGCCAACTCTGGAGACATTCCGCGAGTTTCCAAATTACGCGCGGCAACTCAAAGAACAACGCGATCCCAAAGAGACAAAGGTGATGATGTATTGCACCGGCGGGATCCGTTGCGAACTTTATTCAGCTCTAATGAAGAAAGAGGGTTTTGAAAATGTCTATCAGCTCGATGGCGGCGTGATCAATTACGGGCTGAAAGAAGGGCATGATAAGTGGAATGGGAAGCTCTTTGTCTTCGACGACCGTTTAGCTGTTCCTATCGATGAAAAGACGGATGAGGTGATCAGCCATTGCCGCCACTGCGGAACTGCTTCTGATGTGTATTACAACTGCGCCAATATGGACTGCAACGAGCTCTTTCTGTCCTGTCCTCAATGCGCTGAAAAATTGAAAGGCTGCTGTTGCCAAGAGTGTACTAGCGCTGCGCGGCTGAGACCCTATGAGAAGAAGGACAGGCCTAAGCCGTTTCGCCGTTCTCATTTTTATGAGGAGTCCAAAGCGACCTGATCAGATCGAGGATCTGGGTTTGTGTTTCAGGAAGAACGACGGTAAGGCCAGGTTTGATTCCCGACTCCGACAGTTCGAACGCTTTCATCGTGTTGCAGATTCTTCCATCGAGGCGCACGCCGATGCCGCGGGCGCCGACCATATTCCCCCAATCTCCGAACATCTCCAGCGTCATTTCGCAGGCGGTGATCAGAAACAGGATGTTTTTATCGGGGTTTTCCTCTGTGAACTCGAACATTTTTTCCCCGATGTAGTGGATCGTCGGAATGAAGAGAGGTCGGATATTATCTTTGTGCAGAGGGAGGGCGTTCACCGCTTTCCCGATAAAGCATTGGCGGCAGACGGGGTTCTCAGGATCGTGGATGCACGCGTCGGTAAATCTGCCAGAAGGACATTCGAGAGGCTTGTGACAGTAAGAAAAGCCAACGACCATTAAGCTGTCTTTGTCTTTAAGGAGTGTCTGGAAGTGGGCCATGTTTTCGACGCCGTATAGGAAAAAATCCCCGCTGCGAGAGTAGGGCTTTTTTTTCAGGGCGGATTTTATGAAGCGAAGAGTATATTTGAGCGGATGTTTGAAAAAGTGGCGCGGAAAGATCCGTTTAGGATCATGGGTGAGCAGGTATTTGATGCTTTTCCATTTCAATCCTTTCGCCGTCTCTTCAGTCATCCCAGGCATTTTCGGAAGAGCGCTCAAGGTTTTGATGGGCTTTGTCTGGCGCAGGAGCTCGCTTTCGCTGTCCCACTTTTTTTCCGCAGCTTCCCAGGAAACGCCGGGCTGCCAAATTTTTAATTTATCCTTCATACAGCACAATAGATGATGTCAGACCTAACTTACCATTTAGAGAGTGAAAACAGGAACACCAAAAATATCTTGGCGGTCTCTATTGTCAGCGCTTGTAAAGCCAAGTTGACCAAAGAGACTCTCTTCAGGCTGGCCGCGACGCCCGGGGAAAAGAGCGCTTTGGAACTGCTTCTCAAAGAGCAGGGGAAGCTGCCTATGCCGCCTCTATTGGAACGCTTTTGCGTATCCGCCGACCGCTCTTTTGAGGCGCTCAAACTGCTGGGTGCCACAGGAAGGGTCTTCTTCAAAGGAAAAAAGGTCGTCATCGACCCGTTCACCTCCTATGATTTTTACTACGAGGGGGACAGGCTGGCACCTGACAAGGCGCAATTCTTTGGGCGCTATAAAATAGGGAGCCAGTCGGGCAGGCTGGAAGAATGCGAGCTGGTCTTTGCGGCAGATCCTTCCTGGGTGATCAAGGACGGCATTATTCGGGCAGTCAAAGAGGAGATCTCAGGAAAGTGGGTCCGACAGGCTGCAGGGGGCGCATTCGCCTTGGAAGGTAGGGCACTTGCGCAGTTCCTCGACATGGCCGAGGATGAAGTCCTCATTGAGTGGAAAGCCGGAGAGGCGGTTTCGGCCCTCGATCCGATGCCGATCCTTCTGCTGGCCGATCGGCACGGGGGGTTTGCCGACCTGCTGTTCGACTATGGGGCTTACGGTCAGATTGCAGAGCAGGACTCGCTTGCTTCATCCTGGAGAAACCGCGCAGCGGAAAAGGGCTGGGAAAAGGACCTTTTAGAGACCGACTTCATCAAAAAAACCGTTGAGAAATCCCACTACTACTGTCCTTTGGACAAAGTCGCCAAAAGTCTCACTTTTCTTCTGGAGATCGGATGGACGGTCATCGATGAGCGCGGCAGAAAAGTCCTCCGGCAGAAAAAGGTCGATTTCGATGCGGAAATTACCGAGAAAAAAATTACCGTCCGGGCCAAGGCGCATTACGATGAGCACCAGGTCGATTTAAAAGATCTTGTCGGCGCTTTTAACCGCAGGGAGCACTTCGTCGAACTCTCTCCTAAAGCCGTCGCTCTTATTGACCGAGAAGATTTTAGCAGACAGTGGGGGGATCTTGCCGAGCAGGAGATCACAAGCGAGGGGATAGCGATCAAAAAGAACCATTTTGGACTTCTCCAGCCTCTGATGGACCGAGAGAATCTTCCAATCAGGGAGGATCTCCGTCAAAAAATCGCAAAAATGGCCTGCTGCCAGCCGGATTTGCCAATCGAGACGGGCAAAGATTTCCGGGGGACTCTTTTTTCGTATCAAAAAGAGGGACTGCAATGGCTCAAGTTCTTGGGAGATGCGGGGTTTGGCGGGCTGCTTGCCGATGAGATGGGGCTTGGAAAGACCGTGCAGGTCCTGGCATTTTTTTCCCAGGCCTTACTTGTGAAGCCCTGCCTGATCGTCGTCCCCACCTCTCTTCTGTTCAACTGGCAAAGGGAGATCGAGAAGTTTTTGCCTTCTCTCTCCGTGTACCGCCATGAGGGAAAGGAGCGTCTGCGCCAAAGCGGGGATCTACAGCAAAAGCAGGTTATCCTTACTTCGTACACATACCTTCGGATCGACTCCGATCTTTTACAAAGCATCGACTATCAGGTCGTTGTGCTGGACGAGGCGCAGGCGATCAAAAATCCAGACAGCCAGACCTCGCAAATCTGCGCGCGCCTCAGCGCCGATATCCGACTAGCGATTACAGGAACTCCCATCGAAAACCGCCTTGAGGACCTCTGGTCGATTTTCCGTTTCCTGCAGCCCGATTTGCTCGGAGAGCGCCGGCAGTTTCAGACCGAAATGCTCTCGGCCCAGTTGAACGCGCAGTATTTTGAACGGGTCAAACGAAAGATCCGTCCCTTTATCCTGCGCCGTAAAAAAGAACAGGTCTCCTTGCAGCTTCCTCCCAAACTCGAGCAGACGGTCTACGTCGAGATGACGGAAGTTGAGCGGCAAACTTACGACAGGTGGCTCCAAAGTACAAGGCAAGGATTGCTTAAAAAGGTCAGCCTGGATGGGGCCTCTTCCCATCGAATGGAAATCCTTGAGGCGATCCTCCGATTGCGCCAGCTCTGCGCACATCCCTGGCTTGTTGAAGAGAGGCAAGATGAGGATCCTGGCGCGGCCTGCGCGAAATTCGAGAGGCTGATGTCTGATTTGCACGAGGTCCTGGAGGAGAAGCAGAAAGTGCTTGTCTATAGCCAATTTACTTCGTGCCTTAAACTCATTGAGATGTCTGTGAAGGAAAAAGGGTGGAAATATGTCTATCTTGACGGAAGCACAAAAGATCGGGAGGGGACGGTCCGCCAGTTCCAGGAAGATCCCGAGACCCAGATTTTCCTTGTGAGTCTCAAAGCGGGCGGGGTTGGACTCAACCTGACGGCTGCCGACTATGTGTTTCTGTATGATCCCTGGTGGAACGAGGCTGTCGAAAGACAGGCGATCGACAGGGCTCATCGCCTGGGCAAAACAGGGACAGTCATTGCCCGCCGTTACATCACAGCCCTAAGCATTGAAGAGAAGATCCTGCGCCTCAAAGAGCATAAGACTGCTCTTTCCCAGCATTTGCTGGAATCGGAGGATGGATTCTCACAGGTCTCGCTAGATGATCTTCTCTTGCTAATACAGTAATCTTATTATTCCTCGCGGTCGCCGTGCCTGTCCTGTTCAATGAGTTCCTTGGCAGCGAATTTCAGTGTCTTTAACCCCTCTTCGAACCCGACCTCTCTGAGCAGCTGGTCAAGGTAGCGGATCTCCGCCTGGAGTTGATCATTGATCGATTCCAGTTCAGAGATTTTTTTGAGCATCTGTTCCTTTGTCATCGCCGTCTCCAAATTACAATTAAAGGCGAAGTATAGATAGATGCCAGAAGCGTGCCAACACCGGCCGTTAAATTCTTAAGCCATTTAATTTGAACGACGGAAAAAACAGCTTTACCGCACTTGTCAAAAAGTGACTTTAAGCTACAATAACTCAAAAAAGGTGGTCGTATGAGGCATTTGCCGGTTCTTTTTTCCCTGATGGCATTATTTGCCGTTTCTTCCTGTTCGCAAAAGGAGGAAGGGGAGGAGCCTGACTATGATAATATGGTGATGGCTGATGAAGAAGACGATTTCACCTCGGATGAGGAGCGCGACAGGAAAGTCATCGCAGGAGATCTCCCCGACCCTCGCGAACTCATCATTCTAGAACCTGCCCTCCTCAATCCAGAGGACCAAAGATAATTATTTGTCTGTTTTGACGATCTTGAGAGAAGGCGAGAGCATGAACGTCTTTGAGGTGATCGGAACGGGTTTAATGTCCAGCGGTCCCCAATAGGATTTATCTTCCCCTTCATAACAGACGAGAAGCTGCTCTCCGGGGCGGATTATTTTATTGGCGACGTAAACCACTTCCAGCGGGGAGGGCGTCAGTCCACACGTATTTGCAGGGATTCTGAAAAACTCGGCATTGATGTTGGGCTTTTCAGAATGGTTGATAAAGCGAGTGAAATTCCCTTTTTTAATGGCGTCGAGGTTGAGCGAGTACAGCCGCTTGGGATGGTAGCGGTTTTTGGGGTCAAACAGGGCCTGCTCTTTTTTTGTCATCTGGATATCGCAAAGGGGAGCGAACGCGTAGGCTGATTCATCGGGAATGTTTTGGCCGACAAAGGTCACTTCTCCGGAATAGGGCGCGATGATCCGCCCTTTTGCCAGCGGCTCAGCTTCAGGATGCAAAAAAATGCCATGCCCAAGGCCGTCAGGGAGTTTTCTGGAGACCAGGTATTTGGGGAGTCCTGATTTGGCAATCGCCCGCGATACCTCGGAGATCTCTTTCAAATGCGTTTTATTCGCCCTTACGACGGCGATTCTTTGCTTGCGCACGATCCGCGAGATCAAGGCGCTGACTTCAGGAGTAAGAATTTGACGGGGTAATTTGTATTTCATAATTATATTTTAATGAAAAACAAGATTATTTAGAACTTGTAATTTCGTTTAAATATTAATTTATAGTTAATTAAATTAATTGCACAAGTAAAAAGCGGTTAATTTAGAGGCTTTTCGAAGTCAAGAAGAAGAATTTTCATCTTCATGTCATATGCAAAGCCTCCCGGCTTTCCTCCGCTTGCCACGACCCTGTGGCAGGGAATAAAGAGGGGGTAGGGATTGTAATGACAGGCGCTGCCGACCGCTCGCGCAGCCCTAGGATTGTCCGCCATTAAAGCAAGCTCCCCATAGGTCATGACCTCCCCAAAGGGAACTTTTTGAAGGTTTTTAAGGACCTTTTGTCTGAAGGGAGGCAGACTTTCAAGAGGCAGATCGATCTCTTTAGATCTTTTTCGTCCGTACTCTTCCAGAAAGTCAAGCAGTTGAGAGCTTAGCGCGGGGTGTGCGTCCCCGACGATTTTGCATTCAAACTTTTTGGAAAAAGATAAATAGGTGCGCTGGAGCTTGAGATCCTCAAATTGAAGTGAGATGCAGATGGAAGGGCCTTGAGAAAAAGAAATAGTCATAATAAAAGCGGGAGGCAGCAACCTCCCGCGGAGATAAGATTAATAACGGCCGGCGTTTTCTTCGGCATAAGGAAGGTGTGAGATGATCTCGTCGAGCTTGTTCAGTTCGTCGAACTTGCGCTTGCTCACGAGTTCTCCAGCGTAGAACCACTGAGATTCCGGCTTGCCGTCCGCATAAAAGACCGCTTGCCCGTGTTTCTGGTCATTTTCCCATGCAATCTCTTGAGAGACGATGTCGCCATCGATGTAATGGCGTTCGACGCCATTTTTGTGGCCATGCAAGTAGGTGATCTCGAGGTAGCGGTTGCCGTTTTTGAAGTAGGTCGACTTTCCGTGGAGCTGTCCATTGACCCATTCTTCGATTGCCAAAGGTTCGCCGTTTTGGGCAAAGGTGCGTTTTTCGCCGTTCAATGTCTCGTGGAAATAATACGCGATCGATTCGGGAGCGCCGTTGGGGTAGAAAGTCTCTTTTTTGATGGCATAGCCTTCTTCGATTGTCTCTTTAGCGAGCAGAACGCCGCTGCGGTCTCTGCGGATGCGGAGCCCGGCCCCTTTTTCAACGCGCGACTCAAGATCATTGGATGCGGTGAAATACTGGCCATCGAGGAGTTCCTCTCCGACAAATTCTTCGACCATCATGGGAGATCCTTCTTTATACCACATAGTGATCGAATAGCGGGTAGGGGAGAGCTGGATCCATTCTTCGATTGGGATGCCTGCTGGATCATACGAGATTTCTTTGACTTTGTTGCCTTGGTTATAGAGGCAGTAGTATTCCACTGTCTGGCTGTGAGGATAGGTATGGGTCGTAGGGCCATGCTTGATGCCCCCTTCAAATGTAGAGGTGACCGTCACGCCGTTGTTGAGGTTGGTGATTACCTGTCCGGGGCAGTTTTTCGTTTCCCATTCTTCCTGAGAAACCGCGTAGCCGTATTTGTGGATGTAGCGTTGCGAGACGACGTTGTCATCTTTTTTATTATCGTTGCACCCGCACAAGGCAAGACCCGTAAAGCCGAGGAGTGCGAAAAGGTTGTGTTTCATAGTAGACCCCGTTTTAACCTAGTTGGAGGTACGGATTATATTGGTTAACGCCAAGGTAACAACTGCGGTGGCGATCTGCCCCATCGTTTCGTCTGTACCATAGGTCGTCATTTGCTATGGTGCGGACGGAACGATGGGGCATCTCATCCGCCTCGTTTGCTGGCTTTTGGCGGTTACCCGAATTTAAACCATACCTAATTTACCCGCTGCAGCGGCTGTGATGCGCGCATGCTCTTTTTCTACCGTTTCGAATGCGATCGTCTTTTCCGTATCGCGATAGAAGAAGCGGAAAGTTGCGTTTTTCTTATCTTTGCCGATTTGATCGCTTTTGTAAAGATCTAAAAGCGTCACTTTCTCCAGCAGGCGGGAGGGGACAGCTTTTAGCGCGCGCAAAACCGATTCGATGGGCTGGTCGTCATTCAGCGTCACTGTCCAGTCGCGCTCGGAGCCCGGGAATTGGGCGAGGTCTGCGACTTTCCATTGTTTCGGCATGAGGGGCATCAATTCATTGAGATTGATCTCGGCAAAAAAGATCCGCTGCGGGACATCGATTTTGGCGACATGGTCCGGATGCACCTCGCCAAGAACGCCAAGGGTCGCGTTTGCTTTTTTGATCTTTGCCTGTCTGCCAGGGTGGAAGTTGTGAAGATGGGACACCTCGAATTCTATTCCATCGATTTTAAGGCCGGAAAGAAGATTCTCGATGTAACCTTTCAGATCGTAGAAGTCGAACTCCTGGGGTTTGGGATCCCAATGATAGGGCGCGCGCTTGCCACTTAAGATGATCCCTGCGGTCGAAGGCTCGAAATACTGATCATTTTCTTTGAAGTGGACTCTTCCCACTTCGAACCCTGCGATATTTGGGCTGCCGTGGTCGAAGTTGTACTTGACAGCTTGCAAAAGACCAGGAAGCAGCGTCGCGCGAAGGACCGACTGATCGACGGAGTGGGAGTGCATCACAGCGATCAGAGACTCTTTGTTCATGGCATTTTCGATCGCCATCGCCGCTTGGGTTGGGCTGATGAGGTCGCAGGTCATCAGTTCCTGCAGACCTTCGCCAACCAGCCGCGCTCTGACGGCTGTTTCCAATTCATATAACGGGGCATTCGAGATTGTTGATGAGATGTGCTGAGGGATCGGCTTGGGAATGTTATTGTAGCCGTACACTCGTGCGACCTCTTCGATCAAGTCGACTTCGATGGAGATGTCATTGCGGTAGGTAGGGACGCAGACGAGCAGCTCGTGCAGTTTTTCTTCTACGGTCTGAATGCCAAGTCTCCCTAGCAGCCCAGCGATTTCACCCGTGCTTAGGTTCGTACCGATGAGCTTGTTGGCGCGCTCGGTACGGCAGACGATCTTCTTTTCAGTAAACTCATGAGCTTTGTGATCGATAGCCCCTTTGGCGATATTGCCTCCTGCAACTTTCTGCAGAAGGTAAGCAGCATAGTTCACTGCCTCAACGGTATTGTTTGGATCGATCCCTTTCTCAAATCTCTGGGAAGAGTCGCTTTTTAGATTAATCAGTTTTGTGGTTTTCCGGATCGACTGAGGGGAGAAATAGGCCGATTCAATCAGGACGTTTACGGTTGCATCCGAGACAGCGGTGCCGTCTCCTCCCATCACACCTGCAAATGCAAGAGGCTTCTCCGTATCGCAGATCAAAAGTGATTCAGGAGGAATCGGGCGCGTCGTCCCATCGAGAGTGTGGATCTCTTTGTATTCAGTCTGAGCCGTGATGATCAGTTTCTTGCCGCTGATCTTGTCATAGTCAAACATGTGCAAAGGCTGGCCGACCTCGAGCATGACGAGATTGCCGACGTCGACGACGTTGTTGATGCTCCGGACTCCGCTGGCCTCGACTTTTTTCTTCAGCCAGTCGGGAGAGGGTCCTACTTTAATGCCCATCACAGCTCTGCAAGCGTAGCGGGGGCACTGCTTCTTGTCGATGAGCTGCACCTGGATCAATTTCTCGATCGGATCTCCCTGTTCTAGCAAACTGTACGTCGGTTTTTTGACAGGAATGCCGAGCTGGGCGGACAAGTCCCTAGCCAATCCCAGGATGCTCATGCAGTGGCCGAGGTTGGGAGTCAGGGAAACTTCGAGAATCACATCGGAATAGTAGACAGAGAGCTCAACACCCAATTCATAGGCTTCGGGCAGCTCCATGATCCCTTCGCCGGTTCCGAGTCCCAGCTCATCGGCAGCGCACAGCATGCCAAATGATTCGACGTCGCGCAGCTTTCCTCTCTTGATCTTAAAAGCCTTGCCTTCTTCGTCACAGAGTGAAGCTCCGATCTTGGCGAAAGCGACTTTGATGCCGGCCCGGCAGTTGGAGGCGCCGCAAACGATTTGGAACTCTTCTTTTCCGTCAGTGACTTTAGCGACGGTGAGACGATCTGCGGAAGGGTGTTTGCTCGCTTCGAGCACTTTACCAACCACTACTCCGGAGAATTTGAGCGGGGAGGCGTCAATCCCCTCCACTTCGATGCCGGCGAGCGTCAGGACGTCTGCCAGCTCTTGAGGAGACTGCGTGAAATTCAAATATTCTTTGAGCCAAGATAACGGGACTTTCATAAAAGTGAGCAAAAATTTAATATATGGGATAGATAGTTATAACAAACTCCCTTAATCCCGGAAAAGAAAATAATGCTTCCACGCTCACAAGACAATCAGTGGGTCAGCCGAACCAAGTGGCTGACGCAAGCCCTCATCATCAGCGGCACTTTGAACATCGGCCTCATTTCCACTTTCATTTACTTCGTCCTCAAGGACAAGCAGGAGGCTCTCTCCATTGAACTCAAGCCCGCCTCCAAAGAATCGGGGGAAGCCCTCGCGACCAATATCCAGCTCCTCCGCTCCTACTCCCTTTTGCCCTATCAGGAGCTGCTCCTCCGCCTTGAGAACCGCGATCATATTGAAGAGGGGTTGGCAAAGCGGGATCTGGCCCTTGCCTGTCTTGTCGCCTTCCACCACTTCAATCTCGATAAGGCCCTTGGGGGACTGCCCCTGCAAAAAAGAACGATCCCATTCACAAACAATGATGGTCAGGAAACGATCGACGTTCCCGTTTTCCCCGGCCTTGCCGACTACCAGTTTCTCGCCATTATGCAGTACGCCAAGACAGAAAAATGGCCGCTGACAAGCCAGGGACTCTTCCATGAGATCAAACGCGCCGCTTCTCCCCGCGATCCCTCTTTGCTCGATTCTTTCTATCTCTCGCCGGAGTATCACGCTGCCTATACTCTTTTGACCAAGAGCGGTCTTAACTTGACCCGGGAGCAGGTCGTCGACCTCATCGCTGAAGGGGATTGGAAAACGCTTTCCGATCTTTCGGCCCAGCAGCGCACCGCGATGGACTTAACCCCGGATCGCAGGCGTGCTTTTCTGGTCGACTATTTGAATAATCATTCCCGCATTGCAGCCAAACTCCTTCTCGACACCGATTTCGAATTCGTTTCGAAAAGGCTCGATGATGGCCAGATCCTCACACTCCTCGATCTGTACACAGACAAAACTTCCTTCCTGCAAAATTTCGCCAAAGAGCTTCTTGCCTCGCCACGCACGGATGCCGTCTGGAAGAGGGCTGCCTCTCTCCTGTACATCTTAGCAGGCGAACAAGTCCCCGAACCGTATGACCATTTGATGGCCGTTCAGCGGTTCCTCCCGCAGGCATCACCCAAACCAGCTCCGGAAGCTCCGCAGCCCCTCATCGTTCAAACAAAGGCATCCGTCCAAGCCCCGGCTCCTGCTCCCTCGAAGTCGAAGAAAAGGACCCATACGATCGAGCAAGGGGACAATCTCTGGAAGATCGCCCGCAAATACCATGTCAGCGTAGAAGAGATCATGCGCGCCAATCGGATGGACTCAGAGAAACTGCGTCCCGGCAAACAGCTCGAGATTCCTGAAAAATCTGAGAAGAAGCGCTAGTCGGAACCGCAAGTGTCTTGAGGCGTCCAATTAAACTTCCAGCAGCATTTTTCCTGAAGGATAATGTCTGGGTCGATCGGCTGATAGATTTGACGGTTTGCAACCCTGCAAGGACCGCTTTTCTTCTTAATAGCAGAAGAATAGTTATAGAGAGGAATTGAGAAGATCACGTTCGCCTGGTAGATCGTCTCAAAGATGTGATCATGGGACACGCTGAATTCCACAGATAGATAGTCTCTGTATTGAGGCCGCAGCATGGCTTTTCCGCCCCACGCGGAATTATCAAATTCTCCGAACAAGTAATAGGGGCCGGCAGCAGCATAGAGTTGAAAGTTCTTTGAATTGACCAGGTAATATCCGGCATTCGCATCAACTGCGTAATCGGAAAACTCATAATGTTTGCGGATTGCCCGATAGGGTCCGTCGTATTTAAAGACGCGCTTTCTTCCATGCACATGAGCACCCACAGGAGCGCGAACATTTGCGTGAACTTCCCACCTTCTATTGAGGACTTCCAAGCCCCCGCTGATCTGATGCCAGTTCCCTATCTCTCCATGGCGAAAGTCATAAAATGTGTAGAAGCCAAAGACCTCGCATAGCGAGCTTGGAAGATACCTGCCGATAAATCCCGCGCTTCCGGCAAAGGTGCCGTTGTTAAAGGCTTGTCCCGATAACTGGGCAAGAGGCAGGAAACTGCCGATTTTATATTCCGGGGCAAAAAGAACAGCCAGCTTGGTATAGCCTACTTTATAGCCTATCCCTTTTGCCTCAATATGACTAAAATCGATCCGTTTTGGACTGGGGTAGGGATTGGCCCGGCGCGGCGTTTCTTTGCTTTTTTTAGAAACGGGGGCGTTATATGCCTTGGGAGAGAAAAAAGGGAACGCAGCTACGCCAAGCGCAGATCCCGTTTCCTCTTTTGAAGCAGTCAAGTGTTTATCGTTATTTGCTTTATGATTCGTTGTTGAGGTCAAATCACTTTGCCGCAAAGTTGAAATTCCCCGTATCTTCTCTTTAAAGAGTACGATTGAAGGGATCGCAATGCTGATCAACAAAAGAACAATCTGCTTCAAAGGAACGACCTTCTCAAAAGTAGTATTATAATTTTTAATAGTATGTTTTGGTCATTAAAAAGCAATCGTTTACCGAACGAATTGCAATCTTGCATAAAAAAAAACACAAATGATAGGATCCTCTTCGCCTTTATAAAGGTCTGAACACCTGATAATTACGACTAGCTTCCAACCTGGAATAAAATGCGAAAATTCTTTTATGCAGCCGTCCTTTTGATTGTTAGCTGGACTCCCTCTACGAACGCTCTTGAATTGAAGAGAGTGATCCTTTCGACCAACAATGATCCCAAATACATCCAGTTCTGGCCCGTGGTCGCCCCCTTATGGAAGGCTATGGGATTGCAGCCCACCCTGGCGCTGATCGCCGATGAAAACTGCCCCATTGACACGTCTCTGGGGGATGTCATCCGCTTTGATCCGATTCCCAATATTCCGGAATCCCTTCATTCACAGGTCATCAGACTGTTCCTCCCTGCCCTTTTTCCTGATGAAGGATGCCTGATTTCCGATATCGATATGCTTCCTGTTTCCAAATCCTATTTTATTGACGGCGCGGCTTCCTGTCCGGATGATGCCTTTCTGGTTTACAGAGATCGAGCCCATGGCTGGGACTATCCCAGATACCCGATGTGCTATAACGCGGCAAAAGGGAGGGTATTTGCCTCCGTTTTCGGAATCTCAAATCCCCAGCAGATAAATGCAAAGATATCTGAGTGGGCAGAATGGGGATATGGATGGAATACGGATGAACTTCTTCTCTATTATTTCTTAAAGCAGTGGGAAGGCACCGGCGGACATGTGATGCGCCTGGGCCATGAGGTCGGACCTCGCATTGACCGGGATTTTTGGCCCGAGAACACGAGCACTTTTGATATTGGTAACTTTATCGACTGCCATTGCAAGCGCCCCTATTCGGAAAACAAAGAAATAATCGACCAGATCGTCAAAGCTATCCTCGAGCAATTGCAAAAGAAGCAGTCTTCTATGTCCCATTAGGGGAGCGGCTGGCTAAGAGATACCGCGGTTCTGAAATGAAAAAGGGGGGCAGCGCCAATGCCGTGCTGCCCTCCCCCTTGTTGTTTAGATTAGGAAGGAGCTATTGCATAAGCCAATAATCGGTTCGCCAGTCGGGATGCCCAGGCTGCCAAATCGAATAGTGCTCATATTCATTTAACAGTTTGAATGTAGGCCAGGAGTTAATCCCTGCGCTTGCCTGGTTGGCATTGTTGAGGATAATGACTCCATATTTTTTGATGTGCTTAAGAGCATAGACTGCGCAGGCGTTTCGATGAAAAGAACCATTGATGATGATGCAATCGTAAAACCTATCGTCTTCATCGATGGCCTTCACTAAAGAACTGGCTTCTCCGCCATGATCAATCTCGTAGGGAGCGCTGGGACTTCTAAGCTTTAAAGTGACATTCATCGCATTGAGGTCGTCAAGCTGGGATTGAACAGCCTGGAGTTGCTGGGCGCTATGGTCGACGCTTACGAGACTTTTGCATCTTGAACCAAACCAGATTGTCGAGTGGCCCGAACCCCATTCGAAGATGTCCCAATCCTCCATTTCCCATGTTCGCAGGATTTCCAGGAAAGGTCTTGTGTAATTGGGGAAAATCAACCCATTACTATCGTCTACGTACTGCCATATATTGATGGGGCTTCGGGGCATCGGGGTGATTTCAGAGCTGGCAAAAGCTTGGGTAGAAATCAATAGCGGCAAAAAATTAAAAAACAAAGATCTCATGATGTCCTCGCATGGAAATAGCGGTTGATGGAGCGTAACAGAGCATCCCTAGATCTCCCTCATGGCAAATAGACAAACCACGAATGGAAAATTGAATGCTATCTACGCAATTTTGAAAACTATAACCAGTTAGATGAAATTTGAGGAAGGAGCAAATTTTGAGTCTGAAAGGGGGGTGAATATTTGATTGCATTTTTTCTTTAAGTGAACCAACATTTGAGTTCAAAACTTACAAATTCACGCAAGGCGTTTGGAGCTACAAAGCCTCATTAGAGCGTGAAGTCCAATGAGAGACTTAAATCCATGTTTAGACGTCTTCCGAAATTGCTGATCTTGACCAGTCTGGCTCTGATTACAATTTTTCTTGCTGCTTTTAAATTCCGCGACGCCCCTCTCCAGAAAGAACCTTCGCAATCTGCAAATGCGTCCGGAGAAAAAGCAATTGTCGTCGTCATTCCCTCCTATAACAATAAAGAATGGTACCAGCGAAATTTAGACTCTGTGCTCTCTCAAAATTACCATAATTTCCGAGTCATCTATATCGATGACGCCTCTCCCGACGGAACTGGAAACCTGGTCAAGGCCTACATCAAAAAAAAGAATGAGCAGAAGCGAGTGACCCTCGTGCAAAACTCCAAGCGAATAGGGGCCTTGGGCAATGTCTATAAAGGAATTTGGATGTGCGCCCCCGACGAGATCGTCGCTAATCTGGATGGTGACGATTGGTTCAAGGATGAAAATGTGCTGGCAAAGCTCAATCAGGTTTATTCCGATCCGAATGTCTGGGTCACATACGGACAGTTTGTCTATTATCCTTGCGGCACGCCGGGATGGGCTGCCGAAGTGCCTCCTGAAATTATTGAGCAGAACGCCTTCAGGGATTACAAATGGGTCACTACGGCTCTCCGAACTTTTTATGCCGGCCTGTTCCACAAAATTAAAATCGACGATCTCCTTTATAATGGGGAGTTTTTCCGCATGGCCGGCGATCTTGCCTACATGTGGCCGATCCTCGAAATGGCGGGAATTCACAGTCGCTTTATTCCAGATGTCCTCTATGTCTATAACGTCGATACTCCGATCAATGACATCAAAACAGATCCCACCCATCAACTGAATCTCGGGTTTGAGACTCGCGCAAAACCCAGATACTCACCGATTGATAGACCCTACGATTGACCTGCCTCAAACACGAGACAAAGAATCTTGCTTCGTCATAGTAACTCGTTGATCTTGCGTTATTAAAATCACATTCTCAGATGAGCAGTCATCTCCTCAACTCACTCGCTTTTTTTGCAAATTTCGATCGCTATTTCGTTGCTTTTTTTTTTCAATAAATTGAAGATGGGTTGCAAATTTTTTTAATGAGCTTTCGACTGTTTCATTCCACACGAGGATCTTCAATGCTAATCAAAATACGTAGGCAGCTCTTGTGTTTCTGCGGGTTCATTGCAGCAGCTTTGGTTGTCTCATTCACAAGTTTAAATTCCCTGAATCAAATCGGGGCTCTTTCAGATGAACATTACCTCAATGAAAAACCGATCGTCGTCGTCATCCCTTCTTACAAAAACAAGCAATGGTATCAGCGCAACCTCGACTCCGTGTTCTCGCAAAACTATCACAACTTTCGGGTCATCTACATTGATGACGCCTCTCCGGACGGCACGGGGGATCTTGTCAGAGCGTACGTGAAGGAAAAAAAACAACAGTTCCGCTTCACACTCATTCAAAATCCGAGCCGCGTAGGGGCTTTGGCCAACCTGTATAAGGGGATCTGGCAGTGCGCCCCAAACGAGATCGTCGCTAATCTGGATGGGGACGATTGGTTTTACGATCCAAATGTCCTGGCTAAGCTCAACCAGGTTTATGCAGACCCGAATGTCTGGGTCACCTATGGGCAGTTCATCTACTATCCCGCTGAAATCGTAGGTTTTGCAGAGGAAGTCCCGCGCGAAGTCATCGAACAGAATGCATTTAGGGAGCACTCGAGAGGAACGACGGCGCTGAGAACCTTCTACGCTGGCCTTTTTCAAAAGATCAACATCGAAGACTTGCTCTACAACGGCACTTTTTTTCCTTCCGCCTGGGATTTGGCGATGATGTGGCCCATTCTGGAAATGGCGGGCTCCCACATCAGATTTATTCCCGATGTCTTCTACGTCTATAACATCGATAACCCGATCAATGACTTCAAAACAGATCTTTCGCTGCAGCAACATCTGGACTGGGTGACTCGTCATATGCCCCGCTATTCTCCTATAGAGAGGCCGTATGATTAACCGACCGACAAGTAAATCTCCATTGAAAAAACTGCTCTTGCAAGCCCTCCTCTTTATACTACCTCTCAGCGCTCAGGCGTTAGATGAGCTTGATGATGAAAAACCCTTTGTCATCATTATCCCTTCCCATAACAACATGGACTGGTATAAGGACAACCTTGACTCTGTATTCAATCAAAAGTACAGCAACTATCGGGTCATTTACATTGCCGATGCGCCGACTGATGGAACAGATCAGCTGGTTGAAGAATACATCGAGCAAAACCAACAGCAAAATCGGGTCACTTTCCTCAAAAATCCCGAGCAAAGGGGAGTGCTGGCCTGCATGTCTCAAGCCGTCTTCTCTTGCCGCAAAGAGGAGATTATCGTGGATTTGGAAGGGTGCGACTGGTTGGCCCATGATGATGTCTTGAGCTATCTGAATTCGATCTATGCCGATCCCGATGTCTGGATGACCTACGGTCAGTTTATGTATTATCCTTCCTATACCAAAGGGTTTGCTGCGCCCATCCCACAGGACGTTATTGATAGCAACGGCTTCCGAAATTTATCAGGATGTGTGACCCACGTCCGTACCTTCTATGCGGCCCTTTTCCAGGAGATTGAAAAAGAGGATCTTCTAAATGATGGCCGTTTTTTCCCGGAGGCGGGAGACCTGGCCTATTTAATTCCCATGTTGGAGATGTCCGGCAGCCATGTTCGATTCATCCCTGACGTCCTCTATTTCTTCAATTATACTTTTCCAGCCAGTTCGCATCGGACGGGGAGCGCGCTGGAAGCCGAAATGGACAAAAAGATCCGCAGCAAGAATAAGTATTTCCCATTGCCCGAACTGCCTTTCAGCGCCATTTCTCCTCCCGCGTCAATCTACCGCCAAATCAAAGATATTGCCCATCCCACCCCAAGCGACTACCGTTTCATACAAAATTATCTTAAAAACGGCAAACGGGACAACCTCAAGCGCTTAGGAAACATGGAAGCGGGCCTCAGGAATGTTAAATTAATCGGGTCCACTCCCGAAGAAACTCCGATCTCAGGCAGCGTGCATGTCAATTGCGATATCAACGATAGAGAGAACTGCATCATTCTTTACTGTACGTTCAACAAGAATTTTCCCAGGGGGCTTAAACGCCTTCTGAAACACATCATTGACTCCGATTATAAAGGACACGTCCTCTATCGTCTGGGCGGGTGGCCTGATGAAGACGGGGGATCGATCGTCCTGTCCCATGTGCCCTATGCCTTCAAACCCTCCTTTTTCAAAGAGGCGCAAAAGCTTGGATTCAAGCGCGTCCTTTGGCTCGACGCCGCGGTCGTACCTGTTGCAAGCCTGAATGAGGTTTTTGCTATGATCGAAGACAAGGGCTACTTCGTCATGGGAAATTCCCACATGATCGGCCCCTACATGAATCCTCAGGCAGCAGCCTATTTTGGGCTCACGCTCTCTCAAACCCAGCGGATACCCTCTTGCTCAGCTGGCCTCTTTGGGCTTGATCTGACAAAGCCAAAAGGAAGAGCTCTTCTTGACCTATGGTATCGAGCGGCCTTTGACAAAGACGCTTTCTTTTCTGCTCGATCTGACCAGAACGCCCTTTCCATGCTTCTCCACCAGTTCGGATTCACCGATTTGACCGATCTCAGCCGCATGCCTCACGCTGAAGTCGACGATCCCATTAAACCCGATTCCCTCTTCTATCTCGACAGGTTGTATGTTCAATGATGAAAACAAGACTTTATAAGCCCTTTCTATTTGCCCTCGCCTTCCTGCTATCACTATTTATTCAATGCTATTCCCATGCCGCTGAGGATCGATCGTTCGTCGTCGTCATCCCGTCCTCCAACAATAAGGAATGGATGAAGAGAAACCTCGACTCGGTCTTTTCGCAGTCCTATACCCACTTCCGCGTCATCCATATCGATGACGGCTCTACTGATGGAACAGGCGAGTATGTCCGCGAATATATTCAAAATAAAGGTCTGCAGCAGCGTGCTGCGCTGATCCATAATCAAAAGACCGAAGGTTCGCTTTCCTGTATATATAAGGCTGTCCAGTATTGCTCGCCGAGTGAGATCGTCGTCCTGTTAAAAGGCAGCGACTGGTTTGCCCACCGCCACGTCCTTGCGCACCTCAACTCGGTTTATACCGATCCGGATGTCTGGCTTACCTACGGCCAGTACTGTTCCTATCCTGATTATTCCATCGGCTCCACTTCCCAGATCCCTTTAGCCGTCATCGAACAGAATACTTTTCGCGATAATCTCCAAACGGCAGTGGGATATAAAACGTTTTATACTTGGCTCTTTCGCCAAATTAAAAAAGACGATCTTCTCGATAAGGGTACGTTTTATCCCGCTGGAAGCAACCTCGCTCTTTCTCTGCCGCTTTTGGAAATGGCTGGCAGACACAGCAGGTTCATTCCGGATGTCAACTATGTTTTCAATTCCAACCGTGGCGAAGGCGAGGCGCGAGACCACTCCTTTTACGAAAATTTGATCCGCCTTAAGGAACCCTATCTCCCTTTTCGGGACAGCCCAAAGCTGGCCCCTCTGAAAAAGATTTACATCACGCCGGGATTATGGGGGGAGCTCTTCTCAATCAGCAACCCTATTTTCAATCGTGACAACTGCTTGGACGTCCTATATCGACTTCGAGAGACGGCGCGCAAGGCAGGTTACGAACTTTTGCAGGCGCACGATCTGGAATCCCTCCAGGACTTTGAATACCTGGTGGTATTCGACATTTTTTTAGATCAGCTCGAGGTCCTTTCGCGCTATCCCAAAGAAAAGAAAATCCTGTTCTTGTGGGAGCCTCCCTCTGTTCTTTCGGAAAACTATAACCGTGAAAACCATCGCGATTTTTCCAAGGTCTATACCTGGCACGATGGCCTTGTGGACACCAAAAAGTATTTCAAGTTTTTTTACCCAGTCATTCATCCCATGATCGAAAATCCCATGGATTTTCATTTGAAGAACCTATGCACGCTGATCGCCTGCAACAAGGAATCCAGTTATCCCGGGGAGCTCTATTCAGAGCGGCATAACCTGATCCAATTTTTTGAATATGGGCCCTATGATGGATTCACCCTCTATGGGAAATGGTGGCCGTCCCACTACAGGACCTATGGCGGGTCAATTGATAAAAAACTCGACATTTTAAAATCATTCCGTTTTTGCTTTGCCTATGAAAACATTCGCAATATTCCTGGCTACATCACTGAGAAAATCTTCGATTGCTTTCAAGCAGGGACTGTCCCAATTTATTGGGGAGCGCCCAACATCACTGACTACATTCCAAAAAGCTGCTTCATCTCCCGAGAAGATTTCCCAAGCAACGAAGCACTCTATAATTACATCAAGAATATGGATGAGGCAAGGCATAGAGAATATGTGGAGAACATCAGGAAGTTCCTTGCGAGCAAAGAAGCTCAGCTCTACTCGCAGGATCATTTCATCTCGATTTTTATGAAGATGATTTCAACGCCTTCAACCCATCAACCTTAAGGACTGGCTATGAGAAGAATACTCCTTTTTGTCCTCCTTCTCTTTACCCATTTTCAAATTGAGGCAGAAGAGAGCAATCGCCAGACTGTCTGTTTGAACATGATCGTCAAGAATGAAACCAAGGTTATCCGCAGGTGTCTGGAATCCGTCAAACCCCTCATTGATTATTGGGTGATAGTCGATACCGGGTCTACTGACGGCACCCAAGAGATGATCAAAGACTACATGAAAGGGATCCCCGGTGAACTTCATGAGCGTCCCTGGGTCAATTTTGAGCACAATCGCAATGAGGCCCTTTCGCTTGCAAAAACAAAAGCCGACTATCTGCTTTTCATCGATGCAGATGATAAGTTCGATATCGCAAAAGGTTTTGTCAGACCAAAACTCGATAAGGACGCCTATCAGATCAAGATTCAGTACTCCGGTAGTTCCTACTACCGCACCCAGTTGATAAAAGCATGCCTCGACTGGAAGTGGGTCGGGGTCGTGCATGAAGTTCTCGTCTGCGACCAGGCAAGAAGTGTTGACAATCTGAATGGAGTCTCCATGATGATCGTTGGAGGCGGCGACCGCTCCACCGATCCTAAAAAGTTTCTAAAGGACGCATTGCTTCTTGAAAAAGCCCTCGAGAAAGACCCTAGTAGCGCCCGCAATGTTTTTTATCTTGCCCAAAGCTACCGCGATGCCGATATGCTCGATCAGGCCTTGAAAAACTATGAAAAAAGAGTTGCCATGGGTGGATGGGAGGAAGAGGTCTTTTGGTCGCTTTATCAAATCGCCGAAATACAGGAATGGCAGAAAAAGCCAGAAGAGACGATCGCCAAGAGTTATTTAAAGGCCTTCAACTTCCGTCCGACCCGGGCCGAACCGCTATGCAGACTTAGCTCCTACTATCGCCAAAACGAAAAATACCTCCTGAGCTATTTGCTGGCGCAATACGCACTCAAAATCAAACAACCCGCTGATGTTCTTTTTGTCGAATCTTGGGTCTATGATTACGGCATTTTATTAGAACATTCTATTAGTTCCTACTGGATCGGGAGGTATGAGGAGGCCCTTAACTCCAGCCATCAATTGCTGGCCAAAAAGGATCTCCCTCAGGACATTAGGGAATGTGTGCAAAAAAATCTGACCTTTGTCCTTCCCAAAATCGCCGCACAGCAACCCGTGACGGAATTGAAAAAAGCAAGTTAAGAATCGAGGACAAGTCATCCAAGAGAAGCGGCTATATAGATTCCTCATTATCAAAATGAGTGTGTTTGTGATGAGTCAATCCTTTCCTGCGAATTAAACCGCGTTATTTTCTTGTCTTTTTCAGGAACCCTGCTCCTCTAGGCAGGGTGTTTTCGGTGAGAGTTTGGGTCTAAGAGCTAAACATGACTTAGCCTCAAAATTCCCGGAGCTTAAATTCTTAGTTCACTTCTTTTCATGCAGCACTGATTTTTCAAGCAGCTTTGTGAACAATTCTCCTTTAGAAAAAAGAGGATGTTCTCTTTTTGGCAATGAGCCGACTGACTAATAAAACGGCGTAACTGTTTGACTTTCCTCTCTATGAGAAAGATTCAATATTAAAAATTTTGTTGCGATTATGAATTCTCGATTGCTACAATTCCGCAAAACTGTCTTAAACCACCCTCAAGTTATTGTGCGGTTGGGGTACATCGACAGTCGTAAAGCTCGATGGCAGCGAATCAAAGGACTCAGTCCAATCTGCTTCCATCACCAAATTGAAGAAGATAGCTGCATGAAAATACAGATATTGAAAAGAATCTTCGGTTTTTCCCAATCACCTAATTTCTTCCTGGTTCCACTATTATTTCTCTCACTTGCGATCTCATCCTTTAACGAACCAGATATTGACAGCAAGAATTTAGAAAGAACTGCACTAGTTTCCGAAGGGAAGCCGCCGCAATCCTCTCGTACCCAATCTGGAAACAATATTAATGCAGTATTATTTCGAAATTGGCCTAGCGCGGAGAAGACTGATGATGAACATGTTTTCCTTGTAAGATCTGAATGTGGCAAGCGCCCAAAACAAGGACCGCCAGGTCCTCAAGGTCCCAAAGGAGATAAAGGCGATAAAGGAGCAACAGGTCCGAAAGGTCCAACAGGTGGAACTGGCCCGACTGGCCCAACAGGTGGAACCGGACCGACAGGTCCGACTGGCCCAACAGGTGGAACAGGACCCACAGGTCCGACTGGTGCAACTGGACCAACAGGTGGAACAGGTCCAACAGGTCCGACTGGCTCAACAGGTGGAACAGGACCAACTGGTCCAACAGGCCCAACGGGTGGAACCGGACCGACAGGTCCGACTGGCTCAACAGGTGGAACAGGACCAACTGGTCCAACAGGCCCGACGGGTGGAACCGGACCGACAGGTCCGACTGGCTCAACAGGTGGAACAGGACCAACTGGTCCAACAGGCCCGACGGGTGGAACTGGACCGACAGGTCCGACTGGCTCAACAGGTGGAACAGGACCAACTGGTCCGACTGGTGCAACTGGTCCGACTGGTGCAACTGGTCCGACTGGTGCAACTGGGCCAACGGGTGGAACAGGACCAACTGGTCCAACAGGTCCGACGGGTCCGACGGGTCCGACGGGTCCGACGGGCAGAACAGGTCCGACGGGTCCGACGGGCAGAACTGGCCCGACAGGTCCAACGGGTCCAACCTGCCTGTCACCCTATGCCTCCTACGCCCTCATTTCTAACAATCAGGTTAACGTCGGGGCTGGAGGATCCATTCCTTTCAATACTACGATTGCTGAATGCGGAATTTGTAGGGGGACAACCGTCGGCCCGGGTTCGACGCACATAGGAATCACTCAACCAGGTATGTACTACGTAGTTTACGGAGTTTCAGAAGAGGTTACGGATCCTACCAGCACACCTGGTGTTATTAGGTTGAGCTTGAATGGAACTCCCATTGCGGGGAGTGCAATTAATCCTGCTCACGTGGCAGCTGGCGCTGAAACAGCGTTGGAAGATGCTCTCATTTCAATTGCAGTCATTATTTCTGTCCCAACGGCTACTCCTGGTGCGCCAGCGATTTTGCAAGCAATTAACATTGCAGCCAACCCAATTCTGTTGGACGTCGACGATCCTACTTCGCCAAACGAGGTATGTCCTAAAGCGTACATTACCTTGTTTAAAATTTGTGATACCCTAACCTGCGACAGCCCTGGTTGCTCAGGACCATGATGTAGCGAACAGTAAGATAGAGAGATTAACAAAACCTACACCTGAAATTGTTAATGGATCAGATCGGAAATGCAAGTTTCCGATCTGGCGGCAAGGGACAAATTTTAAAAATTGGCTGTGAGAAATGAAGAATTTTGAATTTATGAAGGCAAAAAACTTAGTCTTAAGAATTAATGAAGTTCAGACTAGGGAAAAGCACTGGAGATGATATGTTGAATAAATTAAGCACATTTTTGCTTGTATGCGTATCGTTCCTTTTGACCAACTTATCGACTACAGCAATTATTGCTGATGAGACAGTTTCTATACCTGGGGAGCAAAAAAAACATTATCTCTCGGTTTGCGCTCTTTTTAAAGATGAGGCTAAATTTCTTAAAGAGTGGTTAGAATTTCACCGACTTGCAGGCGTAGATCATTTTTATCTCTATAACAATAACAGCTCTGATAACTATATTGACGTTTTAAATCCCTACATCAAGGAAGGAATCGTCACATTAATGCAGTGGCCGGGCCAAGTCAGCGATCAAGATGAAAGAAACGCTTTTCGCTGGGCTTTGAGTACACAGGTCCCTGCTTATCAATATACTATTAGTACCCGAGCCAAGGAAACAGAATGGCTGGCTTTTGTCGATGTTGATGAATTTCTTGTCCCCAATCACTCAAATCTGAAACAAATATTGGAGCGTTATGAGAATCATCCTGGAGTTGTATTATCCAGCGACTTTTTTGATGTTTCGGACATGAACGTTCTTCCTAAAAGAAATCTGATTATTGAGACTGTTGAAATGGTAAGCCCTCCTCATGTCAACAAACAAAAAAGTCTTGAGAAGATGATTTTCAAGCCTGCATTGTGCCAAGAGTTTCTGTGGCCGAATTACCGCTGCGTTTTCAAAAACTCGCAAAGAGCGGTTAAAATGAGTAAAAATGAAATGCGCATCAACCGTTACACAAACCGAAAAAAGATCCCCTGGCATTTCAAAAATTTAAGAGAACAACTTCATATTGACTCACGGATGTTAGCGGAAGATGAGAAACTGCAGCTGCTCGAGATCGGATATGAAATCCTAGATCAGGAACGGGCCATTTTTCGCTTTGTTCCCGAACTTCTAGAACAAATGAGGAATTAATTAAAGAGATCTGTTTCTGGAAAGTAATCGAATGGGTTGTGATTTGATTCCGGATTCATCGCTTTGAAGGAAAGTCCTATGATGAAATTTTATTGGTTGTTCTTGACATTAGCTTAGAATGACAATAGGAATTTTGGAGTCAAGATCCTGAATAGCAAATGATTATCGTAAATTTCCACGATGGTTGATTCTCGCAATATTATTCGATTCCCTGTTCCTCATCATGAGTTTGCAACTTTAGTTTGCCGAATTCGTCGAATCCACTGAATTGAGCTGGCGCTGAAATGCGATGCAATCAGCTTTGCACTTTAATAATATGATAGGGTTGCACCTAAAAGTGTAAATGCCAATCTTTTATGGTGTGAGCATGTCAGCGTTAATATGTGGATTTTAATTATTGGAGTTGTTTTAAAGATTCAACATTGTGGCTTTTTTTATTTCTTGGTTTTTTTAACTTTGAATTAAATTGTTGCCTCTGATTTTGCTATAAATTGTGAAATGAGAGCGAAAAAGAACATTTTGAGACTGCATTTATATTGTGGAGGTAGCAGTGAAAAATAGTTTCATTATTCTGTTTACTGTCGTATTTCTGAATTCGTTCATTTCGGCATCAAATTTGCCGAACTGGACTTCCCCAATGACTGTTCCTCAATTAAGTTCCGCTTCAGATCCATCCGCTCAGGACATTGTCGTAGATAGCAATGGGAACGCTACAGCGATTTGGGTCGAAACAGATTCCATGGGGAATAGTAATGTCGTTGCATCCAACCTCCAATTCAATACAGCTAACTGGTCTGCTCCCGTGCAATTATCCTTCGCGACAAAGTCTGTGTCGCCGCAAATCAGTGCTGATGCCAATGGCAATGTCTATGCGATTTGGCTTGAAAGCACAAATGGTTCGACTGGAACTGTGGTGTCAAAAACATATTCAGCCGGTTCCTGGGGTTCTGCAACAAGTTTATCTGCCTCGGCGACTGCCAGCTTTCCTCAGATTGGTGCTGGTGGCAACTTAAATGCCGTCGCAGTATGGCTCGAGGGCAATGCAGTAAACTCTAAAACAAATATTGCGGGCGTTTGGGGCGGTGTCGCTGAAACAATTTCGACATCTGGCGCAGTGTTTCCTCAGGTTGCAGTGAATAAAACAGGAACCAAAGCTGTGGCTTCATGGCATGTCCCTTCAGGGGCAACGCCGCCTGTTAATAACGTCTATATCGCCAGCAAGACAATTGGCATGAACTTTAGCGCTGCCCAGTTGTTTTCTGATCCGGCAACTCAAAGCGTCTTTGCTCGCGTAGCTATTGATAACAGCGGAAATTTTGTTGCGGTCTGGTACATGTATAATTTAACGCAAAATGGGAATTTTATTAATCTCATGCTTCAAGCCAGAGCCCAGGAAAATGGGATCCTTCAATCCATTGCGACCCTAAATTCTTTCGGTGGAAATATAAATCCGAACAAGCTTGTTGCCCGGATTGCAATCGATGATTCTGGCGATGCGATTGCTTTTTGGAATAATTCCATTGATGGAGGTCTATACTATATTTCTACAGCTTACAATGATGTTCAAGTTCTAATGAACAGCTCGGATTGGAATCAGACGATACAAATTGAATGGAAAGATATATATGCATTGGATTTGGATATTTCTGCTGGAGTCTCTGATGCCCTCGCAGTATGGATGAGTCAGGATCCTCTTACAGGGAACAGTCAAATCTATGGTGCGGGAAAAAGTCTTTTAGGAAATTCCATTCGTTATTCTTTGACCACCCCTTCAGCCATTTCAAATGCTGGAAATAATGCATTTCCACGCATCTCTGTAATGGAAACAGGAACCAACCCTCCCAATCTCTATGGAATTGCTCTTTGGCAGAATAAGACTAGTCCAGCTGCAAACAATACCCTTCAATGGGCCAGTGGAGTGTGGACAAACGCTTCGAACTCTCCCCCTACAGCTCTAGGTATATCGGTAAATTCTAATAATCTAGGGGTGTTCACAGAAATTCAAAAGACTATTTCATGGACTGCCAATCCGTCATCGAATGTCGTAGCATATCATATTTACCGTATTGTGAATTCTGAATCGTTTTTCATTGCAGAAGTAGACGCATCGACGACGCAGTTTACAGATTCTAATGCATCAGCTGGCACCGATACATACGGCATCAGCACATTGGATGGTTTTGGAAATGAGAGCGCGATGGCACAAGTAAGCGGGTAGCATTTCCAGCCCTAGTCATGCTGATTTATGCTCTGATTGAAGTTCAAACAATAAAAAGGCTGTTTTTTATAAGATTATCGCAACGGCGAAATCCAAAATAAACAGCCTCTTTTCTTTCACCCATCTTCCGCCAGAATTCCTGCCATTAAGAGCATGGTATTTCAGAAATTGCCCGGCCGGAACGGTCCCCTCAAGTCCACCAAAAAACCAGGCTCTAATTCATGGGTTCGCTTATATGAGATTTCTTCACGACAAGATAATCTAAGGATTCAGAGAAGATCTGCAATACTAAAAAATTTCTTGCTGACAAGTTTGGGGAGAGATAGAATCAGTCCAAGTTTATACATTAAAATTTTTATGCGACCGGTGTCCCTATAGCACTGGACATCAGTGAGGGAATACAAATGAACACAATTCTGGATTCGTCACCGCACAACTTAGAGAAAAAGGGCAAATGAAAATGCTAATTTATAAAACGTTCTTTAGTTTTTCTGTGATGCTGCGCTTTTTTATCGTCTCCCTTCTATTCCTATCGCTCCCGGTTTCCTCATCTACTACAACGGACACCGAAAGTCAGACGCATGAAATTGTAAGTCTAGTTTCTCACGGATTATTGGTTAATCCTTCCCAAGTCCAAAATGGAAATAATTCCCAAGCGATTTTACTAAAGAATTGGTCCAACACTAAAGATTCGTTCGACGAACACATTCACCTTTTAAAATCCTCATGTGGCAAGCCACCTAAACAAGGTCCTCCAGGTCCTCAAGGTCCCAAAGGGGATAAAGGTGATAAAGGTGATCCTGGACCTGCAGGTGCTACTGGACCAACAGGTACAACTGGTGCAACAGGTGGAACAGGTCCCACAGGTCCGAGGGGAGCAACTGGCCCAACAGGTGGAACAGGGCCCACAGGTCCGACTGGTGCAACTGGCCCAACAGGTGGAACAGGACCCACAGGTCCGACGGGAGCAACTGGCCCAACAGGTGGAACAGGACCCACAGGTCCGACGGGAGCAACTGGCCCAACAGGTGGAACAGGACCCACAGGTCCGACGGGAGCAACTGGACCAACAGGTGGAACAGGAGCCACAGGTCCGACTGGTGCAACTGGACCAACAGGTGGAACAGGACCCACAGGTCCGACTGGTGCAACTGGACCAACAGGTGGAACAGGACCCACAGGTCCGACTGGTGCAACTGGACCAACAGGTGGAACAGGACCCACAGGTCCGACTGGTGCAACT